>CAZNQP010000001.1:0-26640 GCA_964575355.1 uncultured Chloroflexaceae bacterium
AACGTTGCTATGGTACCCCCAGCGGGATTCGAACCCGCGATCTTCACCTTGAAAGGGTGACGTCCTTGGCCGCTAGACTATGGGGGCGCGACCGTTTCTTGACACCACAATATTGTACCAGAAGTGTAGCAAATTGCAACCCGTTGCCGCGACGGAATCGCTCGCTCAATTATGCCTGCCAATTATCACATATATTCCTTAGGGGGGATTCCCCCATAGCAATGTGCGGGGATTTACTCACGCAACAGAGGATATACCCCACCTATCCAATAGCGAGGTTTCGTGTATGATCAAAGCATTACATCGTCACGTGGGGTGCAATGGCGCACCCCACGACGATGGCTTTACCGGGCGATGCGTCGTGCGGTTTTTTGTTCACTCGAAGCGCATTTCCTCAATGGCAACGGCGCGGGGGTACGGTTCCGCCGGACTCGTGACTGTGGGTACCGACCGTAGCTCGACGACCTGCACGGCAGCAGTCTGCACCGATGTCGGCACCGCCACCCGGTATGTCTGCCACGCATCATTGATGACGAGCGTTGCCGCAAGTTCGCCATTCAGCCACACCGTCACCGGCAATGCCGCGACCGGCGCACGCAGGCGCAGCAGTAGCCGCTCCGGTTCGGCGACGGCAAAGCGAAACGCCGCCCGATCCACAGTCCAGCGATGGGGCGCATCATTGTCAGTGGCAACCGCATACACCCCCCGCATCAGCCCCGGCGCGGGTGCCCCTAGTGGTAATGCCGCCGCGCTACGCGTCGGAATGTTCTGCCACCCCCATGCATACATCTGCGGGTTGTCCCACCCCACCGCGTCAATCGCTACCATCGCACGTTCCGCGCCCGCCGGGTCTTCCAGCCGCCGATACAGGTCAAGCAGGAGCGTGTGAACATACGTATTTTGTGTGGCAAGGGCGGTTGCCTGCTGGTAGGCACCAAGCGCACCCACCGGGTTTTCCTGCCGCTGGCGCAAGTCGCCCAGTGCGACATACGGCAGGTAATTGTCGGGCGTAGTGCGGATGGCTTGCTCAATGAACACGGCAGCTTGCTCGTTCGTCTCACTCAGGTGGGCACGCACCAACCAGTACTGGCTCTCGATGAAGGGCGCGTACACCCGCCCGTACCACAAACCCCCCAGCAACAGCAACCCGGCTGCCAGCCGCCACCAGCGAGCTTCGTCACCCCGAAACCGCTGCCACACCGTGCGCGGGTGTGCGAGCGGTAGCGCGGCATACACAAAGAACGCGATCAGCAGGGGCAGGCGCAGGCGCGGGTGCCCCAACGATACCGCACTCAGGAGTGTGCCGTAGACCGCCCACAACACAAGCGGCAGATTATGATCGCGCCGCCGTGCTGCGATAATACCTACCAACCCCAGCACCATCAACACTATGTACTGTACATCCGCGGTGAACGCCAACGGGAGCGAGGTTTCTTCAGGAATAATGCCAATCGTCGCATTGGCAATAAAGAGCCGGATTTCAAACTGCCATAGTGATACAATTTTGTCGCGTGTTCGCAGTGCAAAACGCAACGGGTCAGCCTCGATATTCTCGATAGCCCGTGCCACCGCCACCTGCTGGCGGTCTGCGAGGTTGGGGATCGTATCGTTCCAGACAAATTGCAGTTCGCGCTCTTCGGGGTCGCGCAGGTTGCCCAGCCAGAAACTCGTACCGCCGTTGGTGTCCACCATAATCAGCCGTTGATGCACCGCATAGTTGCGGGCAGTCCATGGTGCCACCACCACCACAAAGCCAATCAGCAGTGCCAGGGCGCCGCGCCAGTGCCAGCCACGCCACCAGCAGCGACGCGGCACGGCATCGGTGACACCAGTAGCATCGGCGACACCAGCGGCATTGGTGGTACTCCGTGGGGTGTTCTCTGCATCGTCAGTCGCGGCAGATGACACACGGCGCGGCACAAATGCCCACAGCATCAACAGTGGCACAGCAAACAACCCGATAGGGCGCGTGAGGGTCGCCAGTGCCCACAGCATGCCCGCCGCCAGCAACCACTGCCACGCCATGCTCCGTTGCCGTGCTGCAACCAGTGCCAGCAGTGCCGCCGCCGTGAAAAAGATGAAGAGCGTCTCGGAGAGCAACTGCGAGGCATAGCTGGCATAGGGCAAAAAGACCGCCCCAGACAGACCTGCTGCCACACCTGCCCGTCGGCTATCGAAGAGCACCCGCGCCATCTCGGCAAACAGCAACACCGTCAGGCTACTGACCGCCACCTGCACCAGCATGGCGAAAGGAATATCTACACCCACGAAGCTAAAAACGGTTGCGAGGAAGACCGACGTTGCGGGCGGGCGCAACCACTGCCCGGTGTCATAGTAGCCCCCAAATAGTATGTGGATGGCTCCCCGGTAGTATTCATCCTGATCGCCGGGGTAGACCATCCACGCATTGCCCTGCAACTGCCACAGCCATAGCCGTGGCAACAGCGCAACACCGACCACCAGTCCGAGGGTGACAAAATAGACTATGCGACCCATACGCTCACTATACCAGACTTTTGCCTGCTTGCTGCCGTTCGTAACGTACCACAAGGCGGCGATTGGCTTGCATCGGCGGTGTTGTCGGCACGGGTGCGTGTGGCAGGCGTTGCCTGTCTGCTACCATGCCTGTCATCCATCACAATCACTATCACAATCACAACTGGAGTATCCACTGGGCGATCAGCATATAAATTGCCAGCCCCGTTGCATCTACGAGCGTGGTGATGAGCGGTGCCGACACCAGTGCCGGGTCTAGCCCGAAGCGTTGCGCGATGATCGGCACAATCGAACCCATCACGTTCGACCATGTGCAGATAGCAACAATCGTCAGCCCGATGACGAGAGCTACCTCGGTGGTATTGCCCAGTACCAGTGCTAACCCAAACCCTGCCACACCGAGCAGAATGCCGAGCAGTAGCCCGACAATCAGTTCGCGCTCGATCACCTGCCACATATCGCGGAGCCGCACTTCGCCCATCGCAAGGCTGCGTACCAGCGTTGAGACACTTTGTGCGCCAGTGTTGCCACCTGTGCCGATGAGTAGCGGGATGAAAAACGACAGGGCTACTTCCTGTGCCAGCACATCCTCAAAGATTTCGAGCACATTGACCGTGATGATGCTTGTGAGAAACAGCAGCATCAACCACCCGATGCGGCGTTGGATCGAGCGGGCGATGGGCACACCGAAATAGGTTTCATCCGTGGCACCGCTCTGCACCCCGCCAAGGCGGAGCACGTCTTCGGTGCCCTCTTGCACAAGCACGTCCACCACGTCGTCTACAGTAATGATGCCAAGCAACCGTTGCGCGTCATCCACGACCGGGATGCTGAGCAGGTCGTACTGCGACACGAGCCGTGCAACCTCTTCTTGGTCTGTCTCAGGCGTGACTGTCGTTAGGCGTTCGCTCCGTAAAGTGGCAAGCGTCGCGTCAGGCGGGGCTACCAGCACCGAACGGAGCCGCACCACACCTGTCAATCGTCGTTGCTCGTCACACATGTACAGGTCGTTGATCGTCTCTACATCGTCGCTGACGTGTGCGATCTGCTGGAGCACGGCGGCGGCGGTCAGTTCGCCTGCTACCGCAATAAATGCCGCGTTCATCAGCCGCCCTGCGCTACGCGGCGGGTATGCGAGCATCGCCCGGATCGCCTGTTGGGTGTGTGGCTCGAGCACCTCAAGCAGTCGCTGGCGTTCGCCCGGTACGTCCTCAGCGAGAATCTCTACCACGTCATCTAGGGCAATTTGCCGGAGCAGGTCACGGGTGCGTTCCGGGTCGAGGGTTCGCACCAAATCGCGGGTAGCGGCGTAGTCGGTCTCGCTCAGGACATCGGCAGCCTGCGACGGGGTAAGGTGGTCGAAGACTAGCAGGCGTTCGTTGTGCGGCAGTCGGTCGAGAATGTCAGCGACATCTGCCGGGTGCTGCGCGGTGAGCAGGGCGGTGACTGCTGCGAGGTCGTTGAGTTGCACGGCGGCACGTACCTGTTGTTCCAAGCTAGCGAGCGGTTGCACAGTTTGCATCAGCTTTTGCTCTTTCTGTTCGCGCACATGGGTTTCTGTTGCGACGGCTACGGACTTCTCGCGTGCGTAGTTTCAGCACCATCATCCAGTACTGTCATCCAGCACCATCATAACGCCTGCTGTAACGTGGAGTATATGTCGTAGCAACACCCTGTTGCGTGCGGCGTGGGGGGCACCGGCACGGCACGCGGCGTGGATGTCTGCTGTGCCGGTGCGCGGGGTCGCCGTGGGGTGGCGGCTAGTCGCGGGGTGTCTGGCGCACAATGTCGCCCACGCGTTGCTTACCGCGCTTGCTGGCAATGGCTTCGCTAGGACCGAAGGGGTGCCCACCGAAGCCGTGCCGCATCATCGCCACGGCGCGTGCCCAGTGCTGCTGTGTATCGCGTGAGGTGAGCAGTTGTTGTACCGACTGGGTGATGACTGGGGTCGGCACGCCCATCTGGAGCGCATCGCTGACCAGCCAATTGACTTCGCCCGTGTCCTCAACGTAGGCAGGCACAGCCTCTAGCCCGCCTTGCTCGTGATAGACCTGCTCCATCAACTCGATGAGCCACGAGCGAATGACCGAGCCGTGCGCCCAGCAGTGCAGAATAGCGGTAACGTCGAGGTCGTGCTGGTAGCCGCGCAACAGATGCACCCCCTCACCGATGGCTTGCAGCATGCCAAACTCGATGCCATTGTGGACGAGCTTCACGAAGTGCCCACTGCCCGCCGCGCCCGTGTACACGTAGCCATCTGGTACCGCCAGCGCACGCAAGATTGGCTCGATGTGCGCGACAGCTACCGGGTCGCCGCCCACCATAAAACAGGCACCAGTGCGTGCGCCCTCGATGCCGCCGCTTGTGCCTACATCCACGAAATGCAACCCGGCTACTGCCAGTTCTGCCGCCCGTCGCTGCGAGTCGCCCCAGTATGAATTGCCACCATCTACCACAATGTCGCCCGCGAGCAGGTGCGGCTGCAATTCGCCGATGATGGTATCAATCACGGTGCCAGCCGGCACGTACAGCATGATCACGCGCGGTGTGGGGAGGGCGGCGCAGAAGTCTGCGAGGCTGGTGGGTGCCGATAGCCCCTGTGCGGGCAGGTCATCGGGTGCGCCCTTCGGGTCGTAGCCTACCACCTGTATGCCTTTCGCTAGTGCCTGTCGTGCCAAGTTGCTGCCAATCGCGCCTAGTCCAACAATACCTATGGTGCGGGTTGCCGTATCCGTCATACGTATATCGTCCTTTCTGTTTGTTGCTGCCCGGTATGGTGGGGATGGTTTGCGTGGTCGGTCGCTTGTGGGTAGGGTGTGGGCTACTTTACCGCACAGTGCGGCAAGATATGTACCACCAACCATTTGCATAGTATCATGCTTGCTGTGCAGGTGGGTGGCTGGCACACGTTGTGCATAGAGCAATGGCAGATGGTAGATAGACAGAACGATGGTCTACAACGAGTTACGTCGAGGTGTGCCACTGCCCACCGTACCACAGCTCCCTGTTCATGGGATGCACAGCCTGTGCCTATGGCGACCTGCGATGTGGAAGGAGGATAGCCTAACCATATGCCTGTACATCAGACCACTGTGACATCGGTTAACAGCAGCGGGGAAGCGACCCCTGCCCTATATATTGACGGGGCATGGTTTAAGGATGACACCGGGCGTACCGTCATGCTACGGGGAGTTAATCTCAGCGGCAGTAGCAAGGTGCCAGCGTATCCGCCTATCAATGACGAAGCGACACTATATGACCATCGGGCGGTGAGCTTTGTCAACCGCCCCTTCCCCCTTGCTGAAGCCGACGAACACTTCGCCCGCCTGCGTGCGTGGGGGCTGACGTTCGTGCGCCTGATTGTGACGTGGGAGGCAGTCGAGCACGCCGCACCGGGCACGTACGACGAGGCATACCTCGACTACCTCGCGGCACTGGTGGCAAGAGCGCATGAGTACGGTATTCTGCTCTTTATAGATATGCACCAAGATGCGTGGAGCCGTCTGTCTGGCGGGGACGGTGCGCCGGGTTGGACGTTTGAAGCAGTTGGTTTCGACGTGAGCAACTTTCGGTCTACGGCGGCAGCTAATATCTATCCTTTTGATGCCGAGCCATTTGTCGTACATTGGCAGACGAACTATAACCGTCTGGCAGCCGCGACCATGTTTACGCTCTTCTTCGGGGGCAATGTGTTCGCGCCGCGCACGCACGTTGACGGTGAGCCGGTGCAATCCTTTCTCCAGCGGCACTATTTTGGCGCAGTCAAGCAGGTTGCTCATCGGCTACAAGGTGCGCCTAACGTGGTTGGCTTTGGCACGATGAATGAGCCGTCTACAGGCTTTATCGGGCGCAGGCTGTGGGCGCAGAACCCAGAACTGCATACGCGGCGGTTGGGTGTATCGCCTACGCCGTTTCAGGGCATGTTGCTGGGGGCGGGCTACCCACAGACAGTCGAGGTGTGGGGTTTGCGCCCCGGTGGTCTCCATCGGGTGCGTCGTATCCACTTCGATCCGGCAGGCTCGCGGGTGTGGCAAGCCGGGCAGCGCGGTGTCTGGTACGACAATGACGTGTGGGACATTGCCCCCGATGGTACACCGCGCTTGCTGCGCCCGCACCATTTTACCCATATCTGGCGCGACGGCAGCAGCTATCGCGTAGACTTTGGGCGCGACTTTCTGCGCCCGTTCGTCAAGCGGTTTGCCGCCGAGGTGCGTAGTGTTGAGCCGGAGGGTATGCTGTTTGTCGAGCAGGTGCCGCGCCTTGAGATGCCCTACTGGGCACCCGGCGACACCACAGGCATGGTCAATGCCTCGCATTGGTACGACATTCAGACGCTTTTCCTGCGGGTGTTTTTGCCGTTCGTCAACACCGACATTATGCAGGGGCGGCTGATTTTTGGTTACGACAACGTTTTGCGCCTGTTTACGCAGCAACTTGCCGCGATCAAGCGAGCGAGTGATGAGCAGATGCACGGCGTACCCACGCTGATCGGTGAGTTCGGCACCTCGTTCAATATGCCACTCAAACTGAACTATGCGTTGCGCTTGTTTGGCTTGCAAGAGTGGGCACTGGATACCTGCTTCCGTGCCCTCGAAGCTAACCTGCTGAACGCGACTATCTGGAACTATACGGCTGACAACTCTAATCGGGGCGGCGATGGCTGGAACACCGAGGATATGTCTATCTTCAGCCACGACCAACAACGCGGCACGGGCACGCTCGATGACGGCGGGCGGGCGTTGCGGGCAGTCGTGCGCCCCTATCCATTGCGTACGGCGGGGACACCGCAGCATCTCAGCTTCGATATGCGGCAACGCACCCTCATGTACACCTTCACACACGACCCCACCATTCAGCAGCCCACCGAGCTATTTATCCCACAACTCCACTTTGCACCGGACTATACGGTGGCGGTTACGGACGGCACGTATGAGCGGCAGCCAGCACAGCAACGCTTGCACTATTGGCACAGCCCAGACCGCACGGAACACACTATCTGGGTACAGGCACACTAACATAAGTGGGGGTAAGTATGACACGGATTTTAATTCTCTATGGGGCGGCGCACGGCAAAGGACACGAGAGTGCCGCCCATGCGCTAGAGGTGGCATTGCACCAACAGGATAGTGCGTTGGTGGTGAATGCTGCCGATGCATTCGACTATGGCGCGACACTCTATCGGCAACTCTACGGCACGTTTTATCGGGAATTGTCGGAGAATGTGCCGGTCTTGTGGGAGTATATCTACGAACTTGCCGACGACAACGACAACCAACTGGTTAACAACCTGCGCGTGTTGCTTGACCGTGTTGGCGTTCACCAGCTTGATGAGCTGATCCGTGAGTTTAACCCGGATATGATTGTCTGTACGCACTTCTTACCGCTTCACATCCTCAGTTGGTATAGCGAGCGCGGCAAGCTGGACGTGCCCCTGTATGCCGTCGTGACCGACTATACCGGACACACCTACTGGGTCTGTCCGGAGGTCGCGCACTACTTTGTACCCTCCGACACCGCACAGCGCATGCTCATTGAGCGGGGGGTGCCAGCCGAGCGCATCACGCTGGTGGGCATTCCGGTTGACCCGGCGATTGGCGAGACAAGCCAGCAAGACCGCGATATGCTGCGGGCAAAACACGAACTTGCGCCCGCCCCGGTGGTTACATTGATCGGGAGCGGGTTGCAGGTCGCGCGGGTGATGCAGATAGTCACGGGCATGCTCGAAAGCGACTGGCACGGTACCCTGATCTTGCTTGCCGGTCGGAATGCTGACCTGAACGATGCGTTTCAACATGTGAGCAGCACTGCTGCCGTCACGGTCAAGCCCGTGTTGGGCTTCATTGACTACCTCGACGAACTGATCGCTGCCAGCGACCTTGTGATCACTAAGGCGGGCGGCTTGATTGTGACCGAAACACTCGCAGCAGGCGTGCCGTTGGTGCTCATTGACCCATTGCGTGGACAGGAAGAATGGAACGCCGATTATGTGGTACAGGTTGGTGCGGGCGTGCAACTGCGTGTAATTGACATGGTGCCCGGTGTAGTTGCTAGCCTCGTCAGCGACGATGAACGGCTCCGCCTGTTGCAGCAGCGTGCGGCTGCTACGCGCTCTGGCGATGCTGCCCACACGATTGCCGCTGCACTGCTGGCGATGGCACCGCCCACGCGGTAGCCCTGAGGTTGGCACGGTGCCACGCCGCTGGTTGTCCGGGCTACTGGTCGTTGCGCCGTTGCTGGGGGGCATTCTGTTCGGGTAGCGGTCGCTCTGAGCCGTGACAGACAACCAATACTTGACTCATGGGTGTGTCTGCCTCTATGCGCCCTCGCGTTTTGCACACGGGGGCGCGTAGCCGCCTGCTCACGCGAGCGTGGTAGAGCGGCGGAGGTTCACCCCGTTTCTTTACTACCTAAACCAATACCGATGTGGTATACTTCATATCTTAATATCCGTGGTGTCAGTGACGCATGGCACGAAAGGAATGGTAGCTGGATGGAAATTGAAGCAAAATACGCAATTGACGATTGTCGCGTGTTTGATCGCCTGCTCGCCCTGCGGCAGGTTGGCGTCTACACCCTTGCGCCCGCGCCTGCCCCCGAAAAGCAGGTCAATACCTACTATGACACCGCCGACCGCGTGCTAGGTCAGCAGCAGTTTGCGCTGCGTATTCGCGTAACCGACACCTACACCGTGGCGACGCTGAAGGGTAAAGGGAGCGTAGCGGATGGCATCCATCGCCGCGAAGAATACGAAGTGCCAGCAACCAACCCCAACCCCGCGACGTGGACTCACGGCGTTGCCCGTGAGCGTGCCCTCCAGTTGTTGCAGGGTGCGCCCCTCGTTCCGCTCGTGACCATTCGGACAACGCGCCACATTATCACCGCCACCCGTGACCAGCAGGCAGTTGCTGAAATCTGTCTTGATCAGGTCACACTTGAAGCCGGTCAATCACACGAAGGCTTTTGTGAGTTGGAAATTGAACTTCACGCAGACGGCACTGTTGCTGACCTTTCTGCGCTGGTGCAGCACCTCAGTGGCGAGACTGAGCTGCGCCCGGAAAACCGTACCAAGTTGCAACGCGGGCTTGCCTTGCGCGACCCGCACGCGCCCCCCGTGTGACGTGACCCACGAAAGGAAACTCGATGCAGATGGAACAACTTCTCGCGCAGTACCCCCACCAGACAGTAGCAGCACGGCACAGTGCCGAACAAGCCGCCGTGCTGTTCGATGCGTTGCAGCCTGTTCACCGGTTGCGCTCACGCTGGCAAGCCGTGCTGCTGCACGCCGCCCTGCTGCGCTTCATTGGCAAAGCCTATGCCAGCGACGACTGGCACTTGATCGGGCGCGATATTGTGCTCGATAGCACCCTTGGCGACCTGCCCGACCGTGAGCGCGTTGCGATTGCGAGTGTCATTGCGCTGCAACGCAAGCGGAGCGATGCCGCCACCGAGCCGGCTTTCCTCGCATTGCGCCCCAAAGCCCGCCGCGCGGTGCAGCATCTTGTGGCAATGCTCCGCCTCGCAGATGCGCTTGATGCCGCGCAGACTGCGAGTACCTCGCTGTGTGGTGTGGACATTCAGGCTGATGGTATCACGCTGCTGGTGACGGGCGAGCATAGTGCTGCCAACGCCAAGCGAGCACAACGGCGTGCTTCGTTGCTGGCGGCGGTGCTCGAACGCCCGGTGAAGATCGCCGTAACGGATGAGGTGGACGATCTCCCGGTGACGATTGTGCTGGCACAGCCGCAGCCTGCCAGCGAACGCAATGGGCACGGCACCACTGTGGTGCGTGCCGAAACCACGACCGATGGAGCACAGGCATCGCCTGCGTCAGAAACGGCAGTCTTGCCGGAGAGTATGCCGGACGCACTGACCGATGCGCCTGCCGCCGATGATGACAGCGATGACTCTGATGACCCGGTGACAACGCCGGAGGATAACCGCCTGCCCTACGACTTAGTAGCGACCACCGACAGTGTTGCGTTGGCAGGGCAGCGACTGTTGCGGCGTGCCTTCCAGTCATTAATAGAGCATGAGCCGATTGCCCTAGAGGGGAGCGACCCGGAGGGCGTACACCAGATGCGCGTCTACACGCGCCGGATGCGGGCAGTGTTGCAACTGCTCAGCCCAGTTGCGCCCGAACATGATGTCCGTATCTTTCGGAAGGAGCTACAACGGCTGGCCCGCACGCTCGGTCCCGTGCGCGATGCTGATGTATTTCTCGAACAACTTGCCGCACTCAACGCCGACATGACCGACGAACAGCACGCTGGCATAGACTATATTGTGCAGCGCGTGAACAGCGAACGCCGCGAGCACCGCGCCACCATGCAGGCATACCTTGCCAGTCCGCGCTACGCCCAGTTTAAGCATACGATGGCGTGTATGCTGGTCGGCTCTCTCGACGGGTGGGATACGGCAACCCGTGTGCGTGATCTGGTGGGTAGCATGCTGTGGCGACGTTACGAGGAGGTACGCGCCTATGAACGGCTGGTAGACCCCACCCCACCGCTTGCGCCGGAAGCCGAAGAAACGCTGCATATGGCACGGATTGCGGGCAAGCGGCTACGCTATGTGCTCGACACCTTCGGTATGGTGTTTGACGACCAAGAGCAAGCCCGGTGCCTCAAGCCACTGAAAGCGTTGCAGGAGCACCTTGGCACACTGCAAGATATCGCCGTCGCCACCGTGTATGTCCGTGCGTTGCCGACCGACGATGCCACCCGCCCCGGTATCACGGCGTACCTCGCGCGGCGCGAAGCCGAACGGCACGGGCTACTATCGGCAGTCCCCGACAATTGGCAGCGCGTGATCGGCGTGACCTATCGGCGCAACCTCGCCCGTCTGCTCGTCCTCCTCTGACGGCTCGCCACATGTTTCGGCACCGCCCCCTGCTCGTGGGGGGCGGTGCGTGCTTCGTGCTGTCGCGTGCGCCCTGTCACCTTCGTGCTGCCCCCTTCGTGCTGTCGCTTTCGTCCGGTCGCCTTCGTCCTGCCCGCACCGAGCGCGGCATTCCGGGGAGTTCCTCGCTTTTTTGGGGCGCGTGCGTCGCTATACGTGCAGTCGTCGTATCAGCATGCTATAATGCAATAATCAGGTTTCAGCAAGAGGATAGTGGGCAACCAATGGCAGACTCTCGACAGCCAGACTCGGCATCGGCACGGCACACACGCGACACGCGCGGTGCCCGCCCCGCAGCCGCAGGGCGGGCGGTTGCGTACAGTCACGCAGACAGCGGCGGCTCCTCGGCAATCACCGACCAGATCGATCATCTGCTCGAAAAGGTGCTGCTGGAAGCAGAAGCAAGCGGTGAAGTTGCCGTGCTTGCCGAACCCCTGCGCGACCCGCTGGATGACGAAGACGCTGACCAGCGCATTGTCATAACCGGTATTGGGCTGATCACGCCCTTCGGTATTGGCATCGAAGCCTACTGGCAGGGGGTTATCTATGGCGAAAGCGCAATTGGGCGCATCCACGATGCCACCCTGCACGATTTGCCCGTCCAGATTGCCGGACAGGTGCCCAATTTTGTTGCCACCGAGTTTCTCGCCCGCCGCGATGCCCGCCGTATGACGCGCACCAGCCAGTTTGCCGTTGCTGCTGCCCAGCTTGCGGTCGAGCACGCCGGGCTGGTCATCAGCGAGGCAAGTAGCGATGGCGTGGGTACCATCATCGGGAGTAGCGGGCTTGCGTTGGCAGCGCACCCCACTGCCGCTGACGCACGGCAACCGGGGGGCGCATCGGCTACCCCGCCGTGGCTGTTGCCGTTGGTGTTGCCCCAAATGCCCGCCAGCCATGTTGCTATGCAACTGGGGTTGCGGGGCTATACCAGTGCGATTGCCACCGCGGGGGTTGCCGGGGCGCAGGCGATTGCCGAAGCCGCCGCCGTGATCCAGCGGGGCGATGCCGACATTATGCTGGCGGGCGGCAGCGATGCCGCGATTGGGCGGCTCGCCATCGCCAGCCTTGCCCGGTTGCGGCTCCTCAGCACCCGCAACACCGACCCGGCACACGCGGCACGTCCCTTTGACCGTGAGCGGGATGGCTTTGTGTTGGCAGAGGGGGCAGCCGTGGTCGTGCTTGAGCGGCTGTCGTATGCCCGCGAACGGGGCGCGACGATCTATGGCGAACTGCGCGGCTCTGGCTCGACGAGCGATGCCTACCACGTCATGCAGCCGGAGCCTGCCGGTAATGGGCTTGCCGATGCCATGCACGCTGCCCTGCACCGTGCGCGGCTTGACCCGCAGCAGATTGACTGCATCAGTGCTCACGCGGCGGGTACCCGTTTGGGCGATAGAGCGGAAGCCCGTGCGATCAAGCAGGTGTTCGACGAGTATGCGACGGCGGTGCCGGTCAGTGCGCCCAAGTCAATGATCGGGCACACGGTGGGTGCCGCCGGAGCCATCGGTGCTGTCACGGCACTGTTATCGCTCCGGCACCAATTGATCCCGCCAACGATCAACCTGAGCCACCCCGACGTACATTGCGACCTCGACCACGTAACTGGGTCTGCTCGTGCGGGGGCACTGCAAACCGTCCTCATCAATGCGTGCGCTTTAGGAGGATTAAATACTGTTTTAATTTTTGGTCAGGTAGGAGAGAGCAATGAATAGCTGGGGTGTGATCGGGCATGATTGGGCGGTCGAGTATTTGCGGCTGAGTGTTGCCGCCGGACGCGATGCCCACGCCTATCTGTTGCTCGGTCCTGAAGGTATCGGCAAGTCGCTCCTTGCGTTGCGGCTGGCTCAAGCACTCAACTGTGAGCACGACACCGACGTGCCGTGCCGTGTGTGCCGTACCTGTCAGCGCATCGAACGCGGCATATACCCCGATGTTCGTATTGCAAGCCTTGCTACACAGGCTACTGGGCTGAAGCCGGACGAAGCCGCCCGCCAGAAAGAGTTGAAGATTGATACGGTGCGTGAGTGGCAGCGCGACATCACGCTACGCCCCTACGAAGGGCGGCGGCGCGTGTTTATCTTGCAGAATGCGGAAGCCCTGAGCGACGGCGCGGCAAACGCTATGCTCAAGACACTGGAAGAGCCACCGCCCTACGCGACGCTCATCTTGACGGCAAGCCGTGATAGCTTGCTGGGCACCATCACCTCACGCTGTCAGGTGTTGCGGTTGCGCCGCACGCCGCGTGCGTTGCTCGAAAAGTCGTTGTTGCAGCATACACGCATCTCGCCAGAACAGGCACGCCTGATTGCCGCGTGGAGCAACGGGCAGATTGGCTGGGCACTTACCACGGCGCAACAGCCCGATACCCTGCTGCATCGCCAAGAGCGGCTGGACATGCTGCTGGCACTGCAAAAGCAACCGCGTGTGCTCTCGTTTCGCTGGGCAGAAGAACGGAGCCAAGAATATCGTAACGGCCAACAGGCGCAGGTCTTCGAGTGGCTAGAGCTATGGCGCAGTTGGTGGCACGATGTCTTTCTGGTTGCGGTGGGGTGCCCCGAATACATCACCTATACCGACCGTCGCCACGAACTGGAGCAGGCGGCGCGGCGGTATTCGGTCGCGGCGATTACCGCGTTTCTGCGGCGCATTGGCGAGACTGCCCAACTGCTGCGTGAGAATGTCAACCCGCAGCACGCGCTGGAAAACGTATTGGTGCATATGCCCACAGGGTAGAGGTAAGGGGGTAAGGGCGGTGCCCACAACGGGCGCGGGCAGGGTAGACAAAAGCAGGTAGCGTGTGACTACCTGCTGCATTATCCCTGCGACGCTGGACGACTGTAGCGGTCAGGTCAGGTGCGCGTGTGGCTACTTCTTGTCGCCGCCGAACAGCCCGCCGAGTTGCCCCATAACACTGTTGATCATGTCCGGGTCAATGTCTTGGTTGAGGACGGTATCGAGGTTGCTTGCCAGCGGTTCCGGCAATTTTTCTTTCATGAAGCCAACCACTGCGGCAACCGCCATCTCTGCTTGGGTGGCATCAATCCCGGCTTTTTCTTGTACCAGTTTGACCATCTCGTCGCGTGCATCAGCCATGCTAACCCTCCTTGGAGTATTGCTTATTCCCAACTCGGACACGAGCATTGTACCTGATCTCTGCTGGGTATGCCACTAGCGGGGCGGCTCGTACCACGCGGGGCGCGTGCGAAGGGGGGGCGGCGGCGTGCAGGGGTACCACTAACGAGGTAGCTACGGCTGGGCATCGCGGTGTGCGGTGCCCAGCCAGCCACTAATGCTGTGGGCAGTCGCCGACCGTTCCCGCTGAGGTACCGTTCACACTGAGGCACCGTTCGTTCGTACAGAATGGTTGCAACCTCGTGCAACGGGTGGTATAATTCGCAATCTGATGCACTGGGCGTTTGTATGGGTCGTAGCAAGCGAAGTGGGCGTATGACGTGTCTGGCGCGACACCTTGCGCTTATGGGTGGTACCCGGTGGTACTCGGTTGAGACTCAGGAGCACTATGGAAACCCGAACTATTCTTTTTGGTGAAACCGCACTTGATCTACTCGCGCAGTGGCTTCGCGAGCAGGGTGTACCACGCACGCTTGATGATGTATTGCAGAAGTATCTCGAAATCTTGCGTGATATTGCGTTACGGGAGACAGAACAAGCATGACTGTGCCAACTTTTCAGGGCAATGACGAACAGCAAGCACTGGTAGCCGAGATTTTTCAGTTGATGGTGTTGCAGGCTTCGTTCTATGCCGATGACGCGCTCATTCGGCAGACGCTTGCCAACCTGACAACGTTTCTCGCTGAGAAGCATAACCGCGAGCCTGCCGCGATGGCGGCAAGCATCGAAGAAGCCATCGCCTTGAACAATGTGGTGTTTCGGCGTGAAGAGATTGAGGACGCAACCTATTACATCACTACACGTCGTGGGGTGCCGGAGCCGCTCCCAATAGATACCTCGCACACCTTTGCCCAGCGGCTCCATGAGCCAGAGAATCCGTTACCAGTTGATGACATCAGCGTGGTGGTTTCAACCACGCGCCCCACACTGACCACGGTTGAGCCAGTGTACATTTCAGACTACTGGCAGCGTGCGAGTGATACCGCGCCGAAAATTGCCGATGACGCTGTTACGGTGCCGACGGTTGACGCTGAGCCAACCGCTACTGTGCCAGACAGCGAATCCGTTGCGGCTGAACCGATGACCGTGGATGATACGTCGTTTGCGGCTGTCACCGACAGCCCGGCTGTGGTGGTTGTCGCGGGCGGTGTGCCGGTAGACCTGCGCCACGAGGTGGCAGATATTCTGGCACAGCACGGCGATGTGTTGCAAGCCGAACTGGCGAACGGCATTGACAAAGACCCGCTGCGCCAGATGGTACGGTTTGGCAATATGGTGCTGCCAGAAGACCGCCTGATCAACCTTGGGAAGCGTGACCTCGGGCGCATCCGCGACGATATTAGCGCGGCAAACGAGCCGTTGCTCGACACGGTTATTCAGGCGGATGTGTACAACCAGCAACCCGGCGAAAACGAAGTCATGCGCTTTTCGCTCAACTATCGCCTCGGACGCGAAAAAGACTTCGAGTATGTCGGTGTGGCTGGGGCAAACCTGTGGTCGCTGAAAACGTTGCCCTACATTGGCACGCGCAACGTCAAGACGAACGAGCTAGCACAGTTTACCGAATATCTGATGCAAGGCTATGATGAGAGTTTACAGGAGCGTCCAGTTGCCACCATCGTCGAAGAAGGCTTTGCCACCCATCGGTTGTCCTTCTTCGAATGGGCGAATGGGGTGGTGCTGCTGACTGCCGCCCTGAACGCGCTGATCGCACAGCCGTTGCTTGACGATCAGCGGCGGGCGGTGTTGCGGTTCGTGATGCCCCAAGATGCCGCTGCTGAAATGCTGGTTGAAGTACGCTACCCGGTGGGCAGTCGCGGGGGTTGGATGCAAGGCTTCGATCTGTTCTTCAACGACTTCTTGATCGCCGGGGCATTGATTACGATTGCTCGCACGGAAGAGCCTTACGTCTATACCATCATTTATGATGAGACCACGGACGGGCAGACGCGCGATGTGCTGGTGCCCGACGAGAAGAAAAACCGCTTTGTGTTCGAGGAAGTGACCTATTACTGTCAGGTTGACCTTGCCCTCAGCCCCGATCAGGCGAGCTATCCCCAGATACGCAACCTGAAGGCACTGCCCATGAGTGACCGCCGCCGGGCAAACACGGTGCTGCGGCACGTCATCGAGACGCTCGGCGAAGCAGTCGGGACTGCGAGTGAACCAGCCTACCGTATCACTGAACAGACCGTCTACACCGGCTTTAACGTGCTGCGCCCCGCCTCGTTGCCGTATATCACGGCACTGCTCAATGACAACCAGTATGTCCAACCCGCCGACGAGCCGGGTGTGTATGTGTTTGCAGCACCGCTCAACATGCCAGACGAAGCGGATGACGCGGACGAACCCTTGTTGGAGGATGACAACAGCGATGAGTGATGTGGATCAGTTTGGCAACCCCACTGGTGGCATTGCCAGCTTTGCCCACCAGTTGCGCGTACTCGCCGACGAAGACAGCCCGATCCAAAGTGCTGGGCTACGGAGTTTTGCCAACCTGTCGCCAGCGCAACTTACCGAATGGCATGGCGTGTTTGCGCGGCTGTCGCCGAGCCGCCGCCAAAGCATTCTGCATACGATGATCACACTCGCCGAAGATAACGTTGACCTTGATTTTCGTGACCTCTTCGTGCGCGCGCTCACCGACGATGATAGCGATGTGCGTCTCACCGCCCTGCACGGCTTGTGGGACGATGACCGTGCAAGCACTATGCGGCAAGTGTTACCACTCGTGAATGACCCGAGCAATGAGGTGTGTGCCGCCGCCCTGACGGTGTTGGGGCAGTTCGCCTATCACGCCGAGTTGGGCGAGTTGCCGCCTGCCGCGCGTACCGACCTGCAAGCCCTGTTGCTGGCAACGGCAAGCGACACGGCGCGTCCATTGGCGACGCGGCGGTGTGCTGTCGAAGGGTTGGGCTACCTCTCAGGCGAGCCGCGCGTCCACGACATCATTGCTGCTTCTTACGAGGAAACCGACCTCAGTATGCGCGAAAGTGCCGTGGTTGCGATGGGGCGCACCATGAATGACGCATGGTTTCCGTTGCTTGAGCACGAGTTACGGAGCGACCACCCGCGCCTGCGTTTTGTGGCTGCTCAGGCAGTCGGTGAGCTTGCCGAGGACGGCGAGCCGCTCCTCGAAGCCTTGCTGCCCCTCGTGGATGACAACGACACCGATGTGTCGCTTGCCGCGATCTGGGCGTTGGGGCAGGTCGGCGGCGAGCACAGCACGCGGGTGCTACGGCGGCTCGTCAACAGTAACGATGCAACGCGGAGCAACGCCGCACAGGAAGCACTTGAAGAACTGATGCCCTGACCCCGAAGAACCCGTAGCGGCATTCCACTTGCGCTATGGTTGTGCCTACGGGCACGGGTGCACGACAACGGCGACCGGGGTTCATCCGCAGTCGCCGTGTGTGATTAGTTCACCGCGGAACTTTACCAGTTGTGCTGCTGTAGGGGCTTAGGTGCCGTCAATACCGCTCTTGATCGGGTCGTACAGGTTTTCACTGATCTGCAACCCAACAAACGTTAATGCTCCAACGATAGCTACCGCCATAAGGACGAGCAGCAACCCGTACTCGATCAAGCCTTGACCCTCTACGTCTGCACAGGCAAAGAAGCTACGTAACATGCGTCGGCTCCTTCCCGTGTGTCGTTGCGTTTCCCTTGTTGCGTTTCCCAAGGGCACCGCGCTCCTGATATCAAGAAGACCACTGCACAGTGCAGTGGTCCCCTTTCGCTCACGTGAGGCACTGTGCGCCTCGGAAACCAGACTACTCGAGCGCGCTACCGATTGTACTGAAGGTTGCGCTGGCTTGGGCACCCAAGAACGTCAGAACGCCGATGACGACGATGGCGATCAGTACGAGGATAAGTGCGTACTCTACCAGACCCTGTCCTTCTTCCTTAGCAAAAAAGCTGCGAATCATTGTGACCTCCCATTACTTCTTGATTAGATTACGTTGTCGGTTATCCGACTGATTACAGTATAGCAATGGGTTGGTCGGTGTGCAAGCAGTCTAAAAGTCCCCTCTTGGAGTAGTACCTGACAGGATTCTGATAGAACCCTACTAGGACATTGGCTAGGACATTGGGCAAACTACGTGAGGGGAATGGTTGCCGCTACGCGCGTCCCCTGTCCTATCGTGCTTTCGATCCCAAACTCGCCCCGTAGCATGACTTCGATGCGCTGGCGCATACTGGCGATGCCCATACTGCGCCGCCGGTTGTTTGTCTCGATAGCTTCTTCAACGTGAAACCCAACGCCGTCATCTTCTACGACAATTTGTAGTGTGTCCTCAAACGTTGAGAGGAAAATACGCGCTTGGGTTGCTTGCGAATGTTTTTCCACATTCTTCATCGCCTCTTGAATAAAGCGGAAAACGGCTACCTCGTAGTGATTAGGCAGGCGTGTTTCGAAGTTCTGTACCAGCACATCCACATCTAATTTTGCCCGTTCGCTGATCTGGGTTGCATAGCGGCGGATCGTCGGCACCAACCCGAGGTCATCGAGGGTCATGGGGCGCAGGTCGAAGATCAGCCCGCGCCCTTGTTGCAGGGCATTCGTGATGGCGGTCTTGAGGCTTGCCAATTCTGAGCGTGACTGCTCCACATCGCGGTCAAGCATGCGCTGGCAGATTTCAGCCCGCAACACGAGGTTACTCATCACCTGTACCGGTCCGTCGTGCAGTTGCAGCGAAATCCGCAGCAGTTCGTTCTCGTGCGCCTGCATGATGTTCGCCACGAGGGTATCACTGCTCACGCCATCCATGATTGCGTCCCCCCCACTGGTGCCACCACTGCCGATCAGGTCGTTCAGCATCTCGATAACTTCGGAGAGCTGGTTCTGCTGGGTCCGCATCGCTTCCTGCCGTGCTTTCAACTGTTCCATCTGGGCACGCATCAGTTGCAGGCGCATCTGCACTTCTTGCGCGGCAGCGAAGAAGTTTTTGATTTCGGCTTTGCTATACTTTTCGAGGTTTACTTCAAGGTCGCGCACACGGTTCGAGACGGTCAGCTCACGCTGCGCCAGTTTCTCGATGTCCATCGCGCCTTGACGCATCAAGACCTCGATCTCGTTGAGTTCACGGTGCAGCCGCTGTTGCTGCTCGCGGTAGGTTCCTCGCAGGCTATCAAGCCGTTCGTTCATTTCCTGTGCTGACATTGCTGCCTCCACTATGCCGTGCCGTGCGCTGTCCGTCGTCGTCCTCTCGATGCTGGCTCGATGCTGGCTCGATGCTGGCTCGATGCTGGCTCGATGCTGGCACTGCGCCTGTCACGCTCCGGTCTCGCTCGTTCTATAGCTCAGTACGACCGCCAATCGGGCTAGGTTTCATGGTGGTCTGGGTTGCATTGGCGGCGCGGGGCTGCTTTGCTCAGGCGCAGCAGCCAGACATTGATCAAAGCTTCCAAAACAATCTTCCGTGACATTTTCGACTGTCCGACACGGCGATCCGGAAAGATAATTGGGAGTTCGCCGATCCGAAACCCTGCCTGCCACGTCCGGTATGCCATCTCAATTTGAAATGCATAGCCATTCGAGCGTATGCTCCTCAAGTCGAGGGTTTCGAGGACAGTGCGGCGATAGCAACGGAAGCCACCGGTACTATCGGCGAGCGGCAAGCCCAGAATGATACGCGCATAGGTGTTACCGCCTTGGCTGATCAACCGCCGGACACGCCCCCAGTCGGTCGTACCGCCGCCCGGTACATAACGCGATCCCAACACCAGATCATAGTAGCGGTGCGCGGCTTCACGCAGGCGCGGCAGATAGACCGGGTCGTGCGAGAAGTCGGCATCCATCTCAAGGATGAAGGCGGCATCGGTGGTGAGCGCACGCCGGAACCCGTCGCGGTACGCTGTGCCGAGTCCCTGTTTGCCCGCCCGTGGCAATAAGCCCACCCGTGGTTCTTCGGCGACAAGTGAACGCACCAGTGCCCCCGTGCCGTCCGGCGAGTTGTCGTCAACGACGAGCACACGAAACTGCGGGTATTGCATGACCTGCTCGATCAGGGCACCTATCGTATGCGCTTCGTTGTAGGTGGGTACCACAACCACGCTGTCACACCCCGCTACCGAGACCGGCAACGGTGGGGCAATCGGTGAGTTGGTGATGACTGCTGTCATTCGCTGTTCCTATCGTGTGGCAAGACAGCACGCATGGTATGATAGAGCGGGTTGCGTACCACGGCACGAGTCGTTCGTGGCTTTATTATAACGGCTGTGGGTGGTTTGTGATAGACGCAGAACCAATGAAAAAGTACTGGTTTTATCCTTACGGTAGAAACCGACCAGCATGACAGAAACCGACCAACCGGCAGGAGCGGCTACGCCCGCCCAACAAGTGGCATGGCGTGGCTTGACGTTGGCGCACCTCTGGGCAGTGGTGGCGTTGGCGGCAGTTGGCTTGATCCTGAGCTTGACGCGCACGGTGCCGAATGACTTCTGGTGGCACGTCAAGATTGGCGAACTGATCGCCACGACCGGACAGATACCAACGACCAATATATTTGCTTGGACAGTCCCCGCCGACGCGCCGTTTGTCTACCAGAGCTGGCTGGGCGAATTGCTCTACTCCCTCACCTACCAGCTTGGCGGTTGGAACCTGACCGTCTTCACGCGCAACATGCTGGGGTTAGTCGCCTATGCACTGGTCGTGCTCGATGCCCGGCTCCGGACTGGCTCGTGGCAACTGGCAAGTGCGGCGGTCATCCTCGCCGCCCTGATGGCGATCAACAACTGGACGACGCGCACCCAGAACTGGTCGTGGATACCCTTTGCCGTGCAGATGGTCGTGCTGAGTAGCTATGCCAGCACCCGCCTGTCGCCGCGCTGGTTGGTGGTTTTGCCGCTCCAGATGACATTCTGGGTCAACGCGCACGGTGGCTTTATGCTGGGCATCTTGATGATGGGGGCGTATGTTGTGGGCGAGACCCTGCGTCGTGTGCTGCGCCAGCCCTATGCGCTGTCGTGGCAACGCCTGAAGCCACTGTACTATGCTGGGGCAGGTATGATCGTGGCAACGGTGGTCAATCCACTAGGGGGCGGGGTGTTTGGCTACGTGCTTGACCTCCTCACTGACGCACCGAGCCAGAGTCTTGTGACGGAATGGCAGCCTCCCAACCCGGAGAGCTTCCCCGGCTTTTTCTTCATTCTGTCGGTGCTCTTGATGCTGGCGGCATTTGCGTTTGGTCGCCGCCGTCCGACTATCACCGATGTGCTGCTGGTGTGTGGCTTCGGCTGGATGGCGTTCAATGGGGTGCGCTACGTGATGTGGTATGGCATGATCGCTATGCCCATTTTGGTGGGCGTGCTGGTTGCCCCGCGTGCGGCGGCGGCGGTGCAGGGTGCCCGCGCCGCGCCGCGCCGTCCCCGTGGCAACCCGGTCATCAATGCAGTGCTCGCCGTGGTAATGCTGCTCCTGCTGGTGGCGGTGCAGCCGTGGCTCAAGCCGCTGTTGCCGTTGCCCGCGACGTACACCGAGCAGTTTGCGCCAGTGCCAGATGCGCCGCTCCTCTTCAGCAATACGACACCGGTTGCTGCTACCGATCACCTACGTGAGCAGCCGTGTACGGGCAACCTCTTCAACGAAAACGGCTATGGTTCGTATCTGATCTGGGAGTTGGGCACCACCGCGCCAGTCTTTGTTGACCCGCGCTTCGAGCTATACCCCCTGACGATCTGGGGGGATTATATTGACATAACACGGGGCGGCGCACCAGCCCGCGAACTGCTCGACGCATACGACATTGCGTGTGTGATGCTCGACACCGAACTGCAACCGCGCCTTGCTGACACCATGCCGACGCTGGATGGCTGGCAGCGCACCTTCGGCAACGAGCAGAGCGAGGTGTGGCGACGCACGAACTAGCACAGACGAGAACACCAGTATTGGAACGCCAGTATTAGAACGCCAGTAACGGCACCTCGAACCAGAAGACGCGCATGCTCCACGCCAGCAGGCTGCTAGCAAACAGCAGTGCCAGCACTGCCCCCCCGACGACGCGACCAGCTGTGCCACGCTGCGCGAGCCACGCCAGAGCCAGCCCCGCAAACAGCGCAACTGCGGGGGCGGCGAAGTACATGTGCTTGTCCCACAGGCTAAAAAGACCGTCGGTGAACTGCGTGATGATGAGGAACAGTGCCCATGCTACGCCAATGTGGGTGATGAACGCGCCCCGCCAGTCGCGCAGCAGGCGCACCAGTGCAACACTGGCTAGCACCACAGGGAGTACCCGGAAGTGGGCTATCAGGTGTTGTGCCAGCGTCTTCGGGGGCGACCCGTACACCGTGGCGGTGTCGGCAATAATCGCCCCTTCGTCTTGCAAAATGGCGATGAACGCCGGGATGGTGCGCTGCATAACCGGCAGTGTGTAGGGGAGGTATTCTACGAGCCACGCGACGAACGCCGCAATCACACTCGCCGCCACCAGCCAGCCTGCTATGCCCCGTTGCGTGCGGGTGCCAAAGGCAAACAGGCTCAGGCATAGCCCCCCCACCAGCACCGGAACAAAGACGAGGTGGGTGATATAGGCGGCAAGTGCCAGCGCGATGAGCAGTGCCACCCCCAGCCACGGCAACGCTCGCACGGTGGGGTGCGTTGTGGGGTGGGCGGGGTGGAGCGTGACGTGGCGCACCGCTGCCAGCGCAAGCCACATTGTCCAGACACCAATGGTGGTGGGGAAACTGCCATCGTGAAAGAAGAGGTAACCCACCGGCAATGCTGCGTAGCACAGCCCCGCCCACGCTGCCGCGTGCCACTGCCACGGGCTACCGCGTAGCACCGCCCATAACAGTAGGGGGATACTCGCATCGAGGAGCGACACCGTGACCTTGATGGACAGCAGCAGCGCATTGTTGCTGGCAAGCCACGTCGGGTTGCCATCGAAGAGCCACGCGAGGGGCACCAGCAAATAGTACGATACCAGCGAGTATGGTACAGGTTCACGGGTGCCCCACGCAAATTGCTGTTCGAGCACAGCGCGCACTGCCTGCTCATTGCCGCCCGCAATCTGCACCAACTGGTTGGCGCGTAGGTGGTGGTCTACGTGGGCAAAGTCGGGGTGCAGCATGCCAGCCAGCCGCAGCGCAAACAGCAGTAACACCGCCGTGCGTAGCGCAACCACGGCGCGGCGTGCGGGCACGCTCTGCCATGGGTGGGTGAGCCAGCGGAGTCCCGCCGCAAGAAGCAACGTCAAGAGTGCCGTGCTGGTCAGCGCATTCACGGCAGTCAAGCCATGCAGGTGGTTGGGTCCGAAGGGGGCGAGCCAGCCCGCAACCAGCACCAGCACGGCAACCAACAGCCCGGCTGCGGCGAGGGTGGCGGGGATTGCCCGCACGCCTGCTAGCCGCAAACTCCATTGGGCGGCAAGCGCGAGTGCGGCGAGTTGCAGGAGCGCAACGAGTGGCGGCTGTACGGGCGATGGGGTGGCAATGACCTGTACCTCGTAGAGGGCAATCCCTAGCTCGCGGCGGTCGGTGGGGTTGGGCAGGGCGGTGGTACTGAGGTCGAGGATCAGGTCGCCGCTCCACGGGTCGGTTGCCGCAGCAGGGACACGTACCCAAATGTCTTGCCACGCCGTGCGGAGGGGCACCGTGGCGAGATGGTCGCCACGAGCGTGTACATCGAGTGTGCGGGTCGGGTCGTTGCCACCATAGAAGCGCAGGCGCAGCACACTGTCGCGGCTGCCAACCGCAGGTACTATCAGCGACGAGGTAAGGCGCGTCCAGCGTTGCCAACCATAGTCGCTGTTGCTGAGCCGTTCGGCGGGGTACACATCAAGCAGTTGGAGCGGGCTGTACCCATGGATGAGCGACTGGTGTACCCCTAGGGGGGCTTGGTAGGCGTACCACCCGCCCAGCACTGCCAGCACGATCAGGACGGCTTCGAGCAGCCGGAGCCGCACGACGCAGGCGCGGCGTGGCGATGCCGGGGGCTGGGCGTGGGTTGCGTTCATCACGGCTGTATAGTAGCACACTCCGGGGGGGTTGGTTTAGCAGGGCAGTCCGGTGGTGTGCGGGGGCGATGCCAGCACCACGCAATTCCGCCCGGCGGCTTTGGCGGCGTAGAGGGCAGTGTCGGCACACTTGATCAACCCGTCAGCCGTGTGGGCGTGGTCTGGGTAGAGTGCCGCGCCAATAGAGATGGTCACCGTGGCAAGTGGCTGCCCGGCGTGTGTTACGCGCAGTTGCTCGATGCCAAGGCGCAGTTCCTCGGCGCGCTGCATGATGTGCTGCTCGCCAATGCCCGGCAGCACGATGATGAACTCTTCGCCCCCGTAGCGGCACACAATATCGTCACCGTGTGTGTGGGTGCGTAAAAAGGTGCCAACGGCGCGAAGCAGTGCATCGCCTGCATCGTGCCCATAGGTGTCGTTGAACCGCTTGAAGTAGTCTATATCGAACATGAGCACTGCAACTGGTAGGTGATGACGGCGGGCACGCTGGAGTTCGTGCGGCAGGGTCTCATCCAGATAGCGGCGGTTGTACAGGGTCGTCAGTGGGTCACGGATGACCTGCTCGTGTAACAGTTTGTTGGTTGCCTGAAGCACGCGTTCCGTGGTGCGATAGCGGGTCACATCGTGGACAATCGAGAAGAGGAGGGTACGCCCCCCAATTTCGAGTGGCTGCGAGTAGACCTCGACATCACACACCCTCCCTGATGCGAGGCAGTGCTGAAACAGGAAGTACGAACGTTGTTCATTCTGGGCACGCTCCATCTCGATGTGGACTTGCTCTTTGGTCAGGGTGTTGATGTCACTGATACGCATCTGGAGCAGTCTTTCGTAGGGGTAGCCATAGAAGATGGTCGCGGCGTGGTTGGCATCTACGATGGCACCCGTCTGGGGGTCTATCAGGAGCTTGACCGCGCGGCTTTGCTCGAACATGGCACGGAAGGCTGCTTCACCGGCACGGAGGGCAAGTTCGGCGGTGCGGCGTTCGGTAATATCCATGCACGTCATCTGTACCGCAGGTTGCCCCCGATACCATCCCGGTACAATCATACCTTGCATCCAGCGTACCGTCCCATCGCGGTGATGCAGCCGATACGTGATAGCAGTCGCTTCGTTGCCAGTCTGGGCGGCGTGGATGTGCTGGGCGACGACTGCGCGGTCGTCCGCGTGAATAATGTCAAGGAGCGTGCCAAGGCTCATTGACTGGAGCGTCGCGGGGTCATACCCCGTGATAGCCGCTGCTGTTGCGTTGATGAAGACAAGCTGTTCCCACTGCACGATAGCGAGAATGTGCAGCGCATTATCTACCAGACGGCGATAGGCTTCGTTATGCTGGTCACGGTCGGTTAGGTCGCGGCTGATACTGACAATGACGGTCTGTCCATCGTGCGTGATCGGTACCAGATGCTCGGAGAACGAGCGATGCGTGCCGTCTGGGCGTTCAATTTCGTGGTACAGCGTCAGCGCGGCACTGTGCAGGTCGGGGTCGTGCGTGAGGCTTGCCAGCAGGGTGTTGGCGGCGCGGCGGAGCACGCTGTCAGTGTGGGCGGTCTTGTGTTCGGCAGGGGTCAGGCGGCTGAGTAGCTCCCAGCGTGGCACACCCATGACGGTAGCGCGGTCAAGCCCGGTGAGGAGCGTTGCGCCGTCGTTCCACTCGCCTACACAACCGTGCTCATCGAAGAGAATGATCGCATCGCTTGTCGTATGGAAGAGGCGGTGGTACAGGTCACGGTGCAGTGGTCGCAGGTTTTCACGGGCACGCAGGCGCGTGTTTTCTTCGCGGAGCGTCGCCACTTGCTGCTTGAGTGCATTAAGGTGCTCTAGGATTTCAGTCAACCGCGTGTCCATATAAGAATGTTTTATCATATGCTGTATCGTCGAATAGTCTTCATCTAATAAGCCTGCTTGTGTGGAAGGTATGACATACACACGGGCACGTTACGTGCTAGCACCCTATTGTACCATTGCGGGTCATGACGAAACATTGTAGCTTCTTTCCTTTGCGTTATAGTTTCGTGAACAACAGCGAGCACAGCCCATGTTTGTGCAGTGCGGCACGATGGCAGAGGCGTGCGATGTATGGTACTTTAAAGCAGAGCGAACGCGCCACCACTACTGGTCAGGTGGGACGTGACCGCACTGCCGAACGTCGTACCGATGC
>CAZNQP010000001.1:26740-37585 GCA_964575355.1 uncultured Chloroflexaceae bacterium
CGCCGATGTAAAGGAATAACCGTGAAGGTATTGCCCAACCGCCCAACCCTTGACGATGTGTATGTGCTGGCAACCCTGCTGCTGGTAGGCGCACGGGCGATGCTGCTGCCCGCACTCCCGCACGACCTGTGGTGGCACGCCGCGATGGGGCGCATTATCGTCGAGCAGGGCAGCATCCCCACCAGTGATCCGTTTTCGTACACCCAACCGGCGGCGGCGTTCGTGAACCAGCCGTGGTTGGCACAGGTCTATCTGTACGGCGTTCACTCGCTAGGCGGTATGCCGCTCGTGCTGTTCTTGCACGGGTTGCTCCTCATGCTGACCTATGGCATGCTGCTGTGGCTGGTCGTGCAGCGCAGTGGTGCGCTACGCCTGAGCATCGTGCTGCTGCTGCTGACACTGTTCGTGTCGTTCGACAACTGGTCAGTGCGCCCCCAGACCTACGCCATGCCGTTGTTCGTCGCTTACCTCGTGGTGCTCACACGCTGGCGCGAGGGGCAACGGGGCGGGTGGCTGTGGCTGTTGCCGCTTCTCATGGTGGTGTGGGTGAATATACACGGCTCGTTTGTGTTGGGGGCAGTCCTGATCGCGCTAACCTTGGTGGGCGAGGCACTGAAGTTCCCGGTGGGTGCCCGCCACCCCACCGCCCCACCGCTCTGGCACTTGGTGGCGTGGGGTACCGTGACGGCGGGTGCCGTGTTCCTGAGTCCGCTCGGCATCGGCATCATTGACTATGTGCGGGGTATCCTGTCTTTCCCAATGAGCAACCTTGTGCAAGAATGGGCACCGCCCGTGCGGAGTACCTTTACGGGTGCGACCTTCTTCATCTTCGTGATGGGGTTGGTGGCGGTGCTGGCATACGCCCGTCGTCCCCCCGATGCGGTGGACATGCTGATGGCGGGGGCGTTCTTCTGGCAGGCGTTGCAAGCCGAACGGAGCATTATCTGGTTTGTACTGGTGGTTACACCCCTGCTGGTGGTGCAGGCGGCAAGCATTATGCCGGTCAGTCAGCGCGAGACACGCCGCTTTCAGGGGCAACCCGCCTTCAATGCGGTGCTGATCGGGCTGGTCGGGCTGTTCTTTCTGCTCACCTTGCCGTGGATCAAGCCGCTCTTGCCGTTGCCGCCCACCCTGCGCCCGCTCGTCTCGACGGACACCCCCGTGGCAGCGGTGGCAGCGATGCAAGCCGAACGGAGCGCACCCCACCGCCTGTTCCACGACTTGGGCTACGGGTCGTACCTGACATGGGCAGACCGGGAACAGCCCGTGTTCATAGACCCGCGTTTCGAGTTTTACCCGGTGCGGCAGTGGCTTGATTACATTGACCTGAGCAATGGTCGTCGTGTGGATGAACTGTTGCAGCAGTACCAGCCCGATGCCATGCTGTTGGATAACGAACGGCAGGCACGGTTGCTTGCCGAACTGACCAGCCGCCCCAACTGGAACGTGCGCTACCGCGACCTGTACACAACGTATCTCGTGCAAGAGCCGCCGCGAGAGCCGCCGCAAGAGCCATCGCAAGAGCCATAGGAGGATGCCAAGCCATGACTGTTACCCGCCTACAGATTGAACTGATGAATACGCCGGAACGTTGCAAGTCGGTGGAGTCTGCGCTGTCCAGCATCCCCGGTGTGGTGCAGGTACAGACCACCCTGCCGGATAACGCGGTGGAGGTACGGCACGACGAGAGTGTGTCATTGGCGGCACTGCTCAACGCACTACGCACCCTCGGCTATGCAAAAATCGCTGTGCTGACCTGAACGGTGTGATGAACATGTATGCTGGGTAGTGTACGGAAGAGTGCCCCCAAACGATAGCGCATACCGTTTGAGGGCACGGGGGACATGGGCAACACGGGGGGACGTGCCTACCCTTCGACGACTGCGCTGGCACTGACTGTTGGACCCGCCGCCAGTACTTCAGCATCCACGTGGTCTTCGAACTGCTCGAAGTTCTGCACAAACATGCGGGCAAGTTTCTGGGCTTGCTCGTCGTAGGCTTTCGGGTCTGCCCATGTGTCACGCTGTTGCAGTACCTCATCGGGTACGCCGGGGCACGACTGCGGCACTTGGACACCAAAGACCGGGTCGGGGATGGTTTCCACTTTGGCGAGTGCTCCCTCAATGGCAGCATTGACCATCCGGCGCGTGTATTCGAGTGGCTGCCGATGCCCCACACCATAGGCGCCGCCTGTCCAGCCCGTATTGACCAGCCATACCTCGGTGCCGTGCTCTTGCATACGGTCGCGCAGCATCTGGGCGTAGCGTACCGGGTGGAGGGGGATGAACGGTGCGGCGAAGCAGGTCGAGAAGGTCGCCTGAGGCTCAATGACCCCGTACTCGGTGCCCGCGACCTTTGCCGTGTAGCCCGACAGGAAGTGATACATTGCTTGGGCAGGGTTCAGGCGGCTGATGGGGGGCAGCACCCCGAAAGCATCTGCCGTTAGCATGATGATTGTGTTGGGGTGCCCTGCCATCCCACTTGGCTCCGCATTCGGGATGTGCCCAGTCGGGTAGGATGCACGGGTGTTTTCCGTAATACTAATGTCGGTCAGGTCGGGGCGGCGACCGCTGGTGTCCAGCACGATATTTTCGAGAATGGTGCCAAACTTGCGTGTTGCCGAATAGATGGTAGGTTCTTTGAGTGGCGAGAGGTTGATAATCTTGGCGTAGCAACCGCCTTCAAAGTTGAAGATACCGTTTTCACTCCAGCCGTGTTCATCGTCGCCGATCAGCCTGCGGTCGGTATCAGCCGAGAGGGTTGTTTTGCCGGTACCGCTCAAGCCAAAGAAGATCGCCGTCTGGGTGCTGTCGTTGCCGGTGTTCGCCGACGCATGCATAGGGAACACGCCTTTGAAGGGGAGCAGGTAGTTGAGCACACTGAAGATGGATTTCTTGATCTCCCCGGCATATTGCGTCCCAAGGATCAGGACAATGCGCCGCGCGAGGTTGAGGGCAACCACCACTTCACTGCGCGTACCATCGCGTTTGGGGTCGGCGAAGTAGCGTGGCAGACACAGCACCGTGAAGTCTGGGTCGCCAAACTCGGCGAGTTCTTCATCGGTGGGGCGCAAGAACATATTGCGGACGAACAGACTATGCCATGCAATTTCGGTGACAACCCGTACCTTCAGCCGGTGCCGTGGGTCAGCCCCGGCAAAGCACTCCTGCACATACAGGTTCAACCCGGCGGTGTAGGCAACTGCCCGGTCCATCAGTGCATCGAACGTTTCTGGCTCCATGGGTTTGTTGATTTTGCCCCACCAGATGTGCGGTTCGCTTTCGGGGTCGCGCACAATGTACTTGTCGTTAGGGGAGCGTCCAGTGTTTTTGCCTGTGCGAACGACGAGCGGTCCCATGTGTGCCAGCATGCCTTCGTGATGGCGGATCGCGCTTTCCACCAGCGACGCTGATGTGAGGTTCCACCATTCGGTACGCGGGCTGTCAATGCCCAGATCATTTAGATCTTTCGGTGATCTCGAGACTCGTTCTGGCATGTCAATTCCTCCTGTTGTTTCTGGTAATGTACCTCTCTGTACAGGGTAACAAGTACCCGGCGCAAACATCATCTTCGGGTGGGTCGTGAGGGTGAGCACGCCACCTGATGACCACCATATTGTAGCACCATTCACAATCGCCTTGTGCAAGCGGGATCGGCGCAAGAAACACGGATACGTTTCAGTATACACTATAGCTTCTAGTCGCTACAATGCACCTATCGCACAGATTTTTTACCTGTTGCATGGACAGATTGACGGATGCACGGACAGATTGAGGGATGCGCGGACAGATTGAGGGATGCGCGGACAGATTGAGGGATGCGCGGATAGGCTACCGCCGTGCCCGGCTGACTACACCGGGTGTGTGGTGGGTGGTGATTGCCGGGGGCGGTTGCTGTGGGCGGTCGGAGCGGTCGCCCCCGCCGACGTGTGGGGTGTGGTGCTCTGCGTGCCATTTGACGCTTGCTGATGCACGGGGTACAGTAGCAACAGCAGTACCACGTTTGCACGAGTGCGTATGTTGCACCACACCCACGTCACCGATGCCAGCAACGGCGACTGTGCGTTGAGAGTGGATACGTTTGTGGTGAAAGGGTTTCATAATGGAACGGGAGAAAACAGCGATGCAACGTGTAGCCGAAGGAACATTACTCTGGCAACCCACGCCAGCCCAGCAAGCGGCAAGTGTGATCCGCCGCTACATGCAGTGGCTCAATGACAACCACGGCAAGGCGTTCACGACCTACGCCGACCTGTGGGAGTGGTCTACCACCGATGTTGCGGCATTCTGGGAGTCGATCTGGCGGTTCTATGCCATTACCGCGCACAGCCCGTACACGGCGGTACTCGCCGATGCCACCATGCCGGGTGCGCGCTGGTTTCCCGGCGCGATGCTCAATTATGCGGAGCATGTCTTCCGGCACGCCACCGATGACCAGCCTGCCATGCTCTATGCGAATGAAGCCAGCGAGTTGCACGCCATGTCGTGGGCAGACCTGCGCGTACAGGTCGCGGCGGCAGCGGCGGGTTTGCGGCGGCTGGGGGTGCAACCCGGCGACCGGGTGGCGGCGTATATCCCCAACATTCCGCAGGCAGTTATTACGTTTCTGGCGTGTGCCAGCATTGGCGCGATCTGGTCGAGTTGTTCGCCCGACTTTGGCGAGCCAAGCGTGATTGACCGCTTCAAGCAGATCGAGCCGAAAATCTTGGTGGTAGTGGACGGCTACCGTTATGGTGGCAAGAGCTACGACCGCCGCCCCGCAATCGCCAACCTGCGCCGCGAACTCCCCAGTTTGCAGCAAACAGTGCTGATACCCTACCTCGATACGACCGCTCCGGCTGGTGACGACGGCATGCTGCTGTGGGCTGACCTGCTGGCTGATCGCGCGGCTGACCTCACGTTTACGCCCGTGCCGTTTGACCAGCCGCTCTGGGTGTTGTACTCGTCGGGCACCACTGGCTTGCCCAAGCCAATTGTGCAGGGGCACGGTGGCATTCTGCTCGAACACATGAAGAGTATTAACCTCCAGTTCGATTTGCGGGCAGGCGACCGTTTCTTTTGGTATACCACCACAGGTTGGATGATGTGGAACTTTCTGGTGGGCGGCTTGCTGGTGGGCTGTACGATTCTGCTGTATGACGGTAGCCCCAACTACCCCGATCTCAACCGCCTGTGGCAATTTGCTGAGGAGACGCGCATGAGCTTCTTCGGCACCAGTGCGGGCTTCCTGACGGCATGCTTGAAGGACGATCTTGCGCCGGGCACCCAGTACGATCTGTCGGCACTGCGCGGCGTTGGCTCGACGGCTTCGCCGCTGCCACCGGAGGGCTTCCAGTGGGTCTATGAGCGGGTGCGGTCTGACATGATGCTCATTTCGTTTAGTGGCGGCACCGATGTGTGTACGGGCTTTGTCGGGGGCACGATCTTGCAGCCGATCTACAGTGGCGAAATCCAGTGTCGCCACCTTGGGTGCCGCGTCGAAGCCTATGACCCGGACGGCACAAGCCGCATTGATGAGGTGGGCGAGTTCGTCGTGACGCAACCTATGCCATCTATGCCGTTGTTCTTCTGGAACGACCCGCAGAACGAACGCTACCACGATAGCTACTTTAGCATGTACCCCGGTGTCTGGCGGCACGGCGACTGGGTGAAAATCACGCCGCGTGGTGGCGCGGTGATCTACGGGCGGTCGGATGCGACGATCAATCGGCAGGGCATCCGGATGGGCACCAGCGAAATCTACCGTGCCGTGGATGCGATCCCGGAGATTGCCGACAGTCTGGTGATAGACGTAGACCGTCCCGGTCAGTCTTCGTTTATGCCGCTGTTTGTGGTGCTGCGCCCCGGTGTCGCGCTGTCCGATGATCTCGTGCAGCAGATCAAGGCGACCATCCGGCAACGCATCTCGCCCCGCCACGTCCCAGATGCTGTGTATGCCGTGCCAGACGTACCGCGTACCCTGAGCGGCAAGAAACTGGAAGTGCCAGTCAAGAAGCTGTTTATGGGTATCCCGATTGAGCGGGCAGCCAACCCGGACGCGATGAGCAACCCCGGCGTGATCCCGGCATATGCCATGCTGGCACGCAAGTTTCGGCTGGGCGAATAGGGTGCGGCGGGTGGTGGGCAGGGGGCGACCCTAGCGGTAGCCCTCTGCCTGCATGTTAAACAGTTGTGCGTAGGTGCCGCCAAGCGCGAGCAGTTCGTGGTGCGTGCCCTCTTCGATCAGTCTGCCCTGTTCGAGGACGATAATGCGGTCTGCCATGCGTACCGTACTGAAGCGGTGACTTATCAGCAGAGCCGCTTTGCCCGCCGTCAGTTCGCGGAAGCGTTGAAAGATTTCGTATTCGCGGGCGGCATCGAGGGCGGCGGTGGGTTCGTCGAGCACGAGCAGTTGCCCCTCGCGCATGAACGCCCGCCCGAGGGCGATCTTCTGCCATTGCCCGCCGGATAGCTCGTGCCCCTCGGCAAACCATTTGCCCAGCATGGTGTCGTAGCCGTCGGGCAGGCGGTCAATCACCTCGTCTGCCCCGCCCCGGTCGGCGGCTTGTGCGACCACAGCGGCATCATCGGCGCGGTCAATCTGCCCATACCCGATGTTGTCGCGGGCAGTGGCGTGGTAATGCACGAAGTCTTGGAAGATCACACCGATTGCCTGCCGCAATTCAACCGGGTCATAGTCGCGGAGGTCTACACCGTCAAGCGTGATGCACCCCTCGGTGGGGTCATACAGGCGCGTCAAGAGTTTGATCAGGGTCGTTTTGCCTGCGCCGTTCGCGCCCACCACGGCGAGCTTTTCGCCGGGGCGAATGCTCATAGTGATGTCGCGCAGTGACCACTGCTCGTGACCGGGGTAACGGAACGATACGTTGTGAAACTGGATGCCGTGCTGGAACGGTTGCGGCACCGAACGCGGGGCGGCGGGGCGCGGCATTTCGGGTTGCAGGTGCAGGAAGTCGAACAGGTTGCCCAGAAACAACCCGCTTTCGTACAGTTGGCTGAAGCTACGGAACAGCCCCTGAAAGGTCATCTGGCTTTGGCGGAAGACCGTAATGTAGAGTGTCATGTCGCCCAGTGTAATCGTCTGGGCAATGGTCTGCCAGATAATCCACGCATACGCCCCATAGTAGGTAACCGTCGAGAGTAAGCCCCACAGCACGCTGATGCTGCTACGCTTGCGGGCGAGGGTGGTGTCTTCGTGGAAGAAGTGCCAGAAGGTATCTTGGTAGCGGCTGAGGAGCGGCTGGCTTAAGCCAAACAGTTTGACCTCTTTTGCGCTACTATCCACCGTCAGCAGGTATTCGAGGTAGCGCATCTGGCGAAACTCTGGCGCACGCCACGTCAAGAGGCGGAAGTAGAGCGAACTATAGTGGCTTTGGGCGATGAACGACGGGATGGTTGCGCCAAACAGCAGCAGCGCGATCAGCGGGTTGAACGTCAGAAGGATGACCGCGAATGATGCCAGCGTGATCAAGTTCTGGACGATGGAGAAGGTTGTGTCCACGGTGGTCATGGCGCGGTAGTCGGCTTCGCGGCGGGCGTTCTGCAACTGGTCGTAGAACTCGGAGTCTTCGAAGAAGCGCAGGTCAAGGTCTTGCGCTTTTTCCATAATTGCCACGTTGATGGTATGCGACATGCGCGAGTTGAGGACGTGATCGAGGTAGAGGCGCACTTGGGTACTGACCGACCCCACGATGATCAAGCCGAACTCGAACAGCACGAAGGGCAAGGTTGCGGCAATGCCCGCCTCGATGGTCATGCCCGTGTTGATCGCAGCGACGACGCTATCTACGATCAGTTTGCCGACGTATGCCTGTGCCGCGGGTAGCAGGGCTGTCAGCAGCGTGACGAGCGCAAGCCCGACAGTGCCCCGGCGGTCGGCACGCCACACCAGCGCGAAGGCACGCGGAATGTTGGCAAAGGCTGCCCGGATATTCTGCCAGCGTTCTGCCCACGAGGTGGTGTTGGCGGGCTGGGCTGTGCGCCCCCGCTTGCCGCTACCTTGCTTGTTCCCACCGGGGCGCATGCCCTTTGCCGACGACGAAGCGTTGCTAGTCAATGGGTATTCCTTTCTTGCATGTGCTTCATGGTAGCACTGTGTGGCACGTAATGGTGTAATCGGGTAATAGAGCTGTGTTAGAGTTTGGGCGTGACCGTATGCTACAATAGCAGCATGCAAGAGTTATTTACCATTACAGCGCGTGATCCTCACACCAATGCCCGCGCGGGTGTCGTGACGACCGCGCACGGCACCATTGAAACGCCCATCTTCATGCCGGTGGGCACGCGGGCAACAGTCAAGTCGCTGACTCCTGACGAAGTATACCGCCATGGTGCCCAGATCATTCTGGGCAATACGTATCACCTGTACCTGCAACCGGGGCACGACCTGATCCGGCAGATGGGCGGGTTGCACCGTTTTATGGCGTGGCAGCATCCTATTCTGACCGACAGTGGCGGCTTTCAAGTCTTTTCGCTGGTTCATGGCGGCATCGCCGATGAGATCAAGGGGCGGCGACCCGCCCACGCCGACACGTTGCCCAACATGGTCAAGGTGACAGAAGACGCGGTGGTGTTTCGCTCATACCTTGATGGTTCTCGCCATACCTTTACGCCGGAGCGCAGCATCGAAATCCAGCATGCGCTGGGTGCCGACATCATCTTGTGCTTCGATGAGTTGCACCCGTCGCGGGCGGGCTATGCCTACACCGCCCAGAGTATGGCACGTTCGCACCGCTGGGCGCACCGCTGCCTGACCTACCACCAGCAGCAGCAAGCTCTCCTCACCGATGGCGGGCGTGACCCCGCTACGGGTGTGCCGCAGCAGGCGTTATTTGGCATCGTGCATGGCGGCGTGTACGCTGACCTGCGGCGTGAGAGTGCCGAATACATCGGGAGCCTTGCCTTCGACGGTATTTGTGTGGGCGGCGCACTGGGTGACAGCAAGCCACAGATGTATGCTGTGGTGGATAGTGCGGTACGTTACCTGCCCGATGGCAAGGTACGTCACCTGCTTGGCATAGGCGATATTGACGACCTCTTCGCGTGTGTGGCACGCGGCATTGACCTGTTCGACTGCGTTAGCCCGACCCGCCTTGGGCGGCACGGCACGGCACTCATCCGTGACCGTGAACGCAAGTGGCGGCTCCACATTACCAACGCCACCCTCCGCGCGGACGACCAGCCGATTGCGGCTGACTGCCCCTGCTATACCTGCCAGACCTTTAGCCGCGCCTACCTGCATCACCTGTTCCGGGCGAAAGAATTACTGGGTATCCGGCTGGTGAGCTTGCACAATGTGGCGTTTCTACTCGACATAAGCCGTCAGATACGGGCGGCTCTCCAGCGGGGAGAGTTCGCCAGCCTGTACCGTGCGTGGATGGGCGAAGACCCGCCGCCACGCACTACGCCTGATGACACCCCCAGACAGCAAGGAGTATCGGCATGCTAAGTGTGGAAGTGCAAGCCAAACTGCGCGAGAGTATTCGCCAACTTGACCACATGCTGGTCACGACCATTGAGCGCGACGAGCGGCTCGTTCAGACAGGCATCAATTTTCGGGATACCTTTTTTGCCGCATTCGGCTTTGTCGAGACTGAAAGCCTTTCGATGAAAGAGTTGCAGGTGACGCTGAAACGGATGGATCGGCAGCAACTCGAAGTGATTGTGCAGCGACGGATTAGCTTTATGCTTCAGTTTGACCCGGAACTCGCCTACGACGTGCGCCCGGTGGCGGCTGAGGGGCAGGAGGGGCGCAGCGAGACCAAACTCGAATTGGGCAGTCGCCTCTTTGTCGTCCTTGCACCGCCGCAGATCGGGCTGATCCGCCATTATACGATCTTCGGTGATGGGGCGTGGAAGCGCACGACCTTCAACCTCACGCCGCAGGGGGTGCAGGCGCGGCAGGCGTTCATCCCCCGCTCCACCAGTGAATTGCTGATCCACGAAGCTATTGACCTTGTGCGGTATGCCTGTCAGATTTACCCGATGTGGCAACCCATGACCGATAAGGTTCAAGAGATCGGGCTGAGCGAGGTGCGGAAGCGGGCGGTGGTGAAGCAGCACATGACGGGCTTGGCCGGCATTCGGCGCGCGTCATCGTGATCGGCGCGCGTCATCGTGATCGGCGCGCGTCATCGTGGAGGCGGCTCGTCCGTGCTGCTGGGTAGCCCGCTTGCTTGCAGCATGTGTAGCACCTCGTCGGTGGTCAGGTCGTGCCCGCGCTGTTGCCAGTGGTTGCAGTACCAGCGCACATTCTCGACAAATGCGCGAGTGGCTTCGGCGGGTGTGAGGGGCGCAACTTTCTGGTGCAGCATGTGTAGCACGGCGGCACGGTCGTCGCTGTTCAGGGTATCGAGCGACTGCATGATGCGTTCGGCACGGAGCAAAAAGAGTTCGCGCTCAATTGGCGGGAACTCGGCGCACAGTTCGCGGATGTTGCCGAGGTAAACGAGGGTGCGCTGCCGCGGGCGACCCGCATCGTCGCGGAAGCTCTCCACGAGGTAGGCATCGTGAAAGACCATCGGCGCGATGGCGGCGTTTTTGTGGTGGCGCACAACCCAGCGCACATACATGTTTGTTCTCCTTGGCGTGCCCGCCGTGTGTGGTGCCCTTGTGTGTTCCCGCGCTTGTGTCGGCTACGTCCGGCACGTCGGTTGCGTGTTGCACACATCGCTTCCCCTTCCATTATAGACCGCCACGCAAAACAGTTGCAAGACATGCAAAAGCGGCAAATGGGTTAGTATTTCACTACACAGCTTCTATCCCCCTTTTGCAAAGGGTATGCACAGTTTAGCTGAATGAAAGCCTGTGGTATACTCAGAGTATAAAAGTACACGCCGACGCACCG
>CAZNQP010000001.1:37685-68131 GCA_964575355.1 uncultured Chloroflexaceae bacterium
TGATTGTTCTGAAGACATCCGCGCAGTCATCCACGCAGGGACGCACGCGCGATCACGCGGCGGCTGTCGGGTGCTTGTTGCTGGCTACGGGCGGGAAAACTGGAAAACGAGCAGACCCATTGATCAAGACAGTTGATGTCATTCGCAAAACGGTGCAGCTTTCGCTGCTGCGGGTTGGTATTGCGTGGATGATTGCACTTCTGACCTTCAACTTCAATCGTGTTACCATTGCCGACCTCGGCGCAACCGCCATCATCATCACGACGCTTCTCAGCCTGCACTACTTTCTGTCGCCGTTTCAGGTCTTCTGGGGGCGCATCGCCGACCGCTTCCCGCTGTTTGGGTTACGCCGCACCCCGTTCATTGTTGGTGGGGCACTAGTGGGGAGTCTGCTCATGCTGCTGATCCCCGACCTTGCTGTTGCCCTGAGTGCGGGTAGCCCGTTGGCACTGGGCATTGCGCTCCTCGTCTTTACCCTGTTTGGGCTGGCGATGGCGGCGAACGGCACCAGCACCTACGCCCTGATGACCGAAGTCACTGCGCCTGCCCACCGGGGGATTGTGGTGGCTGTTACGCAGACGTTCCTGATCGTGAGTGCGATTGCCTCGGCAGCCATTGCGAAAGCCGTGATGCCGGTCTATACGCCCGAACAGATGCAAGCCCTCTACAACCTTAGCCCGTGGATTGTGTTGGGTACCACACTACCGGGGGTGCTGTGGCTCGAACGGCGTGTGCGCCCCGGCGATGTGGAGCGGTTGGCAGTTGCGGGCGACACCGCTCGCCAGAGTCCGTTCCGCATTGCGTGGCGGTTGCTCGACCACAGCCCGCAGGTGCGTGGCTTTTTTGTGTTTATGCTGCTAGCTCTGCTCGGTATTTTCCTGCAAGATGCAATCCTTGAAGTCTTTGGCGCGGAGGTGTTTCAGATGACCGCCGCCGAAACCACCAGATTTACGCAGGTGTGGGGCGGTGGGGTGCTGCTTGGCATGCTGCTCGTTGGTGGGCTGACCCTCGTGCGGAGTATCGCGAAGAAGCTACTGGCAACGGTGGGTGGTGTGGCAACTGGCGTGGGCTTGCTGCTGCTGGCACTGGCGGCTGTCGCGCAGCAGGCAGCCGCCAGTGCCAGCCGACACTCTTCCTGCTGGGTTTCAGTACGGGCGTATTCAACATCGGGGCAATGGCAATGATGATGGATATGACGATTGAAGGTTACACAGGGCTGTACATGGGCTTGTGGGGCGTGGCGCAGGGGCTAGGTACCGGGCTGGCACACATCCTCAGCGGTGCGTTGCACACCGGTTTAATCGAGACTGGGTTGCTGTTGCCTGCGCCTGCGTTCGGGCTGATCTTCACCATTGAAGCCGGGCTGATCCTTGCAGCTATCGTTGTGTTGCGCGGCATCAGTCAGAGTACTTTCGCGCAGTTGGGGCAGCAAGAACTCAACCGGGCGTTGATCGCAGGAGCCGCCGCCGATGTATACGCCTGAACAACTTGCCCGCCGCGATGCGTCGCCATGGACGCGCGTGCAGATGATCCTTGCCCCGATCCAGTTTCTGGCATTTCTGGTCAGCTTTGGGTTCGTCATTCACTACCTTGTCACGGGTGAGGGCTACCTTGCGGCGACTATCAGCGTGCTGGTCAAGATTGCGCTCTTGTGGGCAATCACCATCACGGGCATGTTGTGGGAGAAAGACGTATACGGGCAGTATTTTCTTGCCCCCGCGTTCTTCTGGGAAGACATGGGCAACCTTGTTGCCATCCTGACACACAATGCGTACTTTGTTGCCCAGTGGTTGGGCTGGAGCCAGCCGGCGGTGATGTGGCTGATGGTCTTTGCCTACGTGACCTATCTAGTCAACGTGGCGCAGTTTGTGGTGAAGGGGGTACGCTCGGCACGCCAACGCCGCGCCGTGCAGCAGCAGACCTAAGTGGGAAGACACGCGGTGACGCAGACCGCGCACAGTGAGAAAGAGGTGCTTATACCATGACACGCACAGCGAAAGCCGTGGTCATCCCACGGCGACACACCATTGAGTTACGCGACGTACAGGTGCAAGAGCCGGGGCAGGGGGAAGTGATGATCCACACTGCCTACACGTCAATCAGTGCGGGCACCGAGCGCATGCTGCTAGAGGGGAAGATGCCGCACCCTGCCCTGTCGTTCCCGGTCATTCCGGGGTACGAAACGGTGGGGCAAGTCGTCGAGGTGGGTGCAGGGGTAGACCCGGCGTTGCAAGGGCAATGGGTCTATGTTGGGGGTGCCCGTTGCTATGTAGACGTGAACCCAGCATGGGGCGGGCAGGCGCAGTATCTCACCACTGCCGCCGAGCGGCTCGTGACCCTCGACAGCATCAAGCCGGAGACGGGCGTACTGCTCGCGTTAGCCGCGACTGCCCTGCATGGCATCAACTTGAGTGCAGTCCAGCCGGGCGACCGCGTGCTGGTGCTAGGGCAGGGCATTGTGGGGCAACTGGCGGCACGCCTTGCCAAGCTGGCAGGAGCCGCACATGTTGCGGTGCTCGACCGTGTTGCGGTGCGGCTGGCAGCATCCGAGGCAGATCAGGTGATCAATGTCACCCGCGAGTCGCTCGAAGAAGCCAATCAAGATGAACCGTTCGCGGTCATCATTGAGGCGACTGGCTCGATGGACGCGCTCCGGAGTGCCCTGCCGTTGCTGGCTAATCAGGGGCGCATTGTGCTGCTCGGCTACTACGAGCATCTGGACTTGCCCTACCCGCCGCTGTTTATGCACGAGGCACGCCTGATCGTCGCCCGTGAGTGGTCGTTTGGTCCGGAGGGCGACCTGCCGCGTGTGCGCGACATGATCCAGAGCGGGCAACTGCGTGTGGACGCACTGATTACGCACCGCGTCCCACTAGCGCGCATCCAAGCCGCCTACCGCCTCGCACTCGAAGACCCGACCTGCCTCAAGCTCGTGGTTGAGTGGGCGTAACGGTTGCCGCCGACAGGCGTGCAACCGACAATAATTCAGGGCTAGTAAAAACAGCTTTGTATGGTAAAATGTGACATATAATGCATGAACCAATGATGCATAACCATGCACAGACTGTCTGCCCCCGGCTCGGTCAGGAACAGGGGCAGAAGAAGGAGGCACGCAATGCCTGCACGACCACATAAACCAACCGACCCCCGCGCCCGTATGCTTGCCGTCTATGGCAAGGGCGGCATGGGCAAATCGTTTTTCACGACCAATTTGGTAAGCAAACTTGCGCTACTAGGCAACCGGGTCTTGCAGCTGGGCTGTGACCCGAAGCACGATAGTTGCAACGCGCTCTTCGGCGGGGTGAGCCTGCCAACGCTCGGCGACACATGGCGGCAGTTCAAAGAAGAGGGGCGCGAGAGTGACCTGAGTGTGGAGGATGTGATCTTCAAAACGCCGATCATGGGCGGGCAGGCTGAGGTCTTCGGCTGCGAGATCGGCGGTCCTGAAGTGGGGCGCGGCTGTGGCGGGCGTGGTATTACGTTCGGCTTCGACACGCTCGAAAAGTTCGGGCTGAGCCGCTGGAGCCTCGACTATGTTGTGATGGACTTCTTGGGTGACGTGGTGTGTGGCGGCTTCGCCACGCCGCTGTCACGGTCGCTGGCAGAAGAGGTGATTATTCTGTGTGGCAACGACCGCCAGAGCCTGTATGCCGCGAACAACATCGTCGGTGCCGCGAAGTATTTCGCCAGCATGGGCGGGAAGACTCGCCTCCTTGGGTTGGTCATCAACCGGGATGACGGTAGCGGGGTTGCTGAGCACTTTGCCACCCAGATACACCTGCCAGTGCTGACGAAAATCCCGCTTGATCGCACGGTGCGTGAGTTGGCAGATGCGTGCCAGCTTGCACTGGTCGAGCCGCGTTTCGATGCCATCTTCGATACGCTAGCCCAGCAGATCATCACGCGCACCACGCCGCCCGTTGACATGGACGCGGTGACTCCGCTTGAGTACCACGATTTCCTGCGTGTGTTCGGCGCGGAAGAACCCGACATTGTGCCGAGTGGTGCGTCGAACAACGACCTGTTTGGTGCGGCTCCCGTTCGCCCAGTGATGCCGACCATTGACCTGCTGCCCGCCGATGCCCACGTCCCCGGCTCGGTGCAGCTTGACCAAACAACGCGCCAGATTGTCAACCGCCTGCATAGTGAACTGGGGCTGTATATCACCGAAGCCGACAACGACCCCCAGCGCGGCGTGGTACTCACCGTAGACGGCAACCGCACGGTATGTCTGGGGAGCGAGCAGGAACTTGACAGCAAGATCGCCATTCTGGCGGCGTTGCAAGCCAGCGACGAGGTGTACAGCTATATTGACCTGCGTCGTCCGGCATCGCCCATGTATCGCTAACACCGTGCTTTCCCACGCACGCTACAGGTCAAACCAGTAGCCGGTCGCTGTGTGCTTCTGCCCTCACGTTCATCGTGGGGGCAGTTTGGTGTCGGTTGCTTGGGCACCCCGCCCGTCGTCGTGTAGGAAAACCCCCTATTTTGCGTGTAAAGGTACCTACTAGGTCAAATTGGGGTTGCGCCGCGTGTGAGAATTACGCATAATAATATCAAGTCCACTTGTGTGTCACAGCCTGCTGCCCCCTAGTCGGTGCAGTCGAAAGGAAGCCATGGCATCCGGATATATTCTGGTCGCCGATGATAACCGCATCAATCGCATGACGCTTGCTCGGATGTTGGAAGTGCAAGGGCATGCAGTTATGCTGGTTGAAGACGGCGAACAAGCCTTTGATATGGCAACGTCGGTGCCGGTTGATCTCGTCTTACTCGACCTTGTGATGCCCGGTCTGGATGGGTATGAGGTGCTTGAGAAGTTGCGTGCCGACAGCCGTACCCAATTCTTACCCGTTATCATTGTGTCTGCAATGGATGACATGGCAAGTATCGTGCGCTGCATCAAGATGGGTGCCGATGACTATGTGCTGAAGCCGTTTGACCCCGTGTTGCTGCGGGCGCGGATTGACAACATCCTTGAGCGGAAAATCTTGCGTGACCGTGAAGCCCGCTATCTCGCCCAACTGGAAGCCGAGAAAGAAAAGTCAGAGCGGCTGTTGCTGAACGTGCTGCCGCCCGCTATAGCAAGAAAGCTGAAGAACGGGCATCAGATTATTGCCGATGTGCTGCCAGATGTCAGTGTGCTGTTTGCCGACATCGTTGACTTTACCTCGCTGACCGCTAACCTGTCGCCCGCTGACCTCGTGCGCCTGCTCAACCGTATCTTTTCGGCGTTCGACAACCTTGCCGCCGAGTATGAGCTGGAGAAGATCAAGACGATTGGTGATGCCTACATGGTGGTGGGCGGCGTACCCACCCCGCACCCAGATCACTTAGAGGCAGTCGCTGATATGGCACTGGCAATGCAAAACATAATCAGCGCGTTTGTGGTAAATGATCGCCCCCTCCAGATGCGTATCGGCATTCATTGTGGATCGGTGGTCGCAGGGGTCATTGGCACGCACAAGTTCAGCTATGACCTCTGGGGCGATACCGTCAATATTGCCAGCCGCATGGAAGAACAGGGCTTACCGGGGGAGATACAGGTGACTGAGCAGGTATACCGCCGCCTGAGCGAACGCTATACCTTCCAGCAGCGCGGCTTGCTGACGGTACGGGGGCACGGGGCTATCCCCACCTACCTGCTGACTGGGCACACGGTACCCCACCCAGTGCCCGCCTAAGCCCACTCCCTGCCATTACTATGCTACCGGTGTGCTACTGCCCGAAACGTAAGCCCGTTTCCTCAGCAGCACACCCGGTATCGAGCGGTGCCGCCGGAGTCCGGAGGAACGCGACAATAAGCTGGTTGGCGCAGTCGTTGGTAAACAGTTGCCCGTGACTTTCGCCGCGCAACGTGACCGGGGTTGCCTGCGCTAGGTATGCCGCGACTGCATCGGCGTAGGCGGGCGGGGTCACTGGGTCGAAGTCGCCCGACAGCAGGAGTGTGGGTATATCGCTTTGCACCGGCTGGTTCACGTTGGGCGTGAGTGGCGGTACCTGCCACCCAGCACACACATCCAAAATTGGGGTGACATCATACAGGGTCTGCAACGCCGGGTCGTCAGTTGCGCCCTGCGTGGCAACGATGGCGGCGGTTTCGGGCGTGACTGCACCGTATTCCTCGGCACACGCCACCGACGCATACATCCCCTCGCTGACCGCCTGTGGTAGGAGAAACTCGAAGAGTGCGCGTGCTTGCCCCAATGGTTCGTAGTCGCCGTTGCGTGTGGCATAGACCAGTGCCGGGATGGTGTCTAATTCCGAGCTAGCATAGAGCAACTGTTGCAATGTCTCGATCAGGATGTCCCCGGTCAGTACGGCGTTGTAGGTGCGGTCACTCACTTGGTCGTACACGGGCATGGTGGCAGGGGTGGCGTTCAGGTCGGCGACCAGTTGATACAGCACCGCCTCAACGTTGGGGTACGTGGTCGCACATGCGATGTCGTCGGCGCATGCCTGCAATACTTGCTTGAGGCTGGTGGCACTGGTGGGACCGGCAGCAGTCAGGAAGTTGACGCTGGTTGGGAGCACGGCATCAAGAATGACACTGGCGAGATTGGCGGGGTAGTCGCGCATTAAGTGCTGCCCCAGTAGCGTGCCATACGACACCCCGTAAAAATGGTAGCGTTCGTAGCCCAGCAGGGCGGGCAGGGTAGCGGCATCGGCGGCATTCTCAAGGCTGTTGAAGGCTGCAAGGTCTACCCCATCGCTCATCAGTCGTTGCTGGCATGCGTTGAAGGCGGTGAGGCTGGCACCAATGCGTGCGGCACGGCTCATCGCCTGCTCGATGGTCGCGCGGGTAGCATCAAGGAGTTCGGGGCAGTCGAGTGTGGGCAACGACACCCCCGTACCACGCTGGTCGAACAAAATAATGTCGCGGTCGTTCAGCAGGTCGTCGCCCAACCCATACGCAAACACCGCAGCATAGGTGCCAATGGTCGCGCCGCCCGGTCCGCCCTGTGCCATCAGGAGCGGTACATTTGGCTGGGGGCTGTTCGGGCTACGAAAGACGACCACGCCGAGCCGGAGCTGTTCGGTGAAAGCATTGTCACTGCTACGGCGGGTGGGCACGATCAGCCACTGGCAGGTCACGTCTACGTCTTGGAGCGCACGGGCGGGGATGTCTGGCATGATGATGCCACAGGATGCGTCTTCTAGCTGTGCCGTTGCTGCCAACTCTGTTGGGGCGGCAACCGTTGGGGCGGCAACCGTTGGGGCGGCACCTGTTGGGGCGGCACCTGTTGTTAGGGTAGGTGCGGCGGCGGTGGGCTGTTCGGGTGCTGGCTCTGTCGTTGTGGTTGGTGGGGTTGGTGGGGTGGTGGCGGCAGGGGTTGCGGTCGGCAACGGCGCAAGCACTGCGGCAGGCGGGGGCAGGGTTGCCGTGGGTGGCGGGGCGGCGGCGGGTTGTCCCCCACCGCACGCCGCTAGCCCCACCACAAGTAGCAATACCCAGCGTGCCCACGTTCCGCGAGCGGCTTGCTGCTGACGCTGGTTGCGGCGGTATTGCATCAGCGCACCACCATGGGGACATACACCTGCTGCCCTGTACCACCCGGACCAGTGGTTGGTGTCGTGGTGGTCGTTGCGGTGGGCGACACGTCGGGCGGGAGCGTTGCGGTGGGCGACACGCCGGGCGGGAGTGTTGCGGTGGGCGACACGCCGGGCGGGAGCGTTGCGGTGGGGGTTGCCGTCGGCGTGATTGTCGGTGTGTTGGATGGGGTGGGCGTGTCAGTTGCCACCGGGCAGGGGGCGAGTGGGTCGCTCACAGTGAGTGTCAGTGTGAAGCCGGTGGCTGTGCCGGCGAATGCCCCTGCCGTGCCGTAGAAGTCGTTGACCCGTAGCGTCCAGTCTCCGGCGGCACCCGTACCGTCAAGGGCGGCGAGCGGGTTGTCGCTCCAGTAACTGCCAGTGTAGGGCGGTGTTGCGCTCTTGAAGCGGGTGTCGCCCTCGTCGCTGAATGTGGCGGCAAACTCGGCGGAACTCGTCGCGCGTCCGTCGGGTTGCGTGAGCGGCACCTCGTCGCCGTTGGGCGCGATCAGGGTTAGCCCGATCTGGTACGGGTCTTCGAAGTCGCCGGTGAAGGTCAGGTCAACGTCAACGATGGTGCCCCCCGTTGGCACGGTGATGTCCATAGCGCGCTGGCTCCCGTTGTTGAGGGTGAGCGAGCCGCCGGTATAGTCGTAGGTCGTAGTACGGGCAGGCGTGATCGTCGTGCTGCGGGTGCCGGTGTACGGCGAAACGCCATTGCTATTGACGGTAGCCACGCGATAGTCATAGGTTGCGCCACATACCAGCCCGCCATCAATCATAGCGACCGCTTCGGGAGCGGTGGTAGTGACGGTCTGCCAGTCGCCGCCCGCGATGCGCCGTTCGACGCGCACGCCACCGTTGGTGTCGGGGGTGCGCCAGTGGATGTCGGTACGGGTGGCACCGCTCGCCGCGATGCTGAACTGTACGGGCGTGTTGGGCGCAAGCCCGGCGGCGGCATCCAGTTGTAGGCGCGGCTTGACGCGGTTGTTGGCACCGGAGCGCGTGTCGGTGATCGGTTTGCCGGTGCTTTGTAGCTGGCTCAAGAGGCTGTCAATGGAAGCCGCAGGGTTTTGCTGGCGCAAGACCGCCCACGCCCCCGCGACATGCGGGGCTGCCATTGATGTGCCCTGCAACGTCGCATAGCTCTTATCGGGGTAGGCTGCACGCACGCGCTCGCCGGGGGCAAACAGGTCAAGTATATCGCTGTTATTCGAGAAGAGCGACACCACATCGGTGGTAAACACGCCGCTTGAGCCGTCGGTGGTGGAGCCAACACTGACCACCGACGAGATACACGCGGGTGCGCCGATGTTGCTTGCGTTGCCCGTGTTGCCCGCCGATGCAATAGTGACAATGCCAACCGAACGCAGGTTGTTGACGGCAGCCACGCGTGCCGGTTCAAATACATCGCAGATGCCGGAGGTGGGGTTTGATCCGCCGAGGCTCATGTTGACAGCCGCAATGTCTACCGGCAGCGTGTTGGTGGTGTGCCACGCGAGCACCTGCTCAAGTGCCAGTATCTGGTCACTCACATAGCTCAAGACACACGGCGACGATCTGCCACTCAGCGCACAGTTGTTTGCGCCTGTGAAGGGGCTGTCGGTGAAGAGGGTGAACACATTCATCGGGATTAGGCTGGCACCCGGCGCAACGCCCTGAAAGCTGTCCGCAGGGGCATTGCCCATTGCGGTGCTGGCAACGTGCGTACCGTGCCCGCAGCCGCTGATCGTGAACGGGTCGCAGTCGTCGCCCGAACCGCTTACCGTGGTAACGTTCACGCCGCCGGGACACTGTGAGGTTGCGCCACTGCTTGCACTGTTCGTGTTGTAGCATCCCTCGGCTACGATCTTGCCCGCGAAGGCTGGGTGATCGAGGTCTGCGCCAGTGTCGAGGACGACCACCGCTTGCCCAGTGCCTGTGAAGCCGGTTTCATTCCACGCCCGTGGCGCACCGATCACGGCGTTGCTTTCGCCCAGAGTGGTGGTTTCGAGTTGGTCGAGCGTGATGCTGCTGACCGTCGGGTCACGCTGCAATGCCTGTAAGCCTGTGGCATCAACCCTCAGCACCACAAACGGTATGCTGTCGAAGCGGGTGATAAGCTGGCTGTGTTGCTGGTCAAGGTTGTTAAGCAGGGCATCTTGGGCACCGTCAATGGCGCGTCGCTGGTCGGTCACAGCCTGCCCGTCGCTGAGGGCACCTTCGGGCAAAAACGGGCTGTTGACCCCGACAATAACACGCGCATTGCCCTGCTGTTGCACGCGGTCTATCACATCGCGGCTGACGGGTGGGGGTGTCGTGCCCTGTGAGCGCACGGGTGCGCCGCCGCTGAGCGGCAAGAGTACCAGCAGCACGAGCACGATTACTGGCACTGGTGCCAGTTGGCGGCGGCGTGGGGGGTGGTTCATGGTGTCTCCTGTAGTCGTCATGTTCTGCCAACGTTAGTGTGTCCGCTAATCATACAAAAAGCTCTGGATACGCCCGGCAAGATAGGCAGCGCGTCCGTGGGCATAGAAACGTGCCTGTGGCAACCCGATGCTCTGGTGGGGCGTATGTAACACTACCCGATACATGTATAACGTAGTACCGGTGCTTCTCGTTTCATGTTCTTCCCGTATATCTACCGCAAGACGGTGTAAGGGCACTGTCTGGGTCACGGTGACGGAGTGGGGGCGGCGGTGCTGCTCGATGATAAGCATGCCACGGCTACGGTCGAATATCCAGTGTTCGCTGCGAAACAGGGCGTGTTGCAGTAGCCGCCAGCCTGCCCGCCAGCCCAGCACGCCCGAAACGAGCAGCATGATCACGATGGTGCCGCCACAGACTTGCCCCGGTAGCTGTTGCCCCACCGCCTGAACGAAAACCAGCCCCCCCAGTATGAGTACCACGCTACACGTGCCCAGCACCAGCAGCGCAAACCACAACGGTTCGCGGTAGATGAACGCAAGCCGGGTGCTGTCTTGGTAAATCTTCATGCCGTGAGCAGGCGGTGTGCTGCTTGCACAACTGCTGCTGGGGTAATGGATGCCATACATTCGGGTGGGTCGGTGTGGCGTGGGCACGCCGCAAAGACCCCACACGGGCTACACCACAGGTTAGCCCGCACCACAACGTGGCGTACCGGGTCGCCCCACGGTGCAAAGCGGTGGCTGTCGCTTGGTCCAAACAGATGGATCGTGGGCACCCCCTGACTGACGGCAAGGTGGAGCGGACCACTGTCTACGCCCAGCACCAGCGTGGCATGGGCAAGCAGTGCAGTTAGTTGCCCCACGGTGGTCTGCCCCACCAGCCGATGCACGGGGGGGGCAAGCTGATCGGCGATGGCTGCTACAAGGGGATCTTCGGCGGCGGTGCCGGTCAGCACAAGGCAGAGGTCGGGGCGGCGCAGGCGTAGCTCGTGCGCTACCGCTCCCCAGTGCTCAGGTTGCCAGAGCTTGGTATTGCCGCCAGTACCGGGGTGCAGCACCAGCATACGTTGCCCCGGCGCGATATGAGCGGCATACCAATCGGTCGCCCATGCGCGGTCGGCGGCGGACGGGCGGTAGCTCAGGGGTGCCGCCTGCGGGGTCGCTACGGCGGGCGGGGGTGCGTCGGTCAGGGCGGCGACAACGGCGAGGTTCTGCTGGGTGACGTGCTCGGTGGGGTACCACGGCAGGGCGGTCGTGAGGAAGGGCTGACAGGCAGGGTGGGCGTGCCCGATGCGGCGTGGGATACGCGCCAGTAGCGACAGGGCTGCCCCCCACCAGTGATCGTCGCGCAGCAGCAACGCGGTGTCGAAGTTGCCCGCCTGCAACAACTGCGCGGTCTGCCAGAGGTGGGTATAGGTCGCAAGGAGTGCCGGGTGTTGGGCGGGTATGCCGCGCTGGAAACCGGGAAACGTGAGCGGCAGGATGACATCAAGGGTGGGGTGGTCGGCGACGAGTGCCGCCGACGCGGGTGCCGCCAGTAGCGCGATGAAGGCACGCGGGTGTTGCTGGCGCAGGCGTGTGAGGGCAGGGGTGGCAAGCAACATATCGCCCAGATGGTCAGGCTTGATCAGCAGGATACGCTGAGGTGTGGCAGGCGGCGGGGCGGTGGGCACCGCCCGCCCGATTGCCGCGCTGAGTTCGAGGGCTACCTGCCGCACATGCTGCTTCATACGTCCTAGTAGAGCATTGCCCCTGCTTCGCGCCCAATCTGGCGCAACTGGTCGGCGATGTCCGTGCTGTTGGCGTTGTGCTCGCCTGCCATCTCGTTGACCTGCTTGACGAAGGCAGGGGTCACAATCGTGGTGTGCTGGCGCAGCAGAGTTGCACGTTCGGCGGGCGTTTCCAGCCGCAGCAACTGGTTGATCAGTCGCTCTTCTGGGGTCTGGGCTTCCTCTAAGACGGCGAGGGCTTGTTCCTGTAGAGTCTGCAACCGCTGTGCCATCTCGCTCTGTCCCGCACGCTCGGCGGCAGTGACGTTGCTGGAGAGCAGCAACAGGAAGGCTTCATCAATGCGGTTGCTGTTTGCGGCGAGCACCGCGCGTGGGTCATCGGCGGCAATGGCTTCTTGCAGCAGTTGGCTCGCGGCTTCGAACAGGGCTTGTGCCTCCTGATCCATCTGCTCGATCATATCAAGGATGGTTGTGCGCCGTGTGGTGAGTTGCGTCGCCGTTGCTGTGTCGCCGCTGGCTTCGGCTTGCTCGATCCGTGCGGTGAGAGCTTGGAAGAAACTATAGTCAATATCGTGGCGGTGCTCGGCGACGAGTTCGCTCAGTTGCTCGTCGTCGGCAGTCAGCAGTTGTTCGACGAGCGTATCTACGGGCACATCGCTTGTGCTGCCCGTGGCAGGCTGTACGCCCGTGCGGGCGATCAGGGTGTCGCGCAACATGCTGAGTACCTGCACCGACTCGTCGTTGCCCGACGCGGGACCAGCCGACAGGAACGCCTCAACCGTTGCCATAAACTCTGGGGTGATGGCTGCGCGGTGCTGTTCGATCAACTGGTTGAGTGCGGCTTCGTCATTGACGACCTGTGCCATGGCGGTGATAATTTCCACCCGCTTGCGCTGTTCTTCGAGGACTTCCTTCGGAATGCCGTCCGCTTCGAGCACGTTGTCTATCAGCGATGCCAGTGACATGACACGGCGGGGGGTCAGCAGGTACCCGCGCGGTGCATTGCTGGGCAGGGTCTGCATGATCAGCCCGGTGTATTCGCCAATCAGTTGTTCTTGCTGGTCGGCGGGCATGTTCAGTTCGGTGGGAATGTACACAAGGGCTAGCTCTTTGCTCGCGTCGTGGTAGAGGAGCGGCACACCAAGCATGCTGGTCAAGCCACAGGTAGGGCATGAGGCAACGTTCAGCCGCCCGGTGAGGAGTGCCTGCTTCAGTTCGGGTTGGTTGGTAACATCAACAATCGTCAGAATATCGGTCTGGAATGTCGTGCTACAGTTGGGGCAACTAATCTGCACGCGCTGCGGAGGAATCACTGTCATACCTTATCACTTTCTCTTTCGTGTGCTGCTACTCGCACGGTACCGCACTGTCCGCCGCCTATTGTACCACGCGGGTGCTACGCACTGCGTTGCCCACAGACTACATAGAGCGGGTCGCCCCACAGACGGGTGGGCGACAGATTGACACTGCGAATGTCGCTGAAGCCGCCCGCCAACTCAAAATACATCTGGACGAGTTCAGTGTGCTGCTGGTCGTTGGTATGCAGCCACACGTACACTGCTTTGCTGGGAAAGCAACGGTTGGAGAAGCTGACGATGAACGGTGCGCCGGGGCGCAGCACCCGCGACACGTCGCGGAAGACCGCCACGGGGGCGGTGAGGTACTGCACCGACACGGTACAGATTACCGCGTCGAAACTCGCATCGTCATAGGGGAGCGTCGGGTTGTGGTTGAGGTTGTGAACGCGGTACTCGTCAAGTTGCAGGTTGTGTTGCAACTCTTCTTCGTTCATGCCTAGACCAACGACGTGCTCGACGGGCAGGCTTGACGGCAGGTGGCTACGGTAACTGCTCATCAGGTCGAGGATGGTGCCGTGGAAAGGTAGCTCACGGAGAAAAAACGCGGTCAGTTCGTTGAGTGCCCCCCGGTCGAGATGGACGGTCAGGCGGGGGCGACTGTAGAACACATGGTCATCACTTTCATCGAAGCGACGGAAAAAGTTATCCGGGAGGGTTTTCTTCTCGAGCACCCACATCTCCTTTGCCAGCACACGGTTGGTGTCTTGCTTGCTTGGTTTTATTTGTCTGGGTTCTGCTTTCTTTGTAGTATAGGCACAGGTTGGAACAGAACGCAAGGGTAATGCGCTGGGGCTGGCGGTGATTTGACCGATGTTAATGGCGACGGTCAACGGGTGCGCGAGAGTGTGCTATACTAATGGGCAGTGCTTGTTGGTCAGTACCCCGGATCGGCGGTACACGAGCCACGGCAACGCGCAATAACAGGGAGAGAGGCATGACGTACCCAACCCGGCGGCAACAACGCCGTCGCCCGGTGCGCTCACCGCAACGGCGCAACACCGCACGCCCCAGTGCGTCGCGGCGTGTCCGGAAAGACGTGATCAATGTGGCTGCCGACTATGCGGCGGTGCGGCGTGACTTGCGCTCGATTGCATTCTGGGCAACGCTGTTGTTTGCGGTCATGTTTACGCTGGTGTTTTTCATCTAGCGTTGCCTAGGGTAGCGCAACGGGTGCCTACCCTAGGCAGTGTCGCCATGCAGAGCGCAGCAGAGCGAAACCCCACCGGCTGTCCGGTGGGGTTGTTGCTGGTGGTGGGTGTGGTACCGCTGGCTAGCTGTCGTCGGCGGGTTGCTCGATGTTGGCGGGCGGGCTGTCACTCTCGGCAGCATTTTCGTCGCCATAGGCATTTTCGTCGCCATAGATTTCTTCGAGCAAGCTCTTCTTCTTCTGCGGCTGTACGCGCTCTTGGCGCCGCTTGCGGGCAGTTTCCTGCTTCTGTTGGGTCGCGGCAAGTTTCTTCATAAAGCGGTCAACCTGACCCTCGGTGTCAACGAGCATGCGCTGCTCGCCGGTGTAGAATGGATGGCAGTTGGCGCAGATGTTCACACGCAACCCTGCGCGCGTCGAACCGACTGTCCATTCGGTGCCACACGTACCACACACAATGCCCCCTTGGTGGTAGGGGGGGTGAATATCTGGTTTCACGTTGTATACTCCGTCTTTCTCTGGTTCTCTCTGGGCAGTCGTGCGGTGGCTACTCGGCGGTTGCCACTGGCACGACGCTTACCATCTTCTGGTTGCGCGAATAGGGCTGGAACTTGACGTGCCCCTCAACCATTGCGTATATGGTGTAGTCACGTCCTAGCCCGACGTTCTCGCCCGGCTTGACTTTCGTCCCACACTGGCGCACGATAATGTTGCCGGGGATGACGTGCTCACCGCCGTATTTCTTGATGCCGCGCATCTTCGGGTTGCTGTCGCGTCCGTTGCGCGAACTACCGACCCCTTTTTTATGTGCCATGAGGTGCTGCCTTTCTCGTTATGCCACAATTTCGGCGATCTCGACCCGCGTGTACCGTTGGCGGTGCCCGGTGCGGCGGCGAAACCGCTTTTTGTTCCGGTAGCGGAACACAATAATTTTTTCGCCCTTGACTTCACCCACGACGTGCGCCCGCACACACGCGCCGTTCACTGTCGGGTCGCCGACCCGCGGCGTGTCAGTGCCGCCGACCAGCAAAATCTCGTCAAACTCTATCGTGCTGCCGGGTTCTATGTCGTCAAGTAGCGCAAGGTCAAGCAGTTGTCCCTGCTCTACTTTATACTGCATGCCCCGGTCGCGCATAATCGCGTACACTTTGCACAACCCCTTCTCTACAACGCTTGCCTGTCGCTGATGAGCCCGTGCGTGGTGGCACATGGCTACCGAGCGTGACAATACATACAAAAGAGAGGTGGCGCACCACCTCTGCCTTGGTGCAGTATAGCAGAGCGATCGCGCACTGTCAACCGGTTTGTTGCGAATAGTACAGGCGTAGCGCAGCGTGGGATGGGTGAAACGCCCGCCGTGCGCTGTGCGTATAGAGGAGTAGGCGTGCCTGAACGTGGCAAACTATATTATAATCAAGGGTGTACGCCGATTGCCGGCATACGCGCTAGCAGTGAGCCAGTACGAGAACAGGAGGCGGTATGTTACGCATCGCGCAGGGGTTGGCAGGCGGCTATATGGTGATCGCCATTCTCCTTACCGTTGCCACGCTGGTTGTTGGTCCGCTCGCTGGGGGTACTGCCCTGCTCGCGGGTATTGGGCGTGCGCCAGTCCAGATCGAGATTGCCTACAGTACGGAGAAGCGCGAATGGCTCGAGGCGGCACGCGAGTCGTTTCTGGCGACCAACCCGACGGTGAGCGGGCGACCGATTGAAATTGAGCTACGCGGCATCGGCTCACGCGAGATTGTTACCGAGCTTGCGCAGGGCGACCTGCGACCCACTGCCGTCAGTCCAGCAAGTTTCATCCAGATAGAACTGCTTGACGGCGAATGGCGCACGCGCAACGGCGGCGACATTTACCATGCTGGGGCAGATGCGCCGCAGCCGCTCGTGATTACGCCGTTGGTGGTGGTGGCGTGGCAGCAATATGCCGATGTGGTCAGCCTCGACGACCCGGCGACCTTCTGGCAAAACCTGCACGAGGTGGTAGCGGCGCAGGGTGGCTGGAGCGAGGTTGGCGGCGATACGGCGTGGGGCTTCGCCAGTCTGGGGCAGACCAGCCCGGAAACCTCGAACAGTGGCATCCAGTCGCTGGTGTTGCAAAGCTATGGCTACTTTGATCGCACGAGCGGGCTGACGACTAACGACCTCCTCGATGCTGGGTATCAGGCATGGATGGACGATATGCAGCGTGCGGTTCCTGAGTTCCCCAATAGCACTGGCAACCTGATGCAAGACATGATTCGCTTCGGTCCGAGCAAATATCACTTTGTGGTGGTGTACGAAAACCTTGCTGTTGAGAATATCGAGCGGGCAGCGGGGCGGGGCGGCGCAATCCGGGTGTACTATCCGCCGGCAAACATCCTTAGTGAGCACCCCTATGCCATCCTCAATGCCGACTGGGTAGATAACGACCAGCGACAGGCGGCGGCACAGTTCCGCGACTACCTGCTGAGTGAGGAGGTGCAGACAGAAGCCCTGACGCGCTACGGCTTTCGCCCTGCGAATACGTCGGTACCCTTCGACGTAGCTGGTAGCCCGTTTGATCGGCTGGCGAGCTATGGCTTCCAAGCCGAGATCGCGCAGGCAGTCGAGGTGCCACCTGCGCCGGTACTGAATGAAATGCTCAACTGGTGGCGGCGGCAAGACTATGAGTAAACGTACATCCTGCGGGGGGTGGAAGGAGCAAGGGTAACAATGGGTATGTCTGTCCGCACTTTGTCCCGTTGGCTTCGTGTACTATTTGTCTTGTCATTGCTGAGTATGCCCGTGATCGCCTGTAGCGTCGGTGGCGGCGGGGAAAGTGGCAATGTACCGCCGAGCGATGCCGTAGTGGTAAGCATGCTCTATGGCAGCGAGAAAGAGGCATGGATTGACGACGTGACTGCTGACTTCAACGCCCAGCGCATCGAGTCCACGGAAGGTCGCCCGATTTTCGTTGAGGCGGTGCCGGCTGGCTCCACCGAGTCCATGGACTTGATCCTCAATGGGCAGGAACAGCCTGCCATCTGGAGTCCAGCGAGTGGTAACAGCATCAAAGTCTTTACGATTGCGTATGGCTCGGATGCTAGTAGTAGCCGTGAGTTGCTGGAGGCAATCTCGGAGGCATCGGGGGCGCAGAGCTACGAGAGTGCGCTCGGACAGATCGAGCAGGTTTACCGCGATATTGCAACCTTCTTCTAAGAAGGCGAGAGGGGATACCTGATGCAACACATCCTGAATGCTGCCCGCCAACCACTCTTCATTGCTGTGATTGTCGTGTCAGTGCTGGCGGGGCTGTTCGGTGAGCTGTGGCTCTTGCCGCTTGGTCTGCTTGTGTATGCGGCGTGCGTTGTGCTTGCCTCGCGTGACCCAGCGTTTGGGCGGCAGGTGGTGGCGCAGCAGAAGCGTTCGAGCCTGACCGACAATACCTACCGCACGCGCTACGAAAGCATCCAGCGTTCGCGTGAGCAGGTGTTACAGTCGCTCAAGCGGTTGGACGACATCCTCCAAGCGCAACTGTCGCCGACGGTGGTGGCACAAACCAGTGAACTGGTGCAGCAGGCGTACAATCTGTCACTGAAGGGGCAGGACATTGCCGCGTATCTTAGCCAAGTAGACACGAAAGTTTTGCAAGAGCAATTGCGGGGCATAGACGGGCGTATCAGCCGCACCAATGACGAATATACCCGCAACCAACTGGAGAGCACGCGGCAGGCACTCCGCAAGCAGTATGAAGATGCCAATGTGTTGCAGACTTATCAGGGGCGCATTGTGTCGCAGCTTGAAAACATTGATGCCAACCTCGACGCGATGCCCGCGCAGTTGATGCGCCTGAAAGCCAACGACCTGAATGCCAGCACCACGCGCGATCAGGTGGAGCGTAGCCTGAGCGACCTCAACGCCGATATGCATGCGTTTGTCAGTGTGCTGGACAGTGCGGTGGGCACGCGCATGTAACCCAGTGCCGAGCCGCGGGGGAGCCTGCCGACAACGTGCCGAGCCGGAGGTGTGCCTCCGGCTCGGTGCTGTGCTAGTGGTGGTGGTAGTGGTGCGCTGTGTTGGCAGTGGCGGTGCCCTAACGGATGATGTGCGGGATGAAGGTTCGCTCCACCTCTAGCGTCGAGTCAATCGTGAACGTCAGGGTCTGCTCGTCACTCTCGTTGCCGGCGTTGTCCACGGCGCGGTAGGTCACGGTATACACCCCATCGCCCAGTTCGTCCAGCCGTACCATGTTCCCGTCACTCTGGCGGGTGCTGCCGAAGTTGATCGCATAGCGGATGTAGTCAATGCCGCTCCCCGCTTGGTCGTCTGCGACAAGTACCATATCGGTGGGCGGGATGATGTAGGTGTCGCCGAAGCGTACACCGCCCTGCATCGGGTCATCTGGCACAACATAGCTGTCGTCGTCGCTACCGGGCAGGCGCATAGCATAGCCTGCTTCGGCGGTGCCGGTGCTCTCGAAGTAGCGGAACGACAGCACATGCACACCAGCGTCGAGTTCGATGGTGCCGGTCATTGGCTCGCTCTGGTGCAAGCCGTAGTTGTTGACGACCTGCTGCCCGTTGACCCACAGCCACGAGCCATCGTCGCTGATGGTGCGGAAGGTATACTCGCCACTAACGGGCGCGTAGAAGGGGCGCGTCTGCACGATGACGAAGCGATCTGCTAGTCCTTCGAGTGGTCCGCCGTCCTCCCAGTTGGTCAGGGTGCCGTCCCATGCGAAGCTACCGAGGTAGTCACCCAGTGGGATAGACAGGGCGTTGCTGGTGCGCCCAAGGAAGTTATCCGGTATTTGTCCCAGTTCGTAGACGAATGCCTGTGCCTGCATTGTGCGGTCGTGCTGGGCGGCAACCGGGGTCTCGCGTTCGGCGGTCACGGTGATGGTGCGCGTGCCCACCCCTTCGGTGCGGTACTGCGCGTATTCTTCGACGATGCCCGCTTGCAACGTGATTGTACCCGGCTCGCGGAAGCGCACGTAGCCCGTAATATCACGTGTTTCGCCGGGTTGCAGGGTGCCGTTCAGCCCCCACCGCCACGGGTAGCCACCGGTGTCACCGTCACAACTCGCGGCAAAGCGGTTGGTGGCACCGAGCATTACCCGGAAGCGTCCGGCTTCTTTGTCGAAGACTGGGTAGTCGTTGGTGCCGTTGCCCCGGAAGCATTCGCCCTCGTCATAGACGTAGCCCTCGTCGGTCAGGTAGCTACCGCTATCGTCCTTGCTGCTTTCGGGTGCCTGTGTTTCTAGCGGCACCGCCCCGGTATTTTGCACGCGGAATGTAACTTGCAGCAGCTCGCCCACGGCAACCTCGTTGCTGTCATAGCGCACGTCGAGCAGGGCTACCTCTGCCTGTGGTTCTTCCTTCACCCACTGGATCGCATCGAAGTACATCACCCGTTGCTGGCTGAACGGCTCGGCGGGGTAGTCGTACAACTCGACGGCACCACTGTTGCCCTGCTTGAAGCGATACACGCCGAGGTCTGCCCACTGCGATGTTGTGCGCTGGTCTATCGTGACTTGCTCGGTGCCGCCATCGAACATAACACGGTACTTGGCGAGCGCGGTGGGGGTGCTGTCTAGCCCACAGTTTTGCGGGATCGAGACGAGCACACGGTAGTCGCCGTCTTCGGGTATGTTGGGTCGCCATGTTGCGCTGTTGCTCGCGTCGCTGGCGTTGTCGGTGGCGAAGGTGTAGCGCGTCTCGCCGCCATACCCACACGATGCAGGGTACCAGTTTGCGTCGCTATAGGCGAAGGTACCGGTTTCGCTCTGGTCAATGATCAGGTCGCCGTTGTCGGGTTGCTGCGTGAACGGCGTGTTACCGCCGCCGCCGCTGCTCCCGCCGCCGCCCCCGTTCAGGCGGTCTTGCACGCGGTTGCGAATGGACGGCAGCAGGTCAAACGTGTTCTGTCCGGGGCAACTGGTATAGCTCGCCCCCGTGATGTTGCGGTGCCCAGAGATGTTGGGCACGACGGCTCCCGGCGCATAGCAGAACGACGAGATGTCGCAGCCGTAGTAGTATGAACTGGTCAGTGGGTTGATGCCGCGCTGGTTGGCTTTCCACGCTAGCAACTCGACGAGACTGCTTTGGGCGGCACTGGTGGGGTTAACACCGTCGAAGCTCCCGAGCAGGGCAACACCCATCGAGCCATAGTTGCCAGTATCGTGGAAGCCCACCGCGTTGTCGCCTCCCGCGCGTCCTTCGTAGATTACGCCGTTCGGGTCAACGAGGAAGTTGTAGCCAACGTCGCCCCACCCCTGTGTGTACGTATGGTATGACCAGATGGCACGCACCCGTGCGGCATAGTTTGACTCGGCGTTGGGCGTGACAGTGTGGTGGACAACCATGTGGGTGACACCCCGGTAGGCAGGAGCCACGCCGGTGCCCTGCCCCTGTGGGTTGCCCCACCCGGTGCGGCTGACAACGGGTGGCTTGCCAATCGCTTGCAGGTCGCCGCTGGCGGATTCTTCAGGTTCGGGCGGCGGCGGTGCGTCGGCGGGGTCGAAGTTGGCATCGAGGGTGTGTACGTCAATCGTGACGAGCACGGGGCGGTTGCCCTCCTCATCGCTGTTGGCAGTGGCGCGTACCTGATAGTATCGCTGGTTTTCGCCTGCGTAGATGAAATGGCTCCAGAAGGTGTTTGGTCCGTCCTCCCGTTCCCACATGTCGTGGTTGTCGCCAGTGGGTGTCCATTCACTCCACGTCGTCCCATCCGGGCTAGTGCGGATTTCGACTACCATTAGTTCGCCCAGTTGGTGGTTGTGCGCGACGTAGCCGGGCTGGATGATGACATCGGGCGGCACCGTAACCTCTACGCCGGGTAGCTCGCCTTCCCAGCGCAGCAGCACGTCGGTGAAGGGGCGGGCTGCTTCAAGGATCGGTGACAGGTACGCATTGCCCACCTGTTCTATCGGGATGTTGTCGCCCGTCGCAAAGGGGCTGTCGGAGGGGGTCAGCGTGACCGTATCGGGGCGACCCACGTCGCTACGCTGGGCGGCAGCCGTGGACTGGCTGGCAACCAGTACGAGTGATGCCAGCAGACAGACCGCCCCTAGCGTCACGAGCCGGATGAGCCGCACGGGTTTGTCCACCATTGTTTTCTCCATTCTGCTTTTGCCGATGGGAAGCTCGGCACGACGAGTGATCGCAAACAGACGGAAACGCCGTCGTTGAGTACTAGTGTACGCTACAGGGCGGTACCACGAACAGTGCAGCCGCGTGAGACTGCTCTGACACGTTGCTCAGGGCAGGCTCACACAATGATAGGTTGCGCCGGTAGTTTACCGTTTGTTTACCGTGGGGTGACAATGCCACGCGATATGCTTATCGTGCGGTGGGCTGGGCGGCGCGTTGTTGCAGGGCGTGGGTTGCATCGGCGTGACCCAGCGCGAAGAGTTGGCGGTGGGTGCTGTCCTCATAATCCACGATCCAGCGCATCGGCATGAAGTCACGCGGGGCAATGACGGTGGGGGTGCTGATAACGCGGTAGGGCAACGGCGGCAGACGCATGCTGTCGTCGCCGAGCCGTGCAGCGACCGCGTTGATGTGGGTGACGGCTTCGACGAGGCGGTTGTACTGCTGCAACTGCTTGATCGCGGTGCGGTACGATGCGAGTAGTGTCCAGTCGAGGGCAAGCGTGAGGGCTTGCAGTAAGTCGGTGGGCTTCTCGCATTGGGGTGCGTCGGGGGTGTTGGCGTTGTCAATCCACGGGGTCATCATAACGACAAGGATGTCTACATCGTCTTCGCCTGCCAACCGGATGACGGCATCGAGCGGGGTGTTGGCGAGCACTGCCCCGTCCCAGTAGGCACAGCCAGCTATTTCCGTCCATGGGTAGACTGCCGGAATGCTGGAGGATGCCATCAGGTGGTCAAGCGTGATGGTCTCGGCAGGTTGATTGGGTAGGTCGCGGTTGCAGAACACGCGCAGGCTCCCACGTTGCAGGTCGGTGGCGGTGAGCAGCAGGGCGGGGGCGTGTGGGCTGTTGATGCGCTCAAAGTCCATCCACTGGGCGAGCGTGTGCCGCCACGGGGTGGTATCGAGCAGGCTCTCGAAGGGGCGGGTCGTGAAGAGGGTACCGACCTTATCGAGGAGTGAGCGGGCGGGTTGCTTGGCTTCGGCGGGCGGCAGGTCTGGGGTATGGCTCCCGCTGTGCTCCGCCGACGTGAGCACGCTATGCAGCAGCACCCGTAGCAGTGGGCGCGTGACAGGCGGTAGGTCGTTCGAGAGCCGGTGTACATCTTCGCTGTGCATCGCCAGCCAGTGCTGTTCCAGTTGCGCGACTGTCACGCCCGATGCAAGGGCGGCGGCATTGATTGCACCAATTGAGGTACCTGCGATGATGTCGGGACCCTGCCCGTCAGTCATCCAGCCGTGTTCGATTAGGGCGCGGATCACGCCAACGTGGTACGCGCCACGCCCGCCACCGCCGGAGAGCACTAGTGCTTTTTTCATGCCGTCGCTCCTTTCTGTGCGCCTGCATGCCTGCCTCTACCGTCTAGAGGGCATGGTGATGATGCTTGTGCTACCGACACTAACGACCGTGGCGCGAAAAATATCAACGCCGTTCGAAGAAGAGGATGATTGCCCCCACTCCTGCAATAACCACGCCGACAAACACAAAGGCGATGCCGATAACGAATGCAGACTGTGCCCCTTGCTCTTGGTCTCGGAGGTAGCTGGCTTTGGTGCCTTGGGTAAAGATGCGGGCATCAATCGTGGCTAGCTCGTTCCATGGTACCAGTTCACCGACCACCAGCACTGTGTCGTTGCCACGCACGCCAGAGTAGTACAGCACGCCTCCGCCGTACATTCTGGGCATATCACTAAGGGGGTACCCTGCTGCCAGTGTTACGCGACCGTCGGGGAGTTCAAGCAGGAGGGCAGGCTGTTGCTGTTCGCGGGTGATATACCGCACGTCGCCATCCGAGTCTGTCTCGCGCTCTTCGAGTCGGTAGGCAACGAGGTTACGGTAGAGCGTGGGGTTGCGCGGGCTGACCGTTGCCTCGATGAGCACGTCGCGCCCAATGGCACTGTCTTCCAGTATGCCCACGCTGAGGGGTTCGAGCTTCTTCACATCGCTGGCACTGTCGCGTATCCAGATAGGTACGGCAAAGGCGAAGAAACCACCGAGGAGTATGACGACCGCACCAATGGCAAACCAGATGAATGCAGTTCGCACTATGATGTTTCCTCCGTATGATGTGCTGTGGGTGACGAGCGGGTGGGTAACGGCAGGCGTGGCAGCAGACGCGGTGTGGTTTGTTGGTACGAACGGTAGCGGTCGCCGAACTCACGCAGCAGGCGATGTTCTTCGTGGATGCTGCCCAGCCAGAAGTAGAGCGAAAACCAGACGAAAACGGTGAGCAAGCCCCATGTCATGACTGGTGTAAGCCACATCAGCAGCAGGCTGAAGAAGTACATGGGGTGGCGTACATAACGGTAGATACCACGGATGACGAGCGGACCCTCGGCGGTGGGGCGGTCTTGCAGGAGTTGGCGTAGCCCCACGAAATGCAGTATATCGGTTTGTAAGAGGGTGACTGCGAGACCCAGCAGTGCCAGCAGTTGCCCCCCGCGCAGTAGCCACGCCCACGGGTGAGGCACCGTGTAAAGCGTGGGGTCGGGCAGGAAGACGAGCATTGCGCCAAGCGGCAGCAGCAGCACGGTTGCCACGGCGTTGTAGGCGAGACGGTAGCCACGTTCGGCTATCGTGCCGAACACCCGCACAGCGGTGGCTTTGACGGGCAGGGCGGCGAGCAGGCTGTGGAGAGTGGCATACGCGATCAAATAGCCGCTAAATAGTACAATTGTTTCAATCTCCACGTTGTTTGGTGTCCTTTCGCTGGTGCATGTGCATTGTGGTGCGCTTTATCCACAGTTATCCACAGCTTTTCCCCAGAAATTACTTGACCAGAATAACAATCCCTGCTATACTCCGAATGAATGTTTGAAGCATGCGTACAAAACGTATTTTTTGCTCGTCAGTGTAACGCATGTTTCTTTGATCATACCAGATCAGAAGGCAACCTGTATGTTTATTGATGTCCAGCCGATAGCCATTATTGGTTCGCCCAATAGCACGACATCGTTCACGGCAGATATACTGGAAACCGCACGCGACCGCGCCCTCGACCACGCGTGGGTCACGTTCGAGGTCACGGAACGCTTCAGGGGCAAGAGCTATCGCAAGCGGGCGTTGTGCCAGCTTGGTGGCATCCTGACGCGCAACCGCTGGCACGAAGACCCCGTGATCCGTGCCGTTATCAAGCATCAGGGGGCGATCCCTGCGTTGAGTGGTGAAAGCGACCTGACCAGTGCCGAACTCATGGCATTGGGCATTTTTTTGCTCGACGATGATGGGCGCGTCCGGCGGCGGACCACGCTCGCGACCCCGCCGCCGAGTGGTACCCCGGTCTATCCCGCCGATGCCGCGTTACTGCACGAACTGGTGCATACCGAGCCGGGTATCTTCTACGCGGGGCAGTCGCCCGGCGACGGGTTGCCCGTGCCGCTGACCCTGCGCCACTTCGGGAAGACCGAGGATGGGGGCTTCGGCGAGGCGGTGATGCTTGGTATCTTTGGGCAAACCCGGAGCGGCAAGAGTGTGCTGGCATCGCAACTGCTGGCAGGCTTTGCCGTAAACCCCGGTATGGGCATTCTCGTGCTTGACCCGCAGGGCGAGTTTGGGCGCGACCGGCTGGCGGCGGGCGACCATCGCGTGGACTTTAGTGTGCAGCGGTTGCTTGGTGCGTTGCAGCACCGCCGCGAGGTGGTGGTCACGACGACCGACGAGGTTGCCCTCGAAGGCTGCGAAGCCTTTACCGAAATGCTGCGGCGGGCAGGCTTCTTCAAGGCACTGGGCTTTAAGGGGCATAACAAGGAGCACGAAGCGAGTGAGCGGCTGGCTGCCCTCATCGGCGACCTGACCGACAGCACTGGTCGTCACCGTCCTATCCGTGACCTACAGGCAGCCGACCTTGCGTTGCTGGTGCGCGATTTGGCACGCTTCGCCGACGTGATCTATGCCAGCAAACCGGGCACCACCCCCGGCGAGGGGCAGCGTGCCCACGATGTGCTGGCGCGTTTCGAGTTGGACGGGGCGCGGCTGCGGCGGCTGTGGGACGAGACGCTCGCCGCGTTCCGTACCGACGAGGGGCGTGTCCCGCTGTCGGACGTGATCCGGCGTGTGCTGACCAACCACGAGGTGGTGATCCTGTCGTTCACGCACGAGGGTGGTACTAATAGCGTGCCCTATTTTCTGCTGAACGAAATCCTCACGCGGCTACGCTATGTCATTCATCGGAGCTACCGTAATGGTGAAAGCAGCAACGCCTTGATTGTGCTGGACGAGGCGCACCTGTTTGCGGGCGAACATGCCCACGATACCAGCGACGGCACGCGCACGCGCTCGTTGTTGGCACAGAGCGTGCGTATGACGGGTAAGTATGGGGTGGGCTGGTTTTTTATTACGCAGACCCTGCACGACTTCGACAAAACGATCCTGCGGCAGTTGCAGGTCAAGCTGTTTGGGCAGGGCTTCAAGATTGGGGCAGACCGCGAGTATGTTGCGACCGAACTCGGACCAGAGGGCTTCTCGCGCTACTGCTCGCTGCCCGACCCCAAGCGCACAGGACGCTATACCTTTATGGTGACGGGACCGATTGTGTCGCTCGGTTCGCTCGGTACGCCGCTTGTATTGCAGGGCTTCCGCTCAGGCGAAGACCTTGTGCGTGCCAACCCGCACTGCTTTGCTACAGCATATGCGACTGTGAAGACCCCGGCGAATGTTCCTGCCTTACCCGACCTGTCTGCCGTGTAGCCGCGCCTGCGTGGGCGTGTAGGCGTGCGGATGTGCGGGCGGGTGCTTGCGCGGGTGGTTGACAGAGCGTGAACAGCATGCTGCTGATGCCCAGCCTTTGTGCGGTCTTTGCCGAGGCAGTATGCTTGCACAGGCAGGTACACCGGGTTGCCCAGTGCGTGTTCAGCCTTTATTCACCGCCCGTCTACAGCCCGCGCAAGGATTGGGTGTGCGCTTGGCATTGCACAGAGTTTGTTGCCAAGACATCCACTTCTTGTCATTCCGCCTGCTTTCGGTTATCATTAGGGTGGTACGAATAGCACACGGTGGGTCACGAAAGAACAATCGGGTGCTGGGTACAGCCTCTTGGGGGCGACCGGGTAGTGGTTCCCCCCGCCACATCAAAAAGATGAAAGTTAGTTGAACCGTCGTGATGATGGTTGCGAGATGTTGTGTCATGCTGTACCCCCGTGGAAACGCAAACAAACAAGACGAAACATTATAACCAGAAATGATATACTGTGGTTTGGAGCAATACTATGGCACACAAAGCTGTAGAGGAGCCTGCAACGCTCCGTTGGGTGCGGGCGGACCTGCATGTACATACCCCTGCCTCTGAAGATTATGCTGAGCCTGATGTCACGTATCTTGATATTCTGAAGGAAGCCGAACGCCGCGAACTTGAGCTTATCGCCTTCACCGACCACAACACGGTCGCGGGCTACGAACGCTTCCAGAGCGAAGTACGTTTTTTGTTCACGCTAGAGCAGGCAAACCGCCTGACGGACGAGGAAGCCGCGCGGCTTGCCGAATACCAGCGGCTCCTCGCCAAGATTACGGTGCTGCCGGGCTTCGAGTTTACATCACATTATGGTGCCCACATTTTGGCGGTGTTCTCGCCAGAGCACGCGCTGAGCTTGATCGAGGCAACCCTGATCCAGCTTGGCGTGCCACCGAACGTGCTCAAAGAGGGGGTGTGTGGCATCCCCGACACGCGCCACGTCACCGAAGCTTACGAGATCATTGCACGGGCGGGGGGGATCGTGATCGCCGCGCACGTCAATGGTCCGAGCGGTGTCATCACCGAGACGCTGCGGATGGGCACGAGCGGTCAGGCGCGGGTGGCGGCTACCCAAAGCCCGCACTTGCACGCCCTTGAGTTTATCAATTACTACACCGACCACGAGAAGTTTACGTCCCCCGCGTTTTTCAATGGGCGCACCGACCATTACGACCGCCGCATGTATTGCATTCAGGGGAGCGACGCACACCGCCTACGCCGTCTGCCCGACAACGATGTGCAGAGTTGGCACCGTCACGGTATCGGTGATCGCTATATCGAATTGCAGATGCCCGATAACAGCTTCACCTCGCTGTATCAGCTGTTTACCAGCCACCATTTTGAGCGTGTGCGGGTGCCCAAGCGTGACCACCGCCAATGGGAGGTAGACGTGTTGCGGGCAGGGGTCGTCTCGGATCGGCGCATCCTTTGCACGCTCAACGGCACGCCCGACGATGCCAGCCACCTGTGGCGCGATGTCGCCGCCCTTGCCAACAGCGGCGGCGGCGTGATGGTGGTCGGCTGTGAGCCGGATGGCGATGTCGTGGGGGTGGGTCGGCCGGAAGCCGTCAGTTCCTCCCTTCGCAGTAGCGTTCAAGCGCACCTCAAGCCGCACCCGCCGTTTATCTCACTGGAATTGATCAACTATGAAGGACGCGATGTCGTGCGCGTCGAAGTGAAGCCAGATGGTGTGCCGCTCTATCTGAGTGAGGACGGCGTAGTGTATGTGCGCCGCGACAACCAGACGGTGCCCGCCACCCAGTCTGAGTTGCTCGACCTGTGCCGCCGCGTCCTCGCGGAGCACGGCGAAATTGAGCCGGAGCACGGCGACGACCTCGACCTGCCGCGCAGTGGCGTGGAAATTGTGGATGCACAGGAGCGCGGCGGCATGTGGCACTACGAAGTCCGCGACCTCCGCACAACGGCGGGCATTACCCGCGACAAGGCGCAGGGGCTGTGGGCATACGCGATCAGTCGTCACGAGGACATCCGCGAGAAACGGATTGACCTGTACAGTCAGGTGCGTTGGAAGGGGCGGATCGGTGTATCGCGGGCATATCGGCAGGGCAACCGCGTGAAGTATGACTTAGTGTACCGTGATGGGCGGGGCGTGATCCGGCATGTGTTCTACGGCGTGTCAGACTGGGGTCTCGGCGAAGACTGGGCAAGCCTGCTCGAAGACCGCCCCGATGAGATCGAAGAGGCTAATGTTCCTTACCTTGCTAGTGACACGAGCAACGGCAGCATGCTGTCGCTGGCAGCACCCGCCGCAAGTGTGGGGGAGTTGCCCGAACTGCCCGAACTGCATGCCCCTTGGGGCGACCGCCGCTATCGTTGGCGTGGGCGGGGCGGTATCTGGCGTACCTACTTCGATACTGATGGACTGGTGCGCTTCGACCTTGCGATGAAATCGCGCGAGGACGACGACGGCGAGCCACAGACGTACCGTGCCGTGACGTTGGCAAAGCTGACTGATGCGTGGCTCAGCCTGATCCGGGTGTCGCGCCCGCGCACCGGTATTGAGGTGGTCAGTGCGACCCGGAGCGATGACAATGAATGGCAGTACATTTTCCGCGACCTACGGACGGGCGATAGTAGCGGCGCACCGTGGCGTATGCAAGACATTAAGGTGGGCACCGTGCGCGAGTATGCCGCCCGCATGTACCTGCAAGACCAGCCGATTGACGAGGAGCGTGTCCGCTGGTGGGGCAATATTGGCTATCTGCGCCCCATGCGCTCGCAGGTAGACCTTGTGTACCGCGACGAGCACGGTGTGGATCATTTCTTCTATGCGGCGCGGCGCGACGAGTTGCAGGGCGAATGGCGCGAACTGCTTGAGGAGTATGGCGAGGTCTAGGTGGTATGCGCCTGCTCTTCTGCAATCCGGGCATGGCGATGGTGCGCGAGGCAATTGCTGCCGCGTTGCCCGAACACGACATTACCTACTGCGAGCCGCATGCTGTCGCTGAGCACCTGCTGGGCGTAGACATTGTGGTGCCGACGATGACACGCATTGATGCCGCCCTGATCGCGCAGGGGCAGTTTGGCTTTATCCAACAGGTGGGGGTCGGGCTTGAGGGGGTAGACATTGCCTGCGCGACGCGCCACGGCGTGCTTGTTGCCCGGATGCCCGCGCGGGGCACGGGCAACGCCGAGTCGGTGGCGGAGCATACCGTGATGCTCTTGCTGTTGCTGGCGCGTCGTTTCCCGCAGAGCCAGCAGGCGTTGCAACAGCGTGCGCTGTTCGCGCCGCGCGGCGACGTGCTCTATGGCAAGCGGGCGTGCATCGTGGGGTTGGGGGGCATCGGCACCGAGATCGCGCACCGGCTGACGGCATTTGGCATGCAGCTCACTGCCGTGCGAGCGCACCCGGCACGCGGTGTCCCTGATGGGTGTGTGGTTGAGCATCTGTATGGGACGAACGACCTGCACACCGCCGTTGCCGATGCCGATTATGTTATTATCGCGGTGAACCATACGCCTGCCACCCACCACCTATTCAACGCGGCGACGTTTGCCGCGATGCAGCCGGGGGCGTACCTTGTCAACGTTGCGCGGGGTGGGCTGATAGACCACGATGCGTTGCTGGTAGCCCTGCGAAGCGGGCACATTGCCGGGGCAGGGTTAGACGTATTCTGGGAAGAGCCAGTAGACCCGCTCCATCCGCTGTTCAACGCAAACGTGATTGCAACGCCGCACATTGCAGGCGTGACCGATCTGTTTGTGGCGGGTATTGTCGAGCACTTTGTGTCCAACATCCGCGCCTATGCCCGTGGCGACATGCCCCGTTACACTGTCAACGCGCCGCCGACCGTCCGTAATCGCCCCAGTGCGTAGGTACTCTCGGCGGTGGCACACGGATAGGAGGGTGCGATATGGCAAAGTGTGATAACTGTGGCGCGAACCTTCCCCCCAACGAAGCCCGCTGCCCCTACTGTGGTGGGGTGAACGCGGCAGTCGCGCAGGGTACTTCGCTGGATGCACTGTTGGGAGGTGCGTATAGTGCCATGCAGACGGGCAACTATGCGGCGGCGATCACGCTGTGCCGGCAGGCACTTGCGCGTGACCCAGAACTCTTCGATGCGTACTTCTACCTTGCCAACAGTCTGCACATGTCACGGCAAACGGCTGAGGCTATTGAAGCACTGAAGCCTGCCCTGCGGCTTCGCCCGCAGAACCCGACGGCGTACTACAACATTGGGACGATGGCACTGTACATCGGGCGGGTGAACGAGGCACGTACCTATCTTGAACAAGCCTTGCATCTGACCGATGCGGACCCCACGTTGCCCAACCACGCCGAGATGCGGCAACGGATTGTTGCTGACCTGAACCGTACCCGCTAGCCTGTTGCGGCGCACGCGCCCCGCGCTGATGCACGCGCTACGAAGCCTTCACGCTCCCAGTGCGTGAGGGCTGTTGCTGCCGGGT
>CAZNQP010000001.1:68231-156878 GCA_964575355.1 uncultured Chloroflexaceae bacterium
GCACGCGCTACGAAGCCTTCACGCTCCCAGTGCGTGAGGGCTGTTGCTGCCGGGTGGCTACCGGATAGTGAAAGGCACAACGTACTGTCGCCCGCTACTGCCGTCACCGTTCAGCACGATGCTGTAGTTGCCCGGTGCCATGCCACGGCTACTGTCGTATTCAAGCCGGATGTTTCCGGCTGCGTCGGCATTGCCAGCGAGCGGGAGCGGTTGCGCTGTGCCGTCGGGCAGGTTGAGCCACGTAATCACCTGCTCATTCGAGCCGAAGCGGTTGGCGGTGATCGTGAACGCGGTGCCTGCGGGTGCTACCTGCGGCGTGATAGTTGCCTGTGCGGGAATGTTGGGGTCGAACACCACAATGCGATAGGTGCCGGTGCGCCCGTTGTTGCTGGCGGTGGTCGTGCTCCAGCGATAGGAGGCGCGGTTCTCGTAGACCGTGCTGTCGGGCACCCCCGGATTAACCGTGAACTCTAGCGTTGCCGAGCGCGACGTACCCGCCCGGATGGTGCCAAACTGGATGACAACGCGGCTCCCCGTAATCTCCCTGATCCAGTCTTTGTCGCTCCGCAGTTTGCGCCCGTCAAGCGTCATGATGCTGGATGAATAGGGAATCGTCACCTCAACGCGGTTGAGATCGCGGTTGTCGCGGTTTTGGTTATTGTCAATGGTGGTCTTGATACGTACCACATCGTTTGGGTTGACCGGACTGTTCAGTACCTCGACGCGGATAGCGGGTGCCTGCACCTTCGCCGACTGCTGCGGCACCGACTGCTGCGGCGCGGCATCGGCAGCACCCTGTGCGGCGGCACGTGTATTGCGCTCACTGTTTGTCACGCGGCGGCGTGTGTCTGCGTCGCTACGGTCGGTTGGTTGGCGCGAACTGTTGCCGGGGGTGCCCACTGGGCGGCGTGGGGTAATCAGCCCATCGTTGGGGGGCGGGGTGCTTGCGCCCATGCCGGGGACAACACGGTCAGCGGGGGGCGGGGTGACGGTCTGTGGCGTGTTAAGATCGCGGTTGACCCAGATATTCGAGAGCGTGCCCTCTCCAAGTCCCTCAAAGGTACCACGCACGTTAAACTGGTCTTTCAGCACGAAGCCATCGTCGGTGACGAACGCATCGTAGGTCACTTGCCCGCCGCGACTGGCATTGAACGCAGGGTCAGTTACCCACACCTGATAATGTGTGACGGGTGTTTCGTTGATGGTAGTTCGCCCAAGGTCGCTCAGAACGTGGGGTATGTCATACTCTGGTGTGCCGGGGACGATCCAGTTGAAGAGTCGCTGGTCGAGCGTAATAGAGGGGTCTACCTCTTCTTCGAAGATGAGAAAACTTTCCCATGTAGTGTTCGTGTCTTCACGGATGTACAGTGTCCCGTCATACTCGACATACTCGGTGGTGCGCCCTGCCTGAAACACCCCATCCGGTGTATCTTCCAGTTCGAGGCAGACCTCTTGGATACGCCAGTAGGACTCATAGATAGATTGGCACGTTAAGAGCGGGCGTTCGTTGAACACCAGCACATACTGGTTTCGCATCGAGGTCAGCGTTTGTAGGTTGGGTGGTGTGGTCGTGGTCTGCGCCTGTGCCCCGGCTGGCAACAGGGCAACTACGACGAGCAGCAGTGTGAGCCAGCGAACAACGGTAGGCATGGAACTCCCCTTTTTTGCACAATATCCGGTGCGCGAGAAGCAGCACTTCTCACGCACCATGTACACGCATTGTAGCGTATGCTGGCAGGTATTTCAACCGGGGGATAGCCCGCGATAGCAACTCACCGTAGCGATCTAGCATACCGATCCACGATAGCAAGCCGGGTAGCTCTCACACCTCCTGCGCTTGTCGCTGCTGCGGTGCAGGCAGAATGTTGCCGTAGCGGTGTGTTGTACGCGACACCGCTTGCTCGCGTAGGTAGGCGCGTAGCTCTAGCCGCCCGTTTGCCAGCACCGGGCTGTCGAGTACCGCCATGCCGCGCTGCTGGGCTGCTTGCCGCACGGACAGAGCCACACCGCCGGGGGCGCGGAGCCGCTCGTAGCTGAACCCCGCTTGCAGGCGCGAGATCAACATACTGTCGTCTTCAAAGATGACCGTGATCGCGTCGTGGTGCGCCAGCATTGCCCACGCGGCGGGTGCGCTAGGGGGCAGGCTGATGGTGAGCGGGGTGCCGCAGGTATATGCCGCCAGCGCGACCTGTGCAATGGTAAGTGGCGGCGTGGCAGGTGCAGGGCGCAGCAGTATGTGCTTGCACGGGCGATAGCGAAAGATGTTGTCTTCGCCGTGCAGGTATGCCATCTCCTGCTCGCTGCCGTAGTGGGTTTGCCATGCGTGGGCATAGCTCCCGATGGTGGCTTGGAGCCATGACCGTTCGTTGTCGCTCGTCAGCAGGGCTTGGTAGCGTCCGGCGAGGGTCTGGACGGTGGCGGCGGGGGTAGCTTGCTGCCGCGGTAGCCCGTGCTGCTGCCAGTCGCCCAGTTGCAACACATAGTTCGGTCCGCCTGCCTTCGCGCCGGGACCAAAAACCGAGCCTTTCCAGCCGCCGAATGCTTGCCGTTGCACGATAGCACCCGTGATGTGGCGATTGATGTAGGCGTTGCCCACCTCGATATGCTCTTGCCAGTATGCTTGTTCGCGTGCGTCGAGACTGTGGATGCCGCCCGTTAGCCCGAACAGGCTGGCATTCGCCAGTTCGACGGCATGCGTGAGGTCATCCGCCCGCAGAATGCCGAGCACCGGACCGAAGCATTCGGTCTGGTGGAAGAACGAACCGGGGCGCACGCCGATCTTGATTCCCGGCGACCACAGGTGCGGGTTGTCGCCGAGCATCCGGGGTTCGAGGAGCCAGCTTTCGCCCTCGTCCAGTGTGGTCAGGGCACGGCATAGGTTGTCACCCGGCGGTTGGGTCAGCGGCGTGAGCTTGTTGGCGGGTTCCCATGCGGTGCCAACGTGCAGGCTGGCAACTGCATCGCGCAACTGGCGCAGAAAGGTGGGGTTGTCGTAGACTTCGCCTTCGAGGATGGCAAGGCTTGCGGCGGAACACTTTTGCCCGTTGTGCCCGAATGCCGAGCGCACCAAGTCTTTGATTGCCTGATCGTGGTCTGCCATGCCGGTGATGATGAGCGCGTTTTTGCCGCTGGTTTCGGCGAACAGGCGCATGGTGGGCTTCCAGCCTTGGAACATGAGCGCGGTCGCGCGTGCCCCCGTGAGGATGACGGCAGCGGTACGTTCGTCGGTGACGAGCTGTTGCCCAATTTCGTTGTCGGGGCAGGGCACAAACTGTAATACTTCGTGCGGGATGCCCGCCCGCCACATGGCTTGGACGATCTGCCACGCGACGAGCACGGTTTCGGGGGCGGGCTTGAGGATGACGCTATTGCCCGCCGCCAGTGCTGCCAGCACCCCACCACTAGGGATGGCACACGGGAAGTTCCACGGCGGTGTGATGACCACGACCCCCAGCGGCGACATGGAACAGTCGGCGACTTCGTCGTGCAACTGGGGCAGCGAACGCGCATAGTAACGGGCAAAGTCAATGGCTTCGGATACTTCGCCGTCTGCTTCGGGAATGGCTTTGGCTCCGTCGAGGATCATGGCTCCGATCAGGTCGCCACGGCTCCGTGCTAGTTCGTGGGCAACGCGCAGCAGGGCAGTGCCACGTTCGGCGGGCGAGCGTTTGCCCCATGTGCGCTGTGCCTGCACCGCCACGTCGAGCGCACGGCTGACCCACGTTGCGTCTGCCAGCGCGTAGCGATAGCGCGGTGCGCCGGGGCGCGAGGGGTCGTGCCCTGCGGCATACACGGTGTCCGTGATCAACTCGCCGCCAATCTGGAGTGGAATTGCCTGCGGGTTGCTGGCGTGCCACTGCGCGACGATGGTGCGTATCCATGTGTGGTTGGCGGGCAACGACCAGTCGGTGTCTGGTTCGTTGGTGAAGGGCTGATAGACCTGTTCGGTCACGTTGCCGTTGAGGTCGGGCAGGGGGTGCTGGCGGTTCTGGCGACGGCGCGGCGTGGCGCGGACCCGCTCGGTCAGTTCGCATGCCACCAGAAAGCGTTTGCGCTGTTTGTCCCACAGTGGCGTGTCGGGCTGAAGGGCGAACAGGTCATGCAGAAAGTTTTCCTCGGCGGTGTTTTCGTCGAGCCGCCGTACAAGGTATGCGATTGCACTGTGGAAGTCCTCTTGCTTGACAACGGGGGCATACAGCAGCATGCCGCCTGCTGCTGCTTGCACGGCACGCGCCTGATGGTTCGCCATGCCTTCGAGCATCTCAAACTCGACATAGGCATCGGTTTCGTACATGGCGCGTACCAGCAGGCTGTAGGCAATGTCGAACAGGTTGTGGCTTGCTACGCCCATATTAACGGCGGCGGCGTGCGCGGGGTCGCAGCCATAGCGCACCATGCGCTTGAAGTTGGCATCCACTTCGACTTTGGTGCTGTAGGGGGCGGGTTCCCACCCAGCAAGCGAGGCTTCGACTTGTTCCATGGCGAGGTTCGCGCCCTTGACGATGCGTATCTTGATCGGTGCGCCGCCCCGTGCAACGCGCCGCTGTGCCCACGCCGTCAGGTCTTGCTGCACGGCGAACGAGTCGGGGAGGTAGGCTTGCAGCACTAGCCCGGCACGCAAGGGCAAAAACTCGTCTTCGTCGAGCACCTGCTGGAAGGCGGCGACGGTCAGGTGGAGGTCGCGGTATTCTTCCATATCGAGGTTGATGAAGCGGTGCGACGTGCTGCCGTCGGGGTGGGTGTAGGGTGTCGCCATTGCTGCGCGGTAGAGCATGCGGAGCCGTTCCTTTACCGCTTGCAGCGTTTCGTCGTAGGCAACCAGATTGATCTGGCTGAAGACCGACGACAACTTGACGGAGATGTACTCGACATCGGGGCGTGCGAGCAGGCGCAGGTAGGCAGCAAGGCGGTGTTGCGCTTCTTCTTCGCCGAGGATCGCCTCGCCAAGTTGGTTGAGGTTGAGGCGCATGCCGTCGGCGCGGCGGCGGGCAAGGTAGCTGGTGAGGGGGGCTTCTTCGCCGGGTAGAATGACGGTGCGGGTCTCTTGGCGCAGGCGTGCCGTGAACGGGGGTACCACGGCGTGCGGTGCCAGTTTACCGAAGGTGCCGCCTGCTGCGAGAGCACCCCGTTCCCATGCCTGCATGTAGCTCGGTACGCCATAGCCGTCAAGCAGATACGCAAGCTGGCTGGCGATGCGTTGCGGGCGGTGGCTCCGGAAGACCTGATCGGAAAGGGCTATGGTGAGAGCCTTTCCGTTGGGGTCGTCCATCATGCGGGCTATCTTCTGTGCCTGCTGACGTTCGCTGCGTGTTTGCTGGGCATTTGCCATCTCCAGCAGGTTGGCTGCTAGTGCAACGGCACGCTGCCCTAGTGCGCGGTCGCTCAGGTGGCTACCGCGCACGGCGGCTAGCTGGTCACGGGGGTGCTCAACGGTTGTCATAGGCTTTGCTCCTTGTGCTTCGTTCCAACATAGTTCAAGTAGATAGTGTTCGGGTGGTACACAAAGCAGGCTGGCACAAACTGCAACGCCAACCTGCGGGTGTCAGGGTGTCTATACCTATTATAGTACGGTTGTGGTGCGTATGGTTCGGGCAGGCTAACACAATTGCGTGGGTGGCAATGTGTGCAGCCTGCCCGAAGTGGCGGGGGCTACGCGCTAACCAGCAGTACCTCAAGCGTGCGCGGACCGTGGACACCCTCAACGCGGTTGAGTTCGATGTCGGAGGTTGCCGACGGTCCCGAAATGAAGGTGATTGGGCGGCGTTGTTCAACGGCAGCTGGGTAGAGGGCGGTCACGGCTTCGGGCACGATACCTACCACTTGCCGTTCATACACCACACACAGGTGGTAGTCGGGCAGCAGCGAAATGACGCGCCGTCCCTGATACTGCCGCCCATCCAGCACAATCGTGCCAGTTTGGGCGATACCGAGGGCACAGCCCGTCAGCACACCGTCGCTGGTTTCCAGTTGTGCTACCGTGAGGGGGTCGGCGGGGTCGTCGGGCAGGAGCGTGAGGTCGGTGGGTCGCCATGTGGTGGGCAGGTCGGCGGGGATGACGAGCCGTTGCACGCCGCGTTCGGCACACGACTGCGCGATGCGGGCGGGCAGATCGTCTTCGCTGACGTGGTGGACGATGGCGCGGTAGTCAAGCACATTTTCTACAAAGCGTTCGATCTGCGCGCGGTGGGGCGCGTCGTCGTGCAGCAGGTAGTCGCGCGGTATCACCACATCGGCGGGCGTTTCGGCGGCGGGTATATCTTTGGTGGCACCGCGAATGCGTTCGAGCATCGCGGCGCGGGCTGTGCTGCTATCAATTGGCATTGCGTTTCCTCCACCAGTCGCGGAAAGTCTGCTGAGGAACAGCGGGCAGGTCGCGGGTGCCAAACCACCCCGACACCGGACCGGGTACGTTGGTGATTGTGCCGTTGCGGGCAAACGGACCCTGCCCGATTTTCGCCAGTGCCTGTGCAGTTTCGTAGCGGGTGCGATCCTCAAAGGTGTAGGCGACGGCTTTCATCACCAGCCGTTCGTAGTATGCTGGGTCCATAATGCCCGCCTTCTGAGCTTTTTCGCGCACAATCTTGCCGCGCAGGTGCAGCAGCACTTCCGGGATGTTGATCTTGACTGGGCACACGTCGTAGCACGCACCACAGAGCGACGAGGCGAACGGCAAGGTTGACGTATGCTCGAAGCCGAGCAACTGCGGCGTGAGGATCGCGCCGATAGGTCCGGGGTAGACTGAGTTGTAGGCATGCCCGCCGGTGCGTTCGTAGACGGGGCAGATGTTGAGGCACGCGCTACAGCGAATGCAGTGCAACGCCTGCCGCCCGATTTCGTCTTCGAGCACGTTGGTGCGCCCATTGTCGAGCAGGATCAGGTGAAACTCTTGCGGACCGTCGCCGGGGGTGACACCCGTCCAGAATGAGGTATAGGGGTTCATGCGCTCGCCCGTCGAGGAACGCGGCAGCAATTGCAAAAACACCTCGAAGTCTTGCCATGTGGGGAGTATCTTTTCGATACCCATCACGGTGATCAATACGTCGGGCATGGTCAGGCACATACGCCCGTTGCCTTCGCTCTCGACAACGCAGATGGTGCCGCTTTCGGCGACGGCGAAGTTTGCACCACTGACGGCAACCGGCGTGGTGAGAAACTTTTCGCGCAGGTAGCGGCGGGCAGCGGCGGCAAGGTCGGCGGGTTGGTCGGTCAGGTCGGCGGTATCGGGCATGTGCTTGCGGAAGATTTCGCGGATTTCGGCGCGGTTCTTGTGGATGGCGGGCACCAGAATGTGTGACGACTTTTCGTCTGCAAGCTGGATGATCAGCTCGGCAAGGTCGGTTTCGATGGCGTGGATGCCTGCTTCGGTAAGGGCGTGGTTCATGCCAATCTCTTCCGTGGTCATTGACTTGACCTTGATAACTTCGCGGGCACTGTGCTGTTGGGCAAGCTCGCGCACAATCGCGTTCGCTTCGGCGGCATCGCGTGCCCAGTGGACGTGCCCACCTGCCCGTTGCACCGAGGCTTCGAGTTCGAGCAGGTAGTCATCGAGGTGGCGCATGGTGCGGTCTTTGATGGCTCTGCCCGCGTCGCGGAGGTCTTCCCAGTCGGTCATTTCTTCAACAACCAGTTCGCGCTTGTGGCGGATGGTGCTGGTTGCCTTGCCGATGTTGCGGCGCAGCTGGCTGTCGGACAGGGCTTTGCGGGCGGAATCCGGGAAGGTCAGCGATATATCGTACAGGGTCATACGCTCCCACTTTCTAGCTGCACAGGGCAGTTATGCGTCAGTACTTGCCAGTATCTCGGCAATGTGGACTGTTCGGACACCAGCCCGTTGCCGGTGCAATGCACCCCCAATGTTCATCAGGCACGAGTTGTCGGCTGCGATGCACACTTCGGCGTGGGTTGTGAGGACGTTGCGGACTTTGTCGCCGAGCATTGCCATCGAGGTGTCGGCATTCTTCACGGCGAAGGTGCCGCCAAAGCCGCAGCACTGGTCAGCTTCGGGTAGCGCGACAAGTTCTAGCCCCCGCACGTTGCGGAGCAGACGGAGCGGGCGGTCGCCAATGTGCAAGACCCGGAGCGAGTGGCACGTAGGGTGGTAGGTGACGCGATGGGGGTAGTAGGCACCGACATCCTCGATGCCGAGCACGTCCACCAGAAACTCGGTAAGTTCGTACACGCGCGGGATGGTAGCGTGGATCGCGGCGGTGAGTTGCTGGTCGTCCGCGAGTTCGGCGATGCGGGGGTAGAGGTCGCGCACCATGCCAGCGCACGATGCGGATGGTGCGACGATGTATTCGGCATCGCGGAACACTTCTGTGAAGCGGCGAGCAAGGGGGATGGTTTCCAGTTGATACCCGGTGTTGAAGTGCATCTGCCCGCAGCAGGTCTGTTCGAGCGGAAAGTCAACCTGCTGTCCCAGTCGTTCAAGCAATTGCACCGTCGCTTGCCCAGTGCCGGGGTACAGGGTATCGTTGAAGCAGGTGATAAACAACGAAACGCGCATCATTGAGCCTTTCCAGCCAGAGGTTTATGCTTGTCCCCCCAGATTGTAACATACTTTGTCCGAGTCTCATGATGCGCTGCAACATGGTACAATTCGATACACGAAGGCATCATTGCAATGGTTGTGCAGAGGAGGATTGCCCTATGACCGCAGAAGTGCTTGTCGTGGCTGGCGATGCTGTCTTGCGGCAGCAGTTAGTGGGGTTCGTGGAACAGGGCGACTTTCAGGTGGTGGCGTGTACGCCCGATGCCCTGCCGGAGCGTCTGCCCGCCGCGTATGTGATCGCACTGCCAGCCCTCGATACGACCGAGGAGACGTTGATTAAAGATTTGCGGTCGCATGATCAGACCGCACAATTGCCGATTGCACTCGTTAGTACGCTCCCAATGGAGCAACTCCAGTCAGTTGAATATATTGCAAGTGACTGGACAATTGCGATTGTGCCAGAGCCACCAGAGCAGGCAATCTTGCTCGAAACACTGACGTTTTTGCTGGCAGGCACGAATTAGGGCTACACCGTGCCAGTGCACGCTGGGTTGCCCCAGTGTAGGCAGGGGATGTGCCGACGACGGGCAGCAGGTGGCAATCGGGTTGCGTTTCCCTCTGTTCCAGTGTAATATTTCACGAGGGATACCCCATCATCGCGTGGTGCAAAGAAGACAAATAGACTAGAGGTCAGTACCTATGAAAGCTGGAGTGCCGAAGGAGACATTCGAGCGCGAGCGTCGTGTCGCGCTAGTCCCGGCTGATATTGCAATGCTGCAAAAGGCGGGACTGTCGGTGGTTGTAGAACGGGGAGCAGGGGCGGCGGCTGGCTACCCGGATGAAGCCTATGCCGAGAAAGGTGCTGAGCTTGTTGACTCGCGGGCGGCATTGTTTGCTTCTGCCGATATGTTGTTGCAAGTTCGGGCGGGCGGCGCACACCCGGCAGCATTTGCCAGCGACGCAGCACTGCTGCGACCGGGGCAGGTTGTGATTAGTTTCCTTGAACCTTTGTGGGAACCCAACCTGATGGCTGAGTTGGCAGATAAGGGTGTGACCGCGCTCTCGATGGAACTGATGCCGCGTATCAGCCGCGCCCAGAGCATGGATGCCCTCTCTGCACAGGGCAACATTGCTGGGTACCGTGCGGTGTTGTTGGCGGCGGCAACTGCCCCGCGGATGTTCCCCATGTTGATGACGGCGGCTGGCACGATTTCGCCGGCGCGGGTGTTTGTGATTGGTGCCGGTGTTGCTGGGCTGCAAGCGATTGCGACCGCCAAGCGGCTCGGTGCGCGTGTCGAAGCCTACGACGTGCGCCCGGTGGTGAAAGATCAGGTTGAGAGTGTGGGGGGTACTTTCGTTGAGTTGCCGCTAGAGACGGGGACTGCTGAAGGTTCGGGCGGTTACGCGCAGGCAATGGACGAAGCCTTCTACCAGCGACAGCGGGCGTTCATGGGCGAGGTCGCCGCCCGGAGCGATGTATTGATTACCACGGCTGCCATTCCGGGGCGGCGGTCGCCGTTGCTGCTCACGCGCGAAGGCGTGGAGGGCATGCAACCTGCGTCGGTGGTGGTGGATATGGCGGCTGAGCGCGGCGGCAACTGCGAAGTGACCCGCCCCGATGAAACCGTCGTGGTCAACGGCGTGATTGTGTTGGGTCCCACCGACCTGCCATCTACTGTTGCCTACCATGCGAGCCAGACCTACAGCCGCACGGTGGCTACCTTTGTTCGCCACCTCGTCAAAGACGGTGAACTAGTGCTTGATACCGAGGACGAGATTACCCGTGACACGCTCGTTACGCACGACGGCAAGGTCGTGCATGCGCGGGTGAAGGGTCTGCTCGAACCCGCTAGCCAATCTGCCTAAACGTTTCTTGTACTTCCCACGCTCCGCAGGCGTTCCGGTAGGCTATTGCTGCCGGGGCGGCGGGGCGTAGTGTGCTGCCCGGTGGGGGTAGCTGCAACGTGTACCAACCGGTAGGAAGGGAATAAACCATATGGAAACCTTGATTATTGCGCTCACTATCTTCATGTTGGCGGTATTTGTCGGGTTTGAGATCATCACGAAGGTACCACCGACGCTGCATACGCCGCTGATGTCGGGGTCAAATGCTATTTCGGGGATTACGCTGGTGGGGGCGGTGCTAGCAGCCGGGGCACAAGAAACAACGCTATCGCTGGTGCTGGGTGTGTTGGCTATCATCTGTGCCACAGTCAACGTCGTTGGTGGCTTCATGGTGACAAACCGTATGTTGTCCATGTTCCGCCGCAAAGACAACAAATAACGCATAGCGAGAAAGCAAGAGGGCTTGTCAATGGAAGCGTTGATCAACGTTGCCTATCTGGTGGCAGCGATACTATTCATTGTTGGCTTGAAGGGTCTGACGCACCCGCGCACCGCTGTGCGGGGCAACCAACTCAGTGCGCTCGGTATGTTGCTGGCTGTCGTCGCAACCCTGTTCAGCCAGAGTATTCTGAGTTTCGAGTGGATTCTGCTGGGTGTGGTGATTGGGAGTGCGGGCGGTGCGTTCATGGCTACGCGCGTGCAGATGACCGACATGCCACAGATGGTGGCACTGCTCAATGGTCTGGGGGGCGCGGCATCGTTTTTGGTGGCGGGGGCTGCCCTGAGCGAAGCCATCACACAGGGCGAGGTGTTGACCGATCCCTTTGCCGTGTCAGCATTGCAGTTTACCGTTGCCACTGCGCTCTCGGCGTTGATCGGCGGGGTGACGCTATCGGGTAGCCTGATCGCATTTGGCAAGTTGCAGGGCATTGTGAAAGACCCGCCACGCATTGCTGGGCAGCAGATTGTCAACATTGTGCTGTTGGTCGTTGCGCTTGCGGCGGCGGGCTGGCTTGTTGTTGATCCAACCAATATACTCCCCTACTGGATTATTGTCGGGGTGGCTTTACTCATGGGTGTGCTGTTGACAGTGGCGATTGGTGGGGCTGACATGCCGGTGGTCATTTCGTTGCTCAACTCGTATTCTGGGCTGGCGGGTGCCGCGACTGGCTTTGTGCTCAACAACACCGTCCTCATCATCACCGGGTCGCTCGTGGGTGCGTCGGGCATCATCCTCACGACGATCATGTGTAAGGCGATGAACCGCTCGCTGACGAACGTGTTGTTTGGCGTGTGGGTGGAAAGCGACAGCGGACCGTCGGCGGACGAGGTGTACGCGGGTAAGATCAAGTCGTCGTCGGCGGATGAGATTGCTATGCTGCTCGATGGTACGAGCAGTGTGGTGATTGTACCGGGTTTCGGGATGGCGGTGGCACAGGCACAGCATGCTGTACGTGACCTGACCAACTTGCTGGAGCAGCGCGGGGTCAATGTCGAGTTCGCGGTTCACCCGGTGGCAGGGCGCATGCCGGGGCATATGAACGTGCTGTTGGCAGAAGCCGATATTCCGTATGAGAAGCTCAAGGAGATGGACGAGATCAACCCCGGCTTTGGGCAGGTGGATGTCGCGATTGTGATCGGTGCGAACGACGTGGTCAACCCGGATGCCGCGACGAACCCCACTAGCCCGATTGCGGGCATGCCCATCCTCGATGTGTACAAGGCACGGAGTGTGGTGGTGATCAAGCGGAGCCTCAGCCCCGGCTTTGCGGGTGTGCCCAACCCACTGTTTGCCGCCGACAACACGTTGATGCTGTTTGCCGATGCGAAGAAAGGTATTCTTGACCTTACCAATGCGATCAAGGAGAACTAACAACTCACCGGGATGACTCTGGGATGACGGGTAGCAGTGGACACGCGGCGTAATGTACTACGCCGCGTGTTGGCGTTTGGGGTGGTGGTTGCGGCGGCTTAGCGCGGGACTTCGATGCGTGCCAGCAACCGCCCGATGGCAGCATCTGGGGTCAAGCCCTCGATCTCGGTTTCGGGCTTGAGCAGCACCCGGTGGCGATAGACTGGGCGCACGAGGTACTTCACGTCGTCGGGGCTGACAAACGCCCGCCCCTGCATGGCGGCGAGCACCTTGCTGGTGAGCAGGAGCGCAATGCTGGCACGCGGCGAGCCACCAAGCACGAGGTCGGGGCTACGGCGGCTTTCGGCGGCAATGTCGCTGATGTACTTGATGATACCGTCATCCACTTCGACGGCGCGAATATCGTGCTGGCACTGGCTCAGTACGTCGGGCGTGATGATCTGTTGTACGCTGCTGCGGTCTACACTGTGGGCATCGAAGCCGCGGTGGTAGCGGCGCAGCACTTCCATCTCCGCTTCTTGCGGTGCATAGCCGACCTGTATCTTGAACAGAAAGCGGTCAAGTTGCGCTTCGGGGAGTGGGTAGGTGCCCTCATATTCGATGGGGTTTTGGGTTGCCACCACGAAGAAGGGTTCGGGCAACGGCAGGCGATGCCCCTCAATCGTCACCTGTCGCTCTTCCATTGCTTCGAGTAGTGCGCTCTGCGTCTTGGCGGGGGCGCGGTTGATCTCGTCGCCCAGCATCACTTGTGTGAAGATAGGACCGCGCCGGAGCCGAAACTGGCTACTCTGAATGTCGTAGATTTGCGTACCCACCACGTCCGAGGGCATCAGGTCGGGGGTGAACTGTACGCGCTTGAAGTCTGCCTGCACGAGTGCAGCCAGCGTCTTCGCCATCAATGTTTTGGCAGTGCCGGGTACCCCTTCGATCAGGACGTGCCCACGGGCGAGCAATGCCACGACCATGAGCGTGAAAGCTTCTTCTTGCCCGACCAGTACCTTACGGGCTTCGTCGCGGATGCGCTGCGTTAGTTCGGCAACGCTGGTGGTGGTGGTCATCGTTCGTTCCTGTGCTCAATCAGTGAGGCGACCCAGTACGTCGCTCACACTGCCCCGCTTGCGTGGGGGTGGGGTTTCTATGGCGTGGGTACGGCGTAGTGCGAGCATCGTGATGTCGTCGAATGGTTGTGTGTTGCCGATGTGTTGGTAGACGGCATGTTCGACAGTCTGGACGAGCGTGTCTACGTTGGTCGTGGGCTGTGCCAACAAGGTGTTGAGGCGTTCTTCACCGAAGAACGCGCCGTCGCTGTTGCGGGCATCCACCACCCCGTCGGTATAGCAGAAGAGGGTTTCGTGGGGTTCGATGTGCAGTTGCTCGATGCCAAAATCGGCATCGGGGAAGATACCAACGACGGGTCCGGTTGGTTCGAGGACGGCGCGTGTGCTGCCGTCGTGCCCGAGCAATAGCGGCGGCGGGTGCCCCCCGTTGACGTAGACCAGCGACCCAGAGCCGGGGTCGAGGATGCCGAAGAAGAGCGAGGCGTACATGCGGGCGTGGTGGTGGTTTTCGAGGATGTAGGCATTGGTGAGCAGCACCGCGTTGACGAGGGCGTTTGCCCCGATGATCGTGACGGCGGTTTGGCGGCGTGACTTGCCGGCACGGCTGGCAGGGATGTAGCTATCGTCCAGCATGTCTGCCCAGCTCATGCTGTGGCGTTGGCTGGCAAAGGCACGGAGCAGACTGCGGAAGAGTGCCATGAATAGCGCGGCATTCACGCCTTTGTCGCACACGTCGGCAATCATAATGGCGATGCGGCGGTTTTGGGTCATCGTGAACAGGTCGTAGAAGTCGCCCCCGACTTCGCGGGCGGGCTGGAAGCTGGCGACGCTTTCCCATCCTTCAAGGGTGGGCAGGGTCTGTGGCAAAAAGCCTGCTTGGATTTGTCGCCCAATATGCATGTCGCGGTGCGAGACCACAACGCTCCGCCGTCCGGGGGCGTTTTCGGGGGGCAGTACGTGGGTGAGGCGCACCCGCAGCATGGCGGGGTTGCACGGCAAGAGGCAATAGTCGTGTGCGCCTGCTGCCAGCAGGGCTTCGATGCGCGGCATGTCGTCGCTGCTTGCCAGTGCGAGCACGATAGTGGGCTGGCGTGCCATGGTCTGGCAGTAGGTCTGGGCGAGTGGTTGGGCGAGGTCGCGCCCAAGGATCGTGAGTGTCGCGGGTGGGGTGGGTGGCTGATCCGGCGGGTGCTGGCTGTTGGTGGTGGCATAGCCCAGTTCGGTCAGCAGTTGTGCGATCTGGGTATAGTCCGGTGTTGTTGCCCCGATATAGTGTGCAGTGCGGTTTGGGTTCATGCCTCTTGCCCTTTCATGTGTTTGCCCGCAGCCAACAAGCGAGCAGCGAGATCATCGCCGTGCCACGCGGTGTATTGCTGTTGGTAAAGAAGTGCCATACAAACAGGGATCATCGGGATACTGAGCAGTGTGCCTGTCACCCATGTGAGGGTGAGAAGGGCTACTGCAAGCGGCGACTCGCTGCCAAACACCCAGACGAGTGGAATGGAGGCGAGGCTACTAATGGCGGTCAGGCTAGCAGCAGCAAAGATGAGACAGACTGCGCCAACCAGCGTGAAGGCAAACACCGTTCGCACCGGCTGGAAGAGCATCAGACCGATGCTGTCTTCCACGGCACGCCCGATGGTTGGTGCTTGGTGCGATGTGTGGATGAGTGGCTGGGTGCTGTAGATCATGCAGGCGTAAGATGCCATGCCTGCTACGAGGCTGATCGCGGAGAAGAAGATGATCGCCAAAATGAAGACGACGGTTATGAGAAACCCCGTTGCCTCGCCCAGTGCGCCGCCCGCATTCCCGGCTCCTGTGGCTGCCGCGATAACACCAAAGAGTGCGCCGCCGCTGAGATAGCTTAGGGGTGTCAGCAGGGCACTGGCGAGGATGTTGGCTATCAGGAAGACGACGACGCTGTAACAGCCAGTGGTGACGAGACGGGCGGGCGAAATTGCGCCAATCGCTTTCCACGTCAGGGGTTGGTCGGTGGCGAGCAGGAGCGCGGCGCGGCTCAACATAATGTTTAGGGCGATCACGAGCGGGATGAACACGAGGATCAGCACGAACAAGAGCCACCACTGCTCGAAGCCGATGGCAATGCTGATGAGCGCGACTATGGGCAGCACGCCGCCGATAGTCAGGCTGATGAGCGGCACGAACCCGCGCCGATAACAGCGCATGCCATCATCGAGGAGCGCAATCACGGAAGTGAATGCCGTGCTGGTGTGACGCGCCAACGCCCTATTGGCATGTAGTGCGCTTTTCATAGCTGGTCTGCCTCGTTCAAAGCCCGGATGAGTTGGGCTTCGCTGGTGTTTGCCTGCTGCAACTGGCGGAGCGCGGCTAGCGGGTCGTTGCCGCTGGTGCCCTGCATCTGTACCGCCCGCGTGAGTTCCTGCTGGAAGGCGGTATCGTCTGCCTGCGGGTTGATACCATAGCGGCGGGCGAGCTTGCGGCGCAGGCTCTGGTAGTAGTGGTGCTGGATAGCGGTACGGTTGCCGCTCCGCTGGAACATGTCTGCCATGCTTAACACGTAGTCTTCACCGCCGCGGCGCAGTTGCTCGCTCTGGGTCGGGATAGCGTGCCCGAAACGCCGTCCACTCAATAGAACGTAGCCCCCAAGGATTATCCCCACATAGAGCAATCCCCATCCCCACGCATTGCTAAACACCACTGTGCGTAGTGAAGGTGGCTCAAAGTAGCCGTGGTGGTACTCATCAAAGATGACGCGCTCATTTGCATCGAGCCAGCGCAGCATGTTGAGTACCATTGCGCCGTGGGCGGCGGTGTCGTCGGCTAGCCCGGCATTGGTGAAGGGGTGGATGCCCGACGCAATGTAGATGTAGCCTGCGCCGTAGGGCAGCCCCGCAACGGTGAGATGCTCGGTTTCCTGATCGGGGGCGCGGGCGCGGGCAATGGCGGCGACATCGTTACGGTCAGGCAGGATGACATGCTCGGTGCGGGGGTGTATCTGGCTCACGGGCGGGTCGCTGAAAAAGGGCTGCTGGATGGTAGCGTTGTTGAGCGTCAGGTCGTCGTCGTCCACTTCGTCTATCTCAATATCGAGCGTGGCGAGGATGTCGTTTGCGGGGCGCACAAACGGGCGGCGGTCTTCCGCGAAGATCAGGGTGCCGCCGCGCTCGACCCACTGCAAGAGTTCGGCACTGTTGTCCTCGTCTATTGGTAGGGTGGGGCGGAGCAAAAAAACCACCCCGATGTCGTCGGTGAGGGTGTAGTCTTGATAGGCGAGTTGTTCGGCATCGTAGCCGATGCGCTGAAGCCAGCGCAGCAGTGCCATGGTGCCGCGTGGGTCGCTGCTGAAGGTGGTGGGTCGCTCGAAGGTGGCACTGTCGTCGCGGTTGCTCGCCTGCCCCGGTCCGAGTACCAGAAAGAGGATAAGCGTAGCTGCCAGCCCCAGCAGGATAAGTAGGTCGCGGTTTCGTTTCATACACGTGTGACCAGCAGATTGCGGGCAAACGCCAGTGCTGTCAGGTCATCGAAGTAGCCGAAGTGATGGACGCTTGTTTCGAAGTCGCGCCCCGCCAGCAATGGTGAGCCGGGTAAGTCTATCTGGCTCATGCTGGCAGTCGGGATAACCATGTCGTTGGGGGTCATCACAAAGGCACTGACGGCAAGCGATTGCAGGGCTTCGCGGATGCTGACCTGCTCGACCCGGAGCGGGTTGAACTTGGAACTGAGGGTTGCATAGCGCACGGTGGGGTTCGGGTCGCTGGGCAAGTTGAGTTGCTGGAGAAAGGTGTTACCGGGGGTCATGGCTTGGACACCGGGGAGATCGAGCAGCAGTTGTGCGGCTGCCCGCAGCAGCAATTCCAGCGCACGCGGTACGAAGGTCAGTTCGGCAGCCGGTACTGCGAGGCGGGTGAGCCAGTTGCCCACCGTAAAGCCGATGGAAATCAGGCGATCCCAGCGGGTAGGGTCGGCAAGGAGCGTGCCGTTGTTGGGGGTGCCAGCCATAATGACCGTCCGTACATGAAACGACGGGTTGATCGGCTGAAGCTCGACCAGACTCCGGGCGACTAGCCCCCCGCGACTGTGCGCGATAATGTCTACATCTAATTCGACATCGGGTGGGATCATCGCTAGCAGGTCGCTGGCATTGCGGCGCGGGTCACGGGTAATGCTGGGGTGGGTGTAGCCAAGCACTGCATCGTATGCGGGGGCAAACGCTTGGATCCATTGCGTGGGTAGCGAACGCTGGGCGGTGCTGGTGAAGCCGTGAATGAACAGCAGCACGCGATGCCGTTTGCCGGGGAGAAACTGCTGCCGCCATAGTTCGGCACCGACGAGCGGCGCACCGATGGTAGCATCTGGGTTGATGGTCAGTACCTGCGGTTGTGGCTCGCTGGCAGCAATCTGTTGGGCGAGTTGTTCGGAGATGGGAGCCTTCACAACTTGCAGGAGGTGGCGCACGGCTTCGCCGGTCACGGCACTGGCAATAACGTCGCCGATGCCGCCAAGCACGGGCGAGGGTGTGGTTGCGGGGGGGGGGAGACCACCATTGCCATACACGAGCCGATTGAAGGGGAAGGTTAGGGTCGGCGATGCAGTGGGTGCGCCGCCAAGGATGGGGGAGGGTAGCGCAGGCTGTTGCAGGGTCAGGTCATAGATCGTGCCATCGGGTGTCTCGATGGTATGCAGCAAGGCATACACGGCGTTTTCGCCGGGATCGTAGGTGGTCTGGATCGTCGGGGGGGGGACGGTGCCGGGGATGGTGCCGACGATGTCGGGGCGTGGTTGCAGGTCGAGTTCGATGATGTCGCTGGCGGGCGTGAAATCGAGCATCGGGGTGGTCGTGGGGAGTGTGTCTGCGGCACCACCAAGCACCGGTGTCTGCCTGTCTTGTAGCCCTACCTGCCCCTGCATGTCTACACTCGGTTGCAAGATAATGGAGTCGGAGACCTTGATCGGCTGACCGCCGGTGAGTGATTGTTGCGGCATTCGTTTTGTCCCCCTGTGGCTTTCAATCCGTATGGTTGCCCATGCGGGGTAGCACTCGTGTATCTGTACCCATTGTACCCGCCACGGCGTGCATTGACAACTTTTGCCGGATATCACACAAGAAATTGCCCGTCTTGTTGCTGGCAGGTAACTCCGTGCTGGTTTTGCACTGGTGTGCGGTGTCGCGGTACCCACGAATGCACCTGTTGCGGGGGCGCGCCGTCCACCGCCATGTCTCGCACGGGTGCACGGGCACGGGCGCGGCGTGCAGCGCGGGCTGGGGCGACTCGGTCGTTGCCAGAGCGCACGCTTAGCCCCCGCTCTGGGCTACTGGCTCTGATCGGGGCGGGGTGTATCTGGCAGTCGTCCTGTTGGGGTATAATACCAACGGCATGCTATATCAGGCAAATATCAGATTGCCCGCCTTGCGGTGGAACAACCGGGTGGTGGGGAACACTGGCAGGCTTGCCGCCGCGCTGTCTGTGGCTGCTACAAGCGAAGTGTAAGGAGTAAATGTGAAACGTCAACCCCGTTTTGGTTTTGTGCTCGGCGCGTTGCTGCTGGCAATCGTTCTTGGTGGGGGGCTGTGGCAGCCGGGTCTGCCCACGTCGCCCGCAACGGTTGCTGCCCGTGTGGATGCACAGCCGGGTCAAATCTTCACGATTGGTACGTCGGTGCAAGGGCAGCCGATCACGGGCTATCGGCTCGGCACTGGCTCGCGCAGTATTGTGCTGGTGGGTGCTATCCACGGTGACGAACGCAACAGTGGGGTGCTGGCTGGCGATTTGTACGCCGCGTTTAGTAATACGCTGCATCTCTTGCCCCCCGATACGAGTCTCTATGTGATTGAACGGCTGAACCCCGACGGCTATGATGCCAATTCGCGCTACAATGCGAATGGTGTAGACCTGAACCGCAACTGGCAGACCGACGATTGGAGCACCGACTCGCAGGATGCGTCGGGTGTTGTGCGCGGGGGTGGCGGTGCCTACCCCTTCTCCGAGCCGGAGAGCCGCGCGATGGCTGAGTGGTTGCTCACGTTGCGTGACAACTCCACCGATGTGATCGCGGTTTTTTATCACTCGCAGTATCCCCCGGATGGCTTTGTGCTAGGTGGCAGCACCGGGCGACCGATCACGGCCGCGTATGCCGACATTGTGGGCTATCGTGGCGGGTGGTCGAATAGCGGCGGTGGCGGTGCGGGCTTCGGCTACCGTACCACGGGTGAGGCTCCGGGTTGGTGCCGCGCAAACAGCCTGAAGTGCTTTGAGATCGAACTGCCCAACCGCCGCAACCTGACCGCGCCGCAGACGGCACGCCACTATACGGCTGTGCTGGCGGTGTTGCTGTGGCAGCAGGTGGAGCAGGGGCAGCAGTGCTTCGGTGAGACTGGCATGTGTGTGGCAGGGCGGATGCGTGACTTCTGGCGGGAGCAGGGTGGCACGGCAACGTTTGGCTTGCCGCTCACCACGCCGGTGCTGATGGAGGTAGACGGCGCGCAGCGTACTGTGCAGTGGTTCGAGCGCGGGCGGCTGGAACTGCACCCCGAAATACCCGCACCCAACGATGTCAAGGCGGGGCGGATCGGGGTGGAGTGGTTGGAGGCACAGGGGCGTTCGTGGTGGGCATTTGAGCCAGCCAGCGACGAAATGATTGCCCGCCCAGACTGTCTGTACTTTGCGGAAACGCGCCACACACTCTGTGCCCAAGCACTGGCAGCATGGCAGAGCCGGGGGCTTGAGCTAGACGGGCAATCTGGCTACAGCCGCGACGAGAGTATCGCGTTGTTGGGCATGCCGGTCAGCGAACCAGTGCTAGAGCTACTCCCCGACGGGCGCGAGGTGATCGTGCAGTGGCTCGAACGCGGGCGGCTTGAATGGGCGATGGACGAGCCGGACAACGTGCAGGTGGGTATGCTTGGCACCGAAATCGTACAGGCAACCCGCGCACAGTAGCCCGCCGATGGGCGGACGTTGTGGGTGGCTAGACGCGCTGGCTAGACGCGCTGCCCATAGGCACGCTGGGGGTACAGTAGCACACTGACCCGCGCTGCATCTGGGCGGCGCGTCATCCATTCGGCGGCACGTTCGGCACCGAGATAGCGCACTGCCATGCGGTAGCGTAGGTCGGGGTCAACCGGGCGCACTTCGGCGGTGCCGCTGACGCTGAGGTAGCGTCCGCCGTCTTCAATGGTGACGGTACAGGTCGGGTTGAGGCGTAGGTTGCGTACCTTGAAGCTGTGCCCGCCCGCCGAAAAGCAGATGGTGTGTTCTTCGCGTAGGTACCACACCACCGTCTGCTGGATCGAACCATTCGGGTTGAGCGTCCCAAGGACGGCATAATGCACTTCATCAAGGAGTGCTATTTGGCTGTCGGTGAATGTAAACATTGCGTCTTCCTCTGGTTGTGTGTTGCCGGGGTAGCAGCAAAGCAGTAACGGGAACTGCTGCTTGCCGTGCTTCGTCTCCCATGATAGAGTACCATTGAAACGGTTGCTTTGACGGGGCAACCCGGCATTGCCCCCATCTACAACCTACCCGACTATACACAAAGAACGGGAAGCATGTTTGGTACAACTCATTTGACCCCGCGTAGAACGCTCTCCTTGCTGCTTGCGAGTGTGAGCCTGTTGGTGCTGGCGGCGTGCGGCAGCACGGCAGCAACGTCGCCCGCTACCCCAACGACCGGGCAGACGATACCAACGACGGACTATCGTGCGTTGCCACAGTCGCGCACCAGCGAGGGCTACCATGTGCTGGGCGATGCCACCGCCCCAGTGACGCTGGAAACCTATTCGGATTTTTTGTGTGGGGCGTGCTCGGTGCATGTCCTGACGGTGGAGCCTGAGATTATTGCTGCGTATGTGCAGACGGGCGAGGTGCGGATTATTTACCGCCACTTGGGGCAGGTTGCGCCCAATTCGATCCTGACGGGTGAAGCCTCTGAGTGTGCCGCCGATCAGGGGCAGTTCTGGGAGATGCGCGAGCTACTCTACAACGAGACCTCCGCGCTGTATTCCCCCGACATCCGCGAGCAGTTGGTGGCATTTGCGGCACAGCTTGAGCTAGATACTGCGGCTTTCGCGGCGTGTCTCGACGACGGCACGCACCGCGAGCAGGTTGTGGCTGACTATGAGTCGGCGCAGGCAGACGGCGTGCAGTCGCGCCCGGTGTTCGATATTAATGAGAAGCGGCTGGTGGGCAATCTGCCATTCAGTAGCTTTCGTGAGGTACTGGATGAAGCCCTCCAGACTGGATCGCGCTAACCGTGGCAGCACTGCTGCTGGGGCGGGGCTGTGGCTCCCGCTTGCGCTGGTGCTCAGTGGTGCCGGGTTGATCATTACGCTGGTGGTGATGCAGGTTGTGGCAGACATGTCCGCGCCGCCCGCCGAGGCTGACGTGCCAACGGTTGCGTCGGCATTGGTTGCCGCATACGGTGCCCCCGCTGGCGTATCGGTGCCGCCCGTGGTTGTTACCGTTGAGCGCGACGGCAGTGACGACCCGTTGCTCCGGCAGGCTTCGCTTGATCAAGAGGCGGCATCACCGACCCCCTACGCCGGACCTGACCAACCGACCGCACAGCCGACCTTCAACCCGTACCCGGACGGTACGCCCACGCCAACCCCCGAAGGTGCCAACCCAACTGATACGCCGTCGAATGGGGGCGGGGGCGGTGGTGGCTCGAACGCGACGAATACCCCGACGGTGACGGGTACCCTCACCACTACCCCGGACGCTGAGCCGACGGTCACGCCGACGCTCACGAATACCGTGCTACCGGCGACTCTGCAACCGCCGACTCCTACGCAGAATGTGCAGGCGGATCGGCGGCTGGATTGCGGGCTAAACCAACCCACCGTGCTGCGCGGCACCAATGCCCCGCCGACGAGTCCGTTGGTCATACTGTTTGAAGAAATCCCCGTGGGTGGTGGTTATACTGATGCGCGTGGCGCGTATGCCGCGACACTCATTGTCACGCAGGAAGAACCGGGTGAGTATCTGGTGGAAGTCCGCCTGCGCGAGACATACCAGTTGCTCAACGAGTGGCTGTGCGTGGTGCCTGCCCCGACACCCCGCCTGCGCCCCTAGTTGCGACGGGGTGCTACCGGCGACGGTAGGGCAGGCTAAGGCGTGTGGCTCCCGTCAGTGGCTCCCGTCAATGGCTCCTATCAGTCGGCGTTGTTGCGCTTGGCGTGCGCGGTGTGGGGCGCAGGTGGCGTGTGGTCGCCTGCTCGTCTGCGTTGCCTTCGCTGTGTTGCTGCTGGAACAGGTAGGTAATCTGATCGGCGGGCAGGGGGGGGCAGTAGCGGAACCCCTGCGCCGCCTTGCAGCCCATGGCACGGACGTGCTCCTCTTGCTCGCTTGTCTCGACCCCTTCGGCGAATAGCCCCAGCCCCAACGCCTGTGCGAGGCTGGCAAACGTATGTGCCAAGTTTAAGGTGCGCGGGTCAATGGCGATGCGGTTGATGAAGTGGCTATCAATTTTCAGGATGCTGACGGGCAAGTCGTAGAGGTAGCGCAATGATGCCACATCGCTCCCGAAGTGGTCAATGCAGACCTGAATAGCGCGGCTTTGCAGGCGTGCGAGGGTCTGGCGGCTCAGGTTGACCTCGTTGAGCATGGTGGACTCGACAATTTCGAGGCGCAGGAGCTGGCGATCAATGCCGGTGCTGGCGATCACGTCGTCGAGGTATTCAACGAGATCGGGTTGCTGAAACTCACGGCTTGACAGGTTGACGTGGAGGGCGAGCGACTGGAGGTTAAACTGGCTCTGCCACGCCGTGATCTGGCGGGCGGCGTTGAGGAGTACCCACTGCCCGACCCGGATGATCAAGCCGCTTTCCTCGGCGACCGCGCCAAAGTCGCTATGGCTGAGTTCGCCATACTGCGGGTGCTCCCACCGGATGAGGGCTTCTACGCCTATGATGCGCCCATCGTCGAGCGAGATAATCGGTTGGTACAGCAGGCGAAACTCTTCGCGTTCGGAGGCACTGAGCAGTTCGGTCTGCATGGTGAGACGACGCATGGCGCGGGTGTGCATGGTTGCTTCGAAGATGGTGTAGCGGGCTTTGCCGTTCGATTTGGCGTGGTACATGGCGATGTCCGCATCGCGCAGCAAGTCTTGCAGGTCGTTGTATTCGGTGGCGTGCAGCAGGATGCCGATGCTGGTGGTCGCACTCATGCGGTGCCCTTCTAGGTAGAATGGTTCGGCGAGGGTGTTCTGGATGGTGTCGGCGATGCTCGTGACTTCTTCGGGGCTGTGGACGGGGTCGAGCAGAATGGTAAACTCGTCGCCACCGAGCCGTGCGAGGAAATCGTGCGAGCGCACCGATGTACGCAGGCAGGCGGCGATATGCTGCAAATACATATCGCCCGCGATGTGCCCAAGGCTGTCGTTCACGAGCTTGAAGTTGTCGAGGTCGAGGAACAGCAATGCAAAGAATGAGCCATCGAGTTTACGGGTGCGTTCTAACGCGACTTCAAGGCGCAGCATAAAAAAGTCGCGGTTGGGCAGCCCGGTCAGGCTGTCGTGCATCGCGTTGTATTGCAAACTTTCGGCGGCTTCGCGGCGGGCAGTGACATCGTGGCAATTGACGACAATACCCGTGATGGCTGGGTCGTCGAGCAGGCTGGTAGCAACCGTCTCGAAGTAGAGCCATGTACCATTGGTATGGCGGATGCGGTATTCGCCGCGCGACTGGTGGGCTTCGCCTGCGTGCAGGCGGTGCAGCATATCGTGCATGCGGTCATACTCGTCGGGGTGGATCAAGGTCAGGAGGGTGTCGTCTTGTATCGTGCGTAGCGTATGACCGAGAGCACGCTCGAATGATGGGGTGGCATACTTGACGTGCCCGGTGCTACTGATGATGAGAATAATGTCGGTCATATTCTCGAGGAGTGACCGGAAACGATGTTCGCTCGTTTGCAGCTCATTGAGCATCTCGAGGCGGTGGGTGATGTCTTTCATGGTGCCTGCCAGCCCTGCAATGGTGCCATCGCTGTGGTGGCGGGTCCACGCCACGACTTCAAACCAGTGATAGGTGCCATCGCGGACGCGCAGGCGTACTTCGCACTGGCAACTGGGCTGGTGGTTGTGTAGCATCAGGGCACACGTTTGCTGCGCTACTGCGCGGTCATCGGGGTGCAAGAGCGTGACCATGAATGCCCCTGAGAGGGTTTGGGTAGTGATGCCCGTGATGGTTTCCCACGCCGGGTTGACGAAGGTAATGCGCCCAGTGGCATCCGTCTGGAAGATAATGTCTTGTACCGTATGGATGAGCGTGCGATACTGTTCTTCGCGCTCGCCGAGTTGTTCGTAGAGCCGCACACGGGTGAGGGCGGCACTGACCTGACTGCCCAGCAAGGTGAGCAACTGTAAGTCGTCACGGGTGAGGCTTTCTTCGCCGATGGTTTCGACGTTGAGCACTCCCATTACTTGCTTGTGGTCAGTGAGCGGCACACAGATTTCTGAGCGTGTTTCGGATAGCCCGATAAAGTCGGGGTCTTGCTGGGCATCGGGCAGAAACATTGGTTTACCAGTCTGGACGACGCGACCGGTGATACCACTGTCAATCGGGATTTGGTCGGTAATGTAGTTGTAGCCAATCTGATGCTTGAGGACGAGCACGTTGCCATAGCGCAGGTGAATACCGACGTGGGTATAGCCGAGAATGTTCACGGTTGCCTCGACGACTGCTTGCAGCATATCGTCGGTGCTGGTGGCGGTGTCAATCAGGTGGCGTACTTCGGTGAGCAGGTTTAATTCGCGGGCATAGCGGCGGTTGATGGCTTGCTGGTTGCTCAGGTGGAGCGCGTGTGCCACATAGTCGCTGACGAGCATGGTACGCTGGCGGTCGGTCTGCCCGAAGGGGGGATCGCTGGTGCGGAGCAGATAGAGTAGCCCGACAAGGTGGGTTTCACTCGTGAGCGGTATTACTAGCCAGTGTTCGGTCTGGTTGGTGTTGGGTGCGGGGTAGTGGTTCCAGATGACCCCCCGGCGTGTCTGGCAGATGTGCTGGATGGCTACGTCGGTGCGGTGCAGCGTGCGTTGGGGGGGGTGGGCACAGCGTTCGAGGTCTGTTCCGGTGCTGGCTATCAAGCGCAGGTCGTCGCCTAGGGCATCAGCGCGGTAGAGGAAGAGACAATCGTAGGGTACGAGCGTACTGAGCAGTTTTTCGAGCGCGACCATCACCTCATCGGTGGTAGATAGGTGGAGTGTTGCGACGAGCGTCTGCAATACTCCTGTCCAGTCTATGGTGATGTGCCGTCCGTCGCCGTTGCGGGTGGCTTGGGGTGGCGCGTTGTGCGCCGGGGGGGTTGGTTGAAGGACCACGATGGTTGCCGTGAGGTGCTCGTGTTGCAGGGGGGTGGTGTAGAGCGTGGCACGCGGTACCTGTTCACTCCGCAGGTCGAGTTGCGGCGCGGTCTGTTCAAGGGTGGTTGGCGGGTGTGGCAGGAAATACTGTATGTCGCGGGTGGGGTGTGCGAGCAGGCGGTCGGCGAGGGTTGGTAGGGCGAGGGCAGGCGCGGTGTCAGGTGGGGTGACGTGCGGGAACGCCGCCGCCCATGCGTTGTTTACGGCTAAGAGATAGCCTCTTGTATGGATCAACGCGGCGGGATAAGGGTAGGCTTGCAAGACTGTTTCCACCAGTGCAAGCTGATTACCGTTTATGACCGTATCGGGTTGCGTCATGCATTGCGCCTTGCAGTATCATTGGCTTGATACTGTACTATTACAGAGCACAGTCCGCCTTCATGGGGTTGTACCATCCTATGCCTGTGTGTTTGCTGTGCCACGAGAGTGATTTAGGTATTCCTAGTATACCACTAGCTGCAAATACGGTCTACAAGGTGAACCTGTCAAGTGTGAAACCCCTTTGCGCTGAACAGATACGTCGCATACCGTGTGTTTCGCGCACAGGCGACGGCAAGGCTGTTGCTATGACTCACTTACCATATTTACTGTAGCACAGGCGCATGGGTTTGTTCGGCGGGGATCGTTACGATATTGTCAACATTTGGGGTGAGGCAGGGGGAGACCGCTACCAACGGTAGTAGCGGTCGCTTTTTGGGGGGGTTACTGGGTAAGGCTAGGGCTAATTCAGGGATGTATAGTGTACCCCAGTGAGCTTTTCGGAAACCTCCCACAGGTGCCGGGCAACGGCAGGATCGTATACCGCGGGGTTGGGTTCGCGGCGTTTGGGGTAGCCCCGGTAGCCGAGTAGCCCCGGTCCGTAGTAGGCACCGCCCAGCACACCGGGGGCTGTGCCAGCATACAGTTGGGGTAGCGCACCCATGGCGGCACTCTGGGCGAGGGCATTGTTGAGCAAGTCGGTGATTTTGCCCTGTGTGCTTGTGTTGTCAATCGAAGCACCCCGTAGTTGCAATGCGGTGTTGCTGTAGCCGGGGTGTGCCGCCACGCTGATGGTACTCTTACCTGTGGCGGTCAGGCGGCGTTGCAGTTCGAGGGTAAAGAGAATGTTGGCGCGTTTGCTCTGGAAGTAGGCTTTCCACGGGTCATACGACTGTTCGCTCTGAAGGTCGGCAAAGTTGATACTACCGGGGTGGTGGGCGACGCTCGTTGTGGTGATGATGCGGCTTCCCGCCGTCTGCAACAGCGTATCGAGCAGCAAGCCAGTGAGGGCGAAGTGCCCAAGGTGGTTGGTGCCAAATTGCAACTCGAAGCCGTCGGCAGTCTCTTGGCGCGGTGGTGCCATCACACCCGCGTTGTTGAAGAGCAAATGCAACTGCTGCCGTTGGGCGATAGCTGCGGCAAACTGCCGCACTGACTCAAGGCTGGCGAGATCGAGGGGGAGCAGTTCGAGTGATGCGCCCGGTACGTGGCGGGCAATGGTTTCGCGGGCGGCGTTGCCCTTCGTTTCGCTGCGGCACGCCATAATGACGTGCGCGTTGTGCTGGGCAAGTGCCAGCGTCGTTTCGTAGCCCAGTCCGCTGTTCGCTCCCGTCACCAGTGCCACCTTGCCACTCAAGTCGGGCATGTCCGCGGTCGTCCAGTATGCCATATGTTGCTCCTTACTGCTGGTACTGTGCATCCGGTTGCACTTGCCATGTTCAACGTAGCACGCTCGGTGGTGCGCGTCAAGCACACGGGCGGCAATTTTGTGCTACGCTACTAGCATAGTGGTGAACTCTGCGATAACCGCAAGCGCACGCTAGCAGGGAAGGGCAACGATGGGCAGCGAAAGACGGTGCGGGGTAGTGTGGGGTAGTGTAAGGATCGTGAGCTATGTATGCACAGCTTGGCGATGTACGCCTCTTTTTCGACATTGACGGTGCGGGACTGGTGCCCGATGGCGCAACTATGCGCGAGCGTCCGGTGCTGTTGCTCGCCCACGGCGGACCGGGCGGCGACCATAGCGGCTACAAGCCGGTGCTGCACGCCCTGACCGACCGGGCGCAACTGGTCTATTTCGACCATCGCGGCAGTGGGCGTTCGCAACGTTGCGACCCGGCAACCTATACGCTTGCCACCAATGTTGCCGATATGGAGGCGTTGCGGCAGTACCTTGGGGTCGAGCGTATTGTAGCGTGTGGTGCGTCGTATGGCGGGGTGGTGGCGCAGGCATATGCCCTGACCTACCCGCAGCACGTTGCTGCCCTGATTGTCCTTGCATCTGTGTCCGACGCAGGCTTTTTGCCGCTAGCGCAACACAACCTTGCTGAGCGCGGCACCCCCGCACAGCACGAGCAGGGGGCGTTGCTGTGGGCGGGGGCGTTCCCCGATGATGCCGCCGTCGCGCATTTTTTCGAGGTGATGGCACCCCTCTACAGCCTGCGTTATGACCCGGCGCGTGCTAACGAGAAGCGTGGGCGGGCAATCTATTCGGCGGCGGCAATCAACAAGGGCTTCACAGAGGTATTGCCCAACCTTAACCTGACCCCGCGCCTACCCGATATTACCGTGCCTGCGCTGGTAATTGGCGGGCGGCATGATTGGATCTGCCCGCCTGTCTATGCCGAGCTAATCGCGCAGCAACTGCCGCACGCTGACCTGCGTATCTTCGAGCAGAGTGGGCACTCATTGTTGCAAGATGAACCTGCCGCGCTGCTCGATGTGCTGCGCGGCTTTCTCGTCTATCGTGGGATATAGCAAGCACATACGAGCAAGGGAGTATACCGCCGATGGAAAACATGGAGCATAAGCACGAGCCATTTACCCTCGAAGGTGGCAGCACGGGGTGTCTGTTGGTACACGGCTTTGGCGGGTCGCCCGCCGAAATGCGCCCGCTTGGTCACTATTTGCACGCTCAGGGCTATACGGTGCGAGGCGTACAACTGCCGGGGCATACGGGGAGCCTTGAGGCACTGTACGGGGTGTCGTGGCGTGACTGGTACGCCGCGCTTGAAGCAGACTTCGCGCCCATGCGGGCGACGTGTGCGCGGGTGGTACTGGTGGGCTTTTCGCTCGGCGGTGCGCTGTCGTTGCTGCTGGCGGAGCGTCGCTTCTGCGATAGCGTGGTAGCACTGGCAACGCCGTTGAAGTTGGCAGGCGATTGGCGACTAGGGTTCTTGCCAGTCGTGCGCTACGTGAACCCGTGGTACTATCCGTTGCAAGACGCGGATTTCAACGATCCACTGATCCGCGAGCAAATGCTGATGCGTGAGCCATCGCTTGATCTGGATGACCCGGCGGTGCAGCAGTACATGCGCGAGATGGTACGCTTGCCAGTAGGGGCGATAGACGAACTGCAACAGGTGTTGCAGGTGGCACGGCGCACGTTGCCGCGCGTGACGGTGCCGGTCGCGGCACATTATGGGCTGGATGACCGCCAGATACCGCTGGACAGTGCCTATATCTTAATGCAACACCTTGGTAGCCCGCAGCGTAGCCTGCGCTGGTGGGCAGATACCGCGCACCAGTTGGTGGAGGTGGGACCGCACCGCGATGCGATCTTCGCGCAGGTGGCGGCGTTTGTGGCGGCAACCGTGGCAACGTCAGGCACAACCACGGCGGTTGCCTGACGTTGCGTTGTCTCGTGCGCGGGATCGCGCAGTATAGCGGGGTATGCGCTGGCGGCACGTATGGGTCAGGGGAAGAGGTAGGGCATTTCGGGTTCGTCGGTCGGGGCGACGCTGGTGGCTTCGATGATGGGTTGTGATACACCGGCGATGGTGTCGAAGCCGAGGGTGCCCGTCACGACGACCCAGCTATCGCTGGGCAGGGCGGCACCGTCAGCCCACACGACGGGGAAGCCCGTCGCTACGCCATCGGCGGCGCAGCATGTGATGACGTAGCGGGCGACATAGAACGCATCGTTGCCGAGTTGCTGTTGCTCGTCGTGGTAGACGAAGCCCATCGTCGTAATCGGGGTGCCGGTCATCTCCTCGCCGCGTATACTGATCGCGGTACGCCATTCGAGCAGATTCCATGTGCTGGGGTCACGGGCAAACAGTTCGGCTTCGTCGCTCCGGCTACTTGCCATGTTGAGGTCAATGCCCCGCCCAGCGAGGGTGTCGGCACCGAGCGGCGCGGCAGGTACGAGGATGCCCATCAGGAGGGGAATGGCAAGCAGCAGGTACACCCCGGATAGGCGCGATGCGGGTTGTTGGAAGATGCCACGCATTCGCACGCCTGCCATAAGGAAGAGCACGAGCGCACAGAGCAGCACCAAAATGGTGTAGCGCGGGTGGATGTAGTAATCGAGGTTGCCGCGCAACCACTTAACGACAAAGAGTGCCCCGATGCTGCCCAGCAGCAGGGTTTCGACCAGCGCAACATAATTGATCGGGCGGACCGGGGCTGGGTTGGTCATGAGCTTGCCTGTTCACTTTCAAAGTAGGTAATCAGGTCTTCGGCAATAATGTCTGGGTTGATGCCATAGCCGTAAATGGTGGTGAGCCGACCTTCTTCGTCTACCAAGTAGGTGGCGGCACTGTGGTCAATCAGGTAGTCGGCACTGGTGCCCGCGACCTCGCGCTTTTGCACGTACAGCCCGTAGTCTGAGCCAATGCGCCGCAGGGTGTCTGCGTCGCCACTCAGCCCGACGAAATCTTCGTGAAAGTTCTGCATGTAGCGGTTAAGGACAGCAGGCGTGTCTCGTTCCGGATCAACGCTGACCATGACGAAATGGGCAGCGTCGCCGTACCCGGCTTCTTCGAGGTCGCGCTTGACGCTCACAAGGTCAGCGAGGGTGGTGGGGCATACGTCCGGGCAGTAGGTATAGCCGAAATACAGGAGCGTCGGCTTGCCGCGAAAATCCTCGATGCTGGTCATCTCGCCGTCTTGGTTGGGCAGTGTGAAGCTGAGCAACTCGCGCGGCGGCTCAATGGCTGTGCCAGACGTAGGCGGTTGATAGACAGGGGCTTCGCTGGCGGCATCGGCGGCGGCATTGTCTGTAGGTGCTGCGCCGCCGCATGCTGCCAGTAGTAGCCCCAGCAGCACAACCGACACAACCGTGACCATACGCCACAGGTGGTGCCGTTGCGATGACATCGTTATGGTGGGTGCGAAACGCACGGTGTTCATTCCAGTACTCCTTTGTTGTCCCCCTCTAGTATACACGACTGGGGGATGTGGGTTGCATCAGCATGCTTATTCAAGAGTGAGCATGTAGGCAACCAGATCGTTGATTTGCTCTTGCGTAAGATAGTCGCCGTATGTCACAGGCATCAGGCGGAGGTCTTCTGGGTAGCCTTCGACGACGTATTCCTGTGGCAATACAATCGAGCGGCACAGGTATTCGGCAGCGGACTGGTCGGGCACGCGCTCGGCGGCGACGGTGGCAACGCCTGCTAGCCCCGGTCCGACGTTGGGTTGGTCGTTGTTGTCTACGGCGTGGCACGAAATGCAGCGTGGACCGCGCCCGCTTGTCTGTTCCATTGTCTGCAAGAAGAGGGTCTCCCCCGCGATGGGGTCGCCAGCGGGAATGTCGCTACAATTGATTACGCGTTCCTGCGCGACCGGGGTACCACTGCACGCAGCTGCAATGGTGGCAAAGACTGCCAGTAGGCTCACCACCAGTAATCCGGTGCTCCAGCGAAACGTTGTCATGGTCTGTTCTTTCCCGTGTAGCCCGTATGTATGACGGGGCTAGTAGTTGCTTGGTGCCGTTGCCACTGCACAGCAACGACAGACGGTGGGTGGTGAGGCACACGACGGCACCCCGCCACCCGTAGCAGTTAGGTCTATTCCGGCGGGGTCATACGGACGGGCACACTGATCGTCTGTTCACCCGCATTCTCGAAGGTCAGCGTAATGTCTACCATTTCGCCTTCTTTAAGGTCGTCATTCAAACCGATCATCATGACATGGAAGCCGCCCGGCTGGAGTTCGACTTCGCCACTGGCGGGCACGTCAATGCCGGGGACGGGACGCATTTGCATCACGCCTTCCTCGGTCATCTCGACGGTATGCAGTTCCACGACTTCGGCTACATCGGTGGTAGCGGCGATCAGGGTGTCTGCGTCGCCACTGTTGACGAGGCGCATGTAGGCAGCACTGTTCGCGCCGCCACCGTGCGCCATGTCGCCGCCGTGGTCCATGCCTTCCATGCCTTCCATCGCACCGCCGTGGTCCATGCCTTCCATGTCGCCGCCGTGGTCCATGCCTTCCATGTCGCCGCCGTCGGGGTTGCTGATGAGCATGGCGCGTGCCCATGCACCTTCAATTGCGATGGTGCCACCCTCGGCGGCAGCATCACCATCCGTTGCCGCATCTCCGGCGGCGGGGGCTTCAGCGGCACCGCCACACGCGGCAACCAACAACAGGGCGACGACTACCAAGAGCGACGACAGTACGTTCAGTCCAGACTTGTACATAGATTGAGCCTCCTCTAGCTCGTGTTCTCATAGCTCGTGTTCTCAGAGATAGCTGGCACACCCACCACGGCGGCGTGGTGTGACCGACACAAACCGATTGCGTTACCGACCCACACAGGGCACCGTAGCGACACACCTACAGACGGTGTATCACATCAACGAATGGGGGCAGGTTACACGCGAGGAGGCGGGTCATCAGGGGCGTACATGACGGCAAGCCGCCGATGGGGCAGCAGTGTGTGGCACTGCACGAAGGTTGCCCACACCGCCATGCCCGTCAGGAGGAGCGGGGCGAAGTTGTTCAGTTCGCGCAGTGTCTCGACATCAATTGGCATGGTGTGGTGGTTGCTGGGTAGCCCCGGCGAATGGCACCCTACGCCCGTCAGCCCACTGAGCGGCGAGGCTTGCACCACAGCCGTTGCGTCGTTGTGGTCGTAGGTGTGGCAATGCACAATACACACAACCATGTATGCCAGCGATACCGCAATGGCACCCAGACCAATTGTTGAAACCACACGCTGTAGCATTGGGCATCAGGTGGCGCACAACATCCCGTTGTGCGCGTAGCACTGCTCGAACTTACATTGATGCATTGTAGCATGGTTTGTTGTGTGACAAAGCCTGTGCAAGTGAAGATTTCTTCGTTCACCGGTAAGTATCACGGTGAAGTCTCGCCCGTGTCTGGCTCGTCCACAATGCGTGTCTGTGTCTGCCCGTGCTCGTAGATGCGTGCCGGGGGTAGCTCGCCAGATGCACGGACTTGCGCCAGCAGCGCGAGGTTGTGCTGGGCGTTCTCGTTGGTGGGGTCGTGTTGCAGGGCGTGCTGATAGGCTACTTCTGCGTCGGCATAGCGACGTTGCATCATCAGGCAGGCACCCAAGTTCGTCCACGGTTGCGGCGCACTGTCGCTCATGGCAATGACGTGCCGCAGCGATTGTTCGGCAGCGTTCCAGTCTTCGGCTTGCATCTGAGCGATGGCAGTCTGGAAGTGCATTTCTTGCGTGTCCAGTTCCTCGATGGTGAAATCAGCCCGTCGTTGGGCAAGGTGCGCGTGGGCTGTCTGGCGGGCAACGTGGGCGGCGGCGGCGTAGCGTTCCGCCATGTCGCCGTCACCTTCGAGCGCTACCGCCTGTTCAAGGTCGAACAACGAACGGGCGAAGCGCAGCACAAAGCGAGCGGCAAGCCCCCGGTTGTACCACAGGTAGGGGTCGGTGGGGATAATGTCGAGTGCGGCGGTGAAGCTGGCGAACGCGCCGTCAAAGTCCTTTTGCATAAGCTGTGCCGAGCCGATGCAGTTGTGCAGTTCGGCACGCTGGTAGGACTGCGGCGGCGTGTCGGGGAGGGCTTCCTCGCAGATGGTAATAGCATCGCGGTACGCGCCCTGCATCAGTTGCTCGGACGCGCGGCTGATGACTGCCTGCACGCGCCGTTCGGTGCGGCTGGTCTGCGCCGAACGGTAGGTGCGTTGCTGGTGTCCGGGGTTGTCGGGTTGGCTCATCGTCTGTGGGTGTTTCTAGGCTTCTACTGAAGCGTATCAAGGTAAGCAGTCAGGGCATCGAGTTCGCTATCGGTCAGGTTGAGTTGGGGCATGGTGGTGCCCGGCTTGATGGTAGCAGGGTCTGCCAGCCATGTCCGCATATTGGCGGGGCTGTAGGGCAGCACGCCCGCGATCAAGGTGCGGCGGGCAGTGCCCGACAGGGTTGCTCCAACGTTCGAATGGTCGCTTACCCCGTTGAGGCGGTGGCAACCAAGGCATGCCTTACTGCCGAGCAGTTCTTTGCCTTGCGCGGCGAGTGCATCGGTTGGCTGGGGTGCCGGCTGTTGTTGCGCGGCAACCCACGCAGTGTACTCGTCGGGGGGCACGGCAACGATGAGCAGGGGCATATAGCCGGTCGGGTCGCTACACGAGTCGCCGCTACACGTACTGGTGTAGGTGCCGGGGGCGGTCGCGGTCAGCGTGAAGGCTTGTGGGCTGTTAGGCGTAGCGGTGTAGGACTCGTCGGTGCGTGGCGTATACCATGTGTGCGGCACGTCGAAGCTATCGAGCGTCACGGTGACAGCTTCGCCCACCGGGATATACAGGTCGCTGGCAGTGGTGAACGCGGGGTTGCTATAATCGAGCCGCCACCACCAGCGGTGCCCAGTGAGGGTGACATCGGGCGTGGCGGGTGGGCTAGCAAGGGGCGTGATAGTCAGTGCGGCGGGGTCGTCGCCGGTGGGCATGGCACCATTGGTTACTCCCTGTCCACTGAGGTGTTGAAACACGAGTACAAAAACGACCGTCAAACTGATAGCAGGGATAACTGTCCATAGCAGGTCAGCAATACGGTTGCTGCCGCCGGACGGAGCGGGGCGCAGGCGCACGGCTGCGACGAACAGGAATGCTTGGACGACAACGAAAATGACCGCAGCGATGCCGAAGAGTGCCCAGTTGATCGGTTGTTGGAGCGCATCCAAGGCGCACATGTCCTTTCCAGCGTGCTTGCCAGCGCGTGTGCCAGCGCGTGTGCCAGCGCGTGTGCCAGCGCATTTGATTGTTGCCAAAGTAGCATAGGGGGCATCGCCTGTCAACCGTCTGTGGCAACCGTCTGTGGTAGTGATATGCTCAGGGGCGCGGTGTGGCTGGCGGGCGCGAGTGGTATACTGGGAAAGAAAGCTACAGAAAAAGGGAGTTGCGACATATGGCAGATGAAGGACAGCAAAGGGGATCAGCGGTTGTTGGGGGTTTGCTAGGGATTGTGGTCGGGGCTATTCAGCGTGCCGATGAGGTGGCTGCCCGCGAACGGGTCGAGGCGTTGCGCCAGAGCCACCCGACCGACCCGCGCGACAAGATTGTTGAACGCCTGATTAAACGCAAAGCACAACAGACTGCCATGGTCGGGGCGGCGACATCGAGCGCATCGCTGATACCGGGCATCGGGACGTTTGCCACGCTGACGCTTGGTACTGCCGCTGACATTGGGGCAACGTTCAGCTTGCAGGCAGAACTGGTGCTAGAGGTTGCGGCGGCTTACGATTATGAACTCTCGCAACAGGAGAAAATCCAGACGGTGCTGATTGTCACCGGGCTGAGTGCCGGGGGTGTGAGTCTGGTGAACATGGCAGGGCGGCGCGTTGCCACGCAGCTCGTCGAGCGGTACGGGTTTCGCTGGCTGGCGCGTGCCATCCCGGTACTTGGGATGGTCGCATCGGCGGGCGTGAATGCCGTCGCTACGTACATCATTGGGGCGCGTGCTCAGGCGTACTTCGCGCGTGGTGCCGAGGCAATGGGTGACTGGCAGGACAACATGCGGGCGATCACGGGTGTTGATGAGCGCAAGATCAAGGGGTGGCTTGAAGAAGCCGGGTTGCCCACCACTGCTGACCCACAGCAGCTGGGCGATAACCTGCTGACGAACGCTAACTTGCTGTGGCAGCAGACGACACGTTCGGCAATTGATATTGCTAACAGTATGCCGTGGGCACCGCCGCCGCCCGTTGATCAAGACATTACGGTACGCGAGGTTCACGAGTTACGCGAGCCACGCGAGGTTAATGAGCCACGTGAGCCGCACGAGCCACACGCTCCTGATGACCCGCCTACCACAGAGCCGCCGTCGCGTGCCTGACGCGCGGTGTGTGCTGTGCCATTCGTGCTCGCGCAACAGACAACGCCCCCACACATCCCGTGTGGGGGCGTTCGTGTGGGTGGGGGTGTGGGGGGATGTGGCGACGGTGCGCTAGATTTCGCCGATGGCGCGACTGCATAGTTGGCGGGCGATAGTCTGGGTGCCGGTGTGGGTCATGTAGTCGGTGGTCATATCAATGAATGCGCCGATGTAGCCTGCGGTGTCTTTGGTCATATCGAGCACACCTTCAAGTTGCGTATGCACCTTCTCGGTCGTCATGCCCGTCTGCTTGATCAGACCTTTCATCCAATCCTGCGTCGAGTCAAAGCTGGTTTGAATGAAGCCGAGCTTGTCCTTGTCGCTCTTGCCCGGTACGAGTTCCTCGACCTGCTTGAAGGTTTCGTTCTGCTTGAGTTCGTCGGTGCCCATGCGGCTGATAGCCTCCATGGTGCGGTCTACGAAGTCGGGACCGACGGTGGCCATGCCGTCGAGCGCGATGATGGCACCCATACGCATCAGGGCTTCGTGGCGGTAGTGGGTGAGCGACTTCACGAAGTCGCCGATGCTATCGCCGGGCAAGCCGTTGATCTGGCAGAACGCGATCACTTCGATGGTCAGTTTCATGGCAAGGTCGGTATATTGCAGGGTCGTGTGCTTGGGGGTGATCTTGTTCAAGAAACCGAGAAAGCCGACCTTGTTGCCGATCTGGTTGGCGAGCGCGGCGGTGGCAAGCGCAGCATCGGTTTTGTCCACGGTTGCGTAGAGCCACATGGCACGCTGGTAGCCGGTCTTTTCGTCGTTGTAGAGCTTGGCGGCACGGGCGCGTACCTGCTTGATGAGACCGGGGTCGGTTTCGCGGGTAGCGGCGCGTGCCATTTCGTCGAAGTTGGTGATGTTACCCCATTCGCCGGGGGCAACGAAGTCGAGGGCTTGCAACACGCGCACGGTCACGTTGTTTGTCGCAAGGTTGTCAACCCGCTTGATAATATCCGATTCGTATTCCGCCATGGTGGTTCCTCCCTCTGGTCGTGGCGGCAGGGCTGCCGCTTACGATGGTTCGCTTACGATGGTTCTACTTCGGACAATCCGGCAAGGTCGAACTTCTCAATCCACGCGGCGCGGTCGGCGGCAGTGAAGCTGTCGTCAAGCGAACGCACCTGCACCTGATAGCGGTCGGCGACGAGGATGGCGGTGCCTTGGCTGCCCACGCTGGCGGCGGGGTAGCCTGCGATCTCGTCGCTGGCAGTCTCGAACTTGGTAAGTGCGTCGGGGTTGTTCGCGGTGTCCGAAACCGACAACGAGGCAACGTCGGTGCCGTCGCGGGTCAGCACGGCTTCGGCAAAGCCGGTGCGGTCTTGGGTGAAGGTCAGGTCAAGGTCATCTTCGCTCGCGGGGAAGAACTGATTGAATGCGCCCGACTCGACGGACTCTTCGCTTGTCGCCGGGGGCGGCGGCTCGCTGAAACAACCGGTGAGGACGAATGCGGGTGTCAGCAGCAACACGGCAAGCAACAATGCTCGCACAGCACGAAACATGGTCATGGTCGCTCCTTTTCGCTTCCATTCCACTGCACGATGCAGACCCTCCATATAGGGGGCTGCGCCACAACAACCAGCCCGATACACGTATGCAAGTATGGTAGCTGTATTATACCCGATTGTCTGGGGCGGTTTGCGCCAGTAGCCCCGGCAGCCACCACGCGCCCGGTGTGGTGCTGAGCAGCATAATCAGCCGGGTGATCAGGGCGAAGGTCGCGCCCTGCACGGTGGTTGCGCCCAGTTGGGTCAGTAGCGTTACGATGACGAGTTCACGCACGCCTAGCCCGTTGACCGAGATGGGTATGATCGCAGCAAAGTAACCGAGTGAAATGACCCCGATGATTTGCACAAGCGACAGTGACACCCCAAGGTGTAGGGCGAGCAACCAGCCCGCCAGAAACACAACCAGCACCGACAGCCATGAAATACCGATGGCACCTGCTAGTACTGTGGGTTGGGTGAGCCAGCCCGTGAGTGCCGTCTTCAGTTTGCCCCACATGCGTTGCACGGGTTGTAAGACGACGGCTCCGAAGGGTGCCATCAGGGTAACTTGGGAGCCGAACGTTACGAATACAAAGGGCAATGTGGTCAGCATGGCAAGTAGATTGAGGGCGCGGTCTACGATAATGGAGCTAAGGCTGAGGCTGAGGCTGTGGGTGTGGCGCGTCACGGCAACCGTGCGGAGGGCATCACCGCCAATGGTGGTGGGCAGAAAGTTCGCAGCAAACGAGCCTGCAAGCCCGATTTGGAGTGACTGCCAATAGGTAAATACCACTTGACGTGCATGGAGCAGCACGAGCCACCGCCATGCATTGCACAGATGCCCGCTGAAATAGAGCAACCACATGGCGACGAGTACCCACGGCGGGATGCCCCGTACCGCCTGCGTGATCTCCTGCCAGTCTTGCTGCGCGAGGAGCCACCCAAACAAGCCCATCGCTAGTACCGCCACGACCCACCGTGCGGCGCGGAGCAGTTGGGCGCGACGGGGCGGGGGCGATGCGTCGGGTTGCGTCATAGGGCGCGCCTACTACCGTTTACGAAGCACAACAGTAAACGGTGTTTCCCAGTGAAAGGCTTTGCCAAGCTGGATCAGTGGCTCAGTTAGGTGCAACTGATGTACCACCCGTAGCCAGCGTTTGATGCGGGCGAGGCGTGCCCATTCGGTGAAGTTGAGCGTGCGGATGCGTTCTTCCCACAGGCTTTGCCCATAGTCGGGGACAATGTTGTCTACGGTGTCACCGAGCGATTGCACGATGCGGTGGAGTTTGCCGTAGGTGATGAATTGCAGCGTGTCCACGAAGGACGGGTCGCGCCCCAACGCCGCGACGTACAGCTTGCCGAGCCAGTGCGGGCTGTAGGGGAGCCACAGCACGCCGTAGTGCCCTTCCCACCATGTGCCGTAGCTGGGGAAGCTGAAGTAGAGATAGCCGCCCGGCTTCAGGATACGCACCGCCTCGTGGATGACGGCGTGGGGGTCTTGCGTGTGTTCTAGCACGTTGAACGAGCAGATGAGGTCTATGCTGTTGCTGGGCAATGGGATTGCCTCACCTACGCCGCATATGATACGTTGCTGACCGGGCAGCATTTCGTCGTGGATGGCACGGGCTATGTGGTACGACGGTGGGTTTACTTCGATGCCGAGCATGTCCATGTTTTCGTACACGGTGCCATAGTAGACGAGCACGCCCCACCCGCTGCCGAGGTCTACGACGCGCCCGCCCGGTGCGGGTAGGTAGGGCTGGAGGCGGGCGAAGTGTTCGCGGGCACGGTTCAGGCTGAGGCGGTTGGTAGTTGATCGCTCGGTGGGGGTGTCGTTGATCCCGTGTGAGATGACCGCACTCTGATAATAGGCATAATCGGTCACAGGCTGTGAAAGCTCTAGGGGTGGTAGCTCCGGGTTAGTTGGTTGGTTTGCCATCGGTTGCTCCTCTCTGCAAAACAGAATGCCGAAGATAGTATGCGCGGTTAACTGATGTAGCCGAGGTTGCGGAGCCGCTCTTCGAGTTGGGCTTGCTCTGCCGCGCTCATCGTTGGTGCGTTTGCGGTGTCGCTGGCAGATGCAGCCGTGGGGGGTTGCTGGGTGGTACTGCGTTGGTGTACCTCATCCGTCAGTGCGTCCCAGAGGGGCGCACCGTCCATGTCGTCGGGCACTGCTATGCCGGCGAGAGCAAGCACGGTGGGCAGGAAGTCTACCACGTTTGCGGCGTTGATTGTAGCTCCGGGCTGTACGCCCGGTCCCGCGAGTACTAGCATGCCATCGGGATGATGGCACCCAGTATTGCCATATTCGGACTCTCCAAACAGATGTGGGTTCTCAACACCTAAACGCTCTGTCGTGTCGTAGTGGTAGTCTCGCATACCGAAGAGGATGTCAGCGATTTGGTTCACAAGAGGACCGTGAAAGCGTTCTTCACGGCGGTACAGGTCCGTGATCAGGGGGGCATCACTGGTGGGTTCGCGTATTTGTGGCAATCCGCTCATAATGTCGGTCATAAGTTGTTCGTATTCTGCACCGGGGGCGACAATGCCCTGTGGTTGCCGCCCCTGTACATTGATTGTTATTTGACCGAACATGCCAGTTGCATACGCTTTGGTACGTGTCCAGTCAATATCGTGGAGCGAGAGAAACGACTTGACCGCACGGGCACGCATGGGTTTGGGCACGAAGCGGGCAACTCCGCCTAACCCCACGCCTGCCAATGCACGGTAGCTCTGGAGGATAACGTTTGAGCGTGCTAACCAGTATTTGGCGTGTGTGCGGGGGGTGTTTTTCAGGTGTAGGTAGCCCTGCTCATACAGCCATCGGTTGACGTACAGTGTTCCATAGCTGCCGTTCGCACCGTGATCGGAAAAGACGGCATAGGTGGTGTCATTGCCACAACGGGCGACCATTTCGCCCAGCACGCGATCAAGTGCTTGATACACGAGGAAGATACCATCTTGAAAGTCCCTGTCTCGTTCTGGGTTGTGCAGTGGGTGCTGTGGGTCGTAGTATCGCCAGAACTTGTGCTGGATGTGATCGGTCTGCATGAAGGTCACGATATAGCAGTCGCATGGGTGATATGTGAGCAGGTGATGCAAGAGTTTGCGCTGATACTCGATTTTTGCCAGCATCCCGTCAAGGTAGTGCTGTTCACGCCCGTACTTGTATACCTCGGTGTAGCCAAGTGGGAAATCTCCGAGTGCGCCCTCTATTTCACGCACAAGCTCAGCGGGGTAGCTGAACCCTGTCGCGTGCGGGTTGGGGGCTGCCAAGCCGGAGAGCATCACCCCGTCGAGGGGCACCGCCGGGTAGAGCATGGGCAGGTTGATCACCCCGATGCGCCAGCCAGCGTCGTTAAAGTAGCTCCACATAGGACGCGATGCAATGCGCCCGGTATGGACATATTCCACGTCGTAGCTGTTGGGCTTTGCCTGAAACCAGTCGAAGACCCCGTGTTTGCCGGGGTTCTGCCCAGTGATAATGCTGCTCCATGCGGCAGGGCTGATAGGAACCGGGGTAGATGTCATAGTGCCGTGGGCACCGCGCTGCATCAGGCGAGCAAGGTGGGGGAGTTTGCCGCTTTCAACCCACGGGCGGGCAACATCCCATGTGGCAGCATCCCAGCCAAGCAGCAGCAGGCGTGGGGGGCGGGGGCGATTCATGGTTCCGTGTAAGTGTGGCATGGTCATCTCTCCTTTGCATGCGACCTGCTTCCCTACTGCCGACATCGCTATGTCGTGGCGACAGGGCTGTTCTTCACGAGCAATGTATACGCAGCGACATACTGCTCTCGTATCCGTTCCCACGCAAACTGTTTAATCCGCTCGCTCGATTGGGCTTGCAGGCGTTCACGGAGGGAGTCATCCGTCATGAGGCGGTGCAGTGCGTCGCGTAGGGCAGCTACGTCGTTCGGCGGCACTTGCATCCCTGCATCACCGAGAACTTCGGGCATCCCGCTGACGTTCGTCGTGATGACCGCACAGCCTGCACTCAGAGCTTCGAGCAACACCACGGGGAAGTTCTCACGCATGGACGGAAAGACGAAAATCATACTGCTTTCGTACAATGCTTGGAGTTGGTCACGTCCGAGGAAGCCGGGGAACTCGACGGGTACCTGTTGCTGCTGTGCCTGTGCCTTCAGGTGCTCCAGTTCGGGACCGTCGCCCGCGATGATCACGCGCCAGCCAGTTCGGTCAAGCTGTGCTAGGGCGTTGATCAGCAGGTGCATACCCTTGCGGTGAAACAGGCGGCTCGCGGCGAGGATGCACCGTTCGCGCGGGCGAGCAGTATAGGGGTGGGGCGTGAAGCCGTGGGGGATGATGTCCACACGCGCGGGGTCGGCGCGGTGCAGCAGGTCGGCGAGGTAGCGCGACGGCGACACAATTGTGTCGGTGTGATGGACAAGCCAGTACCACAGTGGGGCGAGCACGCGATGCCCGCGTTTGAAGCGGTCGGGGTTGTAGCCGGGGACATCGCTCCCGTGGATCGTGATCAGCACCGGGATGCCGCGCAGCAACTTGAGGGGCACGGCGACCAGTCCCGTCGGAATGATGAAGTGGGCGTGGATAATGTCGTACTGGTGGCGGTGGGTCAGCACGGCACACTTGACGAGCGCGGCGCACACATAACTCAGCATCTCGACAGTGATGGCGCGCACCTTGGATGAACGCAGACACAGCACGCGCTGTACCGTCATGTTGCGGGCTTCTTCATAGAGCGGCAAGCCCCGGTAGTGCATCGTCACAACATCAACGTGGTGCCCCGCCGCCGCGAGGCTCTCGGTGAGGGCTTGGGTGATCGGTGCTGCGCCGCCGCCGAGCGGGGGGTACTCGTAGTTGAGCATCAAGATGCGGATGATGGCACCTCGTTCAATTCTTCGCGCACCACATAGATGCTCTTGTGTTGGCTCTCGTAGTAGATGCGCACGATCAACTCACCGAGCAAGCCCATGCTGATGAACTGCACGCCGAGGATGATCAGCATCACGCTCGCGAGCAGGAGCGGGCGGTCGGCGAGGGCTTCGTTATAGGCGAACTTAAGGAACGTGAGATACAGCCCGATGACCGCACCCAGCGCGATAGACAGCATGCCAAACAGCCCGAAAATCTGCATGGGGCGCGTGGCATAACTGAGCAGGAAGCGCACCGTAATCAGATCAAGTACCACCTTGACCGTGCGCGTGATATTGTACTTGGTTTTGCCATACTGCCGTGGGTAGTGGCGCACACTGATTTCTGAGACGGTGGTGCCCTGCCAGCTTGCAATAGCTGGAATGAAGCGGTGCAGTTCGCCGTAAAGTTGGATGTTCTGTACCACGTCGGTGCGGTATGCCTTGAGCGAGCAACCATAGTCGTGCAGGTGTACGCCTGTCACCGTCGAGATGAGGCGGTTGGCAATCTGCGAAGGCAGGCGGCGGTTGAGGAATGGGTCTTGGCGGCGTTCGCGCCAGCCACTCACTACATCGTAGCCCTCCTCCATCTTGGCAAGCAAGTTGCCAATGTCGGCGGGGTCGTTCTGGAGGTCGGCATCAATGGTGATGACGACTGCGCCACGGGCACGGTCGAAGCCCGCCGAGAAGCCCGCAGTCTGCCCGAAGTTGCGGCGGAAGCGCACCACCCGTAGCCGCTGGTCGCGGGCGGCGAGGTCGCGCAGCAACGGAAAGCTACGGTCTTTGCTGCCGTCGTCCACGGCGATAATTTCGTAGGGTAGCCCAAGCTTTTCGAGTTCGGTCGTCAGGCGTTCGTACAGGTGAGGGATGCTTTCCTCTTCGTTGTAGATGGGCACGACGACAGAGAGATAGGGCTGTGGGTAAGCGGGCGTAGGTTCCTGCACTGGTGTCTCGACCGGTTGCTCAATCTGAGAGAGCATGCAAGCACTTGTCCTTCCTCGCGGTGGCACCGATGAACGGTTGGGCGAATGTGCAGTGACAACGTTGAACGCCCGACATTATACCACGGGTTCTGCTGCCGCTCATGGGCGGGCAGTACCCCAAGCATGCTCCACGGTGCCAGCGATACTTTCCCACGTAACCGCTGCCAGTGCTGCCCGTGCCTGCTGTGCCAGTTGGTACTGCTGTGCGGGAGCGGCGAGTAATGCGAGCGCAGCACGGGCGAGAGCTGCCGGGTTGCCCGGTGGTACCAGTATACCACTGTGGTTGTGGGTGAGAAAGGTAGGGACTTCGCCTACCTGTGCCGCAATGACAGGGATACCTGCCGCCATCAATTCGAGCAGTTTCGCCGAGCAGCGTGCTCGGTTGATGAGCGTATCATCCAGTGGGACGAGTGCCGCCGCCGCCGTTGCGAATAGAGCGGGCAGGTCGGCGGGGTCAGTCCAGCCGCGATAGTCGAGGGCATGGGCGATGCCTGCCTGTTGGGCTGCCGCCTGTAGCTGGTGCTCTTCGCCGCGCTCGCCCTTGCCAATCACCAGCAGGCGTACTGTCGGGCGGTGTTGCACCAATGCCACCAGTGCCGCGATTACATCCGTTACTGGAAACTCCCAGAAGCGCGTGTAGAGCAACAGGCAGTCTGGGTCGGGCGTGCGGTGGGGCGTGTGGGCAATCTGGGCGGCGGCAATGCCATTGGGCACGCGGAAGACGCGCTGTGGGGCTACGCCCATGCTCCATACCAACGATTGTAGCGTATGGCTAGCAACGGTCACGGCGGCGGCATGGCGCGGTAGGTCATATTCTTGCCACGCAAACAACCGCTTGGCGGCGGCGGGGTAGGGCAGCACGTCATTCCAGCCCCCCGCTCCCTCCCAGTCGTCCGTGTCTACGACCAGTGGGGTGGTGGGGTGGCTACGTTGGTATAGGCGTGCCGCCAACCCGCTGTAGCCTTTGGGCTTGAACAGATATAGTAGCTCAGGGCGATAGGCGCGGGTTGCGTGCCAGAGCATGCGCGTGTAGTGCAAGGTCGCCAGTGGCTCATGCTGGGCTGTGTGGGCGGTGTGCGTGACTGACACGCCGCCGTGGACTACGCGGGTATTGGCATCCTGTGGGTTATGCACGGGGGGCGCGATGATTTCGATGTGGTGTCCGCGCTGTTGGAGGGCTTGCGCGAGGGGCAGCATACGGGCTTGCAGGGTACCCTTGGGACGGATACCGAACGGTGCCAGCATCACCACGCGCAGCGGGGCACGGTACTGCGGCGTAGACATCACGGTGCCGTTGGCGTGGTGGGGGCGGCAGGCAGGGGCGTAGCCGTGGGCACCAACGGCGCGGGGGGCGCAGAGGGGGGGGCAGGCAGTTCGGGTGTCTCCTCCGGCGCACTTGGCTCACGCGCAATCGGTGCAGTGGTTGGTTCGGTTGCCACCCCATCGTCTGCTGTCGGCGATTGCACGGGCGATGCGGCAGGGCGGGTCGGGGTGGCAACCGGGCGAGTGGGCGCAGGGCGGGTCGGGGTGGCAGCCGGTGCTTGCTCGTCCGTGGGTGTCGCGGCGGGGTCGGTGCTGGTTGGGCGGGGTGTATTCGGTTCATTCGCCCCGTTCGCCCCGTTCGCCCCGTTCGGCGGGGTTGGTCGTTGCCCTTGCGGTGTTGCTGTTGGGGCACTCGTGGGTACTAGCGTGGGTGTCGGCGGGAAGCGTAGCTCAACCGTCACGGTGGGTGGGTCGCCAGCGATGGTCAACTCAGGCGGCAGGTTGATCTGGGGTTCGCGGGTATAGGTGCCCGCATCGTCGCCGCTCATGTCCACGGTTGCCACTAGCGATTCGAGTAGCCCCTGCTGGAAAAACACCTCGGTGCGTCCGCGTAGCATTACGTCGAGGTTGCGCGGCGTGATGGTAACGAGCAAGCCGGGTGCCACCCCCGTGACCTGCACGGGTATCTGGACGGTGCTATCGAAGGGTTGGTCAAGCCGGTTGATCGTAATCGTTACGGTTGCCTGATCGGGGTCGCCGGCTTGCAGCTGTGCGCCGCGCAAGCGCAGGTTGACCGTGCTTGTGACGGTGCTGGTTGCACCGCTAATGTCAACTGGTTCGGTCTCGATGCGGTCTATCTGTGCCAGTATGTCCGAGCCACCGACGATTGTTACCAGTTGCGGGTCGCTCTCGATAGCAGTGATGATATACCCGAACGCAGGCGATCCGGTTACGGTGCCAAGGACGGGTACCCGCTTTAGCCCAACCGCAGCCCGAATGGGGATACGCACCTGTACTTCAGGCGGGGCGATGGTCACGCCCTCTACCAATTCATCATTCGCATCGAAGGCACGCAACTCGCGGGTCGAAACGGATGTCGTTTGGAGTTGGTCAATGTTCACGGTTGTTCCGACGGAAACGACGCGCTCGATCAGGTTCTCCGGACCGGCAATCGTGGCGTTCTCAACCTTGCGTGAGTTGATGGTTACTTCAGGGTCACCGCGCTCGTAGCTGAACGGCGGCGAGCCTTCGATCTCAACGCTGATGGGTACCTCGGTGCGGGTGACGCGCTCGATGCGGATGGGGATTGCTTCGGGCACCGTGGTGACGACGGTAATGTTATTGCGCGGGAGTTGGACTTCGACGGAAGCACGGTGGGTGCCGGGTTCCAACCCGGTCAGGTCAACGTAGGAAATAATGTCGCTCTGGCTCACATCGGTGAGGGTGGCGCGGTCAGCCTGAATGGTAATGTTGACCGCTTCGAGGCTGTTCTGGTCGGCACGGGGTAGCCCGTTCTGGTCAACGATGACGAGTCCTTCGGTGAGCCCGCGTACTTGGGTGGGTATGTTGTTGAAGGTTTCGCGGTCATCTGGGTTAGTCGTGAGTGACACAAACACCCACAGGCCAAGTGCCAACCCAACGGCAAGCAATGCGTTGCCGCCCAGTTCACGCAGCTTTGTCACTATCGTCTTCCTGTTCGAGTGCCAACCCAAGGAGGTGTGCCAGCGACGAACGCAGGCGGGTTTCACTCATATAGCTGACCATGCGCCCATCGTTGACGAGCGAGATGGTACCTGTTTCTTCGGAGACAACCACCGTGATGGCATCGGTCTGCTCACTGATGCCCTTTGCGGCACGGTGGCGGGTACCGTAGCGGCGGTGTCCGACGACATCTTCACTGAGCGGGAGCACGACATTTGCCGCGAGGATACGGTTATCGCGGATGATAACCGCCATGTCGTGCAGGGGCGAATTGGGGTAGAAGATGTTGAGGAGGAGCGGCACCGCGATACGGGCATCGAGCAGCACCCCACGCTCGGCATAGTCATCGAGGCGGTTCGTTCGCTCAATGACAATCAATGCCCCTATGCTCTGGCGCGACAGTTGCGATGCGGCACGGCTGATGCTGTTGATGGTGTCTTCGAGTTCTGCCGCGTTGCCCGATCCGAACGATGCTTTGAAGAGGCTGGAGCGTCCGAGTTGCTCAAGGGCGCGGCGTAGTTCGGGCTGGAAGATAATGGGGATCGAGACGATTAGGAGCGGCTGGATTGCCGTTGAGAGCAACCAGTTGAGAGTGGTCAAGCCACTGACGGCACTGCTGATGACGAAGGCAAACACCAGTAGAATGCCCAACCCGCGCAACAACCGAACTGCCCGTGTGCCGCGAATGGACACCAGCACCCAATAGAACAGCAACCCAACAATCAAGACATCAAGTAATCCGGCGGGGTTAGTGAAGGGGTTCAGCCGATTGAGCAGGCTGGTAAACTGATCTATCTGATCCATTGGTTTAGTTGGTTGGGGTTGTGGCACGTACCATCGCTATGATGATACCTGCTGGTTGGTCAGCATTCGGTTGGCTGCGGCGAGCAATGCCGAGACGCGCTCGTGGTCTACCGTGCTGAGCCGCTTCATACGGTTGAACAGGTTGACGGCTTGGGTGTATTCGCCTCGGCGCATGAGCAGGTCGCCAAGCAGGTAGTAGGCTTCGGCATCTTGCTGGTCAAGGGCGATGATCTGGTGGAGTTCGGCAATCGCATTGTCAAGTTCGTTGCGCTGCGAAAGCAATTGTACCATGGTTTTTTTCTCGCTGATCGCGTCGCTGTTGCGCCCAGCGAGGGTGTACATGAGGGCACGCCACTGGCGAGCTTCGACATCGTTGGGGGCGATCTGTACGATCCGGTCGTAGATAGCGAGTGTTTCATCGGGCTTGCTTTGCATCCAGCGGATTTCGCCCGCTTGCTGGAGGGTGGCGAGGGCATCCTTGATGCGCCCATCTTTGCGTTGTAGTTCGGCGACCCGCATTAGCCCTTCTACCCCCCGGTCGGGGTAGCCGCGCCGCAGGTAGAGCCGCGCAAGGCGTGCGCCGCTGTCTATGTTGTTGGGCGACAGTTTGAGGGCGTGTTCAAGTACTTCGATGGCTTTGTCGAGGTTCTGGCGACCTTCGTGGTAATCGGCAAGGTCATTGAGGGTTTGCAGAGCTTCGTCGAGCTTGCCCCGACTGAATGCCACATCTGCGAGCTTGATGTAGATGGTCTGGTTGCCGGGCATGAGCCGCAGAGCCTCACGGAGGGCTTTCTCGGCGTTGTCCGGGTCGCCGCCTGCGGCATAGGCTTCGGCGGTGAGCCACACAACTTCGCCGCGTGTCAGTGGGCGCGCAAACTTATGCTTGCTGCTTGTCGTGTCGGGTTGTTGGCGGGCATACTGGTGTGTCAGGCGCAGTTGTTCGAGTGCGTCGTTGGTCTGCTCTAGCTCGACATAACTTTCAGCGAGGGCTTGATGGACGAGCACGGGCGGCAGCAGGGGGTGGACATCGCCTTGGATGAGTGCCTGTGCCTGTTCGAGTTCGAGCAGTGCCGATGTGTGTTGGTTGCTGTGTTGCTGGATGATCGCCAGAACGTAGTGCAACAGGGGGTCGTCGGCACTACTCAGGGCGTTGCGGTATTCAGTTTGCACTACCGAGGATGTTTGTTGATCGGCGGTGGTCTTGGCGAGCAGGGCAGCCAGCGAGTCCCAGATTGCGTCGGGTTGCTCGCGGATCATCACGAGTGCCATGTTGATGTGGGCAATCGCTAGCGCATCGTCTGGGTCGGCGGCGCGGTGAAACTCGCTGAGGGCGGCTTCGTAGCGTCCCATACGAAACAGAGTGAAGCCATAGCGTGCCCGCAACTCTTTGTGGTTGGGTGCCCACGTTAGCCCACGGCGATACTCTTCGAGTGTGCGGCTGGTCTGTCCAATCCGGAAATAGTGGTCGGCGACATAACTCAGTTGCACGGCGGCTTCGTCGGTGCGGCTACTCTGATGCAGCAGATCAGCGAGGCGTGAGCGGGCGTTGATGTTGTCGGGGGAAAGCTGCACGAGCCGGAGATACACATCAATCGCGTGGTCTAGCTCGCCGCGAATGCTGAAGGTATCCACGAGGGTCTGATACTTGATGATCGCTTCCTCGACCATCTGGTTGCGTTCGAGGATTTCACCCATGCGGAGGTGGATGGGGTAGTAGGTGGGGGCAAGCTCCATCACTTCGTAGCACGCATCCATTGCTGCATCGAGGAAGCCCTGTTCGGTGTAGCGTCCGCTGACCTTGACCCACTGGGTGGTTTTTTCATCCAGCCCATCGGTCTTGAGGTTGGTGAGCGGTGTTTGTTCAACTGCTTCGATGGCGGGTAGGCTGTCGAGCAGGTGCAACGAGTCTATCAGTGGGTCGGTGCCGCCCAGTAGCAACTCACTCCCGTGGTTTTCGTCGCGGATGTAGTCCATGATCGAGGGGATTTTGCCCCACCGTTCTGGCTCGGCAGCAAGCTGTTGCTCGTCCTCGTCGTCGGGCATGGGGGCGGCATTCCCGCCATCTAGGGTGCCCGTGCCACCAAGCGAGCGCAACTTGGCGAGCATGTTCTGGTCGGTCAATTCCTTGGCACGGAGGCGAAACTCTTCGGCTTGCTCGCGTGCCCAGCGTTTGCCGTGCAGCACATTCGAGAGGGTGCTGTAGAGCGACGCAGCACGGGCGAGGTCGCCAAGTTGCTGATAGATGCTGCTGGTCTGCTCGTACATAGCGATCAGGTCGTCGGCTTCGGAGCGACCAATCGTGCTGACATCTACCATGCCGATAGCTTGCTCAAACTCTTGTGCTGCGCGGGGCAAGTCGTTCATGGTCCGGTATGATTCGCCGAGGGCGTAGTGGGCAGAGAGGGCGTAGTCGGGGTCGTCGGCGGCTTTGGTCAGCAGTGGGGTCGCGCGGGCGTGGCTGCCCTGCTCCTGATAGATCAAGCCCAGACTGTAGAGCACGTCGGCGCGTTCTAGCCCGGCAGCAATGACTTCTTCGTAGCCTTCGATAGCCCCCTCGATGTCGCCTGCTTCTTGTTTGCTGGCGGCTTCACTCACCATGCGCTCGAGCACAAACTGGTTGGAGCGAATACCGGCGAGGTTCGCGCCAAAGCCACTGCCTGTCGCAGTTGCGTGGTCGGTCGTGGTTTCTGGCAAGCTGTAGCCTGCCGCTTCTGCCATGCTGCTGCGGAGCGCAACCAGCAGTTCTTTGGCGGTGCGGTTTTCGGGGTCGAGTCGTAGGGTTTCGTCGGCGTGGTGTGCCGCAGTATCGAGGTCGCCCTGTTGCTGGTAGGCGGCGGCAAGGATCATGTGCTGCTTGGCAGCTTCGCCGAAGGCGTGGCTTTCTTCGAGGAGGTGAATATACTGCTTGCGCCGATCATCGAGCTGAGGGGCAAGCCGCAGCAGTTCGCGCAACGACTGCATGGTGTTGTTGTTGTCGCGTTGCTGCTGATAGATCGTCACGAGGGTTTGATAGGTATCAATCGCGGCATTAGTTTCGCCCTGCTTGTCGTAGGTGCGGGCGATAAACTCAAGGTAGAAGGGGTTGTTGGGGTTGCTGGCACGCAACTCTTGCAGCAGGCGTTGGGCTTGCGTGAGTTTGCCGGTGTGATAGAGCGACACCGCCACTGCGGTGCGGGCATCGCTATCCTGTGGAAACTCTTGCATAGCAAGAGCCGCCTGCCGCAGTGCATCGTCCCAACGTTTGCTGCGTGCCGCCTCGCGGCTCTGTTCCATTGCCCGGTTGTAAACGGCGCGGTTGCCTGCCACTCTGTTATTCCTCTATCCCAAGCACGTACAGGATCAGGGCTTTCTGTACGTGTAAGCGATTCTCTGCCTGATCGAAGACGACTGAATGCGGACCGTCCAGCACCTCGGCGGTGACTTCCTCGCCGCGATGCGCGGGGAGACAGTGCATCACCCGTGCAGCGGGGGCGGCGTGTGCCAGCAGTGCTGCATTGACTTGGTAGGGCGCGAACACTGGGCGGCGGCGGGCGGCTTCGTGCTCTTGCCCCATGGATGCCCAGACATCAGTATACACGGCGTGGGCACCTTGCACTGCTTCGTGTGGGCTAGCGGTCACGGTGATCGTGGCACCGTGCGCGGCTGCAAGCTGTTCGGCGTGCCGGAGAATGTCGGGTTGGGGGCGGTAGTCCGGTGGGCACCCCACATTGACATTGATCCCCAGTGTCGCGCCCATCAGCAGCAACGAATTACAGACGTTGTTGCTGTCGCCAATGTACGCGAGGGTTGTGCCTGCCAACGTGCCGCGATGTTCGCGCAGGGTAAGCATGTCGGCGAGTGCCTGACACGGATGCTCGCGGTCGGACAGGGCGTTGATGATCGGGATGGTTGCGGAGCGTGCGAGGTCTACGACTGTCTGGTGGGCAAATACACGGGCAGCAATGACCTGTACCCAACGGCTCAGGTTGCGGGCAACATCGGGGATGCTTTCGCGTCCGCCCATGTCAATGTCGTTGGCGGAAAGGTAGCTCCCGTGCCCGCCCAGCTGGGTCATCCCTGCCTCGAAGGCAACACGGGTACGCAGGCTGGGCTTTTCGAAGACCAGCGCGAGCGTCTGACCGCGCAGGGTGTCGCGGGTGGCACCAGCGTGCCACTCAGCTTTGAGGGCGGCGGCGCGGTCGAGGAGATTCAGCAGCGTCGGTTGGTCAAAGTCGGCTGCCGACAAAAAATGGATGGGGGTCGTGTTATCTGTACGGGTGTTCACGCGGGTTCCTATTCGTCGTCTTGCCCGAACCCGAACTCGTTGAGGAGCGTGTCTTGTTGCTCGCTCAGAATACGGGTCATAATGTCGGGGGTGACATAGCCTGCACTTACCAGCAGTTCGCCAAGCAAGATATTGGTGCCGCGCTGGCGCATGCGGGTCTGCTTTTCGAGAACGGCTTTAAATTGTCCGCTGGTGATGATACCACGTTCCACCAGATATTCGCCAATATACTTGGGCGTTTCGCGGCTGCGTCCATACAGGCGGTCGAACTGCTGGTCGGCAAGCGCGGAGGCGAGCGTTTCGGGTGTGATCATGCCGTGGCTGATCAGGATGTCACCGAGCGGCGGGCGCACGCCCTGCCATTTCTGCCAATAGAGGCGTTGCTCGTCGAGTGCCATTTCGAGTTCGCGGCGTGTGATGATGCCGCGCTCGACGAGATAGTCGCCGAGTTTGCCTGCTTGCCGCTCAGAGGCGGGTTGTGATTGCGGCTCGTTGTGTTCGGCACTCGCCTGCACCGCCTCAGTCGTCTGGCGCACCTGAAGCATGTCCAACCCCCGGCGGGCAGCACGGTTGGTTGGGTCAAGGGCGAGCACCCGTTCAAGGCAGTACCGTTGCTTGTCTATGTCACTGACAACGGCACTCATCCAGAGCCATGCCAGCACGTCGTTCGGGTTGATGCGGATGGCTTGACTGAGCAAGCTGTACGCCGTGTTGCGGTCGCCACGGGCGTAGGATTCGCGGGCTTGCTGTACCAGTGTCTGTGACTGCACGGGTGGTGTCATGATCCGTTTGCTTTCTGCTCGCCGTTGTGGGCTACCGACCTGATGGGTGGCGTTTGCGTGTGCGGCGATAGTCCCCTGCTGTGATCAGTATGATGCCCTCGTGTAAGTCACGGTCGGACATGCGCGAATGAATACGTGGGTCAATATCTTTGGGTTCACGGTTGCTGGTGATGACGGTTGCTAGCCGGTAGTTGTAGCGATGGTTGATCAATTGGTAGAGCTTCTCGCGTGCCCACGGGGTGGCGTTTTCGGTGCCAAGGTCATCTAAGATGAGGAGCGACACGTTGCGAATATATTCGAACATATCGTCGTAAGCGACTTCACTCTGGGGAGCAAAGGCACTGCGGAGGTGATCGAGTAGGTCGGGGACAACCAGAAATACGACCCCGCGCTGGGCGTTTTGCTGGAGGGCAGCGTGCCCGATGGCTGCCGCAAGGTGAGTCTTGCCACACCCGTAGCTCCCGAAGAGAATGAGCCAGCGGTTGGGGCGTTGGCTTTCGTCGAGGGCAAGGTTGGTGGCAAACTCGAAGGCACTGCTGTAGGCTTCTTGCACACCGGGTACGTAGGGGTCGAAGGTGTCAAACGTCTTGTGCCTGAAAGCCGGGTCGCCGAGGTTGCTCAGCTCGTGGAGCTTCTGTCTGCGCCGCACGTTGTTGCGCGAGGCAAGGCATTCGCAAGTCTGGAGCTTGCCAAAGTCGGCGTGGGTGATGGATACATCGAGCAGGTAGTAGCCCACGTCCTGACAACGCGCACAGGCAGGCGGCGGGTTCTCCGGGGTGGGGGCATCGGTGCGAGCAGGGGCATCCGGGCGCAACCTAGTCGCTGGTGGGGTCGCGGTGCCCGCCAGCGCGGTAGAGGTGCCGTTCTGGTCCGGTGAGGTATTTTTCAAAATTGACAGGTCGTTCCTGTTGATCCGCTCCATGCGTTCTCCCGTTAGTTGCCCAGTTGTCCAAAATGCGCTTGATATATCGCCACGAACGGGCGTTGGCGCGTACCGCCTCGCGGATTGCCTCGGCGATCCAATCGGCGGGGTAGGTCTCTTCGGCTTCGCGCAATTCCTCCAGCAAGATTGGTGTGACGATCCCGATGTTCTGTTCGTAGAGTGCCACAACCGACGGTAGCGGTGCTGGTTGCTCCGGGTTGTCGTAGAGCACGTAGCTGGCGTGCTGCATGTCTGCTACCCATGCACGGTTGGCTCTGGTATTTACCAGATACCAGTTGACCTGTCGCCCACTGGCTGGCAGGGTCATGTGCAGTAGGGTGGTACGCCGTACCGCTGCATCGAGTCCTTCTGCGAGCAAGTCTGCGAAAGGACGTAGGGCTGACACTGAGCGCAAACTGCGCTGCAACTGCTGGTCGTTTGCCAGGTCATCCCACGAAATGCGGCGGGGTGTGCCTCGCTGGCGACTCAGGCGGTAGAATAGGTGCAGGGTAACTTTCAGCTCCGAGGGCAAACTGATAGCGGGTGCCACCTCGGTGAAGAACTCAGGCGGCAGACTCACTAGCCGATCAGTCGAGAACCCCTGAAATGCCAATATGCTATCTCCTGCGTGCTATACCGCTTTGCCTTTCTATATTACCATATTCACGACGCTGATACCAGATGTCACTATGACAAATTGGCTGGCGATCACGGCTGGTCGTGTCCAACCGGGCACCACGGCGGTGTGGGCGGGCGGTGCCCGGTCGGGTGTGGGTTGCCGCTGGTCGTGCCAGCAGTGTGCTACGGGATGTTCTGGTTCATGTCAATGTGTTCCCACGTTGGGCTGGCAACTTGGAAGACCTGTAGATCGCCGCTCTCGCCAGCGGCAATGATCGGCTCTACTTCGGGACCGCCGTCAAGGTCGAGGTTGCCTACCACGTCTACGGTGCCGCTCAGCAACTGTGCCACCGCTTGGTTGGTATCGGGCAGGAACTCGACAATGATAGTCTTGATGGCGGGTTCGCCCTTATAGTAGAACGGGTTCACCTCGAAGGTCATGCGCTGCCCCTTTTCCCACGAGACGATGCGGTAGGGACCGTAGCCCAGCGGCGTTTCGCTGATCTCGGTCAGGGTTGGCCATTCGCTGGCAGGTACGTCGGCGAGGTTGCGCCCATCTGCTAGCACCTGATGCGACGGCGCAACATAGCCACTAGTGAAGGCAAAGTAGAGGGGCCAGAGGGTACCCGGTACGTAGGTGATGGTGTAGCTGGTGTCGCTCAGAAACTCGATGTTTTCGCGTGATTCACACAGGCGTAGCGAGATAGCCCCCGACTCTGGGTCACAGGCGATCTGTACGCCCAGTTCATAGTCGGCTTGCTTGACGGGTTCGCCGTCGCTCCACGTTAGCCCCGCGACGTATTCGAACGTGACGGCAAGCTGGTTCATCGTGACGGTGCCCTCTTCGTAGGTGATGGTCTCGCCGTCGGCAGTGACGATCTCAACCCCCGGTTCAAGCGGGATGATCTCGCCGTCGGCGTTCCAGATGAGGTCGCCTTCGCTCACCTCGACCTCTTCGAGAGTTGCGCCGCCGTTTTCGAGCGTGGGTAGTTCGGTTAGCCCAACGGGTTGGTAGTCATAGTTGTAGCTGGTGACGGCAGGCTCACTCAGCAGGAAGCTGATCGCCTGCGTCCCGGCGAAACTGTCAACTACGGTGTACAGGGTTTCGGGTTCGGCGGTGGTGCCGATGATCAGGGTATCGCCGCCGTCGGCGAGTTCCCATTCGGACACGTTGGCGGTGTGGTATTCGGTGGAGTCGGGGCGGTAGTTAAGCAGGTTGTTGGTGGCGGCGGCAATCGCAATGCGGTTAAACAGGGGCAGGCTCACCATGTCGGCGGCAAACTCTTCTTGGACGATGCCGTACTGGGTGATGCGCTCTTCACGGTCGAGCGTGCTGTTGGCAGCGATGATGGCGCGGCTGGCAGTTTCATTGCACCAGCCCATGTAGTTCTGCCCTTCCCAGCCGTTTTCGGGCAGGGGTATCTGGTCGCAGGTATAGAGGGTGGTGCCGCCGGGGTCGGCTTGCCCAACCCACGCGAAGCCGCCGAGTTCAAACTCGCGGCGTTGTAGCCCGCTTTCGTCGCCAAACACCAGCGCGGCTGGGGCGTGCGTGCGGATGATGCGGATGCCGCAGTTGTTGAGCATTTGTTGCTCGAAGACGGCAGCCCACGTCTGGCGGAACTGGGCATCGGTGGTCAGAAACTCAAGTTCGAGTTCGTCGCCGTCGGCGTTGGTGCGTATTTCGGCACCGTCGGCGAGTGTCCAGCCCGCCGCTTCGAGTAGCTCTTGGGCGGTTGCCGGGTCGAGGGGGTAGGTTGGCACGTCGGTGTTGAGTGCCCAGTGCCCCTGCGGCAAGAAGGTATCCATGAGCAGTTGATCCCGCTCGTCTGCTTCGAGGTAGGGGTAGACGGCTTCAAGGAGTTCGGGGCGGTCGGTGCAATGGGCAATCGCTTGGCGTACTTCGCGCACACTCAGGGTGGGGTGTGGCTCGGTGAAGCTCCCACTGGCGGTTTCGGTTGCGTCGGCGGCGGGGGCTTCGGTTGCGTCGGCGGCGGGGGCTTCGGTCGCGTCGGCGGCGGGGGCTTCGGTCGCGTCGGCGGCGGTCGTGTTATCGTCCACTACTTCAGTGGCGACAACCTCCGGGGCGGTTGCAGTGCTGCCGCCGCACGCTGCGAGGAGCAACGTAAGGGCAAGCAGAACGAATGTCGGGGTGTACCATGCGTTTTTCATAGGCGGTTCCTCTGTCACTTGATGTGTTTGGGTAGCTGTCCAATCCGTCACAAACGGTTCTACATATAGTACGTGAGAATGGATCGGGTTGCAAGGGCTGTGACATGAAAAATACTTTGGGTATTGACAAAGGCTGTGCAATTTGCTATGATATAGTGGAGATATCAAAGAACAGTCAAATTGCTACGGGATACGTCCAAAGAGAGAAATAGTGTTATTGCGTGCGCTGGTCAAATGGCTGGCGTGCTGGTGAAAAGTAAAACAACCTGTGTGTGGCAGATGCGCTCACTCGGTGCAAATTGTGCATAGAGTGGGCGTTGCTGTTGTTCGCAAGGCAATCATCTGGAGCAGAGGAGTAGAGGAAGCATATGCAATACCGACGGTTGGGCAATGCCGGTATGAAGGTGAGTGCTGTGTCGTTGGGGGGCTGGATCAACTATGGCGAGGGCAAGGTTGCCCAAGACGAAGCACAGCGCGTGGTTGAGACGGCGTATGACAAGGGCATCAACTTTTTCGACCTCGCAGACATCTATGGCAAGGGCGAAGCCGAAAAGCAGATGGGGCAGGTACTCAAGCAGTACCCACGCCATACGCTGGTTGTGTCGAGCAAAGTGTTCTGGCCAATGAGCGACGATGTGAATGACCGGGGCTTGTCGCGTAAGCACATTATGGAGAGCATAGATAAGTCGTTGCTGCGGCTTGGTACCGATTACCTCGACATGTATTTCTGCCACCGCGCTGACCCGGAAACCCCCCTGATCGAGACTGCCCGTGCTATGCATGACTTGATCCAGCAGGGCAAGGTGCTTTACTGGGGAACGTCCGAATGGTCGGCGTTGGAGATCGCCGAGGTGCATGGCTTGTGCGAACGCTACAACCTATACCCGCCCCAGACGGAACAGCCGCAGTACTCGATGCTCCACCGCGAGCGGATTGAGGGTGAAATCTTGCCCGTCACCGAGCCACGCGGGATCGGGCTGGTGGTGTGGTCGCCGCTGGCGATGGGCATGCTGACCGGCAAGTATGACGACGGCATTCCCGATGGTAGCCGCTTTGGGCGCGAAAGCTGGGCTGCCGAACGCTACGTGAACGAGGCTAACCGTGCGAAGGTGAAAGCCCTCAAGACGGTTGCTGACGAACTGGGCATTACCCGTAGCCAGCTTGCCCTTGCGTGGGTGCTGCGTCAGGCGGGGGTGAGTAGCGTGATCACAGGGGCGACGAAGGTCAGCCAGCTTGAGGATAACGTCAATGCCGCCGATGTGACGCTCACGGCTGAGGTGGTCGCCGCTATCGAACATATTCTGGGTGACGAAGCCGTGTAGCCATGCGCCGCATACCCATGCATGGTAACGGTTCGGAACGGAGCGCACGAAGGGCTGGCAGCGTATTGCTGTCAGCCGTTTCGGCTTTGTAGTGCGTTCTTGCCGCTCGGCTGCCGCGCATGACCGCTGTGCTATAATAGTGCAGCAAAGCATCAGGAGTGTTGCAGGAGAAACGAAGCATGAGTCGCCGCGTGGTCATTACCGGAATGGGGGCAGTTAGCCCGCTTGGACTTGACGTGCCGACACTCTGGGCGGGAGTGGTGGCGGGGAAAAGCGGGATTGCGCCGATCACGCTGTTCGATGCGAGTTGTCTGGATACTACCTTCGCGGGTGAGGCGCACGGTTTCCAAGCCGAGAACTATATGGATCGCAAAGAGGTGCGCCGCACTGACCGCTTTGTGCATATGGTGATCGCCGCGACGCACGAGGCGATGCAGCAGGCTGAGTTGATCATTACGCCTGCCAACCGTGATGATGTGGGGGTCTATCTGGCGAGTGGCATCGGCGGTCTCTCGACGCTGACGGCACAGCACGAGGTGCTGCTTGAGCGCGGACCGAAGCGTGTGAGTCCGTTTCTGGTGCCTGCGATGATCACCAATATGGCGGCGGGGCAGGTCTCGATCCTGACGGGGGCGCGGGGACCGAATCTGTGTATCACGTCGGCATGTGCTAGTGCCGCGCATGCCATTGGTGAAGCCGCTGAGACGATCCGGCGTGGGTGGGCGAACGTGATGCTGGCGGGGGGGAGCGAAGCCCCGATCTCCGCCTTGGGGGTCGCGGCGTTTGCCGCAGCACGGGCACTTTCGACGCGCAACGATAGCCCAGCAACTGCCTCGCGCCCGTTCGATGCAAGCCGCGATGGGTTTGTCTTGAGCGAAGGCGCGGCAGTGCTGGTGCTCGAAGAGCTTGAGCATGCGGTGGCGCGGGGCGCACTCATCCTTGCCGAGTTTCTGAGCTATGGTGCCACGGGCGATGCCCACCATATCACGCAGCCCCCTGAAAACGGCGACGGTGCCGCCCGTGCCATGCAGTTGGCTCTGCGCCATAGCGGAGTGTCTGTTGCTGAGGTTGATTATATTAACGCGCACGGTACAAGCACCCTGATTGGCGACGTTGCCGAAACACACGCGATCAAGCAGGTATTCGGTGCGCGTGCGTACCGCATCCCGGTTAGTTCGTCCAAGTCGCAGTTTGGGCACCTGCTGGGGGTGGCGGGGGCGATTGAGGCAATCGTGAGCGTGCTGGCGATTCGGCACAATACCTTGCCACCGACGATCAACCTGCACACGCTCGACGATCAGTGTGACCTCGACTATGTGCCGCTGAACGCACGACCGGCGACGGTGGATACCGTCATCAGCAACTCGTTTGGTTTTGGGGGGCACAACACCACCCTCGTGCTGCGCCGCTATATGGCGTGAGCGATGCGGCAATGCGGGCGCGGCAACGCGGGCACGGCAACGGCGATATCGTAGCGAAGATGCCGTAGCCCATAGCGAGGATGCTGCAACCGGGATGCCGTAACGAAAAGGATGCATGAGCAGTGAATAACGCATACCAACAAGCGCACGCACTGGCAGCGCGGCTGGGTGTGACTTTCGTTGATGAGAGCCTGTTGGTGCAGGCTCTTGTGCATCGGTCGGTGCTGCACGAACAGCCGGACGCGGTAGACATTGATACCTCGAATGAACGGCTGGAGTTGCTGGGTGACGCGGTGCTGCACCTGCTGACGGCTGAATGGCTGTACCGCACCTATCCGGATGCGGACGAGGGCGAACTGACGCGCATGCGGGTGGCGTTTATCAAGCAGGACACGCTGGCACGGCTGGCGCGTTCGTTTGAGTTGGGGGCGGCGGTGCTGGTAAGTGAGAATGCCGTCCGCAGCGGTATCCGTGAACGTGATAGCCTGCTCTCTGATGCGTTCGAGGCGGTGCTGGGTGCGCTTTACCTTGATCAGGGCGTTGATGCTGCCCGTGCGTTTCTGCACCCGTTGCTGGCACGCGAAGAACAGCAGTTTGCGGAGGTGCGGGTCGCGGCAACCGATAGCCGTACCCGTCTGCAAGAACTGACGCAGGCACACTATGGTACGCGCCCAGTGTACGAAACCGTCAATGCCACCGGACCTGACCACCGGCGTACCTTCACGGTGGAGGTGTCGGTGAATGGGGTGGTAGTGGGGCGCGGCAGTGGTTCGGGCAAGCAACGGGCGGCACAAGCGGCGGCGGCACAGGCTCTGGCACAGTGGACACCGGGGCAGGGCGAGGAAGCATAGCGCAAGCGTGGGGGGCGAGATGCACCTGCTGGTGACAGGCGGAACAGGCTACCTTGGTGGCGCGGTGCTGCGGCTAGCGGTGCGGCGCGGGTATCGCGTCAGTGCAACGGCATTTCAGCAACCGCCTGCTGCTGTGGCTGGCGTGACGTGGCACACGCTTGATGTGCGCGACGCGGCGGCGGTGGCGACGCTGGGCGAGCGCGTCAAGCCGGACCTCGTGATCCATACGGCGTTTCGCCAGAACGACCCCGACATGTGGCAGGTGACGGCGCAGGGTACGGCGCACGTCGCGCAGATGGCGGCGGCGGTGGGGGCGCGGCTGATCCATCTGTCGAGTGATATTGTGTTTGCCGGGACTGCCCGCGTGCCCTACCGCGAAGATGCCCCGCTCGATCCGATTACCGCCTATGGTCAGGCAAAGGCAGATGCCGAACGCTTGGTGCAGCAGCACCACCCTACCGCGGCGATTGTCCGTACTTCGCTTATCTATGGCTTTGATCCAATTGACCGCCATACCACGTTTGTATTACGGGTTGCGGATGGTCAGGCGGATGCGCGGCTTTTCCGGGACGAAATGCGTTGCCCGGTCTTTGTGGAAGACCTCGCGCAGGCACTGCTCGAACTGCACGCGCTGGCGTTTCAGGGTATTATACACGTAGCAGGGGATGCGATTGTGAGCCGCTACGAGTTTGGCTGTTTGCTTGCGGCACGCTATGGGCGCGACCCGGCAACGTTGCCGTCTGGCTGGAGCTACGAGCATCGCCCGCCGCGACCGCGTTACTGTGCGCTCGATATTGGGCAGGCGCAACGGCTCTTGACTACGCCGTTGCGTGGGGTGCCACAAGTGCTTGAGGAGGTGTCATGAACAGTTCGCCCACCATTGAGAGTCTGGTTTCTGATTTGCAGAGTGATGATGAAGAGCAGCGGTCGCTGGCTGCCTTGACCCTCGCCCTGCTGGGTGCCCCGGCGGTAGACCCCTTGGCACGGATGCTGGGCAGTGACAATGCCGAGGTGCGTATGCGGGCGGCGTGGTCACTCGGTGCAATTGGGCTAGATGCCCTGCCCGCTATGCTGCGGTTGGTCGAGAGTGATGACCACCGCCTGCGGACGGAAGCCGTGCGGGTGCTAGGGGTGATTGGTGCCGCTGACTCGTTGAACCACCTGTTGCGTGCCCTGACCGACAGCGACAACGAGGTTGCCGCGCGCGCCGCGCGTGCCATCGGCAAGATTGGCGACCCGCGCGCGTTTCACCCGCTGGTCGCCGCGTTGCAGCACCCAGAGCCGGATGTGCGGTTTGAGGCGTGCCGTGCGCTGGCGAACCTTGGCTTACACGATGCTGTCGCGCCACTGGAGCAGCTGGCTGCCAACGAAACCGCGCAGACCTCGTGGGGTGCGTCGGTGCGGGCTACCGCCGAACGTGCCATAGAAGAGATTAGCCACGCCGAGCGGGGTAGCGCGGCTGAGCATCTCGCACGGTTGCAGGCGTTGTTGCAGCAACACGCCAACGATGGCACAGGCTAGCGCGTTGCTGCGGCGCGGCTAGTCCTGCTTCCAGAGCGAGTCCCAGAGGTCTTGCATGGTCGTCTGCACGTTGGCAAGCCCCTGCGACACTGGGTCAGGAGACAGCCGGGCATCAAGGCGTACCTTCGCATCGTCGAAGACCTGACCAAGGAGCGTGTGTGCTTCGCGTGCATACAGCATCGTAAACAGTTCCGCGTATGCTTCTACCAATTCGTTGCGGTCAGCCTTCGGCGTTTCTTCCAGCATCCGATAGAGCAACTCGCGGGCGTTGCTGTGAAAGCGTTCCAGTGACATCGTGTATTCCCCCCACACATCATATGAAACCGAGCAAGACCGGGCGAGACCGAGCAAGACCGGGCACTTGTCTGGTATGACGTTCTAGGTGTCGCCTTTGTTGTCGCTGCTAGGGTTGTTGTCAGCACGGGTGGCGGGGTTGCTAGCTGCGGTTGCGGCAGGCTGAAGTACCTCCCGTGATCGCCCACCCTCTGCCGGTCCGACGATGCCGTGCTGTTCCAGCAGGTCAATCAGTTGGGCGGCTTTGCTATAGCCAATCCGTAGCCGCCGCTGGAGCAGTGATGCCGACGCGCGGCGGTGTTGCTGCACCAGTACCATCGCCTGCGGCAATAGCTCATCCTGCTCGTCGTTGCTGAGGAACGTAGCAGGCGGCTGGAAGGGCGCGATGCGTTCATCGTGGTGTTCGGCGGCGGGTGGCGGCGATAGTGGTGCCGTGTTGGTCCCCTGCGGGGGTGCCGCGCCCGATGCCGTAGCCGGGTGGGCGCCACTGGCGGGCGTGGTGCTGCTGCCATCGGCGGGCGTGGTGCTGCTGCCATCGGCGGGCGTGGTGGTGCCGGGGGGTTGCGCCTGTCTCCAGAAGTCTACCAGTTGCTCGACTTCGCGGTCGGAGACGTAGGTGCCCTGCACCCGCACGAGCTTAGCCGCATCGGCAGCCATGTAGAGCATGTCGCCGCGACCGAGCAGGTGCTCCGCGCCCGGTCCGTCGAGGATCACGCGGCTGTCAATCTGGGACGACACGGCAAAGGCAATGCGCGATGGGAAGTTCGCCTTGATCAAGCCCGTGATAACGTCCACTGAGGGGCGTTGTGTGGCGAGGATGAGGTGGATGCCAGTGGCGCGTGCCATCTGTGCAAGACGGCAGATGTAGGTTTCGATCTCGTCGGGTGCCATCATCATCAGGTCTGCCAATTCGTCAATGATAATGAGAATGTAGGGCATCGGCTCAAGGTCGGCGCGGCGGCGTGCCAGTGTACGGTAGCTGTCGAGGTTGCGGCAGGCGTGGCGGGCAAACACCTTGTAGCGGCGTTCCATCTCGCGGGTCGCCCACTTTAGGGTGGGCACGACGCGCTCTAGTTCGGTGATAACTGGGGCAAGCAGGTGTGGGATACGGTTGTAGACGATCAGTTCGACCATCTTTGGGTCAACGAGAATGAGCTTGAGGTTGTCGGGGGTGTGCTTCAGCAGCAACCCGCACAAGAAGCTATTGATGGCAACCGACTTACCGCTACCGGTGCTCCCTGCGACCAGCAGGTGTGGCATGCGCGTCATGTCGGCGACAACCGGCATGCCACTTACGTCTTTGCCCAGTGGCAACTTGAGGCTTCCCTTGGCGGTCTCAAACTCGTCGCTGTCAATGACTTCGCGCAGGCTGACCAGCGAGGTTGCCGAATTGGGTATCTCGATACCCACCACCGACTTGCCGGGGATGGGGGCTTCGATGCGAATGGCTCGTGCGGCGAGGGCAAGCGCAAGGTCGCGTTCAAGTGCCGTGATCTTGCTGATCTTCACACCCACGGCGGGTTGCACCTCAAACTGCGTCACCGACGGTCCGGTATTGACGTTCATCACCTGCGCCTCAACCTTGAAACTTGCTAGTGTGTCTTCGATCAAGCGCGAAACGCGGCGTATCTCGTCATCGTTGATAATGCCCTCGCTTGGTTCTTCGAGCATGCCCATGCTTGGCAGTGCCCACGCCCGGTAGACGGTTGGCACGGCAAAGCCGTCAAGCGACTCCTGCACGTTCGCGTTCACCGCATCGGTGGGTTGGGCGGGTGGCGCGGCAGTCGGCGCGGCAGTCGGTGCGGCGGTTTTGGGCTGGGTGGCGGGTGCAGCCGGTGCGGCGGGGCTGTCGCTATCGCTGTTGGTGGGGGCAGTCTTGCCCTTAGTGATCGGAATGGTGGCGGGTTGCGCGGGTGGTGCCGGTTGCTCGTCGCCCTTGCGTTTGAAGAGGCTGGCACGGGTAGGGCGGGCAGCAATCGGCGTTGTCACCATATCGTCACCGGGTGTGTCGGGCGCGGGTAAGGCTTTGGTGGGTTGGGGCGGGGCTTCGTAGGTCAGGGCGGTGGTGCTGCCCGTGCCCGTGTGGGTGCTGCCGATTGGCGCGGTACTGTCGCTGCGTTGTGTCGCAAGGTTGATCAGATAGTGCAGCGCGGCGGCACTGCGCTGGAAGAGCCGCGCAAGGCTCAGATTGAAGGTCAGGAGCACCCCGACCAAGAGGACGGTTAGCAGAAGCAGCACCGTCGCGGGGCGGGCGATGGCTGCCTCTAGGACGGTGATCATCCAGTAGCCCGCTAGCCCGCCGCCCGTGTCGGGGGCGCGTTCGCCGAGCGGTGCGGCGTGGACGGGCAGTTCGAGCATGCCCAACGTGGCAACGAGCGTGAGCAGCACACCGAGCACGTTGGCACCGTTGAGCGGCGCGTCGCGCATGCGCTCCTGCACGAAAATAGCCATGCCAAGCCCGCCGAGCACGAGCGGCACGCCGAGCGCACCCGCACCGAACAGCCCGTACATGCCCTGCACGTAGATGTTGCCCACCCCTCCTGTGGCACCCGTGAAGAAAAAGACCAGCGTAATCACGGCGACGGCGATCAGACCAAGCGCGAACAGTTCGCGCTGGTGTTCGGGGTGCAGCGAAACCGTAAAGGCAGGAGCCTGCTGCTTCTTGCGGCTCGTGCCGCGCTTGCGCCCGCTACTGCTGCGCGGGGGGCTGCGGCGTTTGCTTGAATTGCTACTCATATGCTCCGTTCCATTCCCGCCTTATTATAGCATACCTGTGCGCTCAGACGTTCGGGCATTTTGTGGTATCATGGCGAAGGAACCCGAATCAGCAGATGCGAAAGAAGCCATGGCAAAGGACACGATTGTTATTAAGGGGGCGCGCGAGCACAACCTGAAGGGCGTTGATGTTGCGATTCCGCGTGACAAGCTGACGGTGCTAACCGGGGTCTCTGGGTCGGGCAAAAGCTCGCTGGCATTCGATACGTTGTACGCGGAAGGACAACGCCGCTACGTCGAAAGTTTGTCATCGTATGCGCGGCAGTTTCTGGGGCAGATGGAAAAACCGCGGGTGGATTTCATCGAAGGGTTGTCACCGTGCATTGCCATCGAGCAGAAGAGTACGAGCAAGAACCCGCGCAGTACGGTGGGCACAGTCACCGAAATCTACGACTATCTGCGTCTGCTGTTCGCCCGCGTTGGGGTGCCGCACTGCCCAGAATGTGGGCGCGAGATTGGCGCACAGTCTGCCGAGCAAATGGTAGACCGCGTGCTCGAAGTCCCGGCAGGGCGACGCTTTCAGGTGCTCGCGCCACTGGTGGAGCAGCGCAAGGGTGAACACCGCGACATCTTCAACGAAGCGCGGGCAGAGGGCTTTGTGCGCGTGCGTGTCAACGGCACGGTCTACGACCTGAACGACGAGATACCGCTGAACAAACGTCAGAAGCATACGATTGAGGTGGTGGTTGATCGGCTGGCAATGCCCGAACGCCCCGCCGACCCTGCCAGTGACGAGGAGTGGAAGGCGTTTGTCACGCGCCTGACTGACAGCCTTGAGATGGCACTGCGGCTGAGCGAGGGCAAAGTGCTGATCAGCGTGCAGCCCAACCGCGACGACCCCGACGGCGAGGTGGACGAATGGCTGATGAATGAGACCAACACCTGCCCAATCCATGGTACGTCGTATCCAGAGCTATCGCCCCAGTTGTTTTCGTTCAATTCGCCGCAGGGGGCGTGCCCCACCTGTACGGGGTTGGGGCACATCCTTGAGGTAGACCCGGCGCGGCTGGTGCCTAACCCATTGCTCACGTTGCACGAGGGGGCTGTGACCTACTGGGGCGAACTGCAGAAGAAACAGGATAGCTGGGCATACCGTGCCCTGACGAGCATTGCGGCGCACTATGGCTTTCACCTTGATACGCCGTGGGAGAAGCTCGACCCGGAACACCAGCAGGTGTTGCTCTATGGGAGTGGGCGGGAACGCATCCGCTTTGCGTGGGAGAACGCGGGGGGGGGCTTCGGCGAATACCTGCGCCCGTGGGAGGGCGTGGTGAGCGAGATTAAACGCCGCTATGCCCAGACCGAAAGTGACTTCACCCGCGACTATTACAGTGCGTTTATGAGTGAACAGCCCTGCCCTACCTGCCATGGTGGGCGGCTGAATAGCTACGCGCTGGCTGCGACTGTGGCGGCGGTCAACATTCGGCATGTTGGCGACATGAACATCACGCAGGTGTATGACTGGGTGAAGCTACTGAGTGAGAATAGTGGCACCCACCCTGACGGGACAGGGGCACCGCTTACGCCGTTGCAGCACGAAATTGCCACCGAAATCTTGAAGGAAATCCGGGAGCGGCTAGGTTTCCTGCTCAATGTTGGGCTGCACTACCTTACCCTGAGTCGCAGTGCGCCAACCCTCAGCGGCGGCGAAGCACAACGTATCCGGCTTGCGTCGCAGATTGGGAGCGGGTTGGTGGGTGTGACCTACATTCTGGATGAGCCGAGCATCGGGCTGCACCAGCGTGATAACCGCAAGCTCTTGCATTCGCTCTTGCGGCTGCGCGATCTGGGCAACACGCTGGTGGTGGTTGAGCACGACACCGAGACGATGCATGCCGCCGACTGGATCGTGGACTTTGGACCGGGAGCGGGCGTGAAGGGCGGTGAGGTGGTTGCGGCGGGTCCGCCAGCCACGATTGCTGCTAGCTCTTCGCTGACGGGTGACTACCTGAGTGGGCGCAAGCACATTGTTACGCCTGCCACGCGGCGTGTGCCTGCGGGCGACCGCTGGCTGGAAGTGCATGGCGCACGCCTGAACAACCTGCGGAATGTGAGTGTGCGGGTGCCGCTAGGCTGTTTTGTGGCGGTCACGGGCGTGAGTGGTAGCGGCAAGTCGTCGTTGATTAGCGAGACCCTGTACCCGGCACTGGCGGCACGCCTGAACCGGGCACAGGTGCGGGCAGGTGCCCACGACGCGCTGGTGGGGCTAGAGCACCTCGACAAAGTAATCAACATAGACCAGCAACCCATCGGGCGCACGCCGCGCAGCAACCCGGCAACCTACGTGAAGCTGTTCGACATGTTGCGCCAACTGTTTGCCCAGACCCCCGAAGCACGCCTCCGTGGTTATCAGCCGGGGCGGTTTTCGTTCAATGTGAAGGGCGGACGGTGCGAGAACTGCGAGGGCAACGGCGTGATTCGCATTGACATGCAGTTTCTTGCCGACGTGTGGGTGACATGCGACGTGTGTAAAGGCACGCGTTACAACCGCGAAACGTTGCAGGTCAAGTACCGGGGCAAAACGATTGCCGACGTGCTCGAAATGGATGTGCAGACCGCGCTGGAGTTCTTCGAGCCAGTGCCACGTATCCGGCGTATCTTGCAGACGTTGCACGATGTGGGGTTGGATTACATCCGCTTGGGGCAGTCGGCGACCACGTTGAGCGGCGGCGAAGCGCAGCGTATCAAGTTGGCGAAAGAGTTGGCGCGGGTCGCCACTGGACGCACCATCTACATTTTGGATGAGCCAACCACGGGGCTGCACTTCGCCGACGTGAGCAACCTGCTGATGGTGTTGCACCGGCTGGTAGATGCGGGCAATACGGTGCTCGTGATCGAGCATAACCTCGATGTGGTCAAGACGGCTGATTGGATCATTGACGTGGGACCCGAAGGCGGGAGCGGCGGCGGGCAGATTGTTGCCACGGGCACGCCAGAAGACGTGGCACTGGTAGAAGGGTCGTTTACTGGGCAGTTTCTGCGCGAAATACTGGACGCAGCGCAGCACCCGGTGCCGGCGTGATAGTGACGCGGAGGGCACGCGACCGCAGTTGCCATGATCGGCAGAGTACGGTTATACTGGGAATGTCTGCGGGAATGGACGCACCACAAGCGTGTGATGCGCCAACGCATGGTGGGCTATGCAACAGGTCGAGAAAGCACTTATGACCGAACACTACCCTATTGCCGACGATACCTACACGAGTGAAGCCAGCTATGACGAACTTGCCGACGCATTGGCGTTGGAGCGGGCACGCTGTCACCAACTTGAGCAGGAACTCAAGAAAGCCGTGCGTGCTGCCGCCAATGCTGAGCGTGCCAGTGCTGAGGCATTGCGAGCGCACACCAAAATGGTTGAGACGCTGACCGAAACCATGCGCGAGAATACGGCACTGTCGCTAGAGCGTGATATGTGGAAAGCCCGCGCTCGCCGCATTGCTGCGTATGCCGAAGACAACCAGCGCAACGACGACGTGCCCGTACCCGAAACCCTCTCGCACATTACAGTTGAAGAAGCCCGCGCGATCCGCAAAGCGATGGCGCGGCTCCACCACCCCGATTCTGGCGGCAACCCCGAACGCATGAAGTACTGGAATACCACGCTCGACCAGATTGAACGGCAGTAGTGTCGGACGATACCACGGTCTGGATATTAGGCGACCAGCTGTTGCGGCAGCACCCCGCGCTGCAACCCGGCTGCACGGTGCTCCTCATCGAGTCGCTCGAACGGCTCAATCAGCAAGCCTATCACAAGCAAAAGCTCACCCTTGTGCTGGCAGCGATGCGCCACTATGCGGCACACCTAGCGGCACAGGGCTACCGCGTGGCGTACCGCACGGCTCCCGACTTCGTGCAGGGTATCCGCGACCATCTGGCGGCGACAGGGCACACTCATCTCCGAACGATGGCGGCGGCAGAGTATGCCACCCGTGCCATGCAGCACCGCCTCGCGGACGAGCTGGACGGCGTGACGGTGGAGGTGCTGCCCAACACGCAGTTTCTGGTAGAGCGGCACCCGCCGCGCAAAGCCCCCAAACTGATGGAGCCGTTCTATCGGCAGATGCGAAAAACCACTGGTCTGCTGATGACCAGCGACAACCAGCCTGAAGGTGGGACGTGGAACTATGACAAAGACAACCGTAGCCCCTTTGACGGGCGCGACGTGCCAGCGTTGCCAACCTTCGCGCCAGATGATACCACACGGGCGGCGATGGCTGCCGTAGCTGAGCATTGCCCCAATGCGCTCGGCGATACGGCGGGCTTTGCGCTTGCCGTGACGCACGCGCAAGCCGATGCTGCGCTTGCGGACTTTCTGACACACCGCCTGCCACTGTTCGGGCAGTTCGAGGACGCGATGAGTAGCCAGCAGCATGTGCTGTTTCACTCGCTCCTTTCGCCGTTGCTCAACATTGGCTTGCTTGAGCCGCTCCCGGTGGCACAGGCGGCGGTCGCGGCGTATGACGCAGGGCACGCGCCGATCAACGCGGTGGAGGGCTTTGTACGGCAGATCATCGGGTGGCGCGAGTATATCTACTATCGTTATTGGGAGCAGATGCCAGACCTCCGCACGGTCAATGCGTGGGCGCACCACCGCCCGCTCCCCGCATGGTTCTGGAGTGGCGACACGCGCATGGCGTGCTTGCAGCACGTTATTGGGCGGGCACTCACGACGGGCTACACCCACCATATCGAACGGCTGATGGTGCTGTGCAACTTTGCGGTGCTGGCTGAATTGGAGCCACAGGCGGTCAATGAGTGGTTTTTGTCGTGTTACATTGATGCCTACGAATGGGTGATGCTGCCGAATGTGTTGGGCATGGGGCTGAACGCCGACGGCGGTATCACGGCGACCAAGCCGTACATTGCCAGTGCCAACTATATCCACAAGATGAGCGACTATTGTGGGCAGTGTGCTTACAACCGGCGCAAGCGCACCGGCGCAGATGCCTGCCCGTTTAATACCCTCTACTGGAACTTCCTTATCAAGCACGAGCAGAAACTCCGTGCCAACCCGCGCTTCGGTCCGGCGGTGTTGGGGCTGAAACGCATTGCCGACGATGAGCGGCATGCGATCCAGCAGCACGCCGTGTGGTTGCTCGCCCATCTCGACCAACTCTAACGGTCACTATCACGGTCACTATTCCTATGCGGCACGCGCGGGCACGGCACACGGTTGCCCGTAGTACCGGTTGCAGCGGGCACGGGCTGTGCGCTGGTGGGCTGTGTGGATGATTGTGTGGATGATAAAGACTGAACAAAGGGCTTGCAAACCTGCTGCGTTGCGTGTATCATGACAGAAAAGGTGGATAGCTCAACTATTGTGGTAGCGGTCAAAGAGCGCATGCTAGGTTGCAGCAAAGACACATCACGTATGTAGTGAGGAGGTTGTGATGGATGTTGATCCGTTCTGGTGGAAAGTGATTGTGATGGGGTTTGTCCTAACAGCGTCAACCTTCCTGTTTGCTTGGGTAGGCTTTCAGATGGCACGGCTGTATTCATCGTGGTGGCCGATCAAGGTAGATGAACAGTCGGTGTTGTCGGCAACCATTGTTGGGTTGCCGCGAGAACAGACCACGCAGCAGGCTGCGGATGCCCCGACACAACCCGCCGCTGGCGCCAAGACGGTGGCTCTGGACGAGCAAAAACAGGACAGCTAGGTATCTCGTACACTTGTAGTAGTGACCGACGTGCTGTAGTGGCATGGCTATGCTACAAATGCAACAAAAAGCGGCGGTGCCGAGTCATATCTCCTGTATCTACGGAGGACTCGCCGCCGCTTTGGTGTGTACTGCTACTGGTTTGTTGGCACGAGCAATGGCACGAGCAATGGCACGAGCGACCCCAGACATTTGCAACAGAAAGGATGACGCATGACCTTCGCACATAAAGTCCCCGGACAACGCATTGACCTGCCCGACCCGCAGATTGCCGCCCGTGGCACCGCGCAGAGCGGTCTTAGTTATACTGTGGTGGGGAGTACTATGCAGGCTGCGATTATCCAGATGCAGCCCCAGCACGAAATCTATTCACAGGGCGGCGGCATGAGTTGGATGAGTGGGAATATCCAGATGCAGTCGAACATGAAGGGTGGGCTAGGCGGTGCCTTCAAGCGTATGTTTTCGGGCGAGTCGCTGTTCCTTGTGACGTTCACGACGCAGGGCGGGGCGGGCATTGTCGGTTTTTCGGCACAGTTGCCTGGCAAGATCGTGCCGATTGAATTGGCACAGGGCGAGTCTGTTATCTGCCAGAAGACGGCGTTTATGTGCGCCGAAAAAAGCGTTGACCTCGACATCTTCTTCCAACGGAAACTGGGCGCGGGCTTCTTCGGTGGCGAAGGCTTCATTATGCAGCGCATCACTGGTCCGGGCATGGCGTTTGTTGAGATGGATGGCGAGGTCGTCGAGTATACGCTGACGGAAGGGCAGATGCTCAAGGTAGATACTGGTCACGTCGCCATGTTCGAGCCAACGGTTGGCTTTGATATTGAGATGGTGCGCGGCTTCCGCAATATTCTGTTTGGCGGCGAGGGGCTGTTCCTCTCGACGTTGCGCGGACCGGGGCGCGTGTGGCTCCAGACGTTGCCCGCCGTCAACCTTGCTGAGAAGCTGGCTGCCTTCATGCCGACGACGGGCAGCAGCAGCAGTAGTAGCTTCAGTCTGGGCGGCGATTAGTGGCGTGTCCCAACGGAACAGGCGTAACGTGCGCCTGCCCTGCCGTTGCCGTTGCAAGGTCAGCTTGCACCTGTGCCACGGCGGTGCTGGGCAGCGCAACCTGTAGCGTGACATCAACGGCGAAGGTTTCGGCAGCGATGATACCTTCGGCGGCGGCAAGGAGCGCGGCAACTGCCGTGTAGTCGCCATAGCCTACCGTGACGAGCAGGGTGGTGCGCTCGACGCGCTCGGTGTGGGGCACAACGTCAAGCGTTGCTTTGGCGGTGTCGCTGTACGCCCGTACTAGCCCGCCCGTACCCAGCTTGGTGCCACCGAAGTAGCGCGTGACGACCAGCGTTACATCACCCAGCCCGCTCCCGCGCAGCACTGCTAGTACCGGGCGACCGGCTGTCCCCGACGGCTCGCCGTCATCGCTTGCTCCGGCGGTGACACTGCTCCCATAGCCCACCAGATAGGCGAATACGTGGTGGGTGGCGGTGGGCATGGCGGCGCGTATGTCGGCAATAAAGGCTTTGGCGGTGATGACCGTGGGGGTGTGCGCGGCGTTGCCAATGAAGCGCGAATTGGCGATGCGTAGCTCGATGCTGGCAGGTGCCGCCGGAATGGGGTAACGGTCGTGGTGGTCGTTGCTCATACCCCCCCAGTATAGCAGATGACTGCGGGGGGGCGGGCAACTCGTGCTACAATAGCGCGAATGAACAATGACAACCTGACCCCCGCGACGATTATGGATGATCTGCACACGCACACGCTCCCGCGCCGTGTGCTGTGTTATAGTACCCTCTCTTCTACGATGGATGCCGCGCGTGAGCAGTTGCAGCAACAGCCCGCCGATGCCTTCCCGATGCTGATCGTGAGCGAACAACAGACCGCAGGGCGGGGGCGTATGCGCCGCCCGTGGCACGCGCCGCCGGGGAGTGCCTTGCTGTTTTCGCTGGCGATCAAGCCGCAGCAACTGTTGCCGCCCGCCCACGCCGTGCGCCTGACGTGGCTGGTGGGCGTGAGCATGTGCGAAGCAATCACGAGTATGACCGGCGTGCAGGCACGCCTGAAATGGCCCAACGATGTGGTGTTGCCGCTGAATGACGATACCCCGCACCGCTGGGGCAAAGTCGCGGGCATTTTGCAAGAGTCGGGCAGTAGTGGCGACCAGTTGCAATGGGCAGTGGTGGGCAGTGGGCTGAACGTGCATGCGGCACCGGACTTGCCCGAACGCCTTGTGTTCCCTGCGACGCACCTTGCCGCCCACGCAACCCGCCCCGTGGCGCGGCTCGCGGTGCTGCGGGCGGTGCTGCGCCGCTGCGACTTCTGGTATCCGTTGCTGTGGCACCCCGATAGTGACAACAGCCTGTTTGTGGCGTGGCGTGCGTTGCTAGCAACCCGTGGGCGACCTGTCGAGATTACTGGCGATGCTGGCGTGGTACGCGGCATTGCCGAAGACGTAACCACCGATGGCGCACTGCTCGTCCGGGCTACCGATGGGACGTTGCATACCGTGACCAATGGAGACATTGGTGGCTGACGCGCAACGCCCCGCCGCTGTCGGCACGACGCGCACGATTGCGATTGCCGCAATCCTCATTGCACTCGGTAACATTGCCAGCCGTATATTCGGGCTGGTGCGCGAAGCCACGATTGCCTACTTTTTTGGGCGCGGTCTGCCCGTTGAGGCGTTCGCGGCGGCGTGGACAATTCCTACGCTCCTGTATGACCTGCTGATCAACGGTGCGATTAGTGCCGCCCTGATTCCCGTGTTCAGCGAACTTGCCGACGGTGACGACAAGACCTTCTGGGACACGGTGTCACGGGTTGTGAATGTGGTGCTGTTGGTGCTGGCGACGATGGTGGTTGTGCTGGCGTGGCAAGCTCCCACGCTGGTTGACCTGTTGATCGAGGATGGTCGCCCCGAACTGCACGCGCTGACGGTTGACCTTGTGCGCCCCATGCTGCCCGCCGTGGTGTTTATGGGGCTGGCAGGCTTGATGACGGCGGTGCTGTATGCGCGGCAACGCTTTCTGCTGCCCGCCTTCGCGCCTACCGTCTTTAACATCGGCATTATTGTGGCGGCGGTGTTCTTGCACGAACAGATCGGAGTGCAGAGCCTTGCCCTTGGCATTCTGTTTGGCGCGGTGGCGCAAGTGTTGCTACAGGTGCCCGCCCTGCGCGATGCCCGCTACCGCCCGTTGTTCAACCCGCGCCACCCCAGTGTGGCACGCATTCTGCTGCTGTATGCCCCGGTTGCACTAGGTATTGGCTTCTCCACGATTGGGGTGCTGGTAGACCGCCAGTGGGCATCGGGCTTTAGCTCGGCACTCGACACGATGCGCTATGCCACCACGCTGATTCAGTTTCCGCTGGGGCTGGTAGCGGCGGCGGTGTCGCTGGCGGTGCTGCCCACGCTGTCGCGCCAAGACGCGAACGAAGACCGCGCGGCGTTTCGGCAGACGCTTGGCATGGGTATCAAGGTGGTGCTGCTGCTGGTGTTGCCTGCAACGGCAGGGCTGGCGGCACTGGCGTTGCCCGTGACGGGGCTACTGTTTGAGCGGGGGGCATTTGGCGCAGCGGACACCACGATCACGGCGGTGGCGTTGCTGTTCTACCTGCCAAGCCTGCCTGCTGCCGCGATTGACCAGTTACTCATCTTTGCGTTCTATGCCCGCAAGAAGACGCTTACGCCCAACCTTGTACAGGGTGCGGCAGTGGCAACGTATCTGGCAGTGGCAGGGAGCCTGCTGTTTTTCTTCCGCGACGAGCTAGGCTTCTTTGCGCTGATCATCGGCAATGCGGCACAGTGGATCGCGCACGCCCTGCTGATGTATGTGCTGCTGCAACGTGAGATTTCGCTACGCGGGGTGCGGCTGGGCGAGGCGACGCTGAAGAGCCTGTTGGCAAGTGGTGCCATGGCACTGGTGATTGTGGGGTTGGTGCAGTGGGTGTTGCCTGCCGTGCTGCCCGCGTCGCTGGTATCGCCGTTTGTGCTGATTGTGCTGGCAGGGATACCGGGGGCTGTGCTCTACTTTGGGGTGTGCGTGGTGCTGCGCGTCGAAGCCTTCGACTATTTCGTGCGGGCTGTGCGGCGCAAACTGGGACGCTAGGCGGCGGGGTGGAGCTAGCTCTCGCCGCGCAGTTTGCGGAGTCGTTCGAACAGTTCGCGCTCACGCGGCAGCAAGCCCGCGGGTAGCTCTACCGCCACCTTGACATAGAGTGCGCCGTGTTCGCTCTTGTTGATACGCGGCATGCCCTGCCCCGACAGGCGAAACACGTTTCCGTTGGGGGTTTCGGGCGGCACTGTTACGGTAAGCCGTTTGCCCGCGATGGTGGGGACGCTCATTTCGCCGCCGAGTAGCAACGTGTACAGGTCTACTGCCTGCTCCATGTACAGGTCGTCGCCCTTGCGCTCGTAGCGCGGGTGGGGCTGCACGGTCACTTCGAGCAGCAGGTCGCCCCGTGTTCCGTTGCTGCGTCGCCGTCCCTTGTTCGCCACGCGCACACGGGTGCCCGTTGCTGCGCCTGCGGGTATCTTGACACGCAGCACCTCCGGCTCACCGATGCCGTCTATCTGGAAACTGCGTTGTGTGCCGTGGAAGGCTTCTTCTAGGGTAATGTCAACCTGCTGCTCGAAGTTGGCGGTATCGGCTGTGGGCGCAGGGCTACGGTAGGTGGTGCGCCCGGTTGCCCCCCGCCCAAAAAAGGCATCGAAAATGTCGGAAAAGTCGGCAGCCGTACCGGGAGCACCTGTTGCCCCACCCGGCGCGGTGGTGCGCCCCGGTGCCTGCGTGTCGGCACGCTCATACCGTTGCCACGCCGCCCCGAACCGGTCGTAGCGGGCACGCTTCTCTTTGTTCGACAGCACTTCGTAGGCTTCGTTAATCTCTTTGAAGCGCGTTTCGGCTGCCCCGTCGCCGGGGTTCATATCAGGGTGATACTGCCGCGCTAGTTTACGATACGCGCGTTTGATTTCGTCGTCGGTCGCACTGCGCCCAACGCCCAATGTGCGATAGTAGTCTTGCACCGATGTGACTCCTCAGCCGTCAGTGGAAAAGCGAACGTACTTCTTTGTTATACCACATCTGACGTTCTGCTGGTGGTCATCGGTTGCACTAGCGTACAAAAATACGCTAACCTAGACGGTGTTGGGTACTGCCACCGCACGACGCATCATCGCGTAGGCGGACTGTTCACGGATGGCGTGATGCACTTCTAGGCGCATCATCGGGTCGTTGTAGGCACGCACGAGGCAACGTACCGGCTCGATGTAATCGAGGCGAGGTTGATAACTGTAGCTTGTTTCGTCACGTCCATACGTAGCTGTTAACAGGTTGTCTTCTGCCAGTTCATGCAAGGCTTGGCGCACACTCCAAATATCGCGGCAAGCACGGGAGGCAACCTGGGTCGGTGTGAAGGCAACGCCCTTTTGTTCTTGCAGCACCAGTGCGAGTTGCAATTTTATTGGGGTATCAATCACATTGCGTAACAGCGAAGAAACCAGAGGATCTAACATAGACCTTCCTTTCGCCAATCGGCACTGAGAGGGATTGTGCTATCCAGCACAATTTACCGAATTAGCTTAAGTATACACGATTATGGTGACTGTGCCATGCATCTAGGTAGAGGATTGTTTCTTTTGGGCGAAAATTGGGTCAAATATTGATACCTGAACGATCTCTGTTCAATAGCCTGTGTATGACTTGCTGTGCGGGGGGGCGTGTGGTACGATCAGCCCGATTTGTTCGATTGACGAGGAGCGGCGGTACAGCCGGGAGGCGGGCATGACACGTATGAAGGTGGCGATTTTGGGGGCAACTGGGATGGTCGGGCAGCGGTTCATCACGCTGCTCCACAACCACCCGTGGTTCGAGGTAGCGGCACTGGTGGGCAGCGAACGCACCGCCGGGCGTACCTATGGCGAAGCAGCACGCTGGCTGGTCAGCGGCGACATGCCTACCACGGTACGTGATATGCCGATTTTGGCGAGCACTGCCGAGCTGGACACGCCACTTGTGTTTTCGGCACTACCATCGGCGGCTGCCCGCGAGCTGGAGCCACGGCTGGCGGCGGCGGGGCACGTCGTCTGCTCGAATGCGTCGAGCTTTCGTAATGAAGACGATGTGCCACTGCTGATCCCCGAAGTCAACCCCGACCATCTCGACCTGATCGCGGTGCAACGCCAGCGACGCGGGTGGTCAGGCGCGATCATCACCAACCCCAACTGCACCTCGACCCCTGCGACCATGGCACTCCGTCCGTTGCACGATGCCTTTGGCGTACAGCAGGTGATGCTGGTCAGTATGCAAGCGTTGTCGGGGGCGGGCTACCCCGGCGTGCCCGCCTATGATGCGACCGATAACGTGGTGCCCTATATCGGCGGCGAGGAAGAGAAAGTTGAGCGTGAGCCGCTGAAGATGCTGGGCACGTTGCACGATGCTCAGGTTATGCCTGCACCGATTGCGTTCAGTGCCCACTGCAACCGTGTGCCAGTGCTAGAGGGGCACATTGAATGCCTGTCGGTTGCGCTGGCACAGCCTGCCACCCCCGACGAGGTTGGGCAGGTGTTACGCGAGTTTCGGGCGTTGCCGCAGCACCTCGACCTGCCTAGTGCGCCGCCGCAACCCGTGGTGGTGCGCGACGAACCAGACCGCCCGCAGCCGCGCCGCGACCGTGACACAAGTAATGGCATGGCTACCGTGGTGGGGCGTGTTCGCGCGTGCCCACTGTTTGGTATCCGTTTTGTGGCGTTGGCACACAATACCATTCGCGGGGCGGCGGGTGGCTCGGTCTTGAATGCGGAACTGATGCTGAAGCAGGGGTACATTGGCTAGGCTGGGGGTCTAGTCGTCGCGGTCGTCGTCTCCGAAGTTGTCGTCTCCCCCGAAGTCGTCATCGCCATCACTATTGAGTGTGTACGGTGCTGCGGGTTGTGCTGGTGCAGCAAGTGGTATCGGCGTAGGCGGCGACGACACTGCTGCCGTGCCCCCAGCAGTGGCAGGGCTGACGTTGGGCTGGGTGGCGGTGTGTGTGCTTGTGGTCAGGCGGTGCCCGATGGATGCCACCACTGCGCTGAGTGCCCCCGTAGGCGGTGCGGTTGGCGGTGTGCCCGTTGCTCCGGTCGCTCCGTGTGGGGCGGTTGTGGTGGCGAGTGTATGCCCTGTGGGGGTGCGCTCTGGGAGCGACACTGCAAGTACCAGCCACAGCACGAGGAATACCCCGCTCGCTGCGATACTGACACGCCACCCGCGTGCAGGCGGGGGGGCTACGGGTGCTGGGGCGGGTGCGGTAGCTGCCCCGCCGGGTAGCGCAGCAGGCGGCTCAGGTGCTGGGGGGTAGACGTTGATGGTACCACCCTTCATTTCCCCGATGGTTGCCCCATAAACATCTCCACCGACGGCTATATGTTGCTGCGGAGCAGTGGCGTGCTGCTGCGGTACGTCCGCTGCTGGCTGCGCTGGTTCTTGCTGGTTGTGTACCATATGCCTTCCTGTCGCTTGTCAGTGCATGTGTTGCGGGTGCGTTGCGTACCCCTGCTTGGCAGTAGGGTGATGCCTTGCTATAACCGGGGACGTTCGTAGTGTGGCGGGGGTTCCATCTGGGGCGCAGTCGTGGCATATAGCAAACGCCCCCCTGTCTCACAGCGAGACAGGGGGGCGAAACCGAGAGGAAGAAACGAGTGACTAGTTGCCGGTGATGATGATACGCTCGTTGACGTTGTTCTGGTAGCGCGATTCGTTCGGGATGGTTGGCAGGTTTGCCGAACCGCCCGCGGGGAAGCTACGCATGTAGCGTACCCATGCATCTTCGTAGGTCAGAATCTGGTTGTCGGGGGTGAGCAACTGCACCGAGGGCTTGCTTGCCAGTGTGACGTAGTTGTCGCCACCGCCTGCTGTGAAGGCATTGGTCACGATGTCTACCGTCGGGGCACCTGCCACGACCTGACCGTTTTCGACCACCGCCACCGTCGAACCGCCACTTGCATCGGTCAGTTCGATCTTCTGCACGCGGCTACCGGGGGTTGTGATGTTGCCGTCGTTGTCAATCACTTGGGCAGGCTGGCTCAGGTCGTACTCGACGCGCACACCTGCCACTTGCAAGAACTGTCCACCGCCGATGCGGCTGGCTGACCGCTCGAAGATTTCCTTCATTTCGGTCGGGGTTACGTCTTGGACGATGGACATGGTGTTGAAGAAGGCGAGCACGTTGAAGGTGTCAAGGCGTGAAATGGTGCCCGGTACTTGTTGGTCGCTCGGCAGCACGTCCCCTGCGTTCTGGCGGATACCACCACCGTTCTGAATGGCGATGATGCGATTGCCTTCGTTGCGTGCTGGCTGAGCATTGGCTTCGGCAGCGCGGTCATAGTTCCAGATGTATGCGTCGGTGACCAAGTTGCCCGTGTTCGTTTCGGCACTGCGCTGACCGGGGACTGTGCTGCTGCCGCGTGCCGTGTTCAGTACCACTTCGGTGCCGATGATCGGGGTAGATAGGTCTTGCAGACCCTGTGCGACCGGTTCTTGCACCGTGGTTACAATGTTGGCATCCGGCGTGACCGCATCGGTGACACCGAGGGCGGCGATTGCTGCGGCGTTCTCCGCCGTGTCGGGGATGACGCGACGCGGGAATGAACTGCCACTGTTGAAGCCGTATACTTCGCCGTCCTGCCCGAAGATAGCATCTAGGCGACCGACATAGCGGTAGTTACCTGCCGTCGTGACGAGGTAGACCGTTTCGCCGTCGGCATCGGTCAACTGAAGCGGGTATTCGCCTTCTACGTCTTCGGGGTCATCGCCGGGCAGCAACTGCACATCGGTTGAGACGTTCGGGTTGGCGAGCAGTTCGTCGCCACCACCGCCAACGAGCAGGTCAATGCCTGAAAGCTGGGTTGCGAGTTGCTGATCAGTGCCAATGTCTTGCAGGTGGCTGACTAGAATGATGCGGTTTACACCACGGGCTTCGATCTGGTTCACCAAGTTGTTCACAAGGGTAGCCGCTTCTGCGACATCGTTAGCCGTAATCTGGACGTTGCGCGGCGACGAAATAGTGACGAGGTTGAGCGGTGAAAGACCGATTACCGCGTGCTGCTTGCCCGTCTCCTCATCAGTGATGATGGCGGCATTGCCGACCACACGACCGTTCGTGACTGGCGTATCAATGATGCCGTCGGCATCTTCGGTGACGAGGCTGGCGTAGCCCGGCTCGCCGCTGAAGTCGAGGTTGGCACCAAGGAACGGTTGGGTCGGGTCGCCACCATCGTTGAAGGCACGGATGAACTGTTCGAGGAAGTCGGGGTTGTAGTCAAACTCGTGGTTGCCGATGACGTGTACGTCGTATGGCATCTGGTTTTGGGCAATGGCATCGTAGAATGGTGCGCCGTTCAGCGTCAGTTGCAGTGTAGCACTGGCGAGGTAAGCATCACCAGCGTAGACGTTCAGCACCGAGTTGCCCTGTGCGCGGGCATCGGCAATTTCGCGGTCGAGGACGGACTTGTAGGCAGCAACGCTACTTACCTGAAGGTCTGTGCCATTGACGCTGTTCGACAGCGGCAGGATGGTTGATTCGCCGTCGTTGTTGTGCAGCAGGGTCAGCACGTCGCCGCTGGTGCCGATGATAGGCAGGTAAGCGGTGGGTTCAGTGATCTCCCAGATGGCAACCGTGCCACTGATTTCGTGCGAGACGAGGAGCAGAGCGTTGCCCGTGGGGCTGTCGGCAGCATCCACGAACTTGATGCCTTCCGGCGAGATGTCGCCCGTGCCAGCCGCGAAGTCAACGTCGAAGACGTAGCCCACGAACTCAGGGGTAGCCGGGTTGCTGATGTTGTATGCCATCACGCCACCCTGACGCTCCAGCCCAATGAAGGCGTAGATGTTTTCACCAATCGTGCCGACGGTCACGCCTTCTGGCTCGGTGCCCTTGTCGTCGCTGCGAGCATCGAACGTGAAGCTGTTGGTGTTGGTACTGTAGTTGGCGTTGAAGAAGTCGGGCACGTCGCGGGCGGCAATTTCGCCGAACTGGCTACCGCTATCAAAGACCAACTCGCCCGTTGTGCCGTTCCAGATCGAGAACGAACGCGCACCATACGAGTACAGTTGCTCGAAGGTGCCGTCGCCGCTGTCGCCGCTGATCGGCGTACCGTTTGCATCGTAGCCGACGATGGCGTTGGTGACGCGCAGCCGCTCAAGGGCGGTTGCTTGGTCTGCGGGGTACTGGGTCGGGTCGAGCGTCAGGTCGCCTACACGGACTTCTTCTGAGAAGCCGTCGTAGTCGCGGGCATCGCCTTCGTTTGCCGTGACGACGTAGCCTTGACCGCCTGCCATAAAGTAGTCAATGGCATCCGACTGGTACATGCCCAGCACGTTATAGTTGGCGATGTTGATGGCACTGTCTTCGTCACTCACATCGAGCGGGTTGTTGGGGGCGTTGTGGTCTTTGAAGCCCTGCCCAATGATCGCTACCACGCTGTTGTTGCTCAGGTTGATGATGGCAACGGCGTTGTTTTCTTGCAGCATGACATACGCCAGCGACGAGTCGTCCGATACGGCGATGTACTCCGGCTCAACGTCTTGGGCAACGGTCTGGTTGCCGTCGTTGCCGAAGACGCGCACCGTGCCGCCGTTGATGCGGGCACCTGCGTTGTACAGTTCGGCGTGGCGCGGACCGCCCACGTTGAAGTCGGTGAAGCCGACAGTCACGACGCTGAAATCACTCACGGTGATGATGCTCACTGAGCCTTCTGGGTCAACGGTGTAGTCGTCGTTTGGCTCACCTTCGTTTGCCACCACAATCTTGCTGCCGTCGGGCGTGAAGGTCAGCATGTCGGGCAGTGCGCCTACTTCGACGCTGGCAGGCGTGCGGGCGGTACCATCCGTGTTGAAGAAGTAGACATCGCCGAGGTCTTGCTCGTTCGGAGCAGCCACCGCCACCGCCACAATACCGTCTTTGACGGCGACGCTGTTGGGCGTGCCGTTGCCGAGGGCGGTCGCTGGGATGGTGGTCACGCGGGTCGGGTTGCGAGCATCGCTGATGTTAATGATGTCAATGATGCCAGCATCCGCGTTGGTGGTAAACATGGAGTTGGTGGCGGGGTCAAAGTCAACGATTTCGGAAACACCTTCCGGGTCGGTGTACGTTGCGAGTTTCTGGAATGTAAGTTCGCCAGTGGGGGTCGGGGCAACTTGAAGGGTCGCGTTGTCCGTGGCTGCCTCCTGCGTGAGGGTTGGGGCAGCTTGCGATGGCAACGTTGCCAGTGCGCTTGCAACAATCATAACAGCAAGCACAGGTGCAAGGATACGTCTCAACATGGGGTCGTTTCTCCTTTTTGTCTACGGTCTGGTGGACAATCCGCCGGATACCTGACACTGCAAGACCCACACGACATGCGTGTGCCGTGCAGCCATCCTATTTAATACGAGCCGTGTAAAGCGCGTGTTAACAAACCATTGTGAGGGTGTTATGATTCGACTAAGGGCGCACCATGATTTAGCACAGATAACACCCCCCACAAGGGGGGAATGCCTGTGCAAGGGGGACAATGGGCGAAGAAGGTCGGGCGTGGGCTAGGTGAGCGGTAATTCATTCACATAGCCGACCACCGCATCACCGACCTGATTGGTCAGTGACACGGTTTGGTGTGGCTGGGCGATGTCGCCGGTAATCACGCCGTCGGTCAGGGTGGCGCGGACGGCTGCCTCGACTAGCTCTGCCTCTTTTGTTAGCCCCAGCGAGTGGCGCAGCAGCAGCGCAACGCTGAGGATCGTCGCAAGCGGGTTGGCTTTGTGTTGCCCGGCGATGTCGGGGGCACTGCCGTGGATGGGTTCGTAGAGACCGGGGCGGGTTGCGTGGTCGGCGGGTTGCATGCCGAGCGAGGCACTGGGCAGCATCCCCATCGAGCCTGCCAGCATCGCCGCCTCGTCGGTGAGGATGTCGCCAAACATGTTTTCGGTCACGATGACATCGAAGTCGGCGGGGCGACGCAGGAGGTGCATAGCACATGCATCAACCAGCATGACATCGAAGGCGATGTCGGGGAACTCGTCGTGCATCAGGCGCGTGGTGACGCTCCGCCACAGGCGGCTGGTTTCAAGCACGTTGGCTTTGTCTACCAGTGTGAGCTTGCCGCGCCGCTGGCGGGCGGCGTGCGCGGCAAAACGCACAACGCGCACGATTTCGGCTTCGGTGTAGGCGCACAGGTCGCTTGCCCATTCGCCGTCGGCGTTGCGGTCGCGTTGCTTTTCGCCGAAGTAGATGCCGCCAGTCAGTTCGCGCACCACCAGCATGTCTACCCCGTGCAGTCGTTCGGGGCGGAGGGGGGAACTGTGGATTGTGCTTTCGTAGAGCGTGACCGGGCGCAGGTTGGCGAACAGCCCCAGTGCCCGGCGGATGCCAAGTAAGCCTTGCTCTGGGCGTACCGGCGCGTTCGGGTTGTCCCATTGTGGACCGCCCACGGCACCAAGGAGGATGGCGTGGCTTTGCTGGCAACGTTCAAGCGTTGCTGCTGGCAGGGGATCGCCGGTTGTGTCTATGGCAATGCCGCCGATAAGTTCTTCGTGCAGCGTAAACTCGTGGTGGCAGCGTGCGCCGACCGCGTGAAGGACTTTTACCCCTTCAGCAACAACTTCTGGACCGATCCCGTCACCGGGCAAGGTCACGATCTCGTAATGCATGCGGTGCCCTTTCTTTCCTGCGTCCCGCCGACGAATTGTCCGGGCGGGGGTGTTTCTGCTTTGCTGCCCTATTGTACCACTTGTACCCCGTCCGTAAACAGATAGCTATCAGGTAGCTGTCAGGTTGGTGTGCTTGCAAATCTGGCTGACCGTGCTACAATCGCAACGGTATGCAGTGCTATTCACTTCATCGCATGACCCCAGAGAGGTGCTCCCATGGCGCGTCCCCGCAGACTCCGGCGGTCGTTCACCGGGCAGGCACGGCGGCGGCTTCCGGCTTCGCGTCGCTTGCTGCGGCGTAACACGACCCGCCCCACCACACCAATTGGGCGCATTGCTGCGGCACTGTTTGGCGTGGGCACGCTGGTGCCGCTGGCACTGGTGTTGCTGCTTTTGCTCAGTACCTACAGTGCCTATGCCCAGACGGCGGCTACGCTTGCCCCCCGGCTCGAAGCTCTCAATGAACGCGAGGTGTTCCAGACATCGCGTATCTATGACCGCAACGGCATCTTGTTGTACGAGTTCTTCGACACGGGGCGGCGAACCCGCGTTGGTCTCGCTGATGTGTCGCCCCTGCTGATCTATGCCACCATTGCAATTGAAGATAAATCGTTCTTCACGAATACGGGCGTAGACTACGAGGGGATCGTGCGTGCGCTCTATCAGAATGTCACGGTGGGCGACGAGGTGAGCGGCGCATCTACGATTACGCAGCAGGTCATTAAGAATATCATCTTGACGGATGAGGAGCGGAGCTACGAGAACCGTTACCAGCGCAAGATGAAAGAGATTGTGCTGGCGCAGGAACTCAATCAGCGGCTCGCCAAAGATGACATCCTTGAACTGTACCTGAATGAAATCTACTATGGCAACCTTGCGTATGGTATCGAGGCTGCCAGCAATGTCTACTTTGGTAGCAGTGCCAGCGACCTGACGCTCGCGCAGGCATCGTTGCTGGCGGGCTTGCCGCAGTTGCCCAGCGTGTATGAGCCGTTGACGTATGCCGTGCGCGATGAGCAGGGGGCGTACCTGCCCGGCGTGCGGCTCGAAGGTGACTGGCTCGCGCCTGCCTATATGTTGCCGGATGATATGCCCCCACCGCGTCGGCGGCAGGTGGCGGTGCTGCGCCAGATGGTAGACGAGGGGTACATTAGTAGTGCGGCGGCTGAACGTGCTGCGGCGACCGATCTCCGGTTTGCGCCGCAGGATGCGCCGCTCAATGCGCCGCACTTCGTCTTTTATGTGCGCCAACTACTGGAAGACCGCTATGGTAAGCAACTGGTCAGCACCGGTGGGTTGGACATTTACACGACGCTTGATCTGTCGTTGCAGCGCATGGCAGAAGCCGAAGCCGCCGCGCACATCGAGACCATGGACGTGCGGAACCTGAACAATGCCGGGGTGGTTGTAATGCAGCCGCGTACCGGGCAGGTGCTTGCCATGGTGGGGAGCGTAGACTACGATGCGATTGAGGCGACCCGTACCCCCGGCGAAGTGGGGAATGTGCTGGACGGGCAGGTTAATGTGGCGGTCAGTGAGCGACAACCCGGCTCGGCACTGAAACCCTTCACCTATCTGGCGGCAATGGAACAGGGCATGACCCCGGAAACTGTGTTGTGGGACGTGCCGACCGAGTTTAATGTGGGCAGTACCGAATGGTATGCCCCAGAAAATGCGAACAAGTTGTGGAACGGTCCGGTCCGCCTCCGTACCGCCCTTGCCAACTCGCTGAACATGCCTGCGGTGCAAGCCCTGCGTTCGACGGGGGTTGACCGTACCATCGAATTGCTACGGCGCGTTGGGATCAAGCAGGGGCTGAAGGGCGGTCCGGGTACGTATGGGCTGGCACTCACGCTTGGTGGTGGCGAGGTGTCGCTGCTCGAACTCACGACGGCGTACAACACGCTTGCCAACGAAGGGCGTTACTTGCCGCCGTCGGTGATCCTCCGCATTGAAGAGAGCGACGGCACAGTACTGGAGACATTCAGCCAGATACCGGGCGAGCAGGTGTTAGACCGCGGCATGGTGGCAATTATCAGTGATGTGCTGTCGGATGACCGCGCTCGCCAGCCGGTATGGGGGCTGAACAGTGCGCTCAAGCTCTCGCAGCCTGCTGCGGTGAAGACGGGCACCTCGGAAGATTGGCGCGATGCGTGGGCGGTGGGGTATACCCCGTATGCAACGGTGGGTGTGTGGACTGGCAACAACAACAATGAGCCGACCGCTTTTGTCGAAAGTATTGAGGGGGGCGGCATCATCTGGGCGAATGTCATGGAACAGCTTTTTGCACGGATTGACGGTGATGCCCGCTACAACGAACTGTTTCGCCAGCAGTTCGGCGATGGGGCACTCCAGCGGCAGTTTGCGCTCCCTGCCGACGTTGTGCAGCGTAAGCCGATCTGTGAGTTGCCCGGTCCGTATGGCGGCTATAGTGAAGAGTTGTTTACCACCAGCATGATTGATGCGGTGACGACACCTACCCCGATGGCATCACCATCGCCGACCCCGTGGGGGCAGGCATCGCGCACCGCGCCCAACGACGGCAAAATCTGTACTGCCTTTGAAACGGTGTGGGTGGTACGCTCTGGGGCAGGCTACTGCCAGACCTCCAACCGCCAAAGCTACGCGGGTTTGCAGGTCTTGTATAGCTGGTCGTTGCCCCCCGAAGACCCTAACGTGCGCGTCAACTATAGCTGGGCGGGCAATTGGGCAAGCCCCGCGAATGTGGTACCGCCGTGTGGCAGCAACTATGTGCCGCCGCAGATTTACGCCCCGATACCGACTGCTCCAACGGTGGTAGCCTCTGTCGTGCCCGACACCCCGCGTCAATCGGTCAACAGTCCCGGCAATAGTCCCGGCGATAGTCCCGGCGATGATGATGCAGACACCCCCGGCGACGGTAGCGCACCTCTGCCAACGGCAGTACCCGCGCCACCTGCCCCCGACCAGCCCGCACCGCCGCCCGCACCCGTAGAGCCGGACCAGCCCGCGCCGCCGCCCGCACCCGTAGAGCCAGCACCGGACCAGCCCGTGCCACCCGCACCCGTTGAGCCAGAGCCAGTACCGGAACAGCCCGTGCCGCCGCCCGCCCCGGTGGAGCCTGCGCCCGAACAACCATAACCCGTCACAGGCTGTTACGTGCGTGGCAGTCTGCGACGTGTGTTACAGTCTGCGACGTGCGTTATAGTCTGTTACATGGACATGGAGGAAAGGAACCGCCCGTGCAGTTTATTTTCGTCCGTCATGGGGAAACCGATTGGAATGTGACCTTGCAGTATCAGGGCTTTGCTCCCATACCGCTCAACGACCGGGGACGTATGCAGGCGGCGCGTGTCGCCGAGCGGTTGCGGGCACAGTCAATCAGTGCGCTGTATGCCAGCGACCTGCCGCGTGCGTGGGAGACGGCGGGTGTGCTCGGCGAAGCCATTGGTGTGCCGCCAGTGGCAGTGCCCGACCTGCGCGAGATTGACGTGGGACAGTGGGAGGGCTTGACCCCGGAAGACCTGCACGAACGCTTCCCGGCGCACATGGCAGCCTATGAACGCGACCCCGCAAACACGGTGCGGCTGGGCGGCGAGTCGTATACCCAACTGCAACAGCGTGCTGTGCGGGCGTTTCGCTGGATGGAAGCGCAGCACCACGCGGGTGACACGATTGTGGCGGTGTCGCACGGCGGCACCATTCGCGCGATTGTCTGCGATGTGATCGGGCTAGAGTTACGCTACTTCGGGCGTATGTGGCTGGACAACGGCGGCTTGTGCGTGCTGCAACGTCGCAAAGAGCATTGGCGGCTTTTGCGCCTGAATGATGCTGCCCACCTTGAAGACCTTGCCCGCGAGGGTGGCGAGTAGTGCCGCGTGTGCTGCTGCTGCTGGTGTGCCTGCTGCTGGTGGGCTGTGGTGGCGCACCACCGGTTGCCAGTGGCACGGCTACGCCCGTAGCTGGTGCCCCCACCGCTCCGGCGGCTCCGGTAGCGACGACACCACCGACTGACGGTGCCAGTGCTCCGGCAACCGCATCTGCACCGCCCCCGACGCAACCAACCACTGCCCCCGGTGTGCCGCCCGTGCCACCATCGTCCGTGCCACCATCGCCCGTGCCACCATCGCCCGTGCCGCCCACCGCCACGCCCGATACGTCTGATGCTATCATCTGGGTGACAGAGCAGGGGGTTGCCCTTGACCGCGCACGCGATCTGCTCGTTACGTTTGCCGCCGACCAGCAGTTGACGTTGACGGTGCGGGCGGTACCGAGTGATCAGGTGCGCCTGAATATGCTGGCAGAAGACCTGCTGAACAGTAGCGTGCCTGCCATTGTGTGGGGTAGCCAAGAAGACCTCGCCGAACTGTACACCGATGGTTTTCTCCAGCCTGTGAGTAGCCCGCGCGACCCTGACTTGCTGCTGCCGCCTCTGGTTGCTAGCGCAGAGGCTGAGGGGGCACTATGGGGTGTGCCGCTGATGGGCTATGACCTGCTGTTGTTGGCACGCAACCCAGCACTGGCAGCACAACCCGTTGCCACGAGTGATGACTTGCTCGCGGTTGCCCGCAGTGCCCCCGACGAGCAGGCAGGCGTGGCGGGTGAATGGCAACGCGCACGCTGGTTGCTGCCGTGGTTTGGCGGGGCAGGCGGTGCCCTGACCACTCCCGATGGGGCGTTGCCTGCCTTGGCAAGCGATGCGATGGTGACGGCGTTAAATCTGGTGGGCGCACTGGCTGCCACTACGCCGGACGAAGCCCCTCCGGCAACGTGGGCGACGTTTCAGGCGGGGCAGGCGGTGTTTGCCATAGACGGACCGTGGGCAGTGCTCGCCGAAGCTGCCGACGCGCAGACAGTAAGCACGCTTCCCACCGTGGGCGCAACGGGTGCGCCTGCCACGCCGCTCATCAGTGGGAGCTACCTTATGCTCACAACGGCAGCGACGCGGGAGCACGAGACGATCATGACCAAACTGGCTGACTACCTTCTGACGAGCGATGTGCAGGCGCAATTCGCGCGGGAGTTGCAGCGGGTGCCTGCCGACGTGGATGTTGCTGCTACTTTTGAAGACGACGCAACGCTTCAGCCGCTCATTGCCACGAGCCGCAATGCGTTTGTGTTGCCCCCTGACCGCCCCTCGCGCTGTGCGGTGCAGGCAATAGATGCGGTGTTGCCCGTGTTCCTCGCCCCGCCTGCGCCCGCCGACGGTGCCGCCGCTAGCGACGACGAGCCATTGACTGCGGAACGTGCCGCCCGCCGCATGCAGGACAACGCGCTCAGATGTCTGGGTATTGACCCGACACCATTGCCGCCAACACCGGAGCCGTGAGATCGTCGAGGGGTTGCCGTGCGTGGGGGTTGTCCACCTGTGGCGCAAAGTCGAGCCAGCGCACGGCGGCTTCGGCGGGCAGGCGATACTGGGCGGCGAGGGTGTGCAAGAGCCAAGCAAGCGCGTCGCGTTGCACGTCTAGCTCGTTGCTCTGTGCGGCTAGCCCCGTGGGGCGTGCCAGCACCACCCCGATGCTGATGCGGTTGATGTTCTGCCGCCGCCCACGAAAGTCGCCCATCCCGGCGTGGCGGGCGGCATATGGGTCGGCAACCAGCCGATAAATCGTCCCATTCAACGTGACATAATAGTGGGTTGTGTCGCGTGCGCCGATGGCACTCATGCGGGGCAGGGTGATGCTCTCGCCCGCGGGGTCGCCGTGCAGCACCAGCAGCGCAATGCGCGAGCCGTGACGTTTGCTATAGGCAGACACGGGCGGCGTAGCGGTATATTGCAGGAGCGGATAGGGTGGCTGTGGCAACTCATACCGTGTGTCGTCGCTGAACGTGGGCGGCGGGGTAGCGTCGGCAGCCCCCAGCACCAGCCCAGCAACACGGTGGGCGAGTTCGCTGAGGCGGCGCACGTCTTGCCACTGCGGGATGACATTGTACAGGGTGTCGGTGGCATAGACTTGGAGGTTGTAGCGGGTGCCTTCAATCTCCACCGCGTAGACAGATGAGAGGGGCGCACCCAGCCGCCACTGGCGGGCAAGCTGGTGGAATGACCATTCGGGGTGGTAGTGGTGCCCCACGCTAGCGTAGGTCTGGGCGAGCAGGGCTTCGCGCAGGCGCAGGCGGGCGGGGTCGGTCGTGGTGGCAAGCAGGCTGAGTTCTTGGATCGCCTGCGGGCTAGTGCTCTGCCAGTAGAGCGTGTCGCGGGCGAAGGGCTGCATCTCGTAGGCGGTGCCGTCTACCGTGACGGTGGTCACGCCTGCGAGCGGTAGCCCGAAACTCGCGGCGAAGGCGTACTGGTATACGACTGTGTCGTCGCGGAAGCGTTGCCCCACATCGCGGTAGGTAGCTTCAAGTAGCTCGCGCCCCAGTCCATCTGGCGGGATGCTGCCATCGAGCAGGTCGTTCAGGCGGTTGACCGTCCCCCAGTTGGGTACCTCGGTGTAGAGCGTGTCGGCGGCAAAGGGCTGATAGGTATATTCTCTGCCATCGTGCTCTAGCCGTTTGCTTGCTCCCAGTGGCATACCCAGCGCGTTTTCCACGGCAAACTGATGAAACGCCCAGCTTGGTTCGTAGCCCGTGCCGCGTTGCTGGTAAGACTCGTTGAGCATGCGCTCAAGGATGACTTCATC
>CAZNQP010000002.1:0-68613 GCA_964575355.1 uncultured Chloroflexaceae bacterium
GTACGGTATGAGCCAGCCGTCTCGTCCACCACTGCGTGGGTTGCTGTGGCAACTGCCGGGGGCGGTGCTGTCGTGGGGGTTTTACCACACGGCGCGGCAGGTGCTGCAACGGGTGTACCGTGCCTACATGCGGCGCACCCCCCACCTTGCGCGGCAGTGGCGCGTTACGGGGAGCACGTTGCTCCAGAATCGGCTGGCACTGCCGATCATTATGACTGCCGGTCCGCGCTGGAATACCCACGCTATCACGGCTAGTACCGGACCGTTGCGCGTGCAGCGCGAGCTTGCCGTGCAGGTCGAGCTTGCCGCCAAGTCTGCTGGGGCGTGGACAGTCGTGGTGTATACCTTTCCGCAGCACGGCACCGTGGGCACCCTCGACTCGTTAGACGACACGGACGGTGCCCCGTGGCGGGCGGTGCAGGTGCCGCCCGGCAACTATACGCTGGTGACGCGCTACTATCACCGTGCGCCGACGCTCGAACTACCCGCCGTGCGGGTAGATGGGCGGCTGGCAGTCCCCGCGACGCGCATTGATCCGCGCAGTAACGACTTTATGCACGACCTGCCTGCCCGTGGCAACTGGTTTTACGGGGCACTGCACGGCTATGTCTATCCGTTGCTGCGCTACCGGGCGTGGCTCCCGGTGGCGTTTGTGCGCCGCGAATACCTGCCGATGGGCAACCCAGAAACGCAGTTTGTGTATGGTGCGGTGGCGGCGGGCGAAGCCGTGCAGTATGCGGCGAGTAGCTTGCTGTGGCAGCAGTACGATGTGTACTACACGTTGTACAACCGCCAGAGCTTCCCCGTAGCATGGGAACACCTGACCGCGCCGGTTGCAGCATTGCCTGCGGCGGCGACCGATGGCTTCTACCTCTTCCGGCTGCACCCACGCACCGCTACACCGACGGCAGGCGCGGACGATCTACAGGTCACTGTGGGTACTACTAGCGCATAGGACTTATTGACTATTTCTTCACCTGCGATGCCCACGTGGCGTGGTATACTACAGGTACTGCGTGATGTGCCGGGCTGACCGTTGGAGGATGTGTAAGGGAAAAGGGAGTAGTGCATGAAAACGAAGACCACGCTGAACATACGGACAGGTATCAAGGCAGGCATCGTAATCTGTCAAGATATTGACGGCGGTCCCAATACGGCCACCAACCCGAACCCGTAAGCCGTCGTGTTGATCGCCGGTAGGTGGTGAGTCACCTACGGTACGTAGCAGAGCCGGGAGGATCGTCTCCCGGCTTTGTTGCGGGCTGTGCCGTGGTATCCGGGCAGGGTTTAGCTGATGCCCAGTTGCTGATACTGCTGGGCTTCGGCTTCGTCGGGGGTTGCCTCGCGCAAATCCTCAAGCGTCCAGTAGCTTGACGTAACCGCACCGGGTGCGTCGAGCAAGCCGTTGGGTTGCACCGTGAGAATAGCCCGCACGCGGTAGCCATCGTCACCGCCGGGAAGACCGGGGCGGCGGTCAAGGACGTGCAGATGCCAGACATTGGGCTGAAAAGAAAGTGCCCGTGCCCAGCGTCCGTCCGGGAGTTCATAGTACTGTCCATTTTTGAGCAGTTCGCGCACAGCACGCCTCCTCTCTTGTGTCTCTTATGTCTCGTGTGTCACGGTTGCCAGTGTTAGTTGCTGGCGTGTGCGTTGCTGTACCAATAGTATAGTAAGCGCGGGTAGGTGCATGGTTCCACGCGGGTAACGAGGTGGTTCAAAGGCGGGTGGGGTGGGCGTAGCCATGCAGCCCGTGTACCGTATGCTGATGGCGTGTGTGGCGCATTGCAGCGCGTGATACGCCGACTTCGGTAGCGCGTGGATGGCGTGTGTGGCGGCTCCCACGCTTGTACAAAGCCGTGCAGAAGCATGCCACAGATTTGTACAGATGATGGCGGCATTCCGCGGGCAGTCGCTGTGGGTGGTGGTGCGGGCAGCATAGGGAGGTTCACCGCAGACACGCAGGGGGGCTACAACCAACGGCACAGGGTATGGTATGCTATGTGCCATGACACTATCAGAACCATCAGAACCATCACTCGCGCTGTTTGCACAACACGGCTGGGCAGATACCAACGACGGCTTGCAGCGGCTGGCGCAACTCGTTGCCCCGCCCGATACGCTCATTGTGGCACCCGACCTCGGCTACTGGCGGACGTGGCTTACCATGGAGCCGCTGATCGCGACCGTTGAGGAAGTTGCACAGCGCGTGTTCGCGCAACACCCCGGTGTGCCTGCCCGCATCATTGGGCATTCGATGGGGGGGCTGATCTGGGTGGAGTTGCTGTACCGACACATGGACTGGCTACCGCGCGTCGAGTCACTCGTGCTGATCGGGTCACCGTTGGGGGGGGCACACCTCGCGCGGATGGTTGACCCGTTGCGGTTCGGCATCGGCATTGCGCGTGACCTCGGCGAGAATCGGCGGGCAAAAGCAGAGATGATCGCGGCAATCATCCCCACCATGGCGATTGCGGGCGATGTAGATGATGGCAGCGATGGGGTTGTGACCGTCGAGGCGACCCGTCTGCACTGTAGCCGCTTTGCGGTGCTGGCGGGGAGCCGCCACGAGTGGCTGTTCCGCGACCTGCGGGTGGTCGAGCTGATCGAACAGTTTTGGCGTGACTGCCCCGCCCCGGTGATGCTGCGGCGTGCCGACCACGATACCGTCATAGACCGCTTGCGAGCAGTTGACGGCATGACCGACGCGCACTGCCGCGACATGGTGCATGCTCGTGTGCTGCTGACCTTGGCGGATGGCGCGACGGTGCGCGAGTGGGTCAATCCGCTGGGGGTGCGGCATGTCTTTTTCGCCAACGTAGCGGGGGCGTGCCGCTATGCAGGCTACGTCGGGTGGGTGCATAGCCCCGATTTGCACGAAGCCCTGCGGCGGCTGGCACGCGACTATGCGGACAGGCTTGTACCGTCGGACTAGCGATAGTCGTCGAGCAAAATGCCCATGTCGCTCAGCTCGCGGGTCAGCGCACTGCGAAAGGCTTCGGGTGGAAGCGCACCCTGCACCATCTTGCGGTTGATGAAGAAGGTAGGGGTGCCAAAGTAGCCGATAGACTGGGCTTCCTCCACGTCGCGGTCAACGTCAGCCCGGTAGCGTTCGTCGGCGACGCACTGCGCGATGGCATCGCCGTCGAGGTCGAGTTCGGTGCCATAGCGGGCGAACGTCGTCTGGGCACTGGCAGGGTCGGTGTTCCACTCTTGCGGCGCAGCGAACAGCCGCTCGTGCATCTCCCAGTATGCCCCCTGATCGCCGGCACACTCCGCCGCCATTGCCGCGAGGTCTCCGTGGACACTTGTCACCGGGAAGTCTTTAAAGACGTAATAGACCAGCCCCGTGTCAATGAACTCTTGCTTGATCGTCGGGAATGTGTTGTTGGCATAGTAGCGACACGATGGGCACCCGAAGTCCGAGAACTCATACATCACAATAGGGGCGTTCGGGTCGCCGATGGCGGCGTAGGTCTCGCTATCGAGTCCGGGGGTGGTGGTTGGTGCCGCGGCGGGTGGCGGCGGCGCGGTGGCGGCAACCGTGGGCAGCAACGGTGTGGCACTCGCGGCGATGGTCACGGGGGGTACGGTGGTCGGGGTGTTGGGGGTGCTGGTTGGCACCTCGGCGACCAGCGTGACGGCGGACGGTGGAGCGGGAGCGGTAGTGGTGCCGCAGGCAGTAGCCAGCAGCACAAGGAATGCGGTAACGAGGGCGGCTTTCCACATAAAGGGTACTCGTTTCTGTTCTCTCTGGTTAATCTGGGTGGTCAATCTGTACGGTTAATCTCTACGGTCAACGCAACGCTTGCTGCATCTGGTGATGCACGCGGTGGGCACGCCATGGGTGCGGGGCAGGCTGGAGCCACGCCCGTAGCATAGCTATGGGAGCAGTGCGGCGGGTCTGGATAGTGCGGCGTTGACGTAGCAGGGCGGGCAGTTCCGGAAGTACCGCAAGCCGCCCTGCTGCGATGTCGTGTGCCCGCCACAGCCCGTACAGCACCGCCAGTGCATCGTACAGGGCGATAGATGGGAGGCACTCGCGCAGTAAGGGCGCAGGCAGGCACCGGACGAGCAGGCGGAGCCGGTTGCGGGCGAGGAGCCGTTGCTTTAGCCCGCTCCCGCTGGCAGAGCAGACATGCCGTGCGCGGGCACCCGGCGCGACATATGTCTCCCACCCGCGCAGGCGGGCACGCCACGCGAGGTCGGCATCTTCCAGATAGTTGAAGAAGGATGCCGCGAACGTGCCGCAGTCGGTGAGCATTGCCCGCCGCAGGAGCGCAAAGCCCCCACTTGCCCCGAATACTGGGTAGGGCGTGGTGGGCAGGGTTGCCACGGGTTGCCCGATGGCGTAGTCAACGGCGACCCCGTCGTGGCGCACGGCAATGCCTGCCGATGCTACGGTTCGTGGGCGGCGACTGTTGAGCAATACCCCGGCAGCCGCTCCTGTGTTTGGGGCGTGGGCAATCGGTGCCCAGAGTGCGGCGATACTCCCCGGCTCGACGAGCGCGTCGTCGTTACAGAGCAACAGCAGGTCGTGGGTGGCAACGGCAATGCCTGCGTTGGTGCCCCCGGCAAAGCCGCGATTGACGGGCAGCATCACCACCCGCACGTCGCGGGCGTGGCGTTGTGCCCACGCGCCCGCGTGGTCGCGTGACGCATTGTCTACCAGAATGATCTCATCGTCGCTGGTCAGTTCGCTGCGAAGTGCCTGAAGCACCGCAGGCAAGAAGCGGCGGGCATTCCATGTGGGGATGACCACCGAGAGCGGCGGGCGCGGCGCGTGGGTGTGCGGCGGTTGTGTGTGCATAGGCTGATAGTAGCCGAAACTGGCGCAGGCTGCAACCGGGCGGTGTTGACAGTTGCCGAAAGCGGCAAAACATGCTAGATTTACGTTGTTTCCCCTAGATAAAGAAAAGGATAGGTTAGAGGGTTCTCTATGCAGCATACAACACACAATTGTCGGGGGCATGCGGGCGTGACGTTGCTGCTGGTGGTGCTCGTTCTTGCGACGGCGGCGTGCAGTGGTACGGCGAGTGCGCCCTCAGCGGTGGCGACCACCGCCCCAACTGACCTGCCCACCCCAGAGCGAACAATCGAAGCCCTGTCGGCACCGCCCCGTGAGTCGGGGAGTATGCTGGCGACGGTGCTTGCGCGTGGCACGTTGCGCTGTGGGGTCAGTGGTAGTCTGGTGGGCTTCAGCTTCGAGGAAGCGGACGGCACCTACAGTGGTTTCGATGCCGACTTCTGCCGCGCCGTCGCGGCGGCGGTGCTCGGCGATCCAGCGGCGGTGACGTTTGTCCCACTTGAAGCACAGGAGCGTTTTGCCGCCCTGCGTGAGAATAGGGTGGATGTGCTGTTTCGCAACACTACCTACACGCTCGCCCGCGACAGTAGCGAAGCACTTGATTTTGGGCCGATCACCTTCTATGACGGTCAGGGCATTATGGTAGACCGTGAACTGAATGTCTCTAGCCTGACCGAACTGGAAGGCACCACGATCTGTGTGCAGAGCAACACTACCACCGAACTCAATCTGATTGACCGCTTCCGTGAGTTTGCGATTGCCTCCGAGCCACTCGTGTTTGACAGCATTGCGGCAACGCACGCTGCCTATGCCGCAGGCGAGTGTGATGCTGTAACAAGCGACCGCTCGCAATTGGTGGCACTGCGGACAACGCTGGCGAACCCCGCCGATCACGATATTCTCGATGTCGTGCTCTCGAAGGAGCCGCTTGCTCCGGCAGTGGCGCAGGGTGACGCACAGTGGCACGATGTCATTAGCTGGGTGGTCTACGCGACGATTGCTGCCGAGGAACTGGGGGTTACGTCTGAGAATGTCGAAGATGCACGGGCGAGCGACGACCCGGATGTCCGCCGCCTGCTTGGGCAAGAGGGTGATCTTGGGAGCGGGCTAGGGTTAGCAGACGATTTCGCGCTGGTGATGCTGCGGAGCGTCGGTAACTATGGCGAAATCTACAACCGCAACCTCGGTGCATCCACCCCACTGAACCTTGAACGCGGACCCAACGCGACGTGGCTGGATGGCGGGTTGCTGTACGCGCCACCGTTGCGCTAGTTGGCAGGCAGTAGCTGTAAGTCTCGCGGGAAGGTCGTCAAGCTCTCGCTACCGTCGGCAGTCAAGACAATATCGTCTTCGATCCGCACCCCGCCACGCCCCGGCACGTATACCCCCGGCTCAATGGTGAAGGTCGCGCCCGTCGGCAGTGGCTCGTGGCTGTCAATGGCAATGGTGGGGCGTTCGTGGATTTCTAGCCCGAAGCCGTGCCCAGTGCGATGCAGAAACGCCTCGCCATAGCCGCCCTGCTCGATCACGGTACGGGCGGCAGTGTCTATGCCTGCACCGCTGACCCCCGGCTTAGCGGCGAGCCGGGCGGCGGTGTTCGCCGCAAGCACCAGTTCGTAGACCTGTTGCAGTTGCTCATCCAGTGTGCCGAGCGCGAAGGTACGGGTGATGTCAGAGACGTACCCGTTGCAGCGTACCCCGCCATCCAGCAGGATCAGGTCGCCCCGCACGAAGGCACGGTCGCTATTCTGGTGGTGGGGGTTGGCACTGTTGCTGCCGCTTGCCACAATGCATGGGAAGGCTTCTTCATCGGCTCCGTGGTTGAGCATGGCTTGCTTCCAGCGGGCGGCAAGTTGCCGTTCGGTGGTGCCCGGCACGATCAGTGGGCGGATGTCGGTCAGGGCGGCTTCGATGATAGCAACTGCACGCCGGATATGCACTAGCTCATCCGCGGTCTTTGTCACACGCAGGCGTGCCATCAGGGGCGTGACATCGCTGGTTCGCAAGCCGGGGAGCACGCTTTCGAGCGCACGCAAGACCCCCACGCGCATGGTCAGGTACTCGACTGCGAGTGTGGATGCGCCCGTCGGTGGCAGGGTAGCGGCAACCGCAGCCCGCACAGCGGTTGCGGGTCCGTCGTTGTCGTGCCATTCAAACACGCGGAGGTGTAGCCCGCTGGCTTGGGCGGCTGCGATCCTGTCGCTGACACTGGTTGCTTCGAGGGTGGGGAGCACGAGCGCGATGGTTTGGTCGGCGGCGGCTGGCACCAGCAGCAGGGTCAGGCGTTCCATGGCGGGCAGGTGTAGCCCGGTCAGGTAGGCGAGGTTGGCACCGCTGTCGAGTGCCGCACCGCGGAGGCTACTCCGGCGGAGCAAATCTTGCAGGCGGCTGATGCGGCTGTGGTCGGTGGTATGGGTCATTGTGGTGTCACCAGACGATATGCAGCACGAGATTGCCCAGCCGTACTTCGTCGCCGTTCTGGATGGTCTGCTGCTGTCGCGCTGCAAGTTTTGTGCCCTTGTGGAACGTGCCGTTGGTGCTATCAAGGTCTTCAATGGCGACTACGCTGTTTTGGTGCAGGATACGCAGGTGCCGCCGCCCGACCCCGTGCTCGATGCCGCCGAACGGCGTGAGGTCAAGGTCGGGGTAGAACTGACTGATCGGGTCTGCTCGTCCGATGGTCAGTTCGCTCCGCGGCGGTAGGGCAACCGTGGTCTGGGTTGCGGGTATCTGGATGGACAGCGTGGCACTGCCCGTCGGTGCAGCAGGTGGCGTAGGGGCAGGCGGCACTGGCTGCGCGGGTGGCGCGGGGGTGGTTGGGGGCTGAGTGGGCGACACCGTCGGTGGTGGTGCGGGCGTTGCAGTCGGCATGGTTGGGTTGAAGGGCTGCGGTGGGGGATAGTTGCGGTTGGGTGGTGCTGGGGCAGGGGCGGCGGTTGCTTGCGGCGCACCACAGTTGTCACAGAAGGCTTCGCCCGGCAGCACTGGATTGCCGCACTGGTCACACGTTGTCGAGCCACCCGTGGTTGCTGGGGCGACCGCTGGTACAGCCGTAGGGACGGCAACCGGCGGCTGTGTTTCGGCTGCCGTCCCTGATGCACTGGGATGGATGAGTCGGGTGCCGCACTGGTCGCAGAAGCTCGCCCAGTCGGGGTTTTCTGCGCCACATTGATGACAGAATACAGCCATAGCTGTAGCCTCCTCTTACTGAAGAATGCACGGTGCTATCAAAAACACGTTTACGCCGCTCACCAGCCGTACCAGACTGCTGCTTACCAGACCTCTGCCTTGCGGCTTTGCCACATCATCCATAGCCCGGACAGTAGCCCAAGCACGCCCACTGCCACGAGCATGATGCCGCCGATGCGCTGCACATTGTTGACGGTTTCGGCGATGCCGAGTGCCTGCTGGCTACTGGCTTCGTCACCCAAGCTGGCGAAGTCGGCGGCAGCGGCGGCGGCGCGGTCGCGGGCGGCAAACAGGTCGAAGCCGTCAAGTAGGTTGCTTGCATCGGTAAGGTTTGTGCGTGCTGCCAAGCCCTGCGCGGCACGCGCCGCATATACCTCAAGAATCTGCTGGTTGCGGGTGTCGCCGATGGCAGCATAGGCAGCCTGCGCGGCGGCGGTCTGGTCGCGGGCGGCTACATAGTCGCCGGCTTCAAGGGCGGCGCGGGCACTGCTCGCCAGTGCGTCTGCTTCCTGTCCGGCGCGGCTGGTCGCTAGCAGTTGCTCAGCCTCCGCGAGCATTTCGGGTTCATCGGCGTTTTGTAGCCGTGGAATGATGCGCTCTAGCTCTTCTTGTGCCGTAGCGTAACGCCCATCGCTAACCATCTGGCGTGGGAAGCCGAGGTCATAGCCAACCATGGGGTTGACCGTGTAGGAGCCATCCACGAATTGCGGGAGCCAGCCGAGCCATTGCTGTTCGAGGTCGTTTGCCGGGATGCCGTAGCTGTTTTCGATTGCCGTTCGGTAGCCGCTACTGTTGGCAAGGGTGGTGAGAAAACTTTGGAAGCGTTCAAAGCCGTAGGTGTCTATCAGGAATGTGACCGCCGAAAAGGTTTGTGGGTAGCCGCGTTCGGGTTGCCGATAGATGTTGTCGCGGTCTTCAAAGTCGTTCCAACTGAGCAACGCCCCTTGCTGTACATCTTGCGCCAGCAGATCGAGTTTCCGCTGGGTCTCGGCTGTGGGGATTTCCATGTACTGCGCGATACCCTCTTGCCAGCCAGTGTTGAGTTTGTTGTCACTCAGGTCGGCGGCGATGATGTGCGTGAGTTCGTGGCGGATATTGTTTTGGATTTCGTCGGGGGTCTGTTGTTGTGTCTGCGGTAGCACCACCGCCAGTTGCCGCCGCCGGAAATCGGCGTGGGCGACAATCCCCGGCATGTTACGGGCAGTCGGGTTTACTTCGTAATAGCTTTCAAAGTCGGGGTATAGGTTGAGCGTCAGGGGTGTTTCGGTTTCAAAGTTGAAGCTCACACTCAGTTCGTCGTAGATGTCGTCTATGAAGCCTGCGTATGCCTGCGCGGTCGGTTCGTCGCCGGGGGCATACAGGATCAAAAAGTAGTCGGTGCGTGTTTCTTGCCAGTTGATGCTCTGGGCGTGCGCGATGGCAGGCGCGAAGAGCATGCCCGGCAGTAACCAGAGCAGCAGCAGGAGAGCCGCGATAACCAGTTTATGCTTGTTCCCTGTGTGATTCATGCGAAAGCCTTTGATAGATAGGACCGTTTGGCGTAAGGGTACTCAGAAAAATAGCAGGAATGCCCAGTGCCCACTGCAACCGCTGTGGGGGGGTGATTTCACGAATGGCAGTGCCGATAGCACGTTGCTGCTCGATGCTTGCGCTACCCTTGACCCGCCCGATAGTCAGGTGTGGGCGGTAGGGTTGGCGATTGAGCATGATGCCCGCGCTGTGCAACTGGTCGCCTATGTGTCGGTGGAGCGGTTGCAGCACTGCGTCCGGGTCGGCGATGCCGCACCAGACGGTACGCGGTTGGCGGGTCGAGGGAAACGCGCCCATGCGGGTGAGGTACAGGTGGGTCGCTTCGGGGTCATAGGGTGGGTCGTGTTCGAGCGCGTTGATGACCCGCGCAATCTCTGGCAGGTTGTGCTGGGCGGTCTCGCCAATAAACTGCACCGTGAGGTGCAGGGCAGCAGGTGCGACCCACGAAACGACGGGGGCGTTGATGTACTGGCGCACCTGCTGTTGGAGTTGTACTAGCTCGGCTTGCACACGACGCGGCAAGCTGAATGCAATGAATAAACGCACGATGCTCTCTCTTCCGGGTTACTCCTCAATGATCCGCTGTGAGTAGCCCATTTCAGCCGTCTGGCTATCAACGACGGGTTGCCCTGCTTCAGGGCTAAGACGGATGTACGTACCGTCTGGTTGCAAGATGCGCGTCCGCACATTGTCGGTCAGGTATGTTTCGAGCAGGTGATGGCGCACGAAGCGGCGCAGGTTGGCATCTTCAATGGGGAAGACCGTTTCAACCCGCCGGTCAAGGTTGCGCTCCATCAGGTCGGCACTGCCCATGTAGACCTCTTCCTGTCCTCCATTATGGAAGTAGTAGATACGGTGGTGCTCAAGGAAGCGTCCGATGATGCTGCGTACCTCAATGTTGTCGCTCAGGTTGGGAATGCCGGGGCGTAGCCGACACATACCACGGATGATGCACGCGACGCGCACGCCCGCCTGCGATGCGCGGTAGAGGGCATCAATCATTTCAGGGTCAATCAGCGAGTTCATCTTGAAGATGAGATGCCCGTTGCCGTGCTCGCTGTGTTGCTGGATTTCCCGCTCGATCATCTGAAGGATGCGCTGCCGCAGGGTGAAAGGCGCGACCAGCAACTTGCGATAGTCGCGTTGGTGGCTGTAGCCCGTCAGGTAGTTGAACAACTCGGTGACATCCTCGCCGATGGCAGTGTTGTTGGTGAGCAAGCCAAGGTCGGTATAGAGGCGGGCGGTACTCGCGTTGTAGTTGCCCGTGCCCAAGTGAACATACCGCTGGATGCTATCCCCCTCTTGGCGGACGACGAGGGCAATCTTGGCGTGTGTCTTCAGACCGAGCAAGCCGTACACCACATGCACGCCCTCACGTTCCAGTGCTTTTGCCCACGTAATGTTGTTCTCTTCGTCGAAGCGGGCTTTGAGTTCGACCAGTACCGTGACCTGCTTGTTGTTTTCGCGGGCGGCGAGCAGTGCCTTGACAATCGGTGAGTTTCTGCCGACGCGGTAGAGGGTCTGCTTGATGGCGAGCACGTCCGGGTCGCGGGCGGCGGTCTCGATCAAGTCAGTCACGGGGCTGAATGAGTCGTAGGGGTGATGCAGCAGAATATCTTGTTTCCTGATGACTTCAAACAGGTCTTGCTTACCACGTAGCATCGTGGGGGTCTGGGCGGTAAACAGGGGGTCTTTCAGGTCTGGGCGGTCGAGTCCCATCAGGCTCATCAGGGCACCATAGCCCAGTGCGCCCTCGACGGTGTAAATGTCGTCAGGGGTCAACGCCATGTTGTCCATGAGCCACTGTCGCACGAAATCGGGCATCGTGGTGTCTACAAACACCGTGACGACTTTGCCGAAGCGACGTTGCCGTACATTCTGCTCGATGGTCGTGAGCAGGTCGGCGGCTTCGTCCTCTTCGATTTCGATGTCGGTGTCGCGGATGACGCGGAAGGGGTACGCCGCGATGATCTGCATGCCGGGGAACAGGTATGATAGATGGGCGAGGATGACCTGTTCGACCCAGACGAATGTATGCTGGCGGTGCAACCCGTTGGCGTTGTCGCGCGGGACTGGGACGAGGCGCGGCAAGACTTCGGTTGGTATCTTGACGCGGGCGAAGAGTTGTGTGTGGTTGTCGTCCTTTAAGACCACCGCAAGGTTGAGGCTCAGGTTCGAGATGTGCGGGAAGGGGCGGCTGGTGTCAGAGGCAAGCGGCGTGAGCACGGGGAAGATGTGGTCGGTAAAGTACGTTTGCATTGCATCTCGCGCGGCGGCATCGAGTTGTTCGTAATTGCAGATGTGGATACCTTCACTGGCGAGTGCGGGCAGCAGTTCGTCGTGCACGAGCTGTCGTTTGTCTGCGAGGAGCGGCACGATAGCCTCGCGCACAGCGCGGTACTGTTCGATGGGGGTCATGCCGTCGGGTGAGAGTTGTTGGACACCTGCCTCGATCTGTTCACGGATACCGCTTACGCGGATCATGAAGAACTCATCAAGGTTCGACGAAAAGATGGCAACAAACTTGCACCGCTCAAGCAGGGGGTTGCGTGGGTCTTGTGCTTCTTCAAGCACCCGTGCGTTGAACGCAACCCAGCTTAGTTCGCGGTTGAAGTACGGCTGATCCGGACGCGGGAGATACCGATTTGTTGGTACGGTCTGCTCAATCATAACCATTGCGCTTGCACTCCTTACGCATCTTTTCCACGGCTTCTATCCGACCTACGATGCTCGTTGCTTGCGACCCGTCCTGGTAGCTTTAGTATAACAAAGTTCCGCAATCCTGTGTAATGAGTGGCTGTGCGCGGTGGCGTGCGCGGTGGCGGTGGCTCAACGTCAACGCGACGGGAGCACGAGGTGGCTGACGGACGTATCGAGCGGGCGGCTGGCGTGCGGGAGGTAGGGCTGCAACGCCCGGAGCCGTGGGTCATCGGCGAGGATCGTGGCGTGCTGTGCAAGGAGCGCGGGCACGCCAACTGCCCGCACCACGTCGGCGGGGGTGTATGGTGGCGCGGGGGCGGTGTCGGCGGGGGCGGCGATGATTGCCTGTGTACAGGTACTGAACGCTACCCCGTGCATCAGGATGCTCGCCGTCTGGACGTGACACACGGCAGCCGTCACCGTCGGGTCTGCCAATAGGTCGCGCGTGCTTGCGTAGTCGGTATTGTGGCGGACAGTCGGGTGCCACCCGGCTGCTTGTAGGCGGGTAGCGATGGCGGTAACGATCTGCGCGGTGTCCTGCGTGCCGGTCACGATATAGAGCGGTATGCTGCCCAGTGTTGCCCACGGTGGCTGGTGTGCGGGCGGTTCTGTGGTGTCTGTGGTGGGGCGGCGGGGCATGTCACGCGGCGTGAATTGCCAGCCTGCGCTGCTGTAGCCCAGTTGTACCTGTTCGTCGGGGAGGTGCAAGATGGGGATAGCGCGGCTCTGTGCCTCGGCAAGTATGTGGAGGGCTGTGAGGGGGTAAGCAGTTGCCCGGCGTTCTTTTTGCAGGCTGACCAGTGCGGGGTGCGGGGCGAACGGGTCGCGCTCGTCATCCGGGTCGTCGGGGTCATAGGGGTTGTTGAGTAGGTCTATGCTGGCACGCAGGGTGGCGGCGGCAAGCTCTGGGGTGGGACTGGTTACGGTCAGGTCGTGCGTGTAGCCGCTGGCTGTGGGTGTGGCGGTCACGTCGAGGTAGGCGAGGATGATGCCGACGAACAGGGCGTGCTCTTTCAGCGTCGCCCGTAGTGCGTCGTGGGCATCGTGGGGGGCGTGAATACGGGCGTGCAGCCCAGACTGGGGGGCGTGGATATTGGCACCATAATAGGTTGCAAGATGGTCAAGCTGGAACTTTGGTGTGGTCACGGCGCAACCTCGCGCATAATCAGTTCTGCAACCTGCTGCCCACGCTGCATGACCTGATGCACGCGCCCCTTCCGGTCAACATAATCACCTGCGAAGTAGAGGCGGCTTGCGGTGCTGTTGAGTGCATCAAAGTCGGCGGCACTATCAGGGAGCGCATACCGCCAGCGATGCAGGTTTGCCCACAGTGGGTCGCCAAGGTTGCTCCCGATAAGGCGTTGCACCATACCATCAACTGCTTGGATGTAGGCGGGCATAGGGGGGGTGTCGGTGCTCCCGTACATGCCTTTTGTGGCATCATCCCAGTGGGCACGGCTATAGTCTGGCGCAAGCTGGGCAATGATGAGGGAGTACCCTTCTGGGGCGTGTCCGGGCTTGTTGTGTTCGCAGGCAAGCCACGCCACCGTGTGCTGGCGGTCAGTGTTGACGAGGGCGTACCACGGGACACCCACCTGTCGGCGATAGGCGAATGCCACCGAGAGACAGGGGCGATAACTGGCAGCCGCGAGCAGGTCGTGGAGCGTGCCCGCTAGGTCAGCAGGCAACAGGCTATTCGCAAGGATCGCGGCAGTCTGGGGGGCAGGTGGGGTAAGCACCACCGCATCAGCTCGCCCGATGCGTTGCCCGTCGTCGTTAAACAGGCGGTAGCCGCCGTTGTGGGGTTCGATGTGATGAACCGTTACTTGTGTGCGTATGTCGAGTCCAGTCGCAAGGGCACGCGCGGGGGTCACAATGCCATCGTGCCAGCACCAGCGCGGGAGTGCGTTGGTGTCTGGGTTGCCGGGGCTGATGGTATTGTGCTGGTCAAAGACCCAGACGGGAGCGGTAAGCCGAATGGGCATCGGGTTGCGGCGCAGCAACGCGGTGGTGGCTTCATCGGGCATGTTGATGACTTGGGCACCGTGGTCTATCCGCCAGTCATCAACTCGGCGGGTGGTGACGCGCCCCCCGACACCACGACTTTTTTCGTAGATAATGACGGAATACCCATGTTTGGTCAGGGTGTGGGCTGCCGTTAGTCCGCTCATGCCCGCCCCAATAATCGCAATAGTTGTCATAGCTGGGTGTCCTCCAGTACGGCGCGGAGCCGCTCTTTGTCCGTTTTACGGTAGTTGCCAATGACTGCAAGGTGGAGACCTGCGTGTGAGATGACGCGTTGTGCCACGCGGTGAATGTCGTCGCAAGTGAGTTGGTCGTACTCGGCAATCACCGCGTCAAGGCTCTGGATGGTGCCGTGCGTGTGTTGTTGGTACGCATTGCGGGCGGCAACGGCGGTGCTGTCGTCGAGGGAGAGCCGCAACCCGCCGCGTACCTGTTCTTGCACATACGCGAGTTCGGCGGGCGTAATGCCGTGGGTGGCAACATCGTGCAGGACGGCGAGCATAGCCCGCACGGCATCAATGAGGGTGCGCCGCTTGACGCTGGCGTACAGTACCCACATCCCGGCATCAAGAAAGTTGCTGTTGTACGAACCAACACTATAGGCGAGACCGTGTTGCTCGCGGATAAGCTGGAACAGCCGCGACGACATGTCACCGCCCACGATGGTATCGAGAACATCGAGCGCACGGCGGTCTGGGTCATACTGTGATACGCCGGGTAAGCCAAGGCAGAAGTGTCCCTGCTCACTGTCGTAGGTGCGGAGGGTGACGTGTGGTCCGGCGACTGGTGGCGCACACGGCGGGGGCGGCGGTAGGGCGGGGGCGGCGGCGAGTGTGCCGAAATGCTGTGCCGCGAGTTCGAGTGCGCGGTCGGGGGTAATGCTGCCCGCGATGGAGAGGATGATAGTGGCGGGGGTGTAGTGGTCGTGCCAGAAAGCGGTCAGGTCGTTGTGGCTGATGGTGCGGACGGTTTGGCGGGTGCCGATGATCTCGCGCCCCAGTGGTTGGTCGCCGAACAGCGACGACTGGAGCATGCTATGCACCGAGTCGGTGGGCGTATCGCGGTAGTCCCGGATTTCTGCCAAGATCACCCCGCGCTCTTTCTCAAGCTCGGCGGCATCGAGGGTGGGGCGGGTCACAAGGTCGGCAAGCACGCCTAGCCCGCGCTCAGCGTGCAGGTCTGCCACTTTGACGTAGTAAGCAGTGCTTTCGTAGTCGGTGTAGGCGTTGAACTCGCCGCCGATCCCCTCGACTGCCCGCGCGAGGTCAAGCGCGGTCGGGTATCGCTGGGTGCCCTTGAAGCACATGTGCTCCAGCATGTGGGCGATGCCGCTGTGTGCGGTGGTTTCGTAGCGTGACCCCACGCCGACGTGGCAGGTCATGGCGACGGCGGAACTTGCCGGGATGGGTTCAACAATGACACATAGCCCATTGGGTAAATAGCTGGTCAACGGCATGTGGGTTCTACCATTCTAAGCAGTTTGCTACTGCGACGTGGGTCTGCATGGTTCAGATACGATGGCGATGCTTATTGTCCGGTCGGTGGTTGGGTGGGGGTGGCAAAGGTGCGCCACCACTGTTGCCAGTTGGGTACGTGCGCGGGGGGCGCAAGCGGGGCAGTATCGGCGGGTGCGCTCAGCCCAACGATGGCGGGTTGGTTGAGTTGGGTGGGGAAGCGGGGCACGATCACCACGTCGCCTTCGCGCGAGTAGTTGAGTTGGTCGCGGGCGATACGCTCAATGTTGAGGTCGGTCTCGGCATAAGCCACGCGGTCGGCTAGTTGTTGGTTTTCGCGCTCGAGTTCGGCAACGTGGGCTTCGAGTTCGGCGCGGCGGGTTTCGAGGTTGGCACTCTGGATAACCTGCTGCGTAAAGTTGTACAGCAGCGAGAGCGTCAGCAACGCCAGAAACAGGGTCACGAGGTGGGTACTCACGCGCCGCCAAGACACCGTGGGGAGCCGCAACCCTTGCAGTCGGTTGACCAACGCAACGGGCAACCAGCGGCGGCGTGCCATTGACGACCCTGAGCGGGACGAGTTATGTTCTGGTGATGACATAATATAGACGATACCACTTTACATACACGGGCACATGGGTATTGTAGCTTAGGTGTTGTAGGACTGCAAGCCCGGTATCACAACTGCGTCGGTGCCACAACCGCGTGCGGGCGAGCGAGCCGGAGGTGCGCCCCGCGTTGACTGGGTGCCAGCGCGGGGCACAGGCTAGGCGGTTTGCTGCCGTTTCTTGACGTAACGGATCATCCCGCGTGCCGTCAGGTCGCCGAGTTGCTGGGCGATGAAAGTCTGCTGTTCGTCGTGTGGGTCGGGTTGTAGCCATTCGATGGCAATCGCCATGCTGTCGGTTTCTTCGTTGGCAACAAAGCGTTCTGCCAGTTGTACCAGTTTGTCGAGCCGCTCGACGGTCAGGTCAAGCAGGGCGGTCACGTTATCGTCTGCGCCGGTGTGGGTGATGTAGAAGCGTTTGATGGACTGTTGCCGCAGCATGTCAATCGTCTTCAGGTGCATTGTGAGGTCGTAGGCGGGCGGTGCCGACACGGGAAATGCGAGGTTGTAGCGGGGCATGTTGAGGCTGGTCGCGTCGCCGATGAACATGCCGCCGCTCCGCCGTTCCCAGTAGGCAACGTGGTCGGGCGAGTGCCCCGGTGTGGGCAACCCTTCGAGGATAACGTCTTGCCCAAGGTCAAGGTGCAGGGTTTCGGCAGGCTTGATGCGGGCGGGGTCTATCGGCTTCAGGTCGCCGTGGAGTGGCCAGATCGTTTCACCAACAGCGCGGCGCACGCTCGTGGCGAGTTTGCCCATCTTGTCGGTGTCGTAGAGATATTCGGTGACGCTGCTGTGGATGTAGACGCTGGCGTTGGGGAGGGCTTCCGCGAGGTAGCCCGCGCCGCCCGCGTGGTCCATGTGGACGTGGGTGCAGATGATGTGGTTGACCGCTTCGTGGGCGATGCCGAGCGCGTCTAGTCCGGCGAGCGTTTGGGGTACCGTGAGTGACGTGCCCGTTTCGATCAGGGCGATGTCATCGCCGCGCACGACGTAACTCACGCCCGTGCCGGGTAGACCGTAGAGGTCGTGGTCAATTGCCGTAATGTGGTCGTCAATAGGTAGTAGTTCCACCGTCTTTTGCTCCTCAGTTGCTAACAGGCGTATGACACGAGTGCCCCCATCGCATCGCCCACGCGAGACAATGGGGACACCAGTTTGGCGCTATGCGGGTTGCCTACGGCTGGCGCATTTCTGCCCACGCTTCGTACAGTTCCTCTTTCGAGGTGATGCCGGGGCGAGGCAGGGCGTGGTTGACGACGTAGGTTGACCCGGCGTGGCGGTTCTCCCACATGGCTTGGTGGGCGGCGGGCAGTTCGTCCCACGGCACCAGCGTGGGTTCAGTCACGTTGAGTAGCCCCGCGCTGATCTCGTCGTTCATCCGCACAATCTCGTAGGCGTTCGAGAGGTGCGTGCCCCAGATGTTCGCGGACGGCATGTAGATGCGGCGTTGGCGCATCCAGACCTGCGGCGCGTAGAACGAGTAGCGTTGATTGCCGAGGTCTTCGTAATAGACGACGCGCCCAACGAAGGGCTTGATCATCATGGAACTGACGGCGAGCGCATCGTGTCCGGCACGTTCGATGATCAAGTCGGGGTAGCCGCGCGGGTTGTCGCTACTGCGGAGGAACGCCCCGACTGCGCCACCAAGGGGCTTGAAGGTCAGGTCGTTGTAGCTCCGCACGGCTTCCTTGAAGTCGTCAATCTCGTAGCGTGCGCTTGGCAAGGAGGGCATGGTTTCGGGCCAGTCGAAGTCATCACCGAAGCGGCGGTGCAGTGTTTCGAGGCTGACCACACCCTTCAGCGTGGCACCGAAGCCGAGGCTCAACACAAACTCGCGCTGGGCATCGGTGTAGGTGACAACCACGATGCGGGCACCCTTCAGGCGGGCGGCTTCGATGGCTTCTAGCCCCGACCCGTCCATGAGGGGGTAGCGGCTCCGGTGCTCGCCGCTGACATCGCGCTCTAGCCCGTAGTAGATCATCACAGCTTCGCCCGCCCGCAGGTTGGCACGGCTGAGCATATCGTTGACGGGCACGGCTCCGGGCTTGCCGAGGAAGGTAAAGTGATAGCCGCTACTGGCACCGTAGAAGGTGATGGTGGGGATGTGTCCGTCGTGCGGCTCGCCAAGCAACTGGAAGCTACGCGGGAAGGCTTGCTCGCCTGCGTGCGACAGGGCGTAGTCGGCGAGGTGCCCGCCGTTCTGGGCGCGGAAGTCGTCGAGCAGTTGGTGCCCGGCAGCTTCCCACTGCGCCCACTCGGCGGGGTCTTCGGGCACGCGGGTGAAGATGCCGTTGTAGTGGGGGTCTTTGCGGTTGATGGCACCCGTTGCGCCGCCGACTTCGCGTACAGTGCGGGCGCGTTCGGTGCTGCTGACCATCCCCGTGACGTACAGTCCGTTGCGGGCTGCCGACTTGACAGCATCCAAGCCCGTCCCAGTGGCGGCACCTTCAATGAAGATACGGCGATTGGGTTGTACCTTGAGCGTGGTGAACAGGGCACGGTAGACCGTCCCCATGTTGAGGATGTAGCTACCAGCCGCTTCGAGCGTCAGGTCAGGCGGCAACGGCAAGCATTGCGGCGGCTGTGCCAGCATAAACTGCTGGTGCGATGCGTCGGGGGTTTGGTAGCCTTGGATAACGAAGTCGGCTGCCATCGGGTCAAGCCCTGCCATGGGCGAATACAGGTCGCTCTGCCCGCTGTAGATCGCGCACAGGTCGCCAACCTTCAGCCGCCCTTCGCGGCGCACTTCTTCGCCCGTAGCGACGATCAGCCCGATACCACCGCTCCCGGTGACGTGCCAGTCACGGTCGTGGTCATCGAAGAGCGAGACGGGCACCCCGGTGATTGCCCAGATGTCGTTGAAGTTGACTTCGCTGGCAAGGATGTACAGTTGTACGTCGCTGGGTCCGGGGCGTTCCACGGGGACGATGACCTGATGTTCGGCTTCAAGTGGGTCGCCGTGCAACGCGGCACCGGTTGCTTCATCGCGCAGGGCAGCCATGGCGTACTGGGCAACCGGGACGGGGGTCACACCGGGGAAGAATGGCGCACCGACGGGGAGCAGCATGCCGTGGTCAATCAGTTGCTGCTCTTCTTCGGGGATCAACTTGAGGCGGCGACGGGTGGGCAACGGCGCACTGTTCTTGTCCATAAAGTCTTGGATGCCCGTCTTGCCGCCTTCGGGGTCAACGACAGCTTCGGCAAACAGGCGGGCTTCGTGTTCTAGCCCCTTGACCAGCCCGTTTGCGTAGCCGAAGCGCACGGCATCAAGGATGCGCTCCAGCGTCTGGGTGCGCCCTGCTCCGGCGGCTTGCTCGCTCAGGCGTTGGATTTGGGGGCGTTGCAGCAGTGGCTCTAGCACGTCTGTGACGAAAGCGGGGGCGGGTTGCTCCCACTCGGCGGTCAGGGCTTGCCGTTGCGTGAAGGCTTCGGCAAGGGGTGTGGCGCGGGGGGCATCGTCGCTGGTATCGTTGATCGGCAGGAAGAAGGCACGGGCGTCGCTGGCGGCATCGCGGCGGAAGTCGTCCAGCGTGGGCAGTCCGGGCAACGGCGCGAACATCTCGCGGACCGCTTCGGTTGCCAGTATCACCACGTCTTTGTCGCCGTCTGCCAGCATGTCTACCAGCCCCATCTGGTACGCACGCTTGGCATCTACGGTGCGCCCGCCAATGATGACCATCATGGCGTTGAGCAAGCCCTCTTCACCACTCCGGCTATAGAGCAGGCGCGGCATACGCTGTGAGCCACCATAGCCGGGGAGCAAGCGCAGGTTGACTTCGGGTTGCCCGAACTGGGCATTGGTGTCGGCGATGCGGTAGTGACACGCGAGCGCAAACTCCATCCCGCCACCGAGGGCAACACCGTTGATAGCGGCGATACACGGCTTGCTCATGCGCTCGATCTTGCGGAAGGCAAGGTGTGCGTTGTTAGGGATTGCCATCGCGTTCTCGACGGTATCAATCTCTTCGAGCAACTGCCGGATGTCGGCACCTGCGACGAAGCTCTTGGTGCCGCTCCCGGTGAAGATGATCGCGGCAACATCGTCGCGGCGGCTGAGGTGGTCGAGCAGTGTGTTCAGTTCGTCGAGCGAGCGTTCGTTCAGGGCGTTGACCGGCGGGTTGTTGACCGTGACGATTGCCATGCGTTGTGTCGCTGTGAGGGGGTGGTACTCGATGACGAAGTAGCGGTAGCGTTCAAAGATTTGCTGCTGTTCTGACTGCTGTTGCTTGCGCTTCCACGCCTCGATCTTGTGGGTGATCTCCTCAAGCACTTCGGGGTTGCGGAGCGTGGTGGTGTCACCCAGCGACTCACCCAGCATGAGGCTCCGCAGGTAGCGGCGCATGTACTTGCCACTGCGTGTTTCAGGGAAGGCACTTACCTCGATGTAGTCTTCGGGTACCGAGACCGCGCCCTTCTCGGAACGTACAAGGTCGCTGAGGCGGCGGCGGTCGTCGCTGCTCAGTTTGCGCTCGCCGAGCGTCTGGATGAACGCAACCGGGGTTAGCCCTTTTTCGCGGTGCGGGGCACCGACTACCACACAGTTGCCTACCGGTGAGTCGGCGGCGAGTTGCTTGTCGCGGAGAATGGCACCTTCGATCTCTTCAGTGCCCATGCGGTGTCCGCTTACGTTGATCACATCGTCACTCCGCCCGTGCAGGCTGAAGCTCCCGTCTGCGTACTTGCGGGCGAAGTCACCCTGAATGTATGCCCACTCGCCGTTTGGTCCGCGCTTCCAGTAGGTCTTGCTAAAGCGTTCGGCATCGCCGTTCCAAGCGGGGTTGATGCGGGTACCGTCGAGCGTAAAGTTGGCGACATCGCCCCAGATGGTACGGGCAAGGTAGGGGTAGGAGTGGGTGATGACAATTTCGCCCTTTTCTTCCAGTTCGCCGGGGCGGATGGTGACAGTTTCGCCACTCCCGTTGCCATCGGTGTTCACTTCGCTGACCCACACATCGCCCAGAATCCACGGGAGCGGGTAGGTGTGGGCATCGGGACGCAGGGGGTAGTCGTCGTTGCCATAGAAGTGCGTCCAGACGATGCCGCCGTGTTCGGTTGCCCAGTACGAGTTGATGTACTGCGGGGACATGACATCCATGCCGAACTGCTGCACAGAGGGGCTAACTGGCTCGGCGCAGAAGGTACAGACGCGCAGCGTGCCCATTTCGTACTGGCGCACGTCGGCAACGTTCTGCGGGTCGGTCATCACCGCCTTGAGGAAGGTCACGCCTGCCTTAAAGATATTGACGTTGTAGCGTTCGATGATGCTGGCGTAGCGTCCGGCACTGGGGAAGACGGGCGAGCCTTCCGCGATCACGCCCGTGCAGCGTGCGACAAGGCTGGCACTGATCATGTAGCTCTGCCCGGTGATCCAACCCGGATCGGCGATGACGAATATGGTGTCGCCCGGTTCGGCATCGAAGCTGACGCGCATAGTGTAGGCAAGCCCGGCAAGGTAGCCGCCGTGGACGTGGACTACGCCCTTGGGTTTGCCGGTGCTGCCGCTGGTGTAGATGATGAACATGGGGTATTCGGCATCGAGCGTTTCGCAACGGTTGCTGGCGTACAGGGCTGCCACAAGCTGGTCATCCGGCAGGGCGAGCAGTTCGCTTTCGCTCTGCACGTTGAAGCCCGCGTTTTGTGCCGCCGTGAGAATATCCGCGATGGCTTGCGCCATGAGGTCGTGGCTCCACTGGTCGCGCTCTGGTCGCCACAAGATTTCGTGCCCGGTGTGGCGCACGACAATGACGGCATCTACGCGCGGCGGTGCATCCACGAGTGCCTGAGCAATGGACGTGCGGATGTGCGACTGGGTAACGGGGTCTACGTCTTTCATTTCGTCGAGGGCGTGCCCGATGCCACGCATAATGTCGCTTCGCTCAACGGTGATGTCGCCCGCGATAGCCTGCGCGGCGCGTTCTTGCAAGAGCGCGGCTTGTTCTGCGCTGACGGTGGCACGCATGCTGGCGAGCGTATCGGCTACGATCTGCTCGGCGACTTCCACCGGGATGTAGCGGTCGAGCGCGGGGTCGGTGTAGGCTTCCTTGAAGTCTACCACCTGTGCGTTGCGATAGCCGCCGTCGCTGGTGATGACAACCCGTGCCCCAGCGTTGTGCAGGCGGTCGCTGAGCGTCTTGTCGCTGAAGCCGCCAAACACGGCAGTGTAGATGACACCAAGTCGCTTGGCGGCTTCGGTGTAGTAAATCTGCTGCATGATGTTGGGCATGTTGATCGCAATGCGATCCCCCGGCTTCAAGCCAAGGTTCTTGAGGACTTGCGCGGCTTTCACCACTTCGACGAGCATCTGGCGGCGGCTCACCGTGAAGCTCACCACCGGACCGCCGCGCCCATTGTTGAGCGAGGAGTCCCAGCGATCACCCTCGAAGTGGTAGGCGGCTTCGTCGCCGTAGCCCATCAGCACATGGCGGTCAACTTCATTAAAGCAGGCGTTGGTCAAGCCGCCCTCGAACCAGCCATAGAACGGCGGGTTATCGTCGTTGAAGGCACGTTCCCACGGCGTGTGGTTGGCGGTATAGGGTACATCAATGGGGCTGCCATCGTCGGCACGGAACCCACTCCAGCGTTGGCTAGCGTCGTCCCAGCTAATCCAAGCGTTTAGTTGCGGGTCATACCAGTGCAAAACGTTGCGGGCGATGGCTCCGAAAAACCCACCGGGGTCGGCGAGGAACGCCGCCCGTTGCGCTTCCCAGTCCTCACGGGTAAGGATGGGATTCTGGCGTGGCTGACGGATCGCTCCACTTTGCGGGGCAATACTGGTGGTCATCAGTGACTACTCCTTGTCTTTTCGCAGATGGTCACACAAAACGGTTTGTATTTCGCGTGCGCTACTCGTACTCTCTATTAGTCTAGCATAGACCGGGAGTCTCGCATAGACCGGGCGTGTGCCGATTGGTCGTATTGAGAAGCAACAGTGCGGGAGGCACGGTCAGGGTGTCCCGCGACTGCTGCGTGATTCTGAGCGGCATCGCTCAGACAGTGATTGCGTTCCCACGGTAGATGCGCGAACGATAGCGGCTCAGTTTGGCTTCGACCTGCGGTGCGCTGGTCAGGAGCACGGCATTCACGAAGCGCATCAGTTCCTCGGACTCTTCGTCGGCATTGCGTGGTTCTTCGTTGCGGGCGCGGCGGGCGAGGTCTACTTGATTGACGGGAACGTTGTGTACCACGCGCTCGCTTTCGACACCGAGCGTTGCGGTGAAGGCGTGCAGGGTAGTCTTGATAAAGTTTGCCATCGCCAATTCCTCGGCGGTTGAGTGGCTGGAAGTGTTGGGCGTGACCATCACGAGTTGGGCGTTGTCCACGAGCGAGATTTTCTTCGCCACACGGAAGTGGTGGGTGATGTTGTGCTCCAGCAACTCGGTAAACTCGGCTTCACTCAGCACACTGTCCCATTCGCCGCTGGCACTGCCACTGAGCGAACGGCGCGGCAATGGGCGGAAGGGGGTGCAAATGACGGGGACGGGGCGACCGAACTCTTCAAACGCGTGGTCTAGGCTACCTTCGAGGTCGCCGTGGGTTATGAGGGTAGAGAGCTTGCCGCTACTGAAATGGTCGGGGAAGGATGCGCTGATCGTGTGGGCGGCTTCCTCGGTTTCGGTGAGCAGCACCACACGCGCGACATCACATTCTTCGAAGTATGTTTCGATGAGCGTGGTAATTTGGGTGGTGAGGTATTCACCAATGATGTAGACGGTGGTGCCGCGCAACCGCCCGATGGCGGCGACGCTGGCTTTGCCGAACAGTTCGCCCTCGGTCACGGTGCGCTCAAGGCGTAGCCCGCCCGATGGGTGGAATGTTTCGCCCGTAACGTTGCGGTCGGCGAGGTAGTAGACGGTTGCGCGTGCCACGTCGAACTCGGTCGGCATGTTGTTGAGATAGAGCATTTCGCGGATGCCATCGCCAACCTTGCGGGCTTCGCGCTCGATTTCGTTGGCGGCGAAAAACGGTTCAGGCGGTGCGCTTGCCAGCGTGTAGGTCTGGTTGGTGGAGTTGATGTAGCCACCTACCTCAAGCCGCCGGATGAGCTTCTGGGCGATGCTGTCGTTCATCACGTAGGTGTATGAACTTGCTTCTGGGTTGGCTTTCTCCATGATGGTTGTGGCAAGTTTACGGAGCGCACCGGGCAGGGTGCCATCGTTGCCGATGGTGGCTACGTCGTTCCTGAGCACGACGGGCAGGAGCCGGGCAACTGGGCGGTCGGTCTCTCGCTGTGACTCGATGAGGGCGCGGTGGACTTCGTTCAGGCGTTTGTTCTCAAGGATGAGGCGGGCGCGGCGCATGAACAAACCGGGGCGTTCGTTGCTGCCCCGCAAGCGTATGCCGTCTACCGGTCCGGGTGCCATGGCGTTAATCTGTATTTCGGGACCCATGAAGCGTGCCCAGCTTTCGGCAATTGCGCGTTGTCCGGCTTTGCTGACGGCATAGTCTGAGCGGTTGGGGTAGGGGATCGCAACATACTTTTCGCCGCCGAAGTAGGACGAGACATTGAGGATGTAGCCACTGCCCTGGGCTTTCATCATGGGGGCGATCTTCCGCATGAGCGAATAGTTGCTGACGAGGTTGGCTTGCAGTGTGTGTCGCCAGCTATCGAGTGGCATGTCAATTACCATTTCCTCAGCCCCGGAGATGCCCGCATTGTTGATCAGGTAGTCTACGCGCCCGAAGGTATCAGCGGTGTGCTGTACCAGCCGTTGCAGGGCGGTTTCGTCGGCAACGTCAATGTCGGCAATGTACTGGACGCGCCGTTCGACACTGGTGTAGCCTGCCTCGCGCATTTCGCCGAGAATGACGCGTTGCATCTGTTCGAGTTGATCTTGGCGGCGGGCGGAAATCATCACGTAGGCACCACTCAGCGCAAGCAGGCGGGCGATTTCGCCCCCGATGCCCGCACTGCCACCGGTGATGAGCGCGACTTTGCCGAGGTGCAGCCCAATAAGGTTTTCTGCCCAGATGAACGACGGCTTACGTACCCCAGTGGTCGCTTCAATGTGGCTGGGCAGGTACAGGTTGATTTCTTCGATCTGGCGGTCACTGTTCATCAGCTTGGCTACCCACGCGGTAGCGAAGTCGAGGTTGCCCGCCTCGCTATTGACATAACGCACAATCTGGTTTGCCCACACGGCACGCTGGTTGTAGCGCGGCGCATCGAGGGCGGTTTCGTGCCGCCAGTTGCGGATGAGTTGTTCGGTGGCTGCCCGCAGCATGTCGCTGTAGCGGTTGCCGCCGCCGTCGTCGGTGTTGGTGATAAAACAGACGCGCGGCATACCGAGCGGGTAGTTTTCGCTATGCTGTTCCCAGTGATGCTGTATTTGGCTGGCGAGGGCAATGACACCGCCGATTTCGTCGTACATGAAGCGGTCGGCTTCGTCGTCGCTGGCGGTGGCGATGCTATAGGTTGTGTCGTTGGCAAGGTGTTGGTAGGCGGGGAAGATGATGGCATAGTGCGGACCACCCGACGACTCGGTGATGTCGGTGAGGACCTCTCTGACGGTGGCAGGCTCTAGCGGGTTGAGATAGGCAAGGGCGGGCATCGTAAGTTGTGGGTTGTTGCGTTGTGCCTCTTGCAGTTGGCTTTGGGCTTCGCTCAGGGCATCACGGTGGCGGAAGGTGAGCACTACATCGGCGCGCCGCCCGATCAAGAGCATAGACAGTGACAGCGCGTCTTGCACCTGATCGCCTGCGGCAATCAGCACTGTTTTGCCCTCGCCGTCCACGTTCCGCAGACCGGGGCGGTTGATGAATGTGGAGCGGCTTTCGGCAGGCACCGCCATGCCGTGCGTGACTTCGATGGGGTGCCCTGCGAGGGCGGCGGAGTCGTCGCTGGCGAGGAAGACAATGGCGTTGGCAACGTCGGTCGTCTTGGGGAAGCCGCGGGCGAGTTCGCCGTCGTCGGTGGGGCGACTGAGTGCCATGATGTCGAAGAACTCGTGGGCGGTGCTCCCGCTCTCCAGTCCTTTCAATTCATCCATGGTGGCAAACACATTGCGGATGCGGTCACTGTCAATGGGTCCGGGGTAGATGGTATTGACCCGAATGCCCCGGTCGCCCAGTTCGCGGGCAACAATCGTGCTCAGCGCGTTGAGGGCAGCCTTGGGGACAACGTAGGCGGTGCGTCCGTAGTAGTTGGTGCGCGAGAAGATCGTCGAGACGTTGATAATGCTGCTGCCCGGTGCCATGTGCGGCGCAATGGCACGGATGGGATTCCAGATCGTGGCGAGCAGGTTGCCGATAGCGTCGGCAAGCGTTTCGGTGTCGTTGCCTTGCAAGTCGTCACGGGTGAGTGGTTGGTGGGCAAGCCGTTGACGCGGACCGGCACTGCCCGCGTTGTTGACCAGAATGTCAATCTTGCCGGTCTGTCCCAGAATGTCAGCAACGGCGGCACGCACACTGGTGATGTCGGCACCATTCATGGTGCGCGTCATGATGCGTTCGCCGTCGAAGCCGTCCGCAATGAGTTCTTGTCGGTATGCCTGAAGCTTTTCCTCCGACCGCCCGGTGATCACGACTGTGGCGGCTTCTTCGAGGTGGCGGCGTACAATCACGCGCCCGATATTGCCGGCACCGCCCGTTACGATGGCTACTTTGCCTGCGAGCCGTCCGCCGGTTTCTCTCGTATTGGTCATACATTTCTCCCTTGATGTCTTACGCGTGTGCATTGCGTCGCACGGGTGGCTGTGCGATTGCCTCAGGCGAGAACGCGGGCAGACAGCACGACGATACACGTATGACATGGCGCACGCAGCAACGGCTACGCTGGGTTGCAGCATATAGTTGTGTAGGGGGCTGTCAAGCATTGCCCGACGTTGATCTAAACTTTCTAACATTGTACCATTTTTCGCAAAATTGTGGAGTGTTCAAGCGACGTATTTGTCACGTCAACGCCGCACATTGTTGTCTTGCTGTGTACCCGGTCTTTTTTTGGGGAAGTTTCCTGCTTCCGGCGAGGATTCTTTCCTATTGGGTGCCATTCGGTGCGAAGCATGGTACACTTACAAAGCATGAGCACACAACCAGCGTACCGCGTAGTTCTGTTTGACCTAGATGGCACTTTGAGCGACTCAGCTCCCGGCATCATCGGGTGCATGCAGCATGCCCTACAGGTGGTAGGTGCGCCGCTGCCACCGCCTGACACGCTCTATCGGTGGGTGGGTCCGCCGCTAGATGAAACACTGGGCAGTTACCTCGGTGATGCTGTGCGTGCCGAACACGCCCTGCGTGCCTATCGCGTTTGCTACAGTCGGCAAGGCTGGCTCGATAACCGCCTGCACGCGGGGGTGCCGACGTTGCTGGCAGACCTGCACCGTGCCGGGGTGCGCCTGATGCTGGCGACGACCAAGGGGCGACAGATGGCAGAGCAAATTGTGACCCACTTTGGGTTGCGGGGCTATTTCGACTACGTGGGGGGTACCAGTAGCGATGGCACGGTACGCACCAAAGCCGAAGTTATAGCGACTCTCTTGCCGCTCCTGCATGCCGATGAGCGGTCGTCGTGTGTGATGGTAGGCGACCGTGAGCATGATGTGCTGGGGGCACGGGCACACGGCATTGACTGTATTGTGGTGGAGCACGGCTACTCCACCCCAGACGAAGTGGCTGCCTGTGCACCGCTGCACGTCGTTCCCGATATGCACGCGCTCCGTGGGTTGCTCTTCACGCCTGACAATAACTCGCCAGCATGACCACGTTCCCGATTGACGACGCGATGGCGGTGCTGCACCGCGAGATGACCCAGTTTGAGCAGCCGGTGATTGATGCCATGGCGGGCGCAGACCGTACCCCCTACCGGGTCTTGATCGCCACGATCCTCAGCCTGCGTACCAAAGACACCATGACGGCGGTGGTTGCGCCGCGCCTGTTTGCGGTTGCCGATACCCCAGCGGCGATGGTCAACCTGAGCGAAACGCAACTGGTCGAATTGATCTACCCGGTTGGTTTTTACCGCAACAAAGCCCGCAGCATCCGGCAGGTGTCGCAGCTTTTGCTCGACCAGTATGATGGCGCAGTGCCCGCCGATCTGGACGCGTTGCTTGCGTTGCCGGGGGTGGGGCGCAAAACGGCAAACCTCGTGCTGACGGCGGGCTTTGGGTTGCCGGGCATTTGTGTTGATACACACGTTCATCGCATCTGCAACCGCTGGGGCTACCTAGCGACGCGTACCCCCGACGAAACGGAAATGGTGCTGCGGGAGCAGTTGCCGCCACAGCACTGGATACCGATTAACATGTTGCTGGTGACACTGGGGCAGAATATCTGTCACCCTACGTCGCCGCGCTGTAGCGTGTGCCCAGTGGCGACGTGGTGTGCGCGTGTGGGTGTCACACGCTCCCGCTGACGCATGCCGTGGCGGGATGGCGTGGATGTGGGTTTGCTTAACCTACCCCAATTGACCTGCGGTCAGTACAATATAATCGGGTGTCTATGGTATAGTTTTACTAGGCACGGTGTATCGGTTTGTCGCTGCACAGAACGCCAACCGAACGAGTAGCGAGCGACGCATGGGGGGAGCTATGAGTCTGGAAGCACTGCGCTTGCAGCAGTCTGCCGAAGGTGCAGTTGTGGGGCAGTATGAGGGGCAGGAACAGGTCGCGCACTATGGCGATGTGCGCCGTGAATACGATGCTGCACGGCAGGGCGTAGCCGTTGTGGATCGCACGGTTCGTGGGCGGTGCTGGTTGCAGGGGCGCGATGCCGCTGCGTTGTTGCATCGCCTCTCTACCAACAACATTGAGCGGTTGCAGGCGGGGCAAGGACTTCAGACGGTTATTACCAACCACAACGGGCGCATCATTGATGTGCTGGATGTGTACGCGCTACCCGATCAGATGCTTGTGGTGTCTAGTCCGCAACAACGCGCAGCGATACCTGCCCTCTTTCGGAAGAATATCTTCTTCAATGATCAGGTGCAGGTAGTGCCCGCCGATGACCAACTCGGTCAGTTGTTGTTGCTGGGGGCAGAAAGCCATGTGCTGCTCGATAACCTGATCCAGCCAGACGCAATGGACGCACTCCCAGTTGAGCAGGTTGCGCCGCTCAGTATTCGCACGGCACAGGTGGGCGACGTGCGGGCGTGGATCGCACATACCGCGCCGCTTGAAGGCGATGGGTACACGCTCTTTACGACTCAGGGCGACCTGCCCCTGCTCTGGGCTGCCCTGATACAGGCGGGTGCTCAACCCGTGGGCTATGCCGCCTATGACCTGCTGCGGGTCGAGGCAGGGCGCGGGCTGTGGGGGCGCGAGTGGTCGCTGGACTATATTCCGCTCGAAACTGGGCTGTGGGATGCAGTGAGCTTCGACAAGGGGTGCTATGTTGGGCAAGAGATCATTGCCCGCATGGAGAGCCGGGGGCGCATTGCAAAGAAGCTCTGTGGTGTGCGCCTCGACGCGGCGGTGGCGGCACCGCGTAAGCTCAGGGTCGGTGGGGTAGATGGAAATGAGGCGGGCGACCTGACCAGCGTCGTCGAGTCACCGCGCTTCGGGCACATCGGGTTGGCATACATACGGACGAAATATGTCGCAGTGGGTAGTCGGGTCGGGTTCGACGGGAGCGACGTGCAGGGCACCGTGGTTGCGTTGCCTTTTACGGACGACACGGTGTGACGGAGTGCGATAGCGGGAGCAGCAGCAGAAAGGAGCAACACCATGCAGGTGCGCGATGTAACAGATATTGGTATCGGGTTGATCTTTCTGGTAACGGTCTACTTCATTCTTGAGCGGCTGATGCGCGGACCACGGTAAGCTGTCAGGTCAGGATGATGGCAGGCGCAGCAGGTGGGCGGCGTGTTGGCGGGCTTCGGGCAGGGTAACTGCCCGGAGCCGTTCTTTTACAGCCGGGATGCTCCCAGCGTTCATGCTGAGTTCGGCAAGCCCCATACCCACCAGCGCGACTGCGCTATCGGGGTCGCCGCCCAGTTCGCCGCAGATGCCGAGCGGAATGTTCGCGGCGTGGGCAGCACGGGCGGTGTGGTCAATCAGGCGCAGCACGGCGGGGTCATTGTGGCGGTAGTCAGCCGCAAGTGCGGTGTTGCCCCGGTCGGCGGCAAGCGTGTACTGCGTCAGGTCGTTGCTGCCCACGCTGAAGAAATCAACGTGTGGTGCCAGCAGGTCAGCCGCGATAGCAGCGGCGGGCGTTTCGATCATGATGCCTACCTTTGCCGGGGTGCCGTGGGCGATGCCGTCGGCGTGCAGGCTGGCGGCGGCGTGCTGGACGTGTTCACGGGCAGTCGTAATATCAGCCACCGTTGCAACCATAGGGAACATGACCCACAACGTACCGTGGGCGGCAGCCCGCAGGAGCGCACGCAGTTGGGTCTGGAAGAGTTCCGGGTGTGCAAAGCAGAGCCGCACGCCACGTACCCCCAGAAACGGGTTGGCTTCGGTGGGTAGGTTGAGGTAGGGGATGGGCTTATCGCCGCCAATATCCACGGTGCGAATGACCACTGGGCGCGTGCCCATCGTTTCAAGGGTGCGGCGGTAGGCGGTGTACTGCTCGTCCTCGTCGGGCGGTGTGTCGCGTTCGAGAAATAGGAACTCGGTGCGGAACAGCCCGATGCCCTCTGCGCCCTGTTGCAGCGCAAGCGTTGCCTCTTCCGGGCTACCAATGTTTGCCCACAGCGCGACGGGGTGCTCATCGGCGGTCTGTCCCGGCTCGTGCAGCAGGGCGTGCCGACGGGTGCGGGTGGTTGCCTGTGCCGCAAGTCGCTGGCTGACCGCCGCGCGGGTGGCTGCGTCGGGTTCTGCGGTCAGGGTGGCGTTGTCGCCATCGAGCAGGAGCGGGGTATCGTTGGCAATGGTGAGGAGTTCGTCGCCCAACCCCACCGCCGCCGGAATGCCGAGCGCACGCGCCAGAATTGCCGTGTGCCCGGTCGGTCCGCCGTGGGCGGTGGCAAAACCACCCACCTGCCCACCGCGCAGGCTCGCTGTTTCGGCGGGGGTCAGGTCGGTGGTCACGATGATGCTGCCGGGGGCAAGGTCGGCGAAGGGGTCGCTTGTGCCGTGCAGCACGTTGCCCAAAAGCCGTCCCACAGCACGGATGTCGGCGGCGCGTTCGCGCAGGTAGTCATCGTCAAGGGCGGCGAACTCGGCAGCAAGCGCGGCGATGGTACCGTTGAGGGCTTCCTCAAGCGGTTCGTTGGCATCACGTACCCGGCGTTGCACCTCGTCGGTAATAGCTACATCTTCGGCGAAGAGGGCTTGGGCATCAATAATATCGGCTTCTTCGTCACGGTTTTCGGCGCGTAGCCCTGCCTCAAGCGCACGTAGTCGCGCGACGGCGGCTTGCTGGGCAGCGGCGAAGCGGTCAAAGGCGGCGGCAGGCGTTTCGTCGGCAGGGCGGGCGGTGGGTTGGGGGGCATCTGGGGCATACCGGAAGGCGTTGCCCAGCGCAACACCGGGGGCACCGCCCACACCACGATAGACTGTACTCATGCGTGCTCCTCACTGCTGCCAGTTGGGGCAGCATCCTCTCCAAAATGCGCGTTGACCAGTTCGACCAGTGTAGCAATGGCGGTAGCTTCGTCTTCACCGTCGGCGCGAATGCGAATGGTGTGACCGCTCTTCACGCCTGCCCGCATCAGGTTCGCCGTGCTCACTACCAGTTCACCCGCCGCTGGGCGGTCGAGGTTTTCGATAGTGACGCGGCTCTTGAACTGCCGGGCGGTGCGATAGAACAGGGCTGCCGGGCGGGCGTGCAACCCGACAGCGTTGTTTATCGTGACGGTTGTCTCAGTCATATGGCTACTATCCTCGTGTGCTCTGTGTGCTCTGTGTGCTCTGCGTGCTTCTCCGCGATGCACTGGCAACCCTCCGTCTATTCGTCCGAAACTTTCGGCAGGTTGAAGGCATCCAGTGCAGCCTGTGCGACTTCGGTCAGGGTGCTCCCTGCCGCCGCCTCGGATGCGGCGAGGTATGCCCCCTCGACGAGCGGGGCGTTGCTGATGATGACGTTGGCATCGGGCAGTGCATCCAGTGCTGTCTGGACGGTCATAGCGGCACTGCCCATGTCTATCAATACTAGCACACCATCGGGGTTGAGTATTGCTTGCAGGGTGGCGAGAATGCGATCAAAGTCCATGCCGAGCCTGCCGTCTGGGGTGCCCCCAACGGCGGCAATTGGCACAAGGTCACCCGCCGCCTGACTGACAAACTCGCGCACCCCTGCCGCAAGTTGGGCACTGTGCGATACTAGCATAAGCTGTACCATGATCGTACATTCTTGCGGGCACTGCCCGCCTAGACGCGCGCGCGCGTGTGCTTCCCCAATATCCGATACCAATATACCAATACCCGATAGCGCGTGCTAATGCCCCGGCTACCCGCTATGGGCAATTGCGGTACCGTATGCGGCATGTAAAATCTGGATCGGGTGCTGCGCCGTGACCCCCGTGCCGTGTGTGATCTGCCAGCGACACGTCTCTGAGTCACAGAGCGCAAGGTCACTTTGGCTGTTGGCTACAAAGTCGAACAGTGGCTTGCCTACGTCCATGCCAATCTGGTACTTCTCCTGCTTGATGCCGTAGGTACCCGCGATACCACAGCACGCCGCGTAGCTGTCGTGCAGGGTAAGACCGGGCACCAGTGCCAGCACGTCCATGGCAGGCTTGCCGAGGCGGTGGGCGCGGTACTGGCACGGCGGGTGATAGGGGAGCGTGCGTTCTATCGGCTGGAAGTCGGTGCGTAACTCGCCGCGTTCGTGCAGCATACGCAAAAACTCGAAGATGTCATAGGTGTTTTCGGCAACCATGGTCACGTCGTCGTCGTGCCAACCGAGCAGTTCGGGGGCTTCTTCCTTGAGCGTGAGGGTGCAACTGGTGCTGGTGCCGACAATCGGGATGCCGCGCTGTACATAGGGCAGCAACTTCTCGATGTTGCCCTGATGATACTTGCGGGCGGCATCGAACGCACCGTTCGAGAGGAGCGGCAAGCCACAGCAGTTTTGCTTCGCCAGAATAACCTCGAAGCCATTGTGCTCCAGTACTGCAATCGCTGCCTTGCCCACCCACGGCTCGTAGTAGGCGGTGGCACAGCCGTGGAAGTACACAACCTGCCGCCGTGGTGTATCGTTGGTGTGGGCATTGCGCTGGCGCAGGTGCCGCTTTGCCCAGCCCCGAAAGCGTTCGGTTGAGAAGGTGGGCAAGGGTGCCTTGCGAGCAATGCCCATCGTCTGCTCGATCAGGACGCGAGCAAGCGGGTTTTGCAGCACCGCGTTGCCAAGCGGCGCGAGCGGTCCGGCGGCGAGCCGTCCCATTGCGTCGGCGTGCCCCAGCAGCATGTTGCGGAGCGGCAACCCTTGTTGTGCGACGATCTGGGCGCGGGCGCGGGCGTTCAGTTCGGCAATGTGAACCCCGGTCGGGCATACTTCGTTGCAGACGCGACACCCCGAACAGTAGTCCACCGAATGGTCGGGCGTGGGCTGTCGCTGGTTGCGGAAGCGTTGTGCCTGCGGACCGACGGCTTTCGGTCCGGGGAACTTGTCAGTCACGGCACTGACTGGGCAGGCTGCCGTGCAGATATTGCACTTGATGCAGTGATCAAGCGATTGTTCGAGCGATAGCTCTATATGGTCACTCGGAATAAGGGCGGTGGTCATGTCGTCTCTCCATTGGTCAGGGTTTGTGCTAGCAACGTACCGGCGTGCCAGCCACTACAAATTGCCAGCCCACTGAGGGCACGGGCGTGCAGGGTGTCCGGGGCGGCGAGTGCATTGCCAGCCACTACCACATTGGTATACACCACTTTCCGGGTCGCATTGATTGGGCGCAGGTGGCGGTCGGTGGCAACCCCAGCAGCGAAAATCGGGTGCCCGTCCTCGTGGACAAAGCGCGACACAAACCAGTCGCTACGCTGCTGTGGGGCGTGCAACGGGAGGTCGAGCGCAGTTTCACGGATGGTGCCGTGGTGGTCGGTGTGGATGCCCCCGCCAGCGATGCCCCCCGTTGCCAGCAAGAAGGCGCGGGCGGTGTGGCGTTGCGTGCGGGCGGCTGCTTCGGTCAGAACGGCGGTGATGCGGTCGCCCGCGGCAACCCGATCTACCACTTCTGCGCCGAGTTGGACTTGCCCGCCGCGCTCCTCGATGGCGCGTTGCAGCAGGTTGAAGAGGCGTATCCCCGGCACCGACGGCGGGATGGTGGGTATCTCGAATATCTGGGCGTGGGCAGCACTCTGGAGGTCGTGCAGCACCGCCGTAGGGTGGTGCAAGCCGAGCACTGCCGGGAGCGCGATGTGGGTTGCGTCGTCACGGTGGGCGCGTAGCTGCTCGCCGATGGCGGTACGAAATGCGGGTTGCTCGAACAGGTGCGCGAAGGTGCGCGGGGTATATTCGGCGCGGCGAAAGTCGGGTGGGACTGTCAGGTAGAGCGGGCGGGCATGGATGCCCTGTGCTCGCAGGTTGCCCGCCAGCATTGGCGGGTAAAAGTCGCGCAGTTCGTGGAAGCCTGCCACCAGCAGTTTGCCCAGCGTGCGGGTGTCGCCACCGATCATGGTGAGTGGGGCGAACGCCGCCGGACGCAACGCGCCCAGTGCCGTGGGCACCAGCATGTTGCGTTGCAGGCTCCCGGCGTAGGGGTAGCGGGCTTCTTCGGTCGCGGCACGAAAGCGGTCGAGCGCGGCTTCGATGTTGGCACGCCCAACGCGGCTGTAGGGGTGGTCGGGCTGTGTCGTCAGTAGGTCGTCGAGCGCGGTATGTAGGGTGGTTGCGCCCTGCGTGCCGAGGATGTCCACCGTGCCGGATGTCCAGTGCGTTGTGCCCTGTCCCTTCGCCACCACGAGCGGACGCAACCCAGCATCGGCGAGGGCGAGTGCCCCCATCAGCCCAGATAGCCCTGCCCCGATAACAATAACATCTCTCATTCGACGTGGTACTCCGTGGCAATTGCTTCGTGTTCTGTCACCAGTTCGCGGGCTTCGTCGGGCTTGGTGGTCAGTTCGACGGGCAACAAGTCAACGCCGAGCGTGTCGAGGTAGATCAGTTGGTCGAGGCGTGCCTGCCGCAACTGGTCGCCCCACATAATCGGCGTAAGACCCTTCCAGCGTTCCTGCAAGAAGTGCCGCACCAACGAGCCATTGTAGCCTTCGTCGTCGCCGTTGCTGGTGGTCTGTGGGCGCACTTCGTCCCAGATAGCAGCAGCGCGATAGGTGCAGAACCCACCCTGACACGGACCCATGCCGAGCCGGGTTTCGCGCCGGATGTCGTCAAGGTTGGCGGCTTTGCTGGTCTGGATGGCATCAATGACCTGTTGGCGCGTCACGAGTTCGCACTCGCAGACCAGTTCACCGTAGGCGTGGTGCTGCTCGACGTGGTGCAGGTTGTGCCCCAGCCAGTAGAGGTTGCCACCGTCGGGCAACTCGATAACTTCTTCGGCGGTGCGGCAGGGGGCGGTGTTGCCAATCTTGGCGGCAACCACATCAGCGAGGTGTTCCGCCATCAGGCGGTAGGTTGTCCACTTGCCACCGACGATAGAGATGAAGCCCTGAATGCCGTGCCGTTCGGCGTGGTCAAGGATTTTGTAGGCGCGGCTGATGTCGCGGTCGCTCGTTGCACTGTCGTCTTTGTACAAGGGGCGCACGCCTGCCCACGCGCGGAGGGCGCGGTAGTTGGCAAAGTTGGGTACGAGTTTCGCGCCTTCCTCCATCAGGAAGGTAACTTCGTGTGGCTCGATGGTAAAGACATCGGGGTCGGGCACGGGAATGTCAGTCGTGCCGATCACGGCGACGGTGTGGATGGGCACGAGGATGTCGCCGTCGTCGGGGGGTTTGCAGCGGTTGATGACGGTGTTGACCATGCGGTGGTTCATTGCAATCATCGTGCCCTTGCCGGGTAGCACGCTCACGTCCACGCCTGCCAGCTTAGCGATTTTGCCCGCCCACGCACCGGCGGCATTGACGATGATGGTTGCTTCAATACGGCGCATCTCCCCCGTCCGCAGGTCTTCGACAATGGCAGCGGTTACACGGTCACCAGTGCGTTCAAGGTCGGTGACATGGTGATAGTTGAGCACCACGCCGCCGTACTGTCGTGCCGAGTTGGCGATGCCGTAGGCAGACATAAACGAGTCTGCCGAGCCGTCGAGGACTTCGAACACGCGCGTGATGCCGGGGTGCATGTTGGGTTCGCGGCGCAGTGCCTCGGCAACCGATAGTTCTTGCACGGGTACGCCTGTATCGTTGCAGCCCTGCACGAAGACATCGCCATAGTCTGGGTCGTCCCATGGGGTGGTGACAAAGAAGCCGCCCGTATCTTCGATATATTGCGGCATAATGCGGCGCAGGATTGCGTTTTCTTCGGCGCACTCGGTTGCCGACTGGGGGTCTTTTGCGACGTACCGCCCGCCACTGTGCAGCAACCCGTGGTATCGCCCGGTTGTGCCGTGGGTCAGGTCGCCCTTCTCGACGAGCGTAGCGCGAACCCCACGCATGGCAAGGTCGCGGAGCGTGCCAAGCCCGGTTGCGCCGCCGCCAATAATGAGTACATCGGTTGCTATCTGCTGCATCATGCTACCAATCTAGCCCGAAACGGGTGTGTGTGTGGTGGGCGTGTGTCCTGCGGTTGGGGCAAGACGCACGCGCTGTTGTTGTGTATGCTCCGTCGTCGTTATGTATCCGGTATGTATCCGGACGGTTGGGTTTAGGCTTCTGCCTCAACCCAGTCGAAGGTACGTGTTACGGCTTTCTTCCAGAAGCGGTATTCGGTTTCGCGCCGTTCGGCGGTCATCTGCGGCTCCCACGTACGATCTACGCCCCAGTTTTCGCGCAGGGCTTCGGTATTCGCCCAGAACCCGACCGCCAGCCCGGCGGCATAGGCTGAGCCGAGCGCGGTTGTTTCGCTGACCTTGGGGCGGATGACGGGTACCCCAAGCACGTCAGACTGGAATTGCATCAGGGTGTTATTGACGACCATGCCGCCGTCCACCTTGAGCGAACGCAGTTCTACGCCTGAGTCTTGCTGCATCGCGTCGGCGACTTCGCGGGTCTGCCACGCGGTGGCTTCGAGCACGGCGCGGGCAATGTGCCCCCGGTTGACGTAGCGCGTTAGCCCGGCGATGACCCCGCGTGCTTCCGACCGCCAGTAGGGGGCGTATAGCCCGGAGAAGGCGGGCACGAAGTAGACACCGCCATTGTTTTCAACGGTGCTTGCCAGTGCTTCAACTTCCGCGCTGCTGGTGATCATACCGAGGTTATCGCGGAGCCACTGCACCAGTGCGCCCGTAATAGCAATACTTCCTTCAAGGGAATAGACGGCTGGCTGGTCGCCCATCTTGTAGGCAAGGGTTGTGATCAAGCCGTGCTGCGAGGCGACGATATCAGTGCCAGTGTTGATTAGCATAAAAGAGCCAGTGCCATAGGTGTTTTTGGCTTCACCCACGCTGAAACAGGTCTGCCCGACCAGTGCGCCCTGTTGATCACCGAGAATACCAGCGATGGGCACGCCTTGCAGTGCCGTCACTTCTGCACCGCGTACCTCGCCGTACACCTCGCTCGAAGGACGGATTTCCGGCAGCATCGAGCGGGGTATGCCCAGAATGCTCAGGATTTCGTCGTCCCAGTCGAGCGTGGCGAGGTCCATCAGCATGGTGCGGCTCGCGTTGGTGACATCGGTAATGTGAACACCGCCGTTGACCCCGCCGGTCAGTTGCCACGTCAGGTAGGTGTCAATGTTGCCGAAGATTGCATCGCCTGCGTCGGCTGCCGCGCGGGCACCGGGCACATTATCGAGAATCCACTTGATTTTGGGACCGCTGAAGTAGGTGGCGATGGGTAGCCCAGTCTTGGCTCGGAAACGGTCTTGCCCGCCGCTCTTCATCAGTTCGTTGCAGAGGCGGTCGGTGCGCGTGTCTTGCCAGACAAGTGCATTGCCGTATGAACGCCCGGTGTTGCGGTTCCAGACGACGGTGGTTTCGCGCTGGTTGGTGATGCCCAATGCTGCAATGTCGCTAGCGGCAAGACTCATGCCCTGCATGGCACCGCGAATCACCGTCTGGGTGCGCTCCCAGATTTCGTCGGGGCTATGCTCGACCCAACCGGGCTGGGGGTAAATCTGTTCGTGTTCTTTCTGGTTGCTCCCAATTACCTGACCACTGTGGTCAAAAATCATACATCGGGTGCTTGTTGTCCCTTGGTCAATTGCAGCTACATACGGTGGCATTTTTTAGACCTCCTTGTCTCATTGTCTCGTTGTGCTGTGCGTGTCTCGTTGTGCTGTGCCATCCCACAGTCGTTTCGCGCAGTAGCACAGTATCTGGGGCACTGGCTCCACTGGGTTGTCTCGGTACCCTCTTGACAGGTTTCTTTCGGGCGGGTGCTGCTCACTGGTTAGGCTACCTCGCCAAACAGCGTTTCATAGAGGGCGTGTGCAATGTAATACGATGATGTCGCGCCGGGGTCTTGGTGCCCGATACTACGCTCACCGAGGTACGACGCACGCCCCTTGGTGGCAAGCATCGGGATGGTTGCCTGCATGCCTTCCTCGACGGCAGCGACGGCGCGGCGGTACAGGTCTTGTGTGTGCTCGCCATCTTGGGCACCTTCTTTCAGCACCGCGACACCGGGTGTGATGGCATCGAGCATGGTTTTTTCACCCGTCTGGGCTTTACCCCGTACCTTGATCCCTTCGAGCGTGGCTTCGAGGGCGGTAACGATCTGGTCTTCGTCGGCGGTGTAGATGTCGGCAAGCACATTGGCAGCCCGCATAAAGGCGGTGCCATAGAGCGGTCCTGATGCGCCGCCGACGGTTGATATGAGGGTCATGCCGGCGGTCTTGAGAATGGTGCCGATGTCTTTGTCTTGGTATTCGCCCGTATCAATGCGGGCAACCACGGCAGTAAACCCCCGGTCAAGGTTGCTGCCGTGGTCGGCATCACCAATGGCAGCATCGAGTTCGGTGAGTTGCTGCCGATGTTCGCGGATAATGTCAGAGACGCGCTTGAGGAAGGCAATTGTTTGTGCTGCTGTGAGTTCCACACCTTGCTCCTTATTCCACTGCACACGACTACGAATAACGGTTGGGGGTTCGGGGCAACGCTACCCCGAACGCTACCCCCATTGTACATGCAATTGCCGTAGTCTACATGCCCCACCGGAGCGCGGGGGTCAGGACTGGCGCGTCCCAGAGCTGTGTTAGCTCGTCATCCAGCTTGAGGAGCGTAATGGAGAAGCCCGCCATCTCAAGCGACGTGATGTAGTTGCCAACGAGATTGCGGGTGATGGTGATGCCTTTGCCCGCCAAGATTTTGGCGATTTCGTTGTACACAATGTAGAGTTCGATCAGCGGGCTACCGCCCATCCCGTTGACGAACGCCAACACGTTGTCGCCCTGTGTGAAGGGCAAGTCTTCGAGCACAGCCGTCGTCAGCGTGGCGGCAATGTCAGCGACGGGCTTCATTTCCGTGCGGGTGCGCCCCGGTTCGCCGTGGATGCCGATGCCGATCTCGATTTCGTTGTCGCCAAGGTCGAAGGTGGGCGACCCCTTCGCGGGCACCACACACGAGGTCAACGCCATGCCCATCGAACGCCCATGGTCGTTGACTTTCTTGGCGATGCGGGCGCATTCCGCGAGGTTCATGCCCGCGTCGGCAGCCGCCCCGACGATCTTCTCTAGCAGCACGGTGGTGCCAACGCCGCGCCGCCCTGCCGTGAACAGGCTGTCTTTCACGGCTACGTCGTCGTCTACCACGACAGCCACAACCTCGATGCCTTCGCCCTGCGCGAGTTCAGCCGCCAACTCAAAGTTCATCACGTCGCCGGTATAGTTCTTGACGATGTGCAGCACGCCCACGCCACCGTTCACCGCTTTGGTTGCGGCGAGCATTTGGTCGGGGACAGGGGACGTGAAGACTTCGCCGGGGCAGGCGGCATCGAGCATGCCCTTGCCAACGAAGCCGCCGTGCATCGGCTCGTGCCCACTGCCGCCGCCTGATACTAGCCCGACCTTGCCCTGCACAGGAGCATCGGCACGCACAATGTATGCCGGGTCAAACGCTACTTTGATTAGGTCGCCGTGGGCGGCTGCCATACCAGCAAGTGAGTCGGCAACGACAGTATTCACACTGTTGATGAGCTTTTTCATGGTCTCTCCTCCTCATACCATAGCCATTTTGGTGATAAGCCATAGTGGCGTTGTGACGACAGGTGTCTTGGGTGGCTTCCATAGCCATCCGTTTATGTTCTGGCGATTGCGAGCCGCAGATAATCAGCAGACAATTAGCCCGCCGTGACGAAGAAGATGTTGGCAGCTACGGCGGCAATGATCCCCCCGATGATGGGACCGACAATGGGTACCCATGCATACTCCCAGTCCGATCCGCCCTTACCAGAGATAGGGAGAAGAGCGTGGGCGATGCGCGGACCAAGGTCGCGGGCAGGGTTGATGGCATACCCAGTTGCACCGCCGAGGCTGAGACCGATGCCCCACACGAGGCTGGCGACCATGTAGGGTCCGAGCGTCGCGCCTGCGCCGCTGGCTGCACCTGCACCCTCGCTGAAAATGGCGAACACGACGAAGACTAGTACGAACGTGCCAATAGCTTCGGTGATGGCGTTGAATACTGGGCTACGGATGGCGGGACCGGTGCCGAAACACGCCAGTTTCAAGCCGGGGTCTTCGGTGATTTCCCAGTGCTTGTAGTACGCTAGCCAGACCAGCACCGCGCCGATGAACGCACCGACGAGTTGCCCAGCGATCTCCATCGCGGCAATTGTTGGGTCGGCACCGCGCAGGACAGCGGCGATGCTGACCGCCGGGTTGATGGCTGCGCCGGGGCTACCAGTCGCCTGTGCAACGAACACCCCCGACAACACGCCGAACGCCCAGCCAGCAGTAATTGCGATCCAGCCGCCACCTTGACCTTTCGACTGGTTGAGAAGGACAGTGGCAACAACACCGTTGCCGAGGAGCACCAATGTCATGGTGCCGAGCAACTCTCCAATAAAGTTTGCCATGTGTCAGAACCCTCCTGCATATGCTTTTCCGCGCAAAACTGTAATGATGCTATTCCGCTGTTTACCTTGTCCTTTGCCTTGTCCATGGGGGGCAAACGCTGGTAACAAACGCTGGGATAACCCTATTGTGTGTCATTCTGACGCTCGCTTTAGGTTCCACATTCGATTTGTAAAGCATGGGTATGCGCAGATTGACGGACACAGCTGGTTATGTTAGATGTGTTGAAAAGCAGCAGACCACTGCCGCAAGTGCGTATCTTAGGTGGGTATGGTCAGCGCACACCGCTAGGGTACGCGCACCCAAACAGTATGGTATGCCGTTTTGCAGGACGGGTTACTATGAGAAGATGTTACGAACGAAGGTGACAATCATAGTTTTGGTAGCCTTTGAAACACGCCACTATGCGTTATCTGGGCAGATATAAAAATGCGCCTGCATTTCCTAACTATCTGGCTATGTGCTTACCTGTCCTTGTAAACACTACTTTTCAACGATGCTCCCAAGCCAATGAATCTTTGTGTTAGTTCACCCCTATACAGTAGCACAACGGTCAAGAGTTGTCAAACTATGTCCACTATTGCAACCGATACAGTACATACTCCAATGGTTTGTGCCGTAAAGTATTAGGGTACGACGTGTTTGTGACAATTGGTACGAGGGTTCAAGGGGTTTCCGTGAGGGTCATAGTGGTTAGCTCAACGACCCCTGTGCCGTTGATGGCTGCATCGAGGGGCGTACCCTGTGTGATCGGTAGCCGTGCCCCGCTCTCTGGGTCGTACACGCCGAGCACCACGCGGTAGTCAGCCGTGGGGGCAAGCCCGGCGGGAAGGGCGAGCGGGAGCGGGCTGCCGAACTGCTGCCCTGCCTGCCACGCAGCGAATAGCCCCTCGTCCAGTGGCGCGTCAATCTGAGCGACGCGCTGCCCGTCGGGGGCGAGCACATGCACGAATGTAAACAGTCCGCCCGGTTGATCGTGCAGCACGTTCCACGATGGCGTAATCGTCAGGGTGCTGTCAGTTGTGGCAAGCGTGAAGCCGCGCAGTGCGACCCGCCCCGCGAAGGTTGTGGGGCGTTCCGTGGTGTAGGGGCGCGGTGGTTGATAGATATGGGCATAGGCGATGCCGTGCAACCAGACGGTGCGCAGGGGCGGCGCGGCTGTCGTGATGAAGTGCTGGGCGGCGTGGGACTCTTGACGTTGAGCGGCGCGAATGTACACGACGGCATAGCTGGCTGGCTCGGCGACGTGCTGCTTGTTCAAAAAGTCGGTGCGCCCCGGCACAAACGGCTCTAGGGTGCGCGGTCCCCATGTGAGCACTGGGCTACGGTCGGCATCGGGGCGGGCGGCGATCCACTGCCCGACCTGCGGCATGCCCTCGCCCCAGCCGGTCAGCAGGACGTGCGTCCCGGTCTGGCTCCCGCCTACCAGTGGGTTGAAGTAGGCAAGGTACGTCGGGTGATACCAGAGCAGTTGCCCCAGCAGCAGCAGCAGTGCCCCACCGGCTGTCAGGGGTTGCAGCCATGGGTACGCCCGGTACGCCCGTAGCCGTTGCCACGCCAACACCAACCCGATGGCGGCGAGGATTGCCAGCAACGCCCACACGGGCAGCAAGTAGCGGTCGAACTTCTTGGCGGCAAGCGACAGCGCGAAACTGAATAGCACAACCGTTGCCACAAGCGGAAGTATGATGTGCTGCACTGCGTCGCGCTGGGTTGCCCATAGGGTGCGCCCCTGCCACGCCAGCAGCCCTAGCCCCAGCAGCACCAGCGGCGATGCCCGCCACAGGAGCACCGCCGGGTAAAACAGTCCACCGGGGTCGGCGACGGGTTGCCCAAGGAAGTAGTTGCCGGTGTGGTGCGGCACTGCGCCATTGTCGAGTACCTCGTTGATGACAGCCCCCGCCGCTGTCAGTGGCGTGACCCACATGGCGGGGTAGCCCACCACAACGACCACGCCCGCCGCCGCCGCCCACAGGAGCCAGCTCTGCGCCGCCGCCCATAAGCGTGCTACGATAGGGCGGGCAGGTAGTAGCCAGAGGAGCAACAGCCCGGTGATAGGCAGCAGCAGCAGTGACGGAGCTTTGGTGAGGAGGGCAAGCCCGCCCACCGTGCCGGCGAGCAGGAGCGCGACGGTGCCCGTACCGGGGTTGCGGCGTGCCTGCTGCGTACTCAGGAGCAGCAGCAGCACCGCGAGCGTGAAGAAACTTGTCACGAGTCCATCGAGGTGCAGCAAGCGCGTGTGTGCGACGAGGAACGGCTCGGCTGCCCACAGCAACGCAGCCACCAGCGCGATACTGGCAGGTACCAGTTGGCGTAGCACGGCGTAGCCCGCCAACACTGCCAGCCCGTTGACGAGTGCGACGGGGAGCCGCAATAGCGCAAGGTAGGCAATGTTGGCACTGCCTTCTGCCATGCCCTGCAACGGCACGCCCTGCCACGTTGCCAGCCAGTGCCCCAGTGTGCCCAACCATAGGGTCGTGATGCCGGGGTGCCCGGTCAGGTTGGTGCCCGCCCAGTTGCCCTGTGCCAGCGCGTCGGCGAAGTGCTGCACGCGCCAGACCCAGTGAAAGCTCTCGTCTTCGGTGAAAAAGTCGTTGAGGGTGAGCAGACGCGGCACCAGACTGAGCAGCACGAGCAACGCCACAGGTGCCAGACGCAGCACGGCTGGCTGGCTGAGGGCGGCGGTGCGTGGCTCGTTGCGCTGACCCGGTACGCTCGTTTGCATAGCCGCTATTGTAGCACATACTGGCGACGCAACCCGGCAGCGATAGGCTACGTCAGAGCAGTACCACACGCTCCATCCTGCCCTGCGCCGGCTCAATACATTACATTCTCATCCGGCAGATGCCAATGTCCGATGGTAAAATACAATAGAAGCAGTGAAATGAGAGAGGATTGTTCTTACTCGTGAGTCTTTCGTTTGTCTACCCGCACGCGCTCTGGTTGTTGTTGCTGCTGCCACTGGTCTGGTGGGTGCCATGGCAGGCACGCCGCACCCGTGCAACGCCCACGCTACGGGCGGGCGGCACAGCTACCGGGCGGCTGTTCTGGGGGCGGCTGGGGCTACGGAGCGTCATATTCGTACTGCTGGTACTGGCACTGGCGGGCATCCAACTGGTACGCCCCACCGACGGGCAAGCGGTCATCTTTCTGGTAGATGGCAGCGACTCGGTCAGCCCGGTGCAGCGTGAGGCAGCCCTTGACTACATCAATGAAGCCCTTGCTGAACGGCGTGACCAAGACCGTGCGGCGGTTGTGGTGTTTGGCGACAATGCGCTGGTGGAGTGGGCACCCACCGAACTGGCGCAGATTACCCGCTTCAACTCGACCCCGGTCGCCAACCGTACCAACATAGAAGAAGCGATTCAGCTTGGGCTTGCGCTCTTTCCTGCCGACATGCAGAAGCGACTGGTGCTGCTCAGTGACGGACAGCAGAATAGTGGGCAAGCCCTAGACAGCCTGAGCCTGCTGCAAGCGCGTGATGTGCGGCTCGACACCGTGGCGTTACCGGGCGAGCAGGGCGACGATGTGGTGGTGCGCGGGCTAGACGTGCCGGACATGGTGGCCGAAGGGCAGCAGGTGCCGTTGCAGGCACAGGTGATCAGCAGCCTTGCCACGACGGGCGAGTTGCAGGTGTTTGCCGATGGCGAACTGCTGACCACCCGCGACGTGGACGTTGCAGCAGGGCTGAATACCTACGATGTGACGCTCCCGGCGGGCACGACGGGCTTCCGTCGTTTCGAGGTGCGCCTCGAAGCGAACGGCGATACACAGGCATTGAATAACCGTGCCGTTGCATTCACCAATGTAGAGGGACCGCCGCTTGTGCTACTGGTTGCTACCGCGCAAGAGCGGGTGGTTGCGCTGCAAGAAGCCCTTGAAGCAAACAGCATTCGCGTTGAAGTGCGTTCGCCGCCGCAGGTGCCCGCCGACCCGGTTGCCCTGCAACAGTTTGCCGCGGTCATTCTGGTGGACGTGCTGGCCCGCGACGTGCCGAATGAATTGCAGCGTGCCCTGCCCGTGTACGTGCGTGAGCAGGGCGGCGGGTTGGCGATGATCGGCGGCACCGAGTCGTTTGGGGCGGGGGGCTGGCGACGCTCGCCGCTGGCAGAAGCGCTGCCGGTGTTGCTAGAGCCGCAAGACCAGACGCAACGCCCCGATGTAGGGCTGGTGCTGGTGATAGACCGCAGTGGCAGCATGATGGAGCCTGCCGGGAGCGGGCTTACCAAACTCGACCTTGCGAAAGAGGCAGTCTACCAATCGAGCCTTGGCTTGCAGCAAAACGACCAGTTTGGGGTGGTTGCGTTCGATAGCGTCTCAAATTGGGTACTGGACGTGCAGCCGCTCCCGTCGTTGGCAGACCTTGAGCTTGTGCTGAGCCAGTTTCAGGCGGACGGTGGCACCAACATTCGCAGTGGGATTGTCCCCGCCGCCGAAGCCCTTGCTTCGGTAGATGCACGGGTGAAGCACGTTATTCTGCTGACTGATGGGATCGCCGATAGCAACTACGCCGACCTGATCCAGCAAATGCAGAACGATGGCATCACTATCTCGGTGGTGTCTATCGGGCAGGACGCGAACCCGGCACTTGAACAGATCGCCCAGATTGGTGGCGGGCGGTTCTACCGGGTCACAGCCCTTGCCGGTGTGCCGGAAATCTTCTTGAGCGAAACGGTGCTTGTGGCTGGGCGCGACATTGTTGAGGGGGCATTCGTACCGGCGGTAGGGCTGGCTGCACCGCTCACGCGTAGCCTCGATGGGTTGCCGCCGCTCTATGGCTATAACGCGACCGAACGGCGGAGCAGTGCCCGCAATATTTTGCTCACGCCCGACGAAAAGCCTGTGTTGGCGCAGTGGCAGTATGGGCTGGGGCGAAGCATCGCGTGGACAAGCGACCTGAAAGCGCAGTGGGCACGCGACTGGGTGAACCAACCGGCATTTCCGCGCTTTGTGAATGGGCTGGTGAACGAGTTATTGCCGCCGCCCCAGACGGGTACGCTGGCATTGGAGACGCGCACGGATGGGGCGCAGACCTTCTTTGAACTGACGGTGCGTGATGAGCAAGGGCAACTCCAGACCGCCGACGCAATTACTGCCCGCCTGCTCGACCCCGCCGACCGGAGCGAGTCGCTTTCGTTTGTGCAGGTGGGGGTAGGGCGGTATCGTGCCGTCGCTGAGACTGCTGACCCCGGCGTGTACCTTGCCCAGATTGCCTCCCAGAACAGTAACGGCGACGCACTGGGGCGGCTCAATCAGGGGGTGGCAATAGCGTATTCGCCCGAATATCTGCGCGACCCGCGCACCGAAGGTGGCGTTGCGCCGCTCCTCGACGAACTGGCTACTGGTACGGGCGGCACCCTTGGTGTGCCCGCCGTCGAAGTATTCACGCCGCTTGACCAGCAGGTGGGGGTGGTACAAGAGTTGAGCATTCCGTTGCTGTGGGTTGCGCTACTGCTGTTCCCGCTTGACATCGCGTTGCGCCGCCTCTTGCTCCGCTGGAGCGACCTTGACGCGGCTACCGCGCAACTGGGCAAACTGCGCCAGCGTCCGGTTGCCCGCCCCACCGCCGCCGAAGCCACTGTCAGCCGCTTGCAGGTGGCACGGGATCGCACACGCAAGGCGACCACAGCTACTCGTACACAGCCTGTTGTATCGGCGCAGCAGCCTGCCGCGCCCGCACAACCTGCCGCGCCCGCACAACCTGCCGCGCCCGCGCAACCCGCCAACACGGAACCAAAACGACCGTCACCGCGTCCCACCGCTGTACCGCGTGCTGGGGCAAATGTAAGTAGTGATGATGCACTGGCGAGCCTGCTGGCAGCGAAAAAGCGTGCCCGCAAACAACGCAAAGACTAAAAGACTAGCCGAAATAGCAATCCCACACCGCAAACACGGAGGAAAATATATGGTGCCCATTCATCCATCTGAGATAACGCCGGAGTCCATCTATCTATCGCGGCGGCAATTCATGGTCGGCATCGGGGCGGCGGCATCGTCGCTTGCGCTAGCCGCGTGTGGCGGGGGTGGCAACAGTGCCCCAGCCGGTGCCCCCGGCGAGATAGGTGCTGCCACTGACGAACTGGGCGACCCGCTTACGTCGTTCGAGGCGGTGACGAGTTACAACAACTTTTACGAGTTCAGCACGGGAAAGGAGGGTATCGGTGAGCTTGCCGCGAACCTGACGCTCAACCCGTGGAATGTCGAGGTGGGCGGGCTGGTGCGTAACCCGAAAACCTACGGCATCGAGGACATCCGGCGCATGTTCCCCGCCGAAGAACGTATCTATCGGTTGCGCTGTGTCGAGGCATGGTCAATGGTCATCCCGTGGCTGGGCTTCCCACTGGCAGCACTGCTGAGCGAAGTCGAGCCGACCAGCGCGGCACAGTATGTGCGCTTCGAGACACTGTATGACCCTGACCAGATGCCGGGACAGCGCAGCACCCTATTTGACTGGCCATATGTCGAGGGGCTACGGCTGGACGAAGCCATGCATCCCCTGACGATCATCTCGACGGGGCTGTATGGGCGCGAATTGCTGCCGCAGAACGGCGCACCATTGCGGCTGGTCGTGCCGTGGAAGTACGGCTTTAAGAGCATCAAGTCCATCGTCAAGATTGAACTGGTTGCCGAGCAACCTACGTCGCTCTGGATGGCAGCCGCCCCGAATGAATACGGCTTCTATGCCAATGTCAACCCCACGGTAGACCACCCGCGCTGGTCGCAGGCAAGTGAGCGGCGGGTGGGCGAGTTTGGGCGGCGCGACACCCTCATGTTCAATGGGTACGCGGAAGAAGTTGCAGACCTGTACACTGACCTCGACTTGCAGGTGAACTTCTAATGGCAACGGCTACTGCTTCACGCGGTCGCCCGCCGCGCTCGTGGTGGTCGCGTCATGGGCTACAGGTGGTCGTGAACGGGCTGGCACTGCTGCCGCTCGTCATCACAGCCGTGCAAATTGCTACGGGCACCATCGGCGTTGACCTTGTGGCAGCCCTCACCAGCTACAGTGGCACGGCGGCACTGGTGCTGCTGCTCCTGTCGCTAGCGTGTACGCCCGTCAATACGGTGTTTGGCTGGCGGTGGGCGTTACCGTTGCGGCGCACGCTGGGGCTGTACGCAGCGTTCTACGCGCTCCTGCACCTGCTGGTCTTTACAGTGCTCGACTATGGGCTGAACCTTGGGCAACTGCAAGAGGCGGTGCTTGAGAAACGCTATGCACTGGCGGGTATGGCATCGTTTCTCGTGCTGGCGGCACTGGCGGTCACGTCTACCAAAGGCATGATGCGGCGGCTCGGCAAGAACTGGAAGCGGCTGCATCAACTGGTGTACGTAGCTGCCGCGCTCGCGGTGGTGCATTTTCTGTGGTTGGTCAAGATTGACCTGACCGAGCCGTTAATCTTCGCGGCAGTGCTGGGGGTGCTGCTGGTGTTGCGCGTGCCTGCTGTCAAGCGTAGCATTACGCAGTGGCGACAGAGCCGCACCCGTGCGAACAGCCGATAACACAGGTTAGCGCGTGCGAGTGGGCTGGGGTGCCAACACACTGTCAATGAATGTGTGCAGGGCATCGGGTTGCTGTTCGGCAAGTGCTTCTAGCCCCGGTACGTGCCCACTGTCAAGTGCCATGAACGTCTTCGGCTCGTTGGCAAGTGCGTACAGCGTTTGCCCGTGGTGAAAGCCAATGGTGCGGTCGGCGGTGCCATGACTAATGAAGACGGGCACGCGAATAGACGGCAGGCGTGCCGCACTGGGGTAGCGGTGGCGTGAAAGCCGCTGCACCGGAAGCCATGGGTATCTCTCTTGCGCTACTGCCACGGTTGAGGTGAAACTCGATATAATAAGAAGCCCTGCTACTGGGCGTTCGCTTGCGAGCGCAACCGCGACCCCGCCCCCCAGCGAATGACCCGCAACAATGATCGTAGTCGGCGGGATGCCCCGTTCATCCACGAGATAGGCGTAGGCGGCGCGTGCGTCGGCGTACAGCCCGGCTTCGGTGGGGGTGCCCTCACTCAGCCCGTAGCCACGGTATTCCACGAGCAGCACATTCAGCCCCATGCCGTGTAGCGGAGTTGCCTCTTCTATCACCATATTCACTGCCCCACCGTTGCCGTGAAAATAGATGACGGTGCCGCGTGCCCCTTCTAGCGGGATGTACCAGCTATGGATACGCACGCCGTCTTCGGTGGTCAGCCAGACATCTTCGTAGGGCATGCCACGGTCGGCGGGGGTCAGGGCGGGTAGTGTCTGCGGCGGGAAGTACAGCAGGGATGCTTGGTTGAAGTATACGAGGGCAACAACCAGCAGGTATAGCCCCATAACGATGGCAAGCGGTAGCAAAATGAGTTTCATCAGGCGGCGTTTTATCATGGTTTTATTATAGATAGAAGTTGATCAGGATGCCCGCCAGCAGCGATAGTTGCGCTGTCAGCAGGATGATCAGTGCAACCGTGGTGCGCCGGAACGTACTGGTCAGCATCAGGGTACTCTTAATGTCAATCATGGGACCAAACACCAGAAACGCGATAATTGCCCCCGGTGTGAAGGTGTTGACAAACGACAGCGCGATGAACGAGTCCACGGTAGAGCAGACCGACAGCACCACCGCCAACCCCATCATCACAAGGATGGATACTATCGGACCATTCCCCAGTGCAAGAATAGCTTGCTGGGGCACGAGCGTTTGTAGTGCCGCCGCCAGCATCGCCCCGATGATGAGAAAGCGTGCCATCTCGAAGAACTCGCCCGACGCATGCCCCAGTACCCGCCGCACAACTCCGGCTTGCGGGTCATCGTGGTGGTGGTGGTGGTGGTCGTGGTCATCGTGGTGGTGGTCGTGAGCGCAGGTAGCGTGGTCGTGGTCGGCGTGGTCGTGGTCGGCGTGGTCGTGCTTGATACGGTTGACAAGGGCGGGTGTCAGCACGCGCTCGATGCGCGAGGTGCCGCCGACGAGGAGCGCGACGGTCACGGCAATCAGCATGGTTAGCCCGATGCGCCAGCCCACCATGCCCCAGTCGTTGAAGGCAACGAACGTCGAGATGATGACAATCGGGTTGATGACGGGGGCAGCCAGCACAAACGCGATACCGACGGGGAGAGCCGCCCCCTTGCTCATCAGGCGGCGGGCGGCTGGAATACTGCCGCATTCGCAGACGGGGAACGCTAGCCCTAGCACTGAGCCGCCGAGTGCCGCCAGCACTGGGTTGTGTGGGGTGTAGCGTGTAATCAGGTCTTCGGAGACGTACAAATGGATGATGGATGAGACTAGCACGCCCGCTGTCAGGAAGGGCAGTGCCTCTACGAAAATGCCCAGAAAGACGGTAACAAAGCCCTGCAACCGCCCAGTTAGGGGGGCAAGGGTCGTCGGGACTTCAATGTCACTGGCTATCCAGAGGGCGAACACCCCGACGAGTACCAAGAGGGTGGTGCTGATACGCCGCAGCCAGACGCGTAGGCTTAGGGTGGGGGCGGTGCGTGTCTCTACCGATTTGCTCTCACTCGTCACGGTGCATCACTCCTCGTCTGGTGGTTGCCGTTAGCGGTACTATACCGTGTATCGCCACATGCCGATCCCGACCCCACATACGATACTGAGCGTCAGTGCTGTGGCACCAATCATCATCGGGTCGCTGAGGATTTGCTGTGCGCCCCGGCTCACTTCGTAGCCGCCTGCGAAGGCGATTACGGCGTTGAGCACGATGGTGGCGAGCAGGGTGAACTGGGTGTGGCGTTGACGCGCACGCACCTGCATCCCCACGACGCTGATGAGCAGGAGCGCAACAATGCCGAGCGTCGTGAGGGGCAACGCGGCAAAGGGCGATGCCAGCAACACCAGACTGCTGCCGACCAGCGCAGACAAGGTGCCAACTGCGCCGCCCGCTCGGAGCCACTTCCGCAACGTGGGCACCCGATACCACGCCCCGATGCCATCGCGGATGCCGAGCGCGGCGATGCCGAGAAACAGCATCCCGACGAGCCAGAAGGGGCGCGGTCCCGGCAGCACGATCAGCACGAGCAATGGGGTTGCGAGGGCTGCAATGGCGAGCACGAGGCTGGCATTGCGGGCGACTTCGTACCACCCCGGTAGGGCGTTTTCGGCAGGTATGTTATTCATACAGCAAAGTGTAGCACAAATGGGGCGGGTGTGCCGGGGTACTGTGCTATTCATAGGCGAGCACATCGCGCACCGTCACGCGGGATGCGTTCCATGCGGGCAGGAAGCTAGCTACTGCCGCGAGGATGACCGAAATGCCGAGCCACAGCAGCAACCCGGTGGTTGAAAAGCTCATGCTCAGGGGAAACGTGAACAGCGCGTTGCCCACCACCACCGCTAGTAGCCCGCTCATCGGCACCGAGAGCAGGGCACCGAGTGCCCACGCCACGCTGCCGAGCAACACCCCCTCGACCATGACGATCTGTAACACCTGCCCATCCGATGCCCCGATTGCCCGCATTACGCCAATTTCGCGCGTGCGCTCAAGGACGTTGAGGCTCATGGTGCCTGCTAACCCTAGCCCCCCCACGAAGGCGATCAGCACTGCCATGACGAGCAGGGCGGCAATAATGAAATCAAACACCGAGGCTTGGCGTTCTCGCAGTTCGGCAATGTTGCTGGTACTGGCAACGCGCACGCCGAGACTCTCGTAGTGTTCCTCAAGAGCTTGGGCGACGGCACGTTGCTGGGCGGCGGTACGGGTGGTGGTCACGGCGCGAATGCTCGTGGTGGTGCCCACGTCCTTTGCGACCTGCTCGTAGTAGGGTTGGCTGACATATGCCCACGGTGCGCCGCCAATGGTGGGCATAATGCCGACGACCTGCCATTGCGTGTCACGTCCACGCACGTTCAGCGTGACTTCGCTCCCTACCACGAGGTCGGGTTCGTTTTGCTGCACGCCCGTACTGATCACCACTGCATTTTCGTCGTCGGGCAAGAGCCAGCGACCGCTGAGAATGTTGGGTTGGATGAATTGGGTGTCATAGGGGATGGCGAAGAGGGTAATGTTCTGCCCCTCGCTGCCGTCGGGGTTGACACGGCGCACCGCGTTGAACTTCCATGCCTCGACGGCTTCAACGCCGGGTACCCGCAGGGCTTCACTCGTGACAAAGTCGGTGCGGTAATCACGTTCGAACGTGACCTCTACGTCAAAGTTAAACAGTGAATTGAGGAGTTCGTCAATTGTCAGGGTGAGTGACCCGCGCACACTAAACACGGCAATGAAAATTGCGCCACCGAGCGTCAGGGTGAGCAACGTCAGCGCAACGCGGGCTTTGCGGCGGAAGGTGTTCCGCAGCGAAAGCAGCACGGGGCGGGGCAACCCCTTGATGCTCTGGACAATCCGGTCTATGATGCTGCGCCCGTAGCTACTGGCGCCGCTTTCGCCCAGTGCCTCTTGGATGGTGACGCGCGTGCCGAAGATGACGGGGAGTAGCGCGGCTACAACGGGCATGATCAGGCTGATAGTCGCTTGGATCGCCAACACGTACAGCGGCGGGTTAAAGTTGACGAGGTCGAAGTTGAAGAAGCCTGCGATGAAGATGCTGAACTGGCGGGCAGTGATCTGGCTCAGCGGGTAGGCGATGGCGAGCGCGATCAGCCCGAAGCACAGCACCAGAATGATGTACATCACGGTGATCTGTGAGGAGCGTGCCCCCACCGCCTTCATGATGCCTATCTGCTTGGTCTGCTGTGCCAGCAACGCCGAGATTGTGTTGGTCACGAGAAACCCACTGAGGAATACCGAGAGTACCCCCAGAAAGCCCATGAGCAGCACGATACCGCCGATCAAGTCCTCGGCGGGTGGCTGGTCGGGTTCGGGGACAAACGGAAAGGATGGGTCGCGCCCGGACTTCTGGACTTTGTCATACACCAACCCGGCAACTTCGCGGTTGTGCTCGCGGTCGCTCCCGTTTTCAGCCGAACGGATCAGCATCTGGTTGTAGTCGCGGTTCCCACTCAGCCATTCCATGGTATCGCGGGTGATGTACCCCCGGAGTGTGCCGGTGAAGGTAGACGGGAAGTCACCTACATCGGTGATGACCCCACCCAGTTGCAACGCGCGGTCACGACCGTCGGGGAGTTGTACCGTGATGCTGGAGCCAATCGGCGCAGCGATTCCGTTATCGCCCAACCCGGAGCGTTCGAGCAGAAACTGACGATACTCCGGGGGCCATGCGCCGCTGAAGGGTGCGATCTGTGCGATGCGAATGTCCTCGTAGTCGTTGATGGCGGTTAGTTCGAGGTCGCGCCACTCGTTGGGAGCAACTTGCACTTGTAGGGCAAAACTGCGCCGCCCTTCGGCTTCGCCGACTTCGGGGAGGTCTTCGATGGTACGCACGAGGTCATCATCGAAGCTGTCGTCGTCGCTGACCGAGAGTGTGGCGTGGGCGGGGTTGCTCGCGACATAGATCGCACGCAGTTCTTCGCTAAGGACGGCTTGGGCGGACGTGATCATACCAACCGCAAATACGCCAATAAAGATTGACATAACGACGAGGGCGGTACGGGTTTTGTTACTCCACAGGTCGCCTAAAACTTTTTTCCAGCGCGGGGCAATCATGCTTAGGTGTTGTATACCTCCGTATTGCGGGTGCCTTCCCTATTGTACCACTGCTGTCTGACGGCTGCCTGAAGGTAGCCTGATAGCATAGTGCCGTGTGCTTGCGTCCAGTCGTGTGCTTGCGCCCAGTCGTGTGCTTGCTAGCTTGCTTGCGAGCGATGGCGGCGGGCGGGCGTGGTCAGACCAAGTGGTGCGCGAGCACGAGGGTACGCATAACGTGGCGGGCAGGTGTGGCTACCGTGTCTCTGTCTTTGGCACACACCACGGGACGAGCGGCAGACGGGTATGGTTGCAGCCTGCGGTGCGCCTGCCACCCCAGCGAGTATGCCACGAGTATGTCACCACTGGTCGGTTGGCGTGGTGTGCCGCGCAACGGGTAGCCGCACCACGAGCGCAATAGGTAGCTGCACCTGCCCGCCCGCACGGGTGCCACCGTGCAGGGCATGCCACTATACAGCACGTCGTGTGTCTCGCGGTGGGGGGCGCAGGTGTGGGTATGGGTATGGGTGTGGCACGGCAGGCAATGCATGGCAGACGGTTGACAAGTGGGGGGAGGGTCTCTACTATACACACAGACACACTAGCACAGGAATACGTCATGACTGTACCCCTGCTTGAGCAACTGAATATCGCCCAGCGCACGGCTGCCGAAATTGTCCACGGTCCTGTGCTGGTGCTGGCGGGACCGGGCAGCGGCAAGACCCGTCTGCTGACGCACCGCATTGCCTACATGGTCAGCGAGATTGGCATTGACCCCTATCACATTCTCGCCGTGACCTTCACGAACCGTGCGGCACGCGAAATGCGCGAACGACTGCACGGTCTCGCTGGGTCGTCGGTGGATGGGTTGACGATGGGCACGTTCCATAGCATCTGTGCGCGGTGGTTGCGCCGCGATATGCAGCATATGGGGCGCGAGCGCGATTTCCTGATTTACGATAGCGACGACCAGCTACGGGTGATGAAGCGGGTTGTCGCCGAACTGAAACTGGATGACAAACGCTACAATCCGCGTGCAATCCTCGGTACGATCTCGCGGGCAAAGAACGAATTGGTCACAGTTGAGGAGTATGCCCGCTACAACCGGAGCTACTACGACGAGATTGTAACGCGCTGTTACCAACGTTATCAGGAGTTGCTGACCGAAAGCAACGCGCTCGATTTCGATGACCTGCTGATGGTGATGGTGCAGGTGTTGCAGCAGCACCCGGCGGTGCTCGCGCAGTATCACGAGCGATACCGCTACCTGCTGGTAGACGAATATCAGGATACCAACCGCGCCCAATATGTGCTCGTCCGGTTGCTGGCGCAACACAAGCGTAATCTGTTTGTCGTGGGCGACGACGATCAGGGTATCTATGCGTGGCGCGGTGCCGATATTCGCAACATCTTGCAGTTTGAAGACGACTACCCCGACGCGCAGGTGGTGCTGCTTGAGCAAAACTACCGCAGCACAGGGGCGATTTTGGCGACGGCACAGGCGGTGATGAGTGGGAGCCGCCAGCGCAAGCACGCCAAGCAACTCTGGACGCAGAACGGCGACGGGGTGAAGGTCAGCCTCATTGAGGGGTACGATCAAAACGACGAAGCCCAGCGTGTCGTCGAGGAGATTTCGCGCCTGCTCCACAGCGGCGAGTATCAGGCGGGCGACTGTGCAATTATGTACCGCACCAACGCGCAGAGCCGCGTGCTGGAAGAAGCCTTGATTGCCCGCAACGTGCGCTATCAGATTGTCGGCGGTACCCGTTTCTACGAGCGCAGGGAAGTGAAGGACGTGTTGGCATATCTGCGTGTGATCGCCAACCACGCCGATAGTGTAAGCCTAGAGCGTATTATCAACACACCGCCGCGTGGTATCGGTGACAAAACGGTTGCTACCCTCCAGCGCGAAGCCGCTGAACGTGGGCTATCGCTGTTTGGGGTGTTGCAGCAATTGCAGCGCACCGATGGGGCGGCGGCACCGCTCCCGTTCGCGCCGCGTACCCGGAATGCCCTGCTCCAGTTTGCCGCGCTCATTGATGACCTGACTGCCGCCCGTGACACGCACGACTTGCCAGCATTGATTGACTATGTGACTGAGCGGATCGAACTGCGCGATGCGTTGCGGCGTGAATATGGCGAAGACGAGAGTAGCGACCGCTGGGCGAACGTCCTCGAATTGCGCGACGTGGCAGGTGACTACCTTGGTCTGGCGACTGGGGCACAACTCGCCACCTTCCTTGAAGAGGTCGCGCTGGTATCTGATATTGATGGCATGGCGAACCAGCAGGATACCGTGACGTGTATCACGTTGCATCAGGCAAAGGGCTTGGAGTACCCGGTGGTGTTTCTTGTGGGGCTAGAAGAGGGGTTGTTGCCACACAGCCGCACCCTCGATGACCCCGACCAGATCGAGGAAGAACGCCGCCTGTTGTACGTCGGTGTCACACGGGCGCGTCGCCTGCTCTATCTGCTGTATGCGTTCCGGCGTACCAGCTTCGGGCGTACCTCGCTGAGTGAGCCTTCGCGCTTCCTGCGCGACATCCGTAGCTTTGACCCAGACCTGCTAGAGCAAGCTGCCCGTCGCCCAGTAGTTGCCGTGCCGCCCGCCACGCGCCAGCGTCGCCGGGGTAGTGCGGGTGCCACGGCTAATGCCGCTGACGCTCCTGCGCCACAGGTGCGGTTCTTTGCGGGGCAACGCGTGCTCCACCGGACGTTCGGCGAGGGGGTCGTAACCCAGAGCCGCGTCGTGGATGATGACGAAGAGGTGGTCGTGCATTTTGAGGCGGCAGGTGAAAAACGGCTCCTTGCCAGCTTTGCCCGCCTGCGCCATCTCGATTAGCAGCCACTCCTGTCGCACCTGCCTCCCCGTGTACCCTGTGGCAGGCTCCTGTTGTACCACATGCATACGCCCCCGCTCAAGACATTGAGCGGGGGCGTACTGGTTGGCAATGGAGGAAGTGGTTAGTCGGTAGTCGTCATCACAGGCAGGTAGATGATGAAGTCGCCCTCAATCGTGATGGTGAGGGTTTCTTCGATGGTGTTGTTGTCGGGGTCGGTTGCCTCAACCCGAATGGTGTACTCACCGGGGAAGAGTGGCTCAGCATTCTGGAGCGTGTCGTCGCTGATGCTGAAGCGTGCGTTGTCGGTGCTGCCTGTGCCGTCAATCAGTTGGTAGGTAAAGGTGTCGCCCGCGTCTGGGTCGGTCACACTGAAGGTACCCACGTCTGTGCCGGTCGGCACGAAGTCACTCGGCAGGTCTGGGTCAGCGGTGAAGGCGAGCGCACTGGGGGGACGGTTGCCATCGGTAACGGTTATGCTCAGCGTGCTGCTGATGGTCAGTCCGCCGCTATCCTCCGACTGCACGGTGATGTCGTAGCTGCCGACAGCCGGGCGTGTCTGGTTCAGCAAGACTTTGTCATTGTTGGCACCCGCGCCGAGGGTGAACAGCCCACCCGCATCATCGGTGAGGGTATAGGTGAAGCTGTCGTTGTTCTCGTTGCCGGTGCCAGCCGTGTCGGGGTCAACTGTGGTCAGTACGCCGACCTGCGTGCCCACCGGGTCAGTGTCGGCAACGCTCGACGGGTCGAGTTCGACGGCTGTGGGTGCCTCGTTGACGTTGGTCACCTGTACCAGTACGTCTGCCGCGAAGGGAACAGCACCGGTGCTAGTACCAACCGCCTGAATGCGGAGGCGATAGCTCTTCTTCGTTTCGAAGTCGAGTTCACTCACATCGGTGATTTGCAGGCGGCTTGCGCCGTTGGTCAAGATGGTGAAGGCGTTGTTGTCCGGGTAGTTTGCAGTATCAACCAGTGTGAAGGTGTAGGGCGGGTCGGGGTCTTCGGCGAGGGCTGCCAGCGAACCGATAATCGTGTTGACCGGGGCATCTTCGGCAATCTGGTTGCTGGGGTTGATGCGGATCGCATCGGCAGCGTCGGGTTCGTCCAGCACCTCTATCGTGTACACTTCTTCGATGAACAGCCCGCCCTGATCAGTGGTGCGAACGCGGATCGTGTAAATCGGGTCGGTGGGGCGGTCTTCAAAGTTGAGAATGGCTGCCGTTTGCAGCTTATCACCGTCAATCTGGAAGAAGATGTTATCTTCGCTCCCCGTGCCCGTCACCAGTGTGTAGGTGTGGTCTTCGGTCGGGTTGTCCACGTCCGGGTCGTCGGTCGTGAACGTCCCGATGTCAGTACCGGCAGGCTGGTTCTCGCGCACGTCAACCGTGGCGTTGTCAAAGTTGGGCGTGTTACCGTCGTCGTCGAGGTCGTCGGTGAGGGTCAGGTCGTTGGGGCGTTCGTTCACATCCTCGATAGTGATGGTCAGCTCAACCGGGTCTACCGGGGGGCTGTTATCCGCGAGGGTCAAGCCTGTCGAGTCCGTGGTCTGGATGGCAACGGTGAACTCTTTGTCGGCGTTCACCTCAAAGTTGAAGTCGCGGGTGGCTTCGAGTTCATCATCGTTGACAATCGCAAAGTCGAAGGGGGCGGTATTGTCTGTGTTGCCGTCGTTGTCCGTCACCGAGACGATTTCGTAGGTGTGCGTATCACCTTCGCCATTCTCGGCGGCATTGTCGGGGTCGTTGGTTGCCAGCGTGCCGACTTTGCTGGGGAAGGGGTTGGGCACCAGATCAGCGTCTTCGGTGGTTTCAATGATGGTGTTGTCGTCAATGGTGACGTTGGTCGGTGGCAGGTTGACAAACTCATACGCGCCCCGGTCGAGAATAGTCGGGCTGTTGGGCACCGGGAAGTCGAAGAGGCGGGCATTGCTTTCCCGGTCGAGCGTGGTGGCATTGATGACGACACCACCGGGTAGGCTGGTGTTTTGCCCGCTATCAATGGCAGGCGAGCGCGTCAGCCCACTGAGCACCGACGCATTGAGGCGCACATTATCGTCTACGGTGCCAACGGTATCGTCAGCACCATCGGCATCCACGAACTGCGGGTCTACGTCGGTGTTGTTGCTGCCCGCAAAGCCGCCCTGCACAATGCTGAAGGTAACGGTGGGGGCAGTACCGGCAAGGTGCGATGACGCAGGGGGCGTGTCATCCCAGAAGATGCTATTCTTGACGGTCGTTGTGGTGTTGGTGCCCGCGAAGAAGCTGTCGCCAGTGGCGGCTTCGTTGTTGCTAAACGTGTTGTTGACGATGTTGACGCTGCCGGAGAAGCTACTGTCGAAGGTCACTGCGCCCCCGTTTTCGGTGGCGGTGTTGCCCGTGAAGACGACATTGACGAGGGTTGTGTTGCCGTTGTTCGACTGAAAGAACACCGCACCGCCATCTTCGAGGGCACTGTTGCCCACGAAGGTCAGGTTGCGGAGCGTGGGGCTACTAAAGACAGCAAACAGCCCACCACCGTTGCGGTTCTGGTCGCCCGTTGCACCGCCGGACGCATTGCCATCAATGATGAAGAAGCCATCGAGGATGGTGTCGCTGTTTGCGCCCGACATCGTGACCACCGAGGTACTGTTGTCGTTGACGGTCGCTGCGCCGATGGCACCGCTCAGGATAGCCGTGTGTTCTTCGAGATCGCGGTCATCCAGCGAGGCTTCACTGGCGATGCCCTCGAATCCACCATAAACAGCAACGCCCGACGGTATGTTGAACGTTGCCGCGCGGTTGGTGTCATCGGTGGGGGTGTAGGTACCGGCTGCCACCCAGACCTGATCGCCATCGTTGGCTTGGACTTGGTTCTGAAGGGCATCTTGGAGCGTGGTGGCGTTTGCCCACGACGAGCCATCACCTGTGCCAGTGGCAGCGGGCTTCACGTAGATGATGTCGTTGGCGGCGTAGACGGGGGTGGTTGGGTTGGCAAAGATCACGCCAATCAGTGCGAAGATAAGGAGCGAACTGACGAGTGGCAATAGACGGTGGCGCAAAGGACGTTGGCTGGCTCTTTCCACATTATACCTCCTTGCATTTTCAGTGCGGTGGTGTGCAAACGAAGCAACACCATACTCGATACCAGCGTAAGCAGCGTGCGGATGAACCGGCAGTGCGGCAGCAGTCCCGGTATACCAGCGCATAACAGCCGGGGTGCTGTCAGGAAGAAAACGGGTTGCAGACCAACAGCCCCTGAGAACTAGCATACCGCCGATGAGCCGACAGACGAAGATGCCATGGTTAAGTAATGGTTACTATATACCAAATGATGGCGACTGTAAATAGGAAAATCGGACGGGTTTGTGTGCGGTACCGTTAAGTACGCGTGAATCGCTTGGTTTAGTAGCCAGCAGACTGCACCGCGTAGAGCTGGCGGAGGTGATCAACGAGGAACTCGCGCAGGGCGCGCGCGGCTGGCGATGCGACCCGGTCGCCGCGCCATACCAAGCCGACTGAGCGTTCAACACGCTGGTCGCTGATATGCAGCATTGCGAGTTCGGCGTGTGGGCTGACCGCGAGGCGGGGCACCAGCGTGATGCCAACCCCGGCAGCGACGAGTTCGAGGAGGGTATCCATTTCGCCGCCGTCGAGCACGACGTGGGGGGTATACCCGGCTTCCTGACACATGCGGAGTGTTGCTTCGCGGAGTTCGTAGTTTTTGGGGGTAAGGCACCACGACTGGTCGTGCAGATCAGCGATAGCAACCTGTTGCTGGGCTGCGATGGGGTGGGTGCGTGGCGCGACGATGACCATCTCTTCGCGGAACAGTTCGGCGACCGTCAGTGCGCCTTCTTCGACAGGCAGGGTGACGATTGCCATGTCGCACAGCCCGGCTTCCAGCAATTCGAGCAGTGTTTGTACGCCTGCTTCGTGCAGACGTAGGGCAATGCCGGGGTAGTGTTGGTGAAACGCGACAAGGGCACGGGGTAAAAGCTGGGTACTGACGGTGGGGGGGGTGCCGATCACCGCCCGCCCACGGCGCAACCCAATACGTTCTGCCATCTCGATCCGCGCGACTTCGACCTGTGCGAGGATGGCGCGGACGTGTGGCAAGAGGGCTTCGCCTGCTTCGGTCAGGCGCACGTTGCGCCCCACACGGTCAAACAGGGCAACATCGAGTTCTTGCTCAAGTTGGCTGATCTGCTTGCTGAGGGCAGGCTGTGCAATATGCAATTCTTCTGCTGCACGAGTTACGTGTGAGTGGCGGGCAACCGCCTCAAAATAACGCAAATGCCGCAATTCCATACGCCAGACCCCTACTCATGTGTTATGTCTTAGATCACATAATTGTCTATAGCATAGCCGAAAGTTACGTACTGTGCAAATGCTAACGACCGTTCACGCCCCTGTTTCGTCTTCTACAGGCGGCGGAGCGGGGGGCGCGCGCCGTACACTGTTGACCGCCGGATTGATTTCGAGTTCGCCGTGTTCGGCGAAGGCGACGCGGAGTCGTTCCTGCTCATCGTCCGCATCAATCCATGCTGCCTGCACCGTGCCGATGCCGTAGGGCACACATAGTACCTCGTCACCCGGCTGATAGCGCGGCTCGGCAGGGGGGGTATTGGCGGGCTTGGTTTTGCCACGTTGCGCGTTGCGGCGCGGGGCGGCTGGCTCCTGCTGGGCACGAATGGATTGCAGCCGTTGCAGAATGGCTTCCGGGTCAGGCGGTGTCATTTCGGGTTGCGGCGCGGCGGCAGGTTGCGGCGTGACGGGTTCGGGGGCGGCGGCAGGTTGCGGCGCGGCGGCGGGTTCGGGGGCGGCGGGTTGCGGTACATCGGCAGGCGGGGGCGCGTCGCTTTTCTTGCGGCGGCTGGTACGTTTCCCACTGCTACCGCGTTGGGGCTTGGCGGGTTCGGGCACGGCGGCAGGTTCGGGCGCGGCGGCAGGTTCGGGCGCGGTGGGTGACGGGTTGTTGGGTTTGGGCAGACGAGGGATACCACCGGGTGGTTTGCGCTGGCGCGTTGCTGGTGGTGGGGGTGCGTGCGGCTGGGCGGCGGGCTGGGTTGCGGTCACAACTGCTACGACAACTGGGGCAGGCTCGCTTTCGCCGCCGAGCAAGGGCAACAACCAGTCCATATCGAGGCGAGCAACTGGCTCAAGGAGTGCGTCATGGCGGGCATCGAGAGCGATGTCGTAGGCGAGCGGCAGCACCTGCTCGGCGTTGTCGTAGAGCCAGTGGGCAACGCCACTGCCGCCGGGTTGCGCGTCAATCAGGTAGAGGCGCGTTAAGCCGGCATCGTAGGCGGGCACAAGGTCGCGCAGACTGGCGGTGCTCAGCAGATGCACGGCAAGCACAACACACCACCCGATCATCTGGTCGGTTGCCTTGACGCGCAACGGCAATTCGAGCCAGCAGGCGGGTGCTGTCCAGCTTGCTGTGAGCGGCTGCTTGAGCGGTTGATGTGTTGCGCTCTGGTCGGGCACTGCCACCCGGTAGCCGATCACCTCTTCGTCGGCGAGGACACGCCCCCACGCGATTGGTACTGCTCGCCGCAGTGCGAGGTTGCGACTGGCGCGGGTGTCTTGTTGGCGCAACTGCACACTGCACTGGCGACGCGGGAGGGTGCGGCGGGGCTGGGCTTCGGCGCGCAGGGTCAGGCTGAGGGGGACATCGTTGCTTACTGTCACGCGATAGCCGCCCCGTAGCGGCGGGAGGGCGGCATCCGGGTGCCCCCAGCGGTTGAAGCTCGCGGGGTCGAGCGTGGTAAGCGGTGTCGCGTGTTGGTCGTGCAATACCACGGCGGGTTCGCTGACGGCGTGCAGGCTGAAGGGCACGTAGGGGTCGTGTGCTTTGGGGTGCGGGTGCCATGCGGCATCGGCATCGGGTAGGCGATTGAGTTTGCCCTTTTCGTAGAGATGGCTGACGATGGCATCGGCTTGCCACGCGGCAACCTCATCGAGGGCGAGCGGGCTTTCGCTGGCAGCACACAACAGGTGGAAGGACTCGACATACGCGTTGAGCGGGGGAGTGTGCCACGCTGGGTTGGGTTGCAGGGCTTGCCGCGCAATCGTCTGCTCGGTGGGGTGCGTGCCCGCAACGAGCACAACCAGCCGGGTGCCGCTCGTTGCCGCCGCGTGGAGCGTCACGGTAGCTTCGGGCAAGCCACAACAGAGCACGGCATCGGCGGGTTGCACCGTGGCACCGAGGCTGACGGCGGGGGTGCCGCTGGGCAGGCTGTCTGCGATGCGTGCGCTGTCGAGCGGATGTGCCACTATGTGGGTGTGGTAGCCGGTGCGTTGCAGTGCGGTTGCCAGCGTCACCGTATCGGGTAGCCGCTCGTGCCCTGCTCGCCACACGGCGAGGGTGGTCGCGGGGGTTGCGCCGTCGGTGGCTGCGATGATGCGCCACGACAGCCCGGTGAGCCGGTCAAGCGTCGTCTGGGCATCGGGTAGGTTGGCGAGGGTTGCCATCAGCACTGGAAATGTATTGGCGGGGGCAAGCCGCAACACCCGCAGCAACAGCCCGCCAATATGGGCTGCTGCGACACCACTATAGTGTTCCATATCGGGGAGCACCACCATGCCAAGCCGTTCCCAGAAGGGTCGCCAGCCGCGTTCGTGGTGTTGCAGCAGGCGGCTGTGCAGCGTGTGGGGCGCGAGGGCGAGCAGGTTGTGGTAGGCGGCTTCGCGGGCGGCAGTGGTTGCCGCGACGTGGCTGGCACGCACGCGCCCCTGAATGGGGGCGGCAAGCGCACGGATGCTGGCTATCTGTTGGGCGGCAGCGGAGTCGTCGGGGGCGAGCAGCAAGACCGTCGTGTGTGGCTTGGCTAGGATGTGTTCGAGGGTGAGTAGGTGCATACTGCGGTGCGTGAGTGGGGCGGCACCCTGCAACACAAAGGGGTCGCCGCGTCGGAGTGATGACACTGCCTGCGCTTGGTGCGGGCGAAATGCTTCGCCAATGACCTGCACCCATGCATGGGTCAATGCGCCGTTGATCGGCAGGTGGCTGACTGTTGTGCCGGGGTTGCCTGCGCGCGTCGCTATGGTTGTCAGGGGGTTGCTGCCCGCTACGTCGCGCTGGCGGGCGAGGGTCTGCACTATTTCGAGCGGGCTATGTTCGGGCACAGGCTGGTTCCTCTCACATCGGGCGGGATGTAGCTGTATTGTAGCATGCACGACAACGCATTGACCCGGCGACACCCGAACGCATGCTACAATAGCACAAACGCCATACCGGGGAGAATTGACCCGATGCAACGAACAGGAGAACGGGCTATGCAGGTCGTACTGCTCGACAACTACGACTCGTTTACCTATAACCTTTTTCAGTATCTTAGCGAGTTGGGGGCTACCGTGACCGTGCTGCGCAACGACAAAACCAGTGTGGCAGAGATTGCCGCCCGTCAGCCGGAGCGCATTGTCGTCAGCCCCGGACCGTGTACCCCTGCCGAGGCGGGCATCAGCATTGACCTGATTAGCGCATTGGGGCAGACCATCCCCACGTTGGGGGTGTGTCTGGGGCATCAGGCAATCGGGGCGGCATTCGGTGGGGCGGTCGTCCGTGCGCCAACAGTCATGCACGGCAAACGCTCGGCGATCTATCACGAGCAGGCGGGTATCTTTGCCGACCTGCCGACCCCGTTTCCGGCGACGCGCTACCATTCGCTGATTGTGCGCCGCGAAGACCTACCCGCTGACCTGCGGGTGACGGCGTGGACTGATGACGGCATTATCATGGGCGTGCAACATCGTGTGTACCCGGTGCATGGCGTGCAGTTCCACCCTGAGTCAATTATGACCGAGCACGGCAAGCAGTTGCTCCACAACTTTCTGGCAGGGTAGCGCACAATGCGAATAGTAACATTTCGTCCCCCCGATGGCGCAGCACGGGCGGGGGTGCTGGTGGGTGATGCGGTGGTTGACCTCGCGGCGGCGGCACCGCTGGTGTTGGCAGAACCGGACGGCTTGCAGTGGACGATGCCCAGTTTGTTGCAGGGCGATCAGGATGAGGTCAACGTCGAGACGGCGGGTGCCATTGTGGCGGCGGTGATCGAGATGCTAGGTGATGACATGGCACGCATCACCGACGATGCTCCGCGTGGCGGCAACGGGCAGCACGACCACGGGGCAGAAGGGAACATTGCGATTGGCGGCGTGCCGATGCTCCTGCCCCTCAGTCAGGTACGGCTCTTGTCGCCACTGCCGCGCCCCACCAGCATACGGCTGTTCGAATGCTTCGAGGAGCACGCGCGGGTAGCATTCGAGTTAGCTGGGCTGTCGCTACCGGGTGAGTGGTACCGCTTCCCAGCGTTCGCCTTTGGCAATGCGGGGGCAGTGTATGGGTGCGACGATGTCCTGCCCATGCCGCAGACCACAGCCCTTGACTATGAGCTTGAACTCGGCTGTGTGATCGGGCAGATGGGGCGCGATATTCCCGCCGCCGCCGCCGCGAGCTACATCGCGGGCTATGTGTTGGTCAACGACTGGCGGGCGCGTGACGTACAAGCCGAGGAAGACCCGCTTGGTCTGGGGGCGACGAAGGGCAGTGACTTCGCGCTGTCGCTTGGTCCGTGGTTGGCAACCCCCGATGAGCTAGAGCTGTATACCGAAGACGACGGTAAGTTGTTGCTGACCCTGACCGCGCACGTCAACAGCATAGAACGTTCGCGGGGGCTGGCACTGGCAATGCACTACTCGTTTGCCGAGATGATCGCGTATGCCAGCCGCGACGCAACGCTCTTCCCCGGCGACCTGTTGTGCAGTGGGGCGGTGGCAAGTGGTAGCCTGCTTGCCCAGACGAAGGGCTATGGTCCGTGGCTGGCACGCGGCGATGTGGTTGAGCTAGCGGCACCTGCACTGGGCACATTACGCAATACTATCCAGTGAGGTTGCCCGCCCGTGGTACAATAACGCCGACGTTACGGCATGGTCTCCCGCGACGAACGATAGGATACCCAGCGTGGAACGCAGCGAATACGAAGTGCTCCCCACGATAGAACCGCGCCACTGGTGGCATGGCGGCATGCGTGCGCTGGTAGCAGCCCTGCTTGACCCGCTCTACCGTGACCGCCCAAACCTGCGTATACGTATATTGGATGCAGGCTGTGGCACAGGGGGCAGCATGCACTTCTTGCGCCGCTACGGGGAGGTGTGGGGGCTGGACTATGCGGACATTGCGCTTGAGTTGGCGGCCCAGACGCTGGCGGGGCGGCTGGTGCGCGGCTCGGTCATGGCGTTGCCCTACGCCGATGAGTCGTTCGATTTCGTTACGTCGTTCGATGTGCTGTATCATCGGGGTGTGCCCGACGAGGAAGCCGCCCTGCACGACATGCGGCGGGTGCTCGCCCCCGGCGGGCGGCTGTTGCTGCGCCTGCCCGCCTACGAGTTTCTGCGGAGCAAGCACGACCGCGCCGTGCATACCCGTCGTCGCTATACCGCGCACGAGGTGCTGCAACTGGTGCGGGCGGCGGGCTTTGTGCCCGAACGCTGGAGCTATGTCAATACACTGCTCTTCCCGCTGGCGGTGGCGCAACGCCTGAGCGAAAAAGCCTTGCCCGCGCTCGAACGCGCAGACTCTGACCTTGCTCTCCCGTCGCCCCCGGTCAACCATGCCTTGCGTGTGCCGTTTGCCCTAGAAGCGGGCTGGCTGGCAGCAGGTGGGCGCATGCCCTACGGCTTGTCCATTCTGTGCTTGGCACACAGCAACAAATACGAAGTGGTGACGGTATGAACGTCATGAGCGACATGCTGGATCGCGTGAGCGAAAACCCACAACTGTGGAACGTCTTGCGCCGCGTCGTTGAGGATGGCTTCCGTGGCGAAAAGGCGGTGATCGAGCAGGAGTTGATGCCGTGGCGTGATGTGGGGCAGCGCGAGTTTCTCGATTTTGGCTGTGGTACGGGCGAGTTCGCGCCGTGCTTCCCCGCCAACCACTATGTTGGTATTGACGTGGCACCACACTACATCCGGCACGCCGCCGCCCACTATCTGGGTACGTTCCTTGTAGCGAGCGGTACGGTGCTCCCCTTCCCGGCACAGTCCTTTGGGGCGGTACTGGTGCTGGGGGTGTTGCATCATCTGCCCGATGCCGTGGTACGGCAGGCAATGCGCGAGGTCACGCGCGTGCTGCGCCCCGGCGGGGTTGCGCTCATCATGGAAGACATTCCGCCGCCGGATGCGTGGAATATTGCTGGACACGCGATGCACGCACTGGATCGCGGCGGCTACATCCGTAGCGATGACGACTACCGCGTCCTGTTTGGGGCGGGCTTGCACGTCGCCCATGGGTACACGATGCGGAGTGGTATCTGCGATTACGGCGTGTATCGGCTAGAGCGGCAGTAAGCGTGCTCGCCGCGTGGCGTAGCGGGCATGGGTGGCTCCCCGATGCACGGGCGGTTGGGGTGATTGTGCTGACCGCGCTCTGTCTCTGGACGGTGGCGTATCAGGTGGTGCCCCCCGTGTTGCTGCCCGTCGGCGGCGACCCTGAGACGCGCCGCCGCCACGACGATGCACCCTTCCTCACCGGCTTTCACGCCCCCGAACCCGACAACCGCGCCCTTGGGGACTGGTGGGCGATCCCCCCCGGCTACAGCTACCGCTGGACGTACCCCGCCGCGAATGTCACGTTTCCCGGCTTGGGTGGGGGGCGGTGGCTACTTACGCTGACTGCCAACAGTGGGCGGGCAACGGGGAGCACGGCGGTGGCACAGGTGCGCCCCGGCGACGCGCCACCCGTGACGTTGCCGATAGCGGCTACCCCGCGCCACTATCATCTGCTGGGGCACGCCACCCCCGGCGGCGATGTGTGGCTGGATGTTGCGGCAGACCGCTATGCCGCCCCCGGCGACCCGCGCCCGTTGGGGGTGGTGGTGCAGGCGGTTGGCGTGCGCCCGCTGGCAACTGGGTGGCACACGCCTGCGTGGGCGGTGCTGGGCTGGCTGGTGCTGGCGGTGGTGCTCAGTTATGGGCTGGTGCGCTGGATGCTGTGGGGGGTGCGGGGGGCACTGCTGCACGCGCTCGTGCTGGTGGTTGGGTTGGCGGTGGTGCTGGCGTGGCAACGGTTTGCCCTGACTCTCGTAGCCCCGACGATTGCCGGACTGGTGGTGCTGGCGTGGCTGGTGGCGGGCATAGCGTGGGCAACCCTGCCGCTTGCAGGTGGGCGGCAGGGGGCGGTGTGGCGCACCACGACGGGCGTGTGGTGGCAACGGGGGCAGGCGTGGGCAGCACCGCTGCTGCTGGCGGTGCTCGCGCTGTGTGTGCGGCTGGGGGGCATGCTGCACCCGCAGGCACGCTTTAGCGACCACCGCCTGCACGCCAACAACTTGCTAGAGGTTGCGCTGGGGCACGTCTACTTTACCGAAGGCTTGCCTGCCTCGCGGGGGGGCGGGCAGGTGCCCTACCCGCCCGGTGGCTACCTCTCCATTGCGCCACTGCTCACGCTGGTACCCGGCGATATTGACAGCCGCGTGCTGTTGATACAGGCGGCGGCGGCAGTCCTCGACAGTGCCGTGGTACTGCTGCTGTGGTTTATGCTGCGGCGCGGCGGTGTGGGGCAATCTGCGGCGGTGTGTGCGGCGGCGTTGTATGTGCTCCCCCCGCCGGTGCTGGCATCGTTCTCGATTGGGGAATATGCCAACCTGATCGGGCAGGTGTTGGCGATGCCTGTGCTGGTACTGCTCGCGGTACAGCGCACGCCGCGCCTGCTGCCACTGGCGGCACTGGTTGCGGTGCCGCTCCTGTCGCATCTCGGCGTGACAATTTCGCTGGTGCTGGTACTGGCGATGGCGTGGCTCTTGCTGGCAGGGCAGGCGTGGCGTGTCCCCGCTGAACGGGCACGACTGGCGACGTTGACGGCTGCCGGAGCACTGGCGGCAACGGTTGTCGCTGGGGTGTACTATTCTGCGCCGCAGTACGTCGCGCTGTTCGCCGAGCGGAGCGCACGCGCCGCTGGTAGCCCCACCACTGCCCCTGACCTGTTGCCCGCGCTCATTGGTGTGGCGCAGAGT
>CAZNQP010000002.1:68623-93404 GCA_964575355.1 uncultured Chloroflexaceae bacterium
CAGAGTACGCTACTGCCCGACAGCCGCCTGACCGCCCTCTTGGTGGTCGTGGGGGTGGCTGGGGTGGGCGTGGTGTGGCTGGGGCGCAATACTGCCCCACACCGGGCTATGCTGGCGTGGTTGCTGCTGGCGTGGTTGCTGGGTGTGATCGCGTCGTTTGGGTTGCTGCTGGTGGCACAGCAGGGGGTGCGCTGGCAACAGTTTAGCTACCCCCTCTTGTGTGCAGGGGGCGGTGTGCTGGTGGCTATGGTGCTACGCCGTGGGCAGGCGGGGCAGCTAGTGGCTGCGGCTACGTTGTGCTGGCTCGTGGTCCACGGCGTTTCATTGTGGGTTTGGCAAGTCTACGATTACTTGCACTGACACCGCATTGTGCGTATTGCTTGGCGGGTATGCCGGGGTACGCTTGTCGCTAGCGGGCAAGGTGATTCACAATGTCGGTGACAGAGAGTATCCCAATGGGACGTTGCGAGCCGTTATCAACCACGACGACGCGGTGGATATGCTTCTCAAGAATAAGTTCGACGGCTTTGCTCATTGGGTCGTGACTGTGGACGGACACAACATGTGGGGTCATAATCGCGCTGACTGTTATCTCGGCGGGCGATGTGTCTTTTGCTGCTTCGGTTTGCGTTTTCACAATGTCGGTGCGGGTCACAAGCCCAACCATGCTTTCATTTTCGTCTGTGACGACGAGGGAACTGATGTCGTGCTCAACCATGAGGCGAGCAACTCGTTGCACCGATTCAGTAGCGAGGCAGGTGATGACTCCTGTGTGCATCACGTCGGCGACTGTCTGCGTCATATCAATCCTCTTTCGTAGAGTACCGTGCGACTGGTTTTGGGGTACGTGAGGATACGGCTGCGTCTGTAGAGCATACTCCATGAACGCTTCACTCCTTCGTTTGTGTTGCCGGCGGCTTCGCCAGCGTTCCAGTAAATTGTGGAAGACCTACGGATACCATGGCGGTAGCGTATTACCTATTATGATATCAGGCTCAGTTACAGCACAATAACAGCCCTCGCCCTAGCCGGCTATGGCAGGCTCCACGTCGGCAGGTTCCATGTGATGGGCGCAAGCGGGTCGGGGGTGATGCCCTGTAACTGGGGATGGGCGAAGACGACAATGGGGCGTTGCACGAGGGGCAGCACCGGCAGGTCGGCGGTGAATGCCGCCTGCTGGGTGTGATAGCTGGCGGTGCGTTCGGTGGCGGCGAGCGCACGGGCTGCGTCTTGCATGGCGGTGTCGGCAATACGGTTGCACCACCCCGTCACATTGGCTCCCCGCCAGCCATTGCTAGCAGCCGGGATAGCATCGCACGCCCACAGCTCGTAGCCGCGCGGGTCGGGGGCAGTGAGCCACGCAAACGTCACTAGTTCAAACTCGCGCCGAAACAGCACCCCGCCGGGGCGCAGCAGGTCGGCGGTGGGGGTATCGAGCAGGGCGAGGCGTAGCCCAACCGCCGCGAGGTCGCCCTGTAGCTGGCGGGCAATGGTGGTACGGATGGGGTTGTCGCTACTCATTCGGAGGGTGAGCGTGATCGGGACGCTACTCTCGAAGCTACCGTCGCTGTTGTGGTCTATGGTCTGTTCGCGGAAGCCATCCCCGTCGGTATCTATCAGCTGGGCTGCCGCCAGCAGGGCTGCTGCTCGCGCAGGGTCATAGGGGTAGCGGGTGAGTTGCTCGGCGGGCGCAGCCAGTGGGTGGGCAGGCGGCAGCCAGTTGTCGCGCACGAGGTCGGGGGGCGCGTAGAGGTCGCGTGCAAGGGCTGTGCGGTCTATGCTATGGGCGATGGCGTGGCGCACGGCGGGTTGCTCAAGCAGTGCGAACGACAGGTTAAAGTCGAGATGCTCCCAAACGGGACCGGGCAGGCGTGTCACCGCCACTGTCGTGTCACGGGTAGGCAGGGCGGCAAGGTCGCCGGGGGCAAGTTGCTCGTTCACGGCGAGGTCAAGCTGTCCGGTCGCTACCGCCGTATACATGCTGGCGGCATCACCCGCCGCCACAAACGTGATGGTATCGGCGGGCAGGTCGGCGGCACCCGGCGCATAGGGGTTACGGTGCAGGACAATGCGCTCGTCGTCGTGTGTGGCGAGTGTATAGGCACCGTAGCTGAGGGGCTGCGGTTGCCCCGCGCTCGGTGGTGTGGTTGGGTCGGTTGGGTCGTTGCTGTGGGCATGGCGGGGCAGGGGCAGCCAGCAGGCATCGAGGCGGTCGCTGGTGGTCAGGTCGAGGGCGGCGGGGTCGGTGGGTTGGGGGCTGGTCAGCAGTTCGGGTTGGAGCAGGGCAAACGTGGTGTGGGGGTCTATCTGCTGGTAATCGGCGGTGCGCTGGAGCCGTTCATCGGCGCGGGTGCCGAGCGATTGTTGTTGTGCCATTTCGTAGGCAAACAGGGAGTCACTTGCTGTAAGCGGCGTGCCGTCTGACCAGCGCAGATCGGGGTTCCAACGGCAGGTGATGCCGATCTGAGTCGCTTGTGCGGTGGTGTCGGTGGGTTGCGGGCTGAGGTCGCCGTTGGCATCGAGAAATACGGGGATCACGGTCACAATAGCTTCCGGCAGTGCCGTCAGTGCGCCCCCGGCGGTGTAGGCGTAGGCGCGTGGGAGGAGCGGCGACGGAAACAGCAGTTCGGTGATCGGGTCAGTCAGGCGTTGGTCAGCGACATCGCGGTGATAGGGCAGCAGGTCATCGGGTAGCGTTGCCAACCCAATCCGCAGGTTGTTGCCTGTGGTGGGCAGAGCAGGCGGCGTGGGGGTGGCTTCCGGTGCCACTGTCGCGGTGGGTGGGGCAGTTGCCTGCGGCGACGGGGTGGGCGTGACCGTTGGGGCGGGTGTCGGGGTGGGCGTGGGTTGCTGTGCCAGCGGGGGGATGCCCTGACAAGCGGACGCAAGGATCGCCAGCATGCACACACCACTGACAACGCGGGCGCGCACGTAAGCGTTAGTATGCGTTCTTCTGGGTGCCACTGACAATACTAACGATGGTACGGATGATAATTTTGATGTCGAAGAGGAGCGACCAGTTTTCGATGTAGTAGAGATCGTAGCGCGTGCGTTCCTCAATAGACGTATCGCCGCGTAGCCCGTTGACCTGCGCCCACCCAGTCACACCGGCTTTTTCTTTGTGGCGGCGCATGTAGTGGGGTATCTGCTGCTCGAATTGCACGACCCATTGCGGCTGTTCGGGGCGCGGTCCGACGACGCTCATCTCGCCCAGCAGCACGTTGATAAACTGCGGCAATTCGTCTACGGAGGTGCGGCGCAAGATGTTGCCCAGCCGGGTCACACGCGGATCGTTGGCGGTTGTCCAGCCCGGTCCCCGCGTCTCTGCGTCGTTCCGCATCGTGCGAAACTTGAGCATGTTGAACGGGCGGTTGTCCAGCCCCACACGCTCCTGAATGAAAAAGACCTTGCCCGGCGAATCGAGGCGAATGAGGAGCGCGACCAGCAGCATCAGCGGCGATAGCACGATCAAGACGAGCACCGACACGGCTACGTCGAGTGTGCGCTTGAGGAACTGGTTCCATGGATTTTCGAGTGCTGCGTTGCGAACACTGATCAGGGGTAGCCCGCTAATGTCTCCAATGGATACCTCGTTGTTCGTGATCAGCTGGAACGTGTCAGGATAGACCCGCACCGCGACGGCTTCATCTTCGGCGAGGGCAACAATGTCCATCAGGTCTTGCTGCGACCGCCGCGACAGCGCAATGATGACCTCATCGGCGCGGGTTGCCCGCACGACACGCCCCAGTTGTTCGATCCGTCCGAGAATGGGCAGGTCTTCGACGACGGTGCCGAGTGGGTAATTGTCCGAGAGCATGCCCTGCACCCGGTAGCCCAGTTCGGGCGCACGCCGGATGGTGCGCCACACAAATAGCCCCGGTTCGCGTGCCCCGACGATCACGGTGCGTACCGTATCTATGCCGTTGCTCCGCAGGCGCGTGACGAGCCAGCGGTGAAAGCTGCGAATGGTGAGCGTTGCGACAACCCCGAAGGCTGCCGCAAGCAGAATCGTCTGCGGAGTCCACGGGACGCGCTGGTAGCCAAAGGTTGGCATCACGATGGGAATAAGCTGGGTCACAACAATCGTCGCCAGCAGGATGGCAATCGAAACTTTGTAGGCTTCGTCAATGCGTGATGCCCCGCGCCGCAACCAGTATAACCCCTGTGAGCCGAAGGCGAGGGCAAACGCTAAGTTTGCCAGCACAATGTAAAACCAGATCGTTGTGCTTTCGTTTGGGATGGCAATGCTGGTGCTGGCGACCAGATGCTCACGGTTGAGGAGGTACACACCAATGAACGCCCCGTTGATCGCCAGCACGTCGCACAGCATCAGCCCCAGCGTCAGGATGCCCGTTGCCGTGCGCCGCCGTGCGCGGGCGAGGCGGCGGAAGGGGGCGTGCTGGTTGCGCGTGGTACTGTTTGTTTTGCCGCTCATCGCCGGGCGATTACCGGACGCGGCGGGCGGCGGCGGGGCGGAGGTAGTTACGTCCAAGGGTATACCATTCCTTCAGCGTGATACCAGTACCGATCAGGGTGTTGAGGGGTGCCGGGGTGGTGGCAGCATAGTGCTTGCGATGGAAAATACGCATCGCATGGTAGAAAGCGCGAATGGACGGCATGGCGCGGCGCGTGCTCGATGCCCGCTTGTGATGCCACACCACCACGTCGGGGTAGTAGACGATCTGCCAACCGTACTGTTTGATGCGATACGCCCAATCGAGGTCTTCGCCATACATAAAATACTGTTCATCCAGCACGCCGACCTCGCGGATGACCGCCGTGCGGAGCAGCATGCACGCTCCCACCACCGCATCAACGGGGGTTTCCACGTCGGGCGACAGATGGGTCATGTTGTAGCGTCCGAACTGCGGGTGGTGCGGGAACAGGGCGGACAGCCCACTCAGCCGATAGAATGCGACGGCGGGCGATGGGAACGAGCGGCGGCATGCTTTGTCGAGCGTACCGTCGGGCAACAGTAACCGTGGACCCACCACCCCCACAGTGGGGTGCTGTTCGAGGTACGCGACGAGTTGGTCGAAGGCACCGGCTGGTACTATCGTGTCGTTGTTGAGCAGCAGAGTGTAGTCACTGGCAAACGCTACGCCTGAGGTCGTCGCTGGGGTATAGTGCGTGTAGTCGGTGGTGGTGGGGCGCAACCCGGCGATCAGGCGGAGCGCAAGGTTGTTGCCGTAAGCAAAGCCCCCGTTGCGTGGGCTGACCAGCAGATGCGCCTGCGGGAAGTGCTGGCGTACCATCGCCACACTGTCGTCGGGCGAGGCGTTATCTACGACCCACACCGCAAGCTGACACTGGGGTGGGTGGGCATAGATCGACTCAAGGCACGCCCGCAGCAGGTCTGCCCGGTTATAGTTCAGGATGACCACCGCCAGCTGCGGTGGGGCAGTGACCGAGCGCGTAGGCACTGTTTGTCGGTATGCGTGTTGCATAGCTCTCCTGCTGCAATTATACTATAGCAATGCACTGACCGGTGCGACACCGTGCGGTGCTTCATAGCAACCGGGCTGTAACTCTCTGACCTAACATGAAGATGTCTCTGCACACGGCAAGACAAAATGTTGCCCTGTGGCAGGATGCATGGGTGAGGGGCATGCAGCCGGTCTCAGCAACCGCGACTATAACACAAACAGAAGGAAGTCTCCATGTTTTTTGATGATGTTGAGATGGTGCCGTCAGAACGCGTGCGCCTGTCAACGGGTGCTGTCACGTACCGCGTGAGTGGTGAGGGTCCGCCATTGATTCTGCTGCACGGCTGGGGTGGTTCGTCGCGTCACTGGTATCTGATGATGCGTGACCTCGAAGCGTCGTTCACGACGTATGCTCTTGATTTGCCGGGACACGGCGAGTCGCCACCGTTGCGCGATGTCACCGGAGCAACAAGCCTTGCCAATGTTGTGCTGGAGTTCGCCGACCGCTTGCGCCTGCCCCCGTTTGCGCTGGCGGGGCATTCGTTTGGCGGGGCAGTCGCGGTGCATCTTGCAGCCCAGCACCCCAACCGCGTGACGAAGCTCATCCTGACCAGCTTTGGGCGCATCGGGCTTGGGGCGAGTGAACTCGTCAATCAGGTTGTCTACTACAAGACAGCCCCCTTTCTTGAGTTGCTGCACCCGTGGTGGAGCTTCACCAAGCCGTGGCAGACGGCAGTCCAGTTGTGGCTGGTGGTGGCGGGTGCTAACCTGACCCTGCCCTATACCATCGCGCGTCCGTTCTTCTTTGGCATGCCGCGTGACACGCAGGTCTTGCTTGAGGGCTATAACGACTTTATGCAGATGGACTGGCGCACGTCGCTCGAAAACTCGATCAGCTTGGGCAACCCGGCACTGCGCGAGGCAATGGAAAGCCTGACGGTGCCGACGCTCTTGCTATCGGGGCACCAAGACCAAGTGATGCTCCCGGCGTTTGTGCAGAGTGCCGCCGAGACGATCCCCGGTAGCACGCTGCGCTGGATCGAGTATTGTGGGCACGTCCCCATGGTCGAACAGCCGCATGTCTACGCGCACGAGGTCAAGCAGTTCTTGCTGCACGACGCGGCGGCGGCGCACACCAACCCCAGCCGTCAGTACGCCGCCTGAGCACCGTGCTGGGCAGGCGGCACGCACCCACCGTGCTGTGCCGCCTGCCCGCGCAACGAAAAGAGCTACGCCCCTGCCAGCCCGTGCGACTGGTGGGGGCGTTTAGCGTTTGTGCCAGAGGTAGAAGGGGGTAGGTTCGGCAATCAGGCTGAACTGCCCGTTCGCGGCGGGGAGTGACCGCGAGCCACCGTTCCGCGCGATGAGCACGCCATACTGGGCGGTAGTGCCGAGGTTGACCCGCGCACGCGGTGGCGACCAGACAATATCGAGGTGGGCACTGTCGCGCTGGAGGCGGAAGTTGTAGATTTCGTGCCCATAGATCGCCGTAATGTTATCAAGGTACACGGTGCCAGTCGCTTGATCCGCGTCGGCGGCATCGTCAATGAGCACGGCTTGTATCGTCGCGGGGTAGGTCAGCCAGCCGTCGCCGTTGCCCGATACGCGGTTGCCTGCCTCAACGGGGCGGTTGATCGGCACGAAACGAAACCGCCAGCCCGGTTCGCCGACAATGCCGAGCGTGTATTGCAGTACTTCGCCCTCGGCATCGCGTAGCCACACGCGCAGGCGGTGGTCGGTACCGTCACCATACACCCACATCCCCACGGCGTAGGGTTCGCCGGGCAAGGCGAGCGGGGTACGTTGCTCGAACGCGACGTAATCATTCCCACGGGTCGAGAAGTTGTAGGCGAGACTGGCGACACCGTTGTCACTCAGGGCAAGGGTGCCGTTGGGTTGCGATGGACGCACCCACGACGCAAGGCTGGTGCTGCTGAATGGCTCGACGACACGTTGCTCAAACATGTCGCGCCGCTCAAGAAAGATAGTGTCGCGGGTCTGCTGGTTGAGCGTCTGCATGGCATAGAATGCGGGCTTATAGAGGGTTGAGCGCATGTCGGTGCGTCCCTCGCCATAGGCGATCAAGCCATACGGGTTGTGCGCGTCGTCCTTGAGCATGTACCAGAAAGAACGCTCTACGCCTGCTTCCCAGAGTAGCAGCAGCGAACGCACAAGGTAACTCGCCTGTGCCTCCGCGTCGCTGAGACCACGTTGGTCGCGGTCGCCGGGTCCGCTCGCCCAGCCGATTTCTGTGACCCAGATCGGTTTCTCGCCGTGCAAGTAGTTCAGCAGGTGGGTCACATCGAGGGCGGCGGCGAGGTTGCCCTGTTCGGGGGTGAAAGGGTCTACGTAGGGGTGGATCGCCAGAATGTCGAAATGCTCCCACGCGCCCGCATCTACTACGCCCTGACTGAATGCGCTGTCGAAGGGGTTGAAGCCGCCGATCAGGATGTGCGCGTCGGGGTCTTCTGCCTTGATCGCCTTGCTGGTAGCAATGAGGAGTGATGCGTAGGCTTGCGGGTCGGGGGTGGGTTGCCAGAAGAGCGGGTTATCGGGTTCGTTCCAGATTTCCCAGTGCTTGATGTATTGCTTGTAGCGGCGCACGACACCCCGCGCATAGGTCACAAACTTGGCTTGATCGGGGGCATAGTACGATACATCGTGCTGCGGGTCGTTGGGTTCAGGGGTTGCCCACCCCACCGACGGACCGAGCACGCCGAGTACCTCAATGTCGCGGCGCAGCAGTGCGCGCATTGCCGCGTCGGTGAATCGCCAGTCCCACACGTCGGGGGCAGGCTGGACGCGGTGCCAGTGAAAGTCTTCGCGCACCCACTGCACACCGAGTTGCGCGACAATGGCGGCGGGCACCTGCATAGATGTGGGGTCGGGGTAGCGGGTGGCAAGGTGCGTGTTGAGACCGAAGGACGGGGCGACCTGCGGTGCGGCGGGGCGTTCGCGCGGCTGTGGCAATGGACGCGGCGCAACGGCTGAGGATGCCAGCAGAAGCGTGAGTGGGAGGAGCAAAAATAATCGTGTCAGACGCGACATAGTTTCTGGTACCTCTGGCGAATGCGTTGCCCGCTGTGATTATACACGGTGCGCCGTACCCTGTCGAGTGAGGGCTGGCTCACACCGCACTGATGCAGCGGCAGGTGGCGCGGGGTTGCCTTGCCGGGTTGGGCGACATACCGCGCTGAGTAGGGCTAGGTGTGCGCCGGGTGCAACTGCGCCATCAGGCGTTCGTAGGCGCGGCTACTGTGCTTGAATACGTACTGTACCTGCGTTACGGTTACGGTGCTTGCGCCAATTTCGCGCAGGTGGTCTACGGTGGCGAACAGCAGGTCACGCGGTACGGCAATATTCACGGCGAACCATACGGTGCCGTCGGCTTGTGTGCCGTTGTTGTGTTTGTTCCACACCGGCGCGATGGTCGGACCCTGCAAGCCCGCGAGGTCTATAACGCTCGTCACCTTACGCCCCACTTCGTCGGCAGAGGTGCCCGCGATGTTGGCGGTCACGTCGTGCAACGTGCGCCCAGCGAGCTGTGCTTCGATGCGTTCGAGCAGTTGCCGCACGAGAGTGTCGCGTTCGGGGTGGCGTTCGAGCGAGCGGCGGCTCCCGATGAGGCAGGCTTGGGAGCGGAGGATCGGACCACCCACCAGTTTCAGTTGGTTGTCGCGCAGTGCCCCGCCCGTCTCAACGATGTCGGCGATGATGTCGGCATAGCCCAGACCGGGTGCGGCTTCGGTTGCGCCCTCCGAGTGGATCAGGTGAAAGACATTGATACCGTTTTCGCGGCAGCACTGGCGCACGAGGTTGGGGAACTTGGTGGCAATCCGCAGCGGTCGCCCCCGCTCCTGAAACTCGACCGACAAGTCGGCGAGGTCTGCCCATGTGCTTACATCAATCCACGTCTGTGGCGCGGCAAATGCCAGTTCGACGCGCCAAAAGCCGAGATCATCGAGCAAGACGAGCACGCTATCTTCGTTGTCGTGCAGTTCGCGCACGGTGTCGAGACCGGTGATGCCCATGTCAATGTCGCCGCTCGCTACCTTTTCCACAATATCAAGTGGGCGGTGCAGGCGTAGTTCGGTGTCGGGTATGCCTTTGAGCCGCGCGATATACTGGCGGGGGTTGGCGCGTGACACCGACAGCCCACAGCGTTCGAGCAGGGCAACCGAATAGTCGTACCCGTTCCCCTTCGAGGGAACTGCAAAGCGTAGCATGGCAAGTGTCTCCCGTAGCTTGGTCTAGCTTATTCCTGTTGTTGCTGGGCGATGCGTGCCCGGCGTGCGGCGTAGAGTGCGCGGAGCGGGTTGGGGTCGCTGGTGGCGCGGAGGTCAGCGAGGGCACGCACCATGCGCTCGACGGCAAGGTCTATCACGGTGTCACCGAGCGACGCGGAGGCAACGCCACGGGGGTCGCGTCCTGCGAAGTCCTCGTGGGGTGCGTGGGCGTTCAAGCTATAGATGTCTACCAGCGACGGGGCGATAGACAGGACAAGCGAGCTTTCCCACAGGGCGGCGTGGTCAAGCATGTTAATGTCAATGAGGGTGAGGGGCGAGATGCTCATCACGAGGAGGTGCTCGTGCTGGAGACGCTGCTCGGCAATCTGCATCATGGTCAGTTCGTGGGCTGGGTGGGCGGTTGCCGTGACCAGCACGGCGATTTGCCATGCGTGGTGGTGCAGGTTGTCGAGGAGTTCGTTTACAGCAGTCGTAAAGGTGCGCTGCTGAATATCGAGCTGGTGGTGGTTGCTTGCCCTATTCAGCCCCGACCACCACGTTGTGGGGAAGAGTACCCCCCCGATACGTTCGGCGGTGCGGCGGGCGAGTTCCTCGGCAATCAAGCCGTCGGTGCCGTAGGGCAGATGGGGACCATGCGGCATAATACAACCAAAGGGCAGGTAGGCTATCGGGTGTTCTCGCTGGATGGCTTGCAGCAGATCGGGGCGCAACTTGACGTAGCTACCGCAGTGGGGGGGGATTGGTTTTTCCATAGTTTACGTTGTGCATCCGTCAGAGAGCTACGGAACCATGACTGTATTGTACCACGTCTGCCCGACCGGGCGCGACTGGGCGAGCCATACGGTAGCCCAGTCGCATCGGGCGGGGTGTTGGTGGTGGTCGGGTGGGCACGAGCGGCGCGGCACGTCGCGGCACGGGGCGAGCGGCGCGGCACGTCGCGGCACGGGGCTAGCGTAGCGTCATGGGCAGAAACACTTGCTCCCGATCAATGGTCGCGGCGGTGAGGCGAATATCGTCGTAGCCGAAGCCGTCACGTCCGGTCTGGGCATCAATGGCAAAGTTGTCGGTTTGCTGAAACTTGATCCGCAGGATGTCGGTCACGGTCAAGCTACGGTCATTGAGGAACGTGCTAATGTCAACGGTCGCTGACTGGTAGCTCTCGTTGGTGGCAGGGTCGTCAATCTCGATCAGGCGGTACCATGTCGTACCATCTACACTGAGCGACACGCCGTCGCCGTCTTGCGAGCCGGTGAAGGTGGCGGGCAGTTCTTGTAATTCGTCATCGAAGCCCCGATACTGGAAACTGAGCGTAATGTCGTCTGCCCCAAGCGGATTAACGTGCAGGGTTGCCTCGTTGCGTGACGTAGTGGTGGTAGAGAGTGTCGCGCTCATCAGCAAGTGCTGGCTCCCGTTGGGTGGTTCAAACTCGCCTGACAGAAACGAGCGTCCGGCAACAGTAGATTGGCGCGTCCACGCATTCGACAGCACACCACTCTCGAAGCTCTCGCTGTAGGGGATGAGTGTGGGGCTAAGGTCGCCGAAGAGGGCGGCGTAAGCATTGAGTAAGCCAGCACCGGCACTATTGTCGAAGCCCACTTCGTCAATGTCGGTAGCGGTACTTGCCAGTTGGTCATAGATTTGTTGCGGCGTAAAGTCGGGGTTGCGTTGCTTCACTAGCGTTGCAATGGCGGCGGCGTGTGGGGCGGCGGCGGATGTGCCGAAGAAGTTGGGGAAGCCGTTGCCCTCGACATCGCCCGTCCCGCTCTCGCCGAAGAACGTGGTGTCGGTGCCCTGTGCAGCAGCATATGCTGGGGTCTGCCGGACTTCAGGGCTGGCTTTGGGGGTGCCGTCGCTCTCGAAGAGGAAGGTGCTCGGTCCCCGCGCACTGAAGCTCGCTATCGTGTCTTGCTGGTAGTAGTTGACGGCGGCAACCCCCTGTGCATTCACGGCGGCGGCGTGCGGGTTCACGGTGGGGCTGTTGGTTGCAAACTCGATGTCAGTCAGGGCACTGTTGAAGTTGACGTACTTGATCCGCTCTGGGGCAGGTCCACCGTTTAGGGTTATCGCAAGGTCTACTTCGGTGGGGATGAAGCCGTTATTGCGAACTTGGATCGTGGCAAGCGGTTGCTGCACCAGCACGTTATTCGTGGTGTCAGCAGCGATAACATCGCCGTTGGGGGCGAGCATGTAGAAATCGAGATTGGTATCAACCCCACCAATGGTATAGAACGGGTCAGACCATTGTAAGACCAATGTCGTTGATGCTCGTGCAGGAACGGTAACGCGCTGAAGGGTATCGGTGCCACTGCCGGGGTCAAAGTCGTGTGCCTGCACGGTGCCCCCCGCGATGGTAGCGGTGGTGGCGTTGAAGTTGGTACTTTCGTAGGCGCGGGTGCCCCGGTTGCCTGCCGACGTAAAGTAGGGCACGCCCCGGTTGACCACCACGTCATCCACTGCTTGGGCAACGATGCCATCTTGGAAAAACGGCTCGCTGAGGTAGACAATATCGTCTACGAGTACATCGCAATCACCCTCGGCGGGGTCTGCAAGGCGGCGAATGTTGGCGGCAAAGTTGGCTTCGCCGCCGAACGCGGTAGCGAACGAGAGCGCGGCACCGGGGGCGAGGTCGTGAATGAGTTCTGCCATGGCACGCCCCTCATCTATCAGGTTGAGGCTACTGCCGTCTTCGAGCACGGTCACGCCTGCGGCGGGTAGGTCGCCAGAGGCAATGCCCGCACTGGCACCACCGAGGGCATCGTAGCTGTCGCTCAGGATACCAATGCGGAAGCCGCTGCCGTCGAGACTGGCGGGCAAGGTTGCGCGTGCCCGGTCAACGTCGTGAACGAAGTCGGCTTGGCTGGTTACGCTCCCCTTGTCACTCAGCGGGGTATAGACGGGCGTAACCCCCAGCAACCCGGCACTGGCAAGTTGTGGTAGGTCGGTCAGGCGGTCAATAGGCATACTGCCTTCGATCAGGTGATGGTCGGGCGATGCCGCTGCAACAACAAAGCCGAGTTGCTGGAGCTGTGGCTGGAGTGCCGTCACGTCACGGGCGGTCACGCGGACGATGACACGGTTGCTGGGGGTGTCAATCTGCATGTGGTTGCGGCTATCGGCAACCAAGCCATTTACGCTCTGGGGGGTGCCGCCCAGCGCGAGCATACGTAAGTCATCGGCTAGGCGTGCGCTACCGGGAGGGGGGCTTGCCTGTGCGCCGGTTGACTGGGGTGCGACGAGCGGTGTGGCGAGCAGGGCGACAGCGACGAGCAGCAGTAGCAACGGGCTGCCGCGCCGGGAGCGGGTGTGTGGGAGCTTTTGCATACATCCTCATTCTTTTTGTGTATGGTGTACGACACGCAAAAACCCGGTGTGGCTTCGGTCTAGAAAGCCACACCGGGCACCAGATACAGAAGCGACAAACGATTTGTGTTCTTCTGTATTATAAAACGGTGTTGTGAAAGTTGGTTGAAGTTTTGATTAAACTTCGCGTTTGCGCGGTCGGCGACTACGGCTGTCGCGTGTCCGTCGCTCACCTCCATCGTTGTCGCGCAGTGTCTTGCGCCGTCGTGTTACCTGTTCAAACTCTTCGGCATTATCCCATTCGGCAAGGATGTCGAGGTCATCATCCCACTCACCTTGCAACCGCCCCCCACTCACGCGGGTATTATGCAACCGGTACTTCTTTGTCATAGGTCGAACAAACCCCTTTAATTCTCACTGGTGACTACTAACGACGGCACGCACGAAAAGATAGACTGTGCAGTGAAGCGGTACGGTTCACTGGTTCGACTGCCTACACGGGTCACGTCAATGTGACCCACGCATCAGCCGTCCGCCGTGTATCCGTGCTTCCCTGATATGCACGAAGATAGCATGAGGAAAGGTTTTCTGTCAATAGGGTAGCCCCCGATTTTGTGGAGGAAATCCTCCCATTTATCACGTAACTGTCAGGATGGCGTGTTCGGGGTATACTGAGGTATCGCTTGGTGCAAACAGTTGCAATAACATCACAGTGATGTGTGAAGGAGGCAGACAATGAAGGCGTGTATGGGGCGTTTGGGTATGCTGCTGTTCTGGCTTGGCGCGTGCAGCTGCACCGACCGACGCGCGTGCACCGCCACCGCGCCCACCCCGCCGCGCTCATGCTACCGTGCTCACGCCAGTAACGTAGCCTGTTGCCGTTGCCGCATTTCCCCGCCGCAGGTCATCGCGCAGGACAAATGGTCTATCTGTGTGAGGACAAGCAACCGCATTGTGCTACCGCCGTCGCCGCATGACCGTTGCACGATAGGAACGCGCGCCGTATCACGTGGTCTCGGCAACGGGGCTAGGTTTATCGAGGAGCGGTGCGGTATCGGGCACTGGTAGCCGTACCCAGAAACAACTACCCTGCCCCTCCACACTCCAGAAGCCGATCTGCCCTTGTTGGAAACTGACCAGCGTGCGTGTAATCGCCAGCCCCAACCCATTGCCACCGACCTCCTTGCTGAGCGGATTCTCCGAACGAAAGAAGCGCGTAAAGAGAGCCGGTTGGTCTTCGCGCCGAATGCCCACGCCATTATCCTCGACTACGATCAGGAGCGACTCCTGCCGCTGGTGCCGCCATGGCATGTCTGGCAGAGGCTGGCTCGGTAGTTGCGATGGATCGTCTAAGGTTTGGGCATACACCTGCACCTTGCCACCGCGGTAGACATATTTTACGGCATTAGAGATTATATGGTTGAGGATTCGTCGGAGATGGAGGGCATCAACCCAGACAGGTGGCAAATCGGGCGGCACATCCACCTGCACCGTGACACGGCGTTTCTGGATCAATCGCTCTAGTTCCTGTACCGCCGCATCAATGGCACTTTCAACGTTAGTCCAGCGACGCTCAAGACGTTGCTCGCTCTGTTCCAAGCGTGTGACTTCGAGCAAGGCATTGACTAGGTTAATCACGTCTCCAGCCTGCGTTTGAATCTGAGTAATGCACATACGTTGCTGCTCGCTGAAATTATCAGTCCGCCCGACGCTCAGCATATCAATAAACCCCTTGAGGCTGGTGAGTGGGGTACGTAGTTCGTGTGAAGCAATGCCAATAAAGACAATCTTGGCTTGTTCGGACTCGTACATGCGGGTGATGTCCTGCATCACGACCACTGCGCCAGTTGGGCAGTTGCGGCTATCGAAGGTGCGCGCACTCTGCAAGCGTATCCTGCGGTCACCGAGTGTGATCTGTTCCTCTGTCGGGGCTTGGTCAGTCGCAGAAAGTTCGCGGCGCACTTGGGTAATGATCTGCTCCACACCCGCTGCAAGCGACGGTGGGCTAGCCTGTTCGAGTACGGTCAGCGACTGCCCGCTCGTCTGGGCATTATTTTGGTCGAGCAGAGTAGCTGCCGCTGGGTTGAGCACGACAATGCGCTCGTCTTGATCAACCGCCAGAACCCCATCGGTGATACTATGCAAAATCGCCTGCCGTTCCCCGGCGGCACGGGTCTGTTCGTGCAGCAACTGGGCGATTGTGGCGGTTGCATAATCAATTGAACGCCCAAGTTGCCCAATTTCGTCTTGGTGCGTCAGGTTGGCGCGTTGTGAGAAATCACCAGCGGCGACTGCTTCGGCGACATCGCTGAGCTTCCGGAGCGGTCGCGTGAGGCTACGAACCAACCATATGCCTACCAGCAGCATCATGATCAGCGTGATTATGCCACCGATGAGGATGACACGTAGCCCTAGGTTAATAATACGGTCGGTCGTCTCCCCGGTTACCTGCAAACGCAGACGCACCGGCGTATCTGCTAGGTCTATCACCGTCTCACGCACTAGGTATTCAGGAGCAACGTCATCGGCGACCTGCTGTCGAGCACTGCCACCCTCCGATACCGGGGGGGGGTCATCAAGCACTGTTGCTTGCACCTCAAGCCGCAGGTGCTCCGTGATGTAGTTGAGTGCTTGCGTCAGATCGCGGACGGTGTAGACATAGGCTACTGGGGCATCACCGTCCATCATCGGTGCACAGCCGATCAGCCAGTGCCCCTGCGGCACAACCGCCAGCGAGAGCGTGGGACTGGCGCAAGATGATAGCCAGCGATGCTCGGTAGTGCTGAGAGGTGTCCACGTTGGAGCCGCGCTACTCATCTGTACCTGTCGGTCGGTATCCAACACCAGTACCTGATCGAGGACAGAACGGGCACGCACATCTTCCATCTGCTCATCTAGCACGGTGCGATCACGCTCTACACGGGTGTGATCATTCAGGGCGGCGATGAACTGTTCATCACTGGCGATAATCTCGGCGGTCGCTAAGATTGCCTGTTCTTGCTGTGCTAAGACGGTCAGCAGGCGACGCTCATCTTCATCAAGCTGATAGGACAGAATACGAGCGCGGCTCGTTGTGGTATTGAGCAGAAAACCCATTGTACTGCCGACCAGCGAGAGCAGCATCAAAACGACTAAGGGCACGAGGATTGTGGCGAGAATGCTATTGGTGGCAGGTAAGGGAATCAACGACTGCCATCGGGATGTCTGCCGGGTGCTGGACACGGCACGCTCCACACGTAGTGCACTGTCACTTTGTTTAGCCATCCCGAACCTGCTCCTCCACGGGTGTGTACCCGGTATGCACTCGTGCGTCGGCAAACAATGGGAACCGCACCCAGAAACAACTGCCCTGTTCTTCCACGCTCCAGAAGCCAATTTGACCCTGATGCAGTTCGACCAAGGAATGGGTGATTGCCAGACCTAAACCAGTTCCACCAACTTCGACGCTCAGCGGGTTTTCGGAACGAAAAAAGCGGGTGAAAATCTGCGCCTGATCCTGTGCCCGGATACCCACACCAGTATCTTCGAACGCAATCACCAGCGAATGGTCATCAGCGTGTGACCAAGACAGGTGCGTGTGGGACGGGTTGGGTACCTGCTCTGGCGTAGCGATTTCGTAGGCGCGTATCCAGACTTGACCACCGGATCGGGTGTATTTGATAGCGTTGGATAACAGGTTGGTCAAGATACGCTTCAGATGGAGTGGGTCAATCCACAGCAACGGAAGTTCCGTGTCAGTATCGAGATGCACTTGGACCTGCCGTTGCAGGCTGAAGCCAGAGAGACTGTCTACCGTCTCACGTAGCACCGTGAGGGGGGCAAACTGGCGGTAATCGGAGGGCTGGATACCCTGCTCCAACCGCGCCATGGTCAAGAGATCATCTACGAGTAACATAATGTTGTCGGTCTGGCGGGTAATCGTCTCCACACTCAGGCGCTGCATCGCATCCAAGTCGTCATTCGGCTCGCTGTTCAGGGTATCAACGACTTCTTTGAGACTGACGAGCGGTGTGCGGAGTTGGTGCGCTGCGGTGGCAATCAGGGTACTTTTTGCCCGGTCGGCTGCGACTATCTGGGTCACATCCTGCAATACGGCGACGGCACCGATACAGATTGCTTGGCTATCGTACACGGGGGCATTGTGCAGTGCCACCACTCTATTGCCAAACGAGAGGTGCTCTTCTGCCAGATGGGGCGCGGCGCGGTGCAGACTCGCCCGCAAATGGGCAATCACCTGCTGGATGCCCACGAGCAGCACAGGGTCATCCTGATCTGCCAGCGTGTTGAGCGGTTGCCCTACCTGTGCGTCCGGTGCCTGTCCCAGCAGCGTAGCCGCGGCGGGATTCATCATCACGATCCGCTCTTCAGTATCAACCACCAGCACCCCGTTGGTAATACTCTGCAAAATCGCCTGCCGTTCGCTGACCGTCCGTGCCCGGTTCTCCAACATCTCAGCAATGGTGGCAGTGCCCCGGTCAAGCAACGTTCCCAACTGTCCTACTTCATCCCGACGTTTCAGGTTGGCACGGCGCGACAGGTCTCCATTGGCAACGGCATCTGCCGTATGCGTAAGGGTTAGGATTGGTTGGGACAAGTTGTTTGCTAGTACGCCGACTGCGCCCAGCAACACCAGCAACGTGAGGCCGCTACTCAGCATAATGACTTGCACACTGGTCGTAATAACGGCATCCGCATCTTGGCGGCTCACTTGCAGACGCGCTCGTACCTGCCCATCGCCGAGGGGGATCGTTATTTCGCGGGACTGGGTTGTTGTCAGGAGCGTATCCGTCCCACCGCTCCCGTGCAACGAAATACTCTCGTCGCTGAACAAAAAGAGCACATCTTCTTGCAGGGCTATATCCCCTTTAATACGTTCAAACATGGACGGCAGGTCAAGAATAGCGTAGGCGTAGGCGATAGCCGTTGTATCAGTTCCGACGATAGGCGCACAGGTTATCAGCAACCGGGTATCCTTGTAGGTGCCGAGATAACCCGCCTGTTCCCGGCACAGTGGTAGGAGAGATACGTCAGCCGTATCTACTAGTTGCAGATCAGCCTGCGTGACATTCCCGCGTACTTGACGCGCATCATCTAGCAGAATAATCTGGTCAATCTGAAACTGGTCACGGATCACTGTCAGTTGTTCATTCACGGTGGGTATCTGCGCCGGGGTAGCGGGTTCGGACAGCAACGCCGCGAGGTTCTGATTGGTGGTCAGGGCATTACTCGCGCGAAGGGCATCGTCTTCGTATTGCTGGAGTGAACTCACTAGGAGTTGGACATCTGTGTCGAGACGTTGGTTGAGTAGGTTTTCACGGATGGTGGTGGCACTCAGGAGCAACACCGCTGTCATCCCTATGTGGGAGAGCAGCAGCACGAGCATCAGCGTCCCAAACATTTTGGTGCGAATGCTGGCTGCTGCCCACAAGGTAGCCGGATGCCACCGGGCACGGTGTGATACCTTGGCGGTTGGGGCAGAAGCTAGATGTGACCACGCTCTCTTCATGGCGGTTTTACCGGTCTACGAGGTAGCGGTCAAGGGTTGCACCCACTTCCTCACCGGTAAGAAAGAGTGACCCCGTAACCCGATCTTCTAGACGCGCTCGCCCCGCTTCATATATTTCTTCATCCAAGGAGACATAACCGACCTCTGGTGTTTCAATCAGGGGTGTGAATGCTGGGCTGAGATAGTAATCCATGAACGCCGCGAGGGCGGGTTCGCTGGCGGCATCGGCATTGACATAGAGGAAGAGCGGACGCGCGAGTGGTTGATAGCTAGCATCGCGGATTGTCTCGAACGATGGTGTAACACAGCCATCGCCATTATCAATGGCAACTGGCTGAACTTTGTCTTGGTTTACGACAACATAGGCATAGCCGAGATAGCCTAGGGCATAGGGGTCATTCGTAACCCCTAGAGTGGTTATATTGTCGTCTTCGGTGGCTTGGTAATCGGAACGACTAGACTTAGCCTGACCAACAATCGCCTCAGTGAAATAGTCGAAGGTGCCGCTGTCGGTGCCCGCCCCGAAGAGTGTGAGGGGTTCGGCGGGGAATGTGTCACGCACCTGATCCCATGTAGTAATCGTGCCTTGTGCCTCCGGTGACCAGATGGTTTTCAACTCCTCCACGGTTAGGCAGGAAGCGAAGTCATTCTCTGGGTTGACAATCACGGAAAGACCATCAAGGGCGATGGGGATTTCCACGAACTCAATACCGTTATCCGCGCACAGTTCGACTTCTTCCGGGCGAATGGGACGCGATGCATTTGAGATGTCTGTTTCGCCGTTGCAAAACCGCTTGAAGCCGCCGCCAGAACCGGAGATGCTAACACTGATCCGTATCTCTGGGGCTTGCTGCGAAAACTCCTCTACCGCGGCTTGGGTGACAGGGAAGACGGTGCTTGAACCGTCAATCACAATATCACCAGTCAGATCAGCCAAAGCAGCAGTGCCTTCAGCTGGTGCGGACGTTGGGTTGTCTGTCTCCGAGTTGCTGCTTTCCGAGTTGCTGCCTATTGCTTGGGGTGTCTCAGCAGCAGGTTGAAACTGAGTAATGCCAACCAGTGCCAGAAGTACGACCAGTGCCAGCGACAGCGCGAGTATTTTGTGCGCTTTGATCATTGACCAGACTTGCTTGATGGGTTCCACGACTTCTCTCCTCGTTTTGTTGGGTAGTGGGAACAAACGACAGTCATCAGCACTATCTGCGTTTACGGAGCCATTGGCGCAGCAGAATTGCCAGCGCATTCACAACCAGTAAGATAACCAATAGCACCAGGCTTGCGGCAGATGCCAACGCCTGGAACTCCTCCTGAGGGCGTGTGGTCCAGTTAAAAATCACAACTGTAAGCGTCGTAAACGCATCCAGCAGGTCTTGCGGTAAGAAGGTCACAAACGTCAATGCACCAAGAGTGATGAGGGCGGCGGTTTCACCTATGGCGCGTGCGACAGCCAGAATGCTGCCAGTCAGGATACCGGGCCAAGCTAGTGGCAGCACATGGTGCCAGACCGTTTGCCAGCGCGTCGCACCCAGTGCATAGGCTGCTTGGCGCAGACCGGACGGCACCGCGCGGATCGATTCGCGGGCGGCAACAATGATGATGGGCACGACGAGCAACGCTAGGGTCAGCCCTGCGGTCAGCACGCTACGATCCAGTGCCAGCGTGCGGGCAAAGATGTGCAACCCAAACAGACCATAAATGATGGAGGGGACGGCGGCGAGGTTGGCGATGTTTACCTCGACTGCCCGGCTAAACCAATGCTGCCCGCCATATTCTTCCAAGTAAATAGCCGCGGCTACCCCCAGTGGGAGGGCAATAGCAATTGTCAACCCGATAACATACAGTGTCCCGATAAGCGCAGGGTAAATACCGGCACTTTCAGGAAAGCGCGAGTCTGAGTTGGTCAAAAACGCTATGCTCAATTGCCCTACCCCTTGGCTGATGATCGAGAACAGCAACCCTGCCAGTACCATCAAAGCCAGTACTGTACAGAACAGACCAAGCAACCGGAAACCGCGCTCAAGGAGCAGACTTTGGGAGCGGGCAGGTCGGCGTAAGAACTCCGCTGTGGTCTGGTTAGGGTCAAGATGGGTTGGGTGCGTCTTTTTGGCGGTAGTCATTCCTCATACACCTCACGAAAGCGACGCACTAGCCAGATGCTTGCTGCGTTCATCGTCAGTGTGAACACAAACAGCGTGAGACCGACGGCATACAACGTGTAGTAACCAATGGAGCCAGATGGGGCATCACCCAAGCTCACCTGAAAAATGTAGGCAGTCATCGTTGCCGCAGACTGACGCGGGTCGAACGTAAGGGTCGGATTTTGTCCGGCAGCAATCGCCACGATCATGGTTTCGCCCAGTGCCCGCGACAGAGCCAGCAGCACCGCAGCAGCGATGCCAGACATGGCTGCTGGAAAGATAATCCGCATCGCAGTATCGAAAGAGGTCGCGCCCAGCGCAGCACTCCCCTCACGCAGTGATGGCGGCACGGCACTGATGGCATCGTCACTGAGGGAAGTAACCATTGGCAGGATCATGAAGCCCATCACGACACCAGCAGTAAGCAGGTTGAGACTCATCAGACCGGGGATGACCTGCTGGAGTGCCGGGGTCACAGTAATTAGCGCGATATAGCCATAGACCACCGGGGGAATACCCGCCAGTAATTCGAGCACGGGCTTGACGAATGCCCGCACGCCTGACGAGGCGAACTCGCTGAGATACAGTGCGATAATCAACCCCAAGGGGGCAGCCACGAGCAATGCAATAGTGCTGGTAATGCCGGTCGCTACGATGAGCGGCCAGATTCCGTAGCGTTTAACGGCGAAGAGTGGAGTCCACTGGGTATCAAACAAAAAGGCAGTCAGTGGCACTTCACGAAAAAAGGCGATGGTCTCTAGCAAGAGTGATAGTACGATGCCAAAAGTAGTAGCAACTGATATTGCCGCTGCCGACAGAAGGATCAGGTAGATGAGTTGCTCGTGTATCCGACGCGAGGAAACAAGACCCAAACGGTCTTGCTGTGGTTCCTGAGAAGTCCTCACTGGTTACTCCATACATAGCAGAGCATTTGTTGAGTGATCGTCTATCCATTAGCGTTTGTATATGATTACTGCACGCACAGCAGAGCATTTCTGTGTTGTAATACTAGCATGATGAACGAAACACCCTCACATTTTAGGGCTATTCCGTTGGGGCTATTCCACGGATGTATGCGTCATTGATGCCAACTGTTTTCAGCGTGCAGGTACTTCATCGCGTTAGACACGAACTAGCATCACGCATCCCGTGACAGGGCGTGACGCAGACACCATACGGAATATGCCAATACTACATAGTGTATATTTTGCATCAGCATCCGGTATTACCCTACCTGTTTGTGACGCTCGTGTCAAGATGACAGATAAAACTTTACTCCCACTTAACATTCTCTTAATACAGTGTCGCACAGCATTTTCCGACCACTACGCAGAACATGTGCCGCGCAACAGTGGGCACTGCCGCACCGTGCCGCTAGCAGCGCGTGCATCCTAATCGCTGTGTATCGGGTATACTATGGGTCGGGTATACTAGGAACAGATATGCGACAGAAACAGACAAAAGCAAAGCGGCGTGCCCTCGGCGGTGTGGGGCTGATTGTGCTGGTTCTCCTTGCGGCGGTGCTGCTGGTGAGCCGGGTGGCAGCCCACGGTGCCACGATTGTCACCACCAGCGAGCAAGCAACCGTGGTGGTGGTGGCGGCGACCTACGATAGCGGTGAGCCGATGGCAAACGCCGCCGTGACCGTCTATGCGCCGGATGACCCCACCACCGCGTGGGCAACCGCGACGACCGATGCCACCGGGTATTACACGTTCGTACCCGACACGCAACGCCCCGGCACATGGGAGGTCACGGTGCGGCAGGCGGGGCACGGCGGCACGATCTACGTAGCGGTTGCTGCTGATGCAACCGTGACAGCAACCACCACGCCGGAAGTAGCGGGCTACACGCCGCTCCAGATAGTGGTGATGAGTGCGGCAGTGGTGTGGGGCTTCGTCGGCACTGCACTGTACTTCTTGCGCCGCCCGACCGCGTGAGGGACGACCGCGTGAGGGACGACCGCGTGAGGGGCGACCGCGTGAGGGACGACCGTGTGAGGGACGACCGCGTGAGGGACAGCGGCTTGCTGGTTGTGTCGCACTTGTGGGCAGGCTACACCGCGGCACATCCCGTCGTACAGGATGTGTCATTCGCAGTAGCAACCAAGTTGCAGTCGCCTTAGGCGCAGAACAGCCAGTGGAGGACCACAGGTGCAGCGTTGAGGGGTGCCCGTGGCGGAGTTGCAGTCGCCTTAGGCGTGTAAGTGGTGAGTATCCTCGACCTGACTAACGGGAAACAGGTCGCAGGGGGTCTTTTCGGGGTGGTCGTGCCATACGGGAGCACCTGCAGCCAGCCCACCGTTCATACCCGCCAGCCCAACGGGCACCGCGTGCGCTGGTTGCTCACCACCGTAGACGTTCCGTGCAGCACTGGCGTGAAGGCAGTCAGGCGCGGGAAGCCAGTTTGTTGCACGCCGTCCATGTGCGGTCGTGCATGGTCACTTGGTGGGGCGCAGGGCAGGCACGGCACAGAGTGCGTAAAAAAACCGCAATGCCTAGGTGTGTTCTTGGCACCAATGCCAGCGGCGTTTTACAGCTATAGAAAGCCAAATCGAAAAAGTTAAAATGGGAGCAGAAACAAGCGGTTACGCAGCAGGGTTTTTGGGTGTGTCAGCGCGTAGGATGCTGCCGCCAGAACAGCGATATATGGCGTTGGAATGCGGAATAAAAAATGTTCAATAATTATCCCCAAAAATGTTCAATAATTACTGGGAATAGCACGCCGCCTGCGGAGCTTTTTGCAGGCGGCACCCCACGCGCTGTTGCTCGCGTCGCACGATGCCGACCTGATTGGCACGGTATGCGGGCGGGTGCTGCACATGGCGGGTGGCAGGCTCGTTGCCGATGACAGCCCCGCCGCCGTGTTGCCGCGCCTGCACGCCGAACCGGAAGCCGCACGGGAAGAGGAACGCCATGCCGAACATCACCCGCCCCCAGCCTGACACGCCCCTGCCCGTAGCCGGCGCGGATTGGCTGGCGCACCTCCAGTCTGCCGGGGTTGATGCCTTCGACGACGACGACGAGTTCGCGGGCAACGCCCAGCGACACCACTCGCAGCAGACGATTGCCAGCTATCGGACTGCGCTCACGCTCTTTTTGCGCTGGCTCGCACGTCAACAGCGCAGTACCGTTGCCACCCTCCAGTTTGGCGACCTGCTCGACTTTACGCGCGACCTGCGCCGCCGTAACTACGACCTGTCTGCGCGGGCTGCTCGCCAGCACGCCGACGGTGATGACAGCCCCCGCCTTGCCGCCCGCACCGTACACAGCTATGCCCGCCCGCTCCTCGGCTTTCTGGCATACCTCGAAAGCTACGGCGTGCTGCCATTTGCCACGGCAGCCCTGCGTACCGAACTCGCCCACCTGCTGCCGCGCCTGCCCGAACCGCTCGCCCCCACCCCGCCCGACCTGCGCCGCCTTGCGACGTATTACGACCGCAAGCACAGCACCGACGATGATCGCACCCCACGCCTGCGCACCCTGCGGCTCCGTAATGCCGCGCTGTTGCACATGCTTTTTTCGACCGGGGCACGTATCTCAGAGTTGCTTGCCCTCAACGTCGGGGATGTGTACCGCGATGGGCGTGTGGTCAGCCGCGTGCAGGTCTATAGCAAGGGGCGACGGTACGGCACGATCTTTGTGCGCCGCCACGCCGAGCGTGTGCTAGCAGTCTATTTGCAGGCACGCGCACACCCTCCTGCCAGTGCGCCGCTGTTTGTCTCGCTGGATCGGCGTACCGAAGGGGCACGCCTCAGCCGCGTGAGTGCGTGGCGCGTGGTCAACGCCGCCGCGCACGCGGTCGCCGCGCAGATCGAACTGGAGGGCAAGCATGATGAAGCTGCTCTGCTGCGGCGCACGTCGCCGCACTCGTTTCGCCACTTCGTAGGCTATCATCTGCTGAACGAAGGCGTAGACCTTGCCGAAGTATCGCAGATATTGCGCCACCGCACCGTAGACGTAACGCGCAACTATTATGCTCGCTACCGCGACATCCAGTTACAAGAAGTCCACGATCAGTTCAGTGCCGACCCCCTCGGCGGTGACTTGGGCAACGACCCCCCGGTGTAGCTTCCGCGCGGCTCCACCGCAGCCAGCACGGCTATTCAACCAGCACGGCTATTCAACCAGCACGGCTATTCAACCAGCACGGCTATTCAACCAG
>CAZNQP010000002.1:93504-113788 GCA_964575355.1 uncultured Chloroflexaceae bacterium
CATAACTATCCAAGTTGTGGCGGTCACGTCTCGGTTGTTCATTGTCTATACAAAGCTGACAGGATATGTTACGCTATGGGCAATCTACACCAACGAGCACAGACGCTGCCTGTGGGAATGCCGCGACGCGCCGTGGAGTTGCCCCGCACCGCCACGAGCGCAGACACAACGATGGAGTAGGAACAGTATGCAACTTGACCTCGTGATCGCCGGTGGCGAGGTTGTCACTGCACACGAACGCTACCCCGCCGACATTGGCATCGTCGGTGGCACAATCGCTACCATCGCCACACCCGGTACACTGGTTGCACCGCGCGTGCTAGTTGCCGATGGGTTGCTGGTGCTGCCGGGGGCGATTGATATTCACTTTCACTGTCGCACCCCCGGCTACGACGAGCGCGGCGACTTCTACACCGAAAGTTGCGCGGCGGCGGCAGGTGGGGTAACGACTATTTTCGAGATGCCCATCTCGCAGCCGGGCTGTGCCACACCCGATACCTTCCGCAACCGCCGCCATCTGATTGAAGCTCAAGCCGTTATTAACGTGGCACTGTATGGCGCACCGGGTACGCTCAACCGCGACGATGTGCTGGGCATGGCGCGTGAGGGGGCAATCGCCTACAAAATCTTTATGCACCGTGCCCCGCTCGGACGTGAAGACGAGTTTATCGGCATCTGCCTGACGGACGACGAGCAACTGTATCAGGCGGTGGCACTGACCAAGCAGACTGGGCGACGGCTGGTTGTCCACTGCGAGAGCGATGCCATGCTAGAGGCGCGGATTGCCGGGTTGCGTGCTGCTGAGCGTGCCGACCTCGCAGCACACATGCTGTCGCGCCCGCCAGTGGTCGAGGCAGTGGCGGTGGCACGGCTGGTGGCTATCGCGGCTGACCTCGGTGCGGCGGTGCATGTCGCGCATGTGTCGTGTGCCCAGTCGCTCGCTGTGATCCGGCAGGCGCAACGCAGTGGCGTGGATGTGACCGCCGAAACGTGCCCGCATTACCTGTTCTTCACTGAAGATGACTATCGGCGGCTCGGTCCCTATGCCAAGATCAACCCACCTCTCCGCACGGCAGACGATCAGGCGGCACTGTGGCAGGGCATTGCCGATGGCACCCTGAGCATTGTGACGACCGACCACGCCACCTACCTGCCGGACGAGAAAGAACGCGGCTGGCACGACATCTGGCGGGCACCGTCGGGGGTGCCCGGCGTGCAGACGTTGCTGCCCCTGATGATGACGGCTGCATTGCAGGGGCGGCTGTCGGTGCATGCTGCTCTGCGGCTAGTGAGTGCTGCCCCCGCCCAGTGGGCAGGGCTATACCCCCGCAAGGGTAGTGTGCAGCTCGGTGCCGATGCCGACCTGTGCCTGTATGACCCGCACGGCACCCATCCCTTTGCCTTTGGGCAGATGGTAAGCCACGCCCGCGCTGTGGACAAGCTGTACGCCGACTACCCCATGCGGGGGCGGGTGGTGGCAACCGTGGCAGGCGGGCGCGTCGTGTACGAAGATGGCACCGTGGTTGCGCCGCGTGGAAGCGGCAGCTTCCTCGCCGCCCCGCCCACCGGGTTGCCCACCGCCACGACCGGAGGTACCGCCGCATGACCACACGCCCCATGCCGGATGGCGAACGGGTACTCGCTGATTTAGAGACGTTGACGCAGTTTACCGAGCCGGATACGCCCGGCTGGACGCGCCGCTTTCCGTCGCTTGCCTACCAGTCGGCACGTGCGTGGTTGCGCGAGACGATGCACGCCGCTGGGTTGTCCACCCACACAGACGCGGGCGGCAATCTGGTTGGCGTGCTGCCCGGTACCGAAGACCTGCCACCAATCATCGTTGGGTCGCACACCGACACCGTGATGGGGGGCGGGCGGTACGACGGCAACTTGGGCGTGCTTGCCGCCCTTGAGGTTGCCCGTTGCCTGCAAGAGCAGGGCATACGCCTGCGCCATCCGTTGCACGTTGTGGACTTTCTCGGCGAAGAAGCGAACGGCTACGGCATCTCATGTGTGGGGAGCCGTGCCATGTGTGGCGCGTTCGACGCTACGTGGCTCACGCGCCGGGTGCAGGATATACCGCTGGCTGACGCGATTGCCACCATGGGCGGCAACCCGGCTGCCCTGCTGACCACACCGCCGCCCACTGTTGCGTGTGCGCTCGAATTGCACATTGAGCAGGGACCTGTGCTAGCGCAACTTGGGGCGACGCTTGGCGCGGTCAGTGGCATCGTGGGCATCAAGCGCAGCACCCTGCGCCTGCAAGGGCAGGCAGACCACGCGGGTACTACCCCCATGGACGTGCGCCGCGATGCGCTCGCGGCGGCGGCGATCCTGATCCACGCGCTCGAGACCGCATGCCGCGCCGCTGGTGATGCAGTCGGCACAGTAGGCATGCTGACGGTCGCGCCCAACCAGAGCAACGTTGTGCCGGATGACGTAACGCTGACGGCGGAAATCCGTAGCCTTGCCCCTGACCGGCTCGCGGCTATCTGGGATGAAGTCATGCGGATAGCACACCGTGCCTGCGCCGAACGGTATGTTACACTAACAGTGCTAGCAGTGACCGAAACGCCCCCGGCGGTCGCACCACAGTGGTTGGTCGAAACGCTCTTGATGTGCTGTCAGGCACTTGACCCCCGTGCGATAGTCTTACCGAGTGGTGCCGGGCACGACAGTAGCCAACTTGCCCGCATAGCACCCACTGCGATGCTCTTCGTGCCCAGTATTGGCGGGCGTAGCCACTGCCCACAAGAGCAGACTACCCCTGATGCTATTCTACAGGGTGTCACTGCGCTGGCACACGCCGTCGTAACACTGGACACCCACAGAGAAACCGACTTGGTGAGGAGCGACGTTTGATGCAACAACGAATCACCGCGCAACGAGGCACCGCCCTACGTTGCCGGGGTTGGCGGCAGGAGGGGCTACTCCGCCTGCTCGAAAATGTGCTTGAAGTGGGTGAACGCCCGCAAGACCTGATTGTGTATGCCGCGCTTGGCAAAGCTGCCCGCAACTGGGATGCCTACCACCGGATTGTTGCTGCCCTGCGGCGGCTCGGTGACGATGAAACGCTGGTCATCCAGTCGGGCAAGCCGATTGGTATTTTCAAGACCCACCCGTTGGCACCCATTGTGGTGATGGCTAACTGTAACCTTGTCGGTCGCTGGGCGACTGCCGAGCACTTCTATGATTTGGAGCAGCGCGGGCTGATCGCGTGGGGTGGGCTGACCGCTGGCGACTGGCAGTATATCGGCTTGCAGGGCGTTATTCAGGGCACCTACGAGGTACTGGCAGCCGTTGCCCGCGAGCACTTCGACGGCGACCTCCGCGGGCGGTTGGTGCTCACGGCGGGGCTGGGCGGCATGGGCAGTGCCCAACCGCTTGCCGCCCGCATGGCAGGTGCCGTGATGCTCGTCGTCGAGGTGGACGGCGACCGTGCCGCGCAGCGTGTGGCTGCGGGGCAGTGCCAGTATCTTGCCGAAACGCTCGATGCAGCCCTTGACCGTTGCCAGCAAGCCCAGCAGCGCGGCGAACCCTACGCGGTCGCCTTGGTGGACAATGCCAGCACCGTCTATGGCGAACTGGTTGAGCGCAACATCACGCCCGATATCGTGACAGACCAGACCAGTGCCCACGATACGCAGTACGGCTACACCCCCGCCGGGCTGACCCCGGCACAAGCTGCCCACCTGCGCGAGAGCGACCCGCGCGAACTGGACCGCATGGTGCTGCTTTCCATTGCGTCACAGGTGCGGGCAATGCTGACGTTCAAGGAACGCGGCGCGGTGGTGTTCGATAATGGCAACAATATCCGGGCACAGGCGTTGCGCGTGGGTGTCAAGGACGCGATGAGCATTGATATCTTTACCGAACGCTACATTCGCCCGCTCTTCTGCGAGGGTATCGGACCGTTCCGGTGGGTCGCCCTGACAGGTGAAGCCGATGATATTCGCATCATTGACGACATGCTGCTAACCGAGTTCCCCGACAATACGGCGGTGGGCAACTGGGTGCGCCTTGCCCGCGAGTATGTACCGTTTCAAGGCTTGCCCGCCCGCATCGGCTGGTTGGGGCACGGCGAGCGTACCCGGCTGGGCTTGCTGGTCAACGCGGCGGTGCGCGACGGCACGCTCAGTGGTCCGATTGCGTTCACCCGCGATCACCTCGACGCAGGTGGCATGGCGCACCCCTATATTGGTACGCAGAACATGCGTGACGGGAGCGACGCAATTAGTGACTGGCCATTGCTCAACGCCATGCTCAACTGTAGTGCGATGGCTGACCTTGTGGCGATCCATTCCGGCGGCGGCGGCTATGCGGGCTATATGACCAGCAGTGGCGTGACCCTGATCGCCGACGGCAGCGACGAAGCAATCTACCGCCTCAAGCACGTACTGGATGCCGACACTGGGATCGGGGTGTTGCGCTATGCTGATGCGGGTTACGAACTGGCACAGGATGCTGCCCGCCGGAGCGGGTTGGATGCACTCAATCTGGGCGACGACTGAGACGGTGACGCGGCGACTGAGACGGCGACGCGGCGACTGAGACGGTGACGCGGCGACTGAGACGGCGACGTAGCCCACGGAGCGCAGGCTGAAGAGAACAGGGGAGGATGCATGGCACGTATTCTGGATCAGAGCGACGCAGAGGCGGCTTGCCTTGGTGGGGGCGTGTTCGCGGCGGGCGGCGGTGGCTGGCTCGATCACGGCGTGCAGAACAGCAGCATGGCAGTCAAGCTGGGTCGCCCCACGCTCGTCAGCATTGACGAACTGCCCGACGAGGGTGTGATTGTCACCGTCTCGGCAATCGGCGCACCGGCTGCCCCGACATGGGAGATGCTGCCGCGTGACTACATCCGTGCGCTCGAACTGCTCATGCTCGAACTTGACGAGCCGGTTGTGGGCTTGATGACCGCCCAGAATGGCTACTCCACCTCGATCAACGGCTGGTTACAGTCAGCATACTTTGGCATCCCGGTGGTAGACGCAGCCGGCGACGTGCGTGCCCACCCCACCATTCGTATGGGGTCAATGGGGTTGACCAACCTGCCCGACTACGAGACGGTGCAGGTGGTGGTTGGTGGCAACCGCGCCCTGAATGCCTACCTTGAGGTGGTCGCGCGGGGCAGCATCATGACCACCGCACAGGTAATGCGTACCGCGTCGGTCGCGTCGGGTGGCTTCATTGCGGCTGCTCGCAACCCGTTGCCGGTCGCCTATGTACGCGAGCACGCGGCATTGGGCGCGGTGTCGCTGGCAATTGAGCTAGGCAAAGCCATGCAAGCCGCGCAACCGCAGGGCGGGCAGGCGGTACTCAATGCGGTTGTGCAGCACCTAGGCGGTACCATACTGGGGCGTGGGGTTGTGCGCGAGAAAGACCTTGAGACACGTGGCGGCTTCGACCACGCCCGCCTGCTCGTGGATGCCAGCTCTCAGCCCCTGACGGTGCATATCTTAAATGAGCACATGGCTGTAGACGCGGGCGACATGCGCCTGAGTACCTACCCCGACCTGATCAGTGTGCTGGATGCTGCCACGGGTCTGCCGCTCAGCGTGGCGGATACCACACAAGGGCAAGAGGTTGCTGTCTTGCACGTACCCTACACGCAGTTGCCTCTAGCCAGTGGCGCGGTAGACCCGCAGGCATTCAGCGAGGTAGCGAGCATCATGGGCATTCCGCTAGAACCGCCTGCCACCGTATAGCCCGTGATGCCGCGCGAACTGTAAGACGCACCAAGACGCACGACGATAGAGGATGATGCATGACAACTGCCATAGACACAGTGAAGCCGATAGTTGGTATACCCGACAACATAGTGACCCTCGACGGTGACACCTGCACGATCCGTGACATTCGCCGCATTGCCTACCAGCATGCATCGGTGCGTATTGCGCCACAGTGCTGGGAGCGGGTACGGGCTGCGCGTACCATCGTTGAGCGTATTTTGGAACGCAAGGAGCCAGTCTACGGGCTGAATACCGGGCTGGGTTCGATGAAAAAATACCTGCTCGACCCGGCTGCCATCACCGCGTTCAACCGTGATATTGTGCTTGCCCACAGCGTCCCGATGGACACCGAGCCGTTGAGTGTCGGCAGTGTCCGGGCGATCATTGCGAGCCGCATCAATGGCATGATCCGGGGGGGCACGGGCGTGCGTCCCGAACTGATCGAGATGCTGGTAGAGCTACTCAACCGTGGCGTACATCCCGTCGTCCACGGCTATTGTGTGTCGGTAGGCGAGTCGGACCTGTCGCCGCTCGCTGAGATTGGTCTCGTCATCATCGGCGAGGGCTACGCAACCTATCAGGGCGAGCGGATGAGTGGACTGGATGCCCTGACGCGGGCGGGGTTGTACCCGCTTCAACTCGAAGCCCGCGAAGGTCTTGGGTTGATCAGTGCCAACTCGTATGGCGTGGGGGGTGGTGCGCTGATTGTCAGCGAAGCGTGGCAACTCGTGACCGGCTTCGAGTATGCGACGGCACTTTCGTTTGAGGCATTCCGCGCGAACCCGAACGTGCTGCACGAGCAAAGCATCGCGGCACGCCGTTTTGTGGGGCAGCGCGACAGTGCCTACCACCTGCGGACGTTGCTGGCAGGGGGCGACTTGCTCAGCGAACAGATCGCGTGCAACCTGCAAGACCCGCTCAGCTTTCGTTGCGCTGCACAGGTGCATGGTGCCGTGCGCGATGTGCTCGAACAGGTCGGGCGGAGCGTCGAAGACATGCTGAACAGTTCAGTGGATAGCCCGCTTGCCCTCATCGAATTAGGACGACTCCAGTCTACGGGCAACTTCGAGAGTACCGCCCTGTCGTTGGCATTCGATCACCTACGGCTTGCGCTGCATCGGCTGGTCTTGATGAGCACGCAACGCCTGAACAAACTGCTGTGGCAAGAGTTCACGCGCCTGCCGTCGCTGCTGCTCGATAGCTCGGAGAGTAGCCACCGACTGGGGATGCTGTATAACAACCTGTCGCGCTCGGCGGCGGTGCTCGCGGCGCAGTCGCAGACCACGGCAATGCCCGCCGGAGTCAGTTACACCCCACAGGTTACCGAAGGGCTGGACGACTATGCGAGCATGGCACCTATTGCACTGACGTATACGTGGGATATGCTCTGGATCGTACGCCGCAGTATCATTCTTGAATTGCTGATTGCGACACGGGTTTTGCAGGTACGTGAGCAGTCAGGGGGTATGCACCGCCTCGGCAAAGGCACCGCGAGCCTGTATCGCTGGGTGCAGGCACTTAAGGCGGCACATGATCTTGAGGGGGGGGCGGGTGCGCTCGAACACCTGATCCGTGAGTTTAGGTTCGAAGAGTTGCTGGAACGGGGCGCAGTGGCGTGGGTGCCCGACCACGATGCGTGAGGGCGGTGGTGTAGTGGAAGCGGTACGTAGCCCGGAGACGGAGCGAGAAGCCTATGTTTGAAGTTTTTAATGAAGCCTTCGCCTATGCGGTGGAACACCAAGCAGACCTGTGGGATGCTTTTGTGCGCCACCTGCTGCTGGTGGTCACTGCTCTGAGCATTGCTATCGTGATTTGTGTGCCGTTGGGGGTGTGGACATCGCGCTCGAAGTTTGCCTCGGTAACATTCATCAACTTATTCAACACCCTGCGGATTATTCCAAGCCTTGCCGTGTTGTTCTTGATGTTGCCGTACTTTGGGCTGTCGTTTCAGTCGGCGGCTATTGCGCTGACCCTGCTGGCACTGCCGCCGATCCTGATCAACACCGATGCGGCATTCCGAAACATGAACCCGGCAGTGAAAGAGGCGGCACGGGGCATGGGCATGGGCGGCTTCGACATGTTCTGGCGCGTGGAATTGCCGCTGGCACTGCCTGTGATCCTGACTGGTATCCGGACTTCGATGGTCGAGGTGATCGCTAGCGCGACGTTGGCAGCGTTTATTGGGGCAGGCGGGCTAGGCGAATTCATTGTGCTTGGCTCGCAACTGAGCAACGAGGCGATCTTACTCGTGGGCGCGATTCCGGTCGCCATTATGGCGGTTGTTGCAGAAATCAGCATGAGCTGGTTACAGCGTACTATTCAAGCACCGATTGGCTGAAAAACTCTTTACAATCGCGGGCTTTACGGTATCATTGTAGAGAGTTCTGGTGCAGTGCCAGAACACTGAGAGTTTGTTGCAAAAGGAGTAACCGATGCTTGTGTCAACCCGCACGGGTTTGTTGTCGTTGCTGCTCGTACTGTTCGTGGTACTCGCGGCGTGTGGCGGCGGTGCCCCGGCAGAAGAAGCTGCTGAAGAAGAAGCCCCCGCCGGTGAGGAAGCCCCGGCAGAAGGAGCTACTGAAGAAGAAGCCCCGGCAGAAGGAGCTACTGAAGAAGAAGCCCCCGCCGGTGAGGAAGCCCCGGCAGAAGGAGCTACTGAAGAAGAAGCCCCGGCAGAAGGAGCTACTGAAGAAGAAGCCCCCGCTGCCAGTGGCACGGTGGTGGTTGGCTCAAAAGACTTCGTGGAGCAGTTCATCTTGGGCGAGATGTACGCCCTTGCGCTCGAAGAAGCTGGCTTCACGGTGGAGCGGAGCCTGAACCTTGGTAACACCGATGTGGCACAAACGGCGTTGCAGGCGGGCGAGATTGACCTGTACCCGGAATACACCGGGACGGGCTACTTGAACGTACTGGGACTGCCGTTTGATGGATCGCAAGACCAGCAGGCGATTTTCGACGCAGTGGCGCAAGGGTACAACGAACAGTTTAATATGACGTGGCTGGAACCCGCCCCGATGAACAACACGCAGGCTCTCGCCATGACGCGGGCGCGTGCCGAAGAACTCGGCATCACGACGATCTCGGACATGGCGGCGCAGGCAAGTAGCCTGACTATGGTCGGTCCGGCTGAGTTTCAGGAGCGTGAAGACGGCTTGCCCGGTATTCAGGCAGCGTATGGCAACTTTGAATTGGGCGACTACCTTGCCGTTGACCCCGGTCTACGCTATCGTGCGCTGGTAGACGGGCAGGCAGACGTTGTGGTTGCTTTCGGCACCGATGGCGAGATCGCCGCCAACGATCTCGTGGTGCTCGAAGATGACCAGCAACTGTTCCCGCCGTATCAGGTAGCACCGGTTGTGCGGAACGAGTCCCTCGAAACCAATCCGCAGATCGCCGACGTACTCAACAGTGTTGCACCACTCTTGACCAACGAAACCATGCAACGCTTGAACAACGAAGTGACCGGCAACCAGCAAGAACCCGCCGATGTTGCGCGTGCATTCCTCGTCGAAGAGGGTATTATTAGCGAATAGTGCCCTGTCTGAGCTGACCCTGCCAGTGGTGCTGACTCGCTATGGACTGGCAGGGTTGCCGTAACCCGGACGGATGGGGACGGATGGAGACGGATGGAGGAGAAAAGCAATGAGTTTTATCCGCTTTGTCAATGTGTCGAAACAGTTCCCCGGTACATCACGTCCGGCAGTGGATAATTGCAATCTGGAGATTGAACGCGGTTCGTTCGTCGTGTTGTTGGGGTTGTCGGGGTGCGGCAAGACGACCCTGTTGAAGATGGTCAACCGCTTGCATGAACCCACGTCGGGGCAGATCATCATTGACGGTAACGACACGGCAACCGTTGAGTTGACCGCGCTTCGGCGGCGGATCGGCTATGTCATTCAGCAGACCGGGCTGTTCCCCCACATGACCGTGGCACAGAATATTGCCATTGTGCCGCAGTTGCTGGGCTGGGAGCGTGACCGCACCAGTAAACGGATTGATGAACTGCTGACCTTGATCGAGTTGTCGCCCGCCGAATACCGCGACCGCTACCCCGCGCAGCTATCGGGGGGGCAGCAGCAGCGCGTGGGGCTGGCGCGTGCGCTGGCTGGCGACCCCGAAGTGATGCTGATGGATGAGCCGTTCGGCGCGATTGACGCGATCACGCGGGCTTCGTTGCAAGACGAGATGCTGCGGTTGCAGCAGCAGGTGAAAAAGACGATCCTGTTTGTCACGCACGATGTCGAGGAAGCCTTGAAACTTGCGGATAAGATTGTCGTGATGGATATAGGCAAGGTGGCACAGTATGACACCCCGTTCAATATCCTGTCGCGCCCCGCCAGCAGTTTCGTGCGCGAACTGGTCGGCTCAGACGATACGGTGCGGCACCTCGGCTTGCTCTCGGTCGAGCAGGCGATGGTTGCGCCCCCCCCGGACTATCGCATGAATGGTAGCCCAACAATTGCCGCCGATGACAACTTGCGTAACGCGCTGTCGTTGCTGCTGCGTTCGAGTAGCGACAAACTGGTGGTGACGCGTGACGATGCGCCCATCGGGTTATTGTCGCTTGCGAATATTCAACAGATGGCAGGGCAGGAGGTTGTTCATAGCTCTTGAGGAGTGTCTAACAGTGTGCCATAATACACTTTATGAACACTTACACGATACGACAGTTTGCGGAACGGGTCGGGTTGTCGGTGAAGACCCTTCAACGATGGGATAGAGAAGGAAAGCTCAAACCTCTCCGCACGCCAAGCAATCGACGGCAGTACACTGATGATCATATCCAACAAGCGTTGGGGGTGCGAGGTGTCCCGATTGCCCCCACCGTGCGCAAGACTGTGGTGTATCTGCGCGTCGCTCGTCAAGCGCAACGCCCAGACCTGGATAATCAACGCGCTGCCCTTGAGCAGTTCTGTGTCGCACGAGGTATCGCCGTTGACGACTGGATAGCCGAAATCGGTGGGGGCTTAAACTTCAAGCGACCGAAGTTTCTGAAACTCATTGATGCCATTGTTGCCAATCAGGTTGCCATGCTCATCATTGCCCATCAAGACCGACTGGCTCGATTTGGATATGACTTATTCACCCATATCTGTGCCGCCCATCAGTGTGAGCTAGTGGTGCTCAATCAGGAAACACTCAGTCCAGAACAGGAAATGGTACAAGATTTAATGACGGTCATTCACTGCTTTTCGTCCCGATTGTATGGATTACGAAATCACCGAAAGTCACTGCAAGAAGCATTGGAACCATATGAAACGAGCGCATAAAATCCGACTCAATCCAACACCGGAACAGGAGCAGTATTTCCCTCAGGCAGCAGGCAATGCCCGATTCGCCTGGAACTGGGCACTGGGTATCATGCGGGAAGCCCGCAAGAATCAGACACCCCTCCCGCTGGTGGGCGACCTGAAGACCGAGTTCAATCGTATCAAGCGGGAGCAGTTTCCGTTCATGGTGGAGACCACCAAGTGTGCGCCAGAGCAGGCATTCGCAGACCTGCGACAAGCACTGATGAACTATTTCAATGACATCAAGAAGCGCAAAAACGGCACGCGGCGTAAAGATGGCAAGCAGGTCGGCTTTCCCCGCTTCAAGTCGCGCAAGCGGGGCTACGGGTCGTTTTATCTTGCCAACGACAAATTCACCGTCACTGGGCACTGGCTACGCATCCCGAAACTCGGTTGGGTCAACATGACCGAGACCCTGCGCTTCGAGGGCAAAATCATGAGTGCCCGTGTCAGCGAACGGGCGGGCTACTGGTTCGTGAGCATCCAGGTGCAACTCCCGGCCCCGGAGCGGCAGGTGCCAGAGCGGGTCATCGGGGTAGACCTGGGTATCAAAGCCCTGGCAGTTGATAGCGACGGCGAGGTGTTTGAAAACCAAAACCATCTCACCGCAGCACTACGAAAACTGCGGCGATTGAACCGCTGGCTGGCCCGCAAGCAGAAAGGCAGCCAGAACTGGCACAAGGCGAAGCGGAAGCTGGCACGGCTCCATCTGCGGATTGCCAACCTGCGGACGGATGCCACGCACAAGCTGACCACCCGGTTGGCAGCAAAGGCCAGTACCATTGCATTGGAAACGCTCAACGTGGTAGGCATGCTGAAGAACCGGAAACTGGCGCGGGCGATTGCGGATGCCGCATTCAGCGAGACGGTGCGGCAACTCGGCTACAAGGCGGTGCAGGTGGTGCGCATAGACCCGTTCTACCCCTCCAGCAAGACCTGTAACGCATGCGGGCACATCAACCCTGACCTGACGCTGGCAGACCGGGTGTGGGCGTGTCCCGTCTGTGGCACGCTGCTGGAGCGAGATGTGAACGCCGCCCGGAATATTCGCGCCGAAGGATTACGGCTTGCTGGTGCCTGAGAACCAGCCGTCCCCGGTAGTGGCTACGTCGGGACGAAAACACGCCTGTGGACTGCGTGTAAGCCCCGCGCCTGAGCGGGCAGTGCAGGAGGAAGCAGGAGTTTCAACCGTGAGCAAGGCGTACTTTCGAGTACATCTGAACACATAGAAAGTAGCAGCCAGTCGCATGAACTACCTGTTGAACAACCTTGATGTCGTCGCCGCGTTGCTGTGGGAGCACGTCCAGATGACGCTGATTGCGATGGTGATCAGCTTGCTGATTGCCGTGCCGCTGGGCGTGCTGATTGTGCGCTATCGGTGGTTGTCGTTGCCCGTGATGGGTACGCTCGGCATTCTCTACACCATTCCCAGTCTGGCAATGATTATTCTGCTCATCCCGATCTTTGGCTTGAACCAGACATCGGTCATTGTCGCGCTGATTGCCTACGCACAGGTGGTGCTGGTGCGGAATGTCGTGGCGGGGTTGCAATCCATCTCGCCGTCGGTGATCGAAGCTGCGCACGGCATGGGGCTGAGTGCGTGGCAAACATGGTGGCAGGTGCAGGTGCCGCTCGCCCTGCCGATTGTACTGGCAGGTATTCGGCTGGCGGCGGTCATCTCGATTGGGATTGCGGCGATTGGTGCCAAGTTCAATGCGGGTGGGTTGGGCGTGCTGCTGTTCGATGGCATCGCACAGGGGCGCGACGACAAAATCATTGCGGGGTCGCTGGTGCTGGCAGTCTTTGCGCTGGCGGTCAACTCGGCTCTCCGCACGCTGGAGTGGGCAATTGACCCGCAGACCAAGATCAAGCGGGCGGAACGGCGGCAGGCACAGCAACCTGCGTCCCAGCCGCAGATGGCTGATCAGGCGGGGTGATGTGTAACAGCACACCCCGGCGCAACACACGAAGCGGGCTGCACAGTGCGCCCGCTTTTTGCATGCCGAACAGGAGGTAAGGAGGTAGGGCGTGGCGTTTGAGCACACCGCATCGCGGTTGCGCTGGCTCCCAATTGTGCAGGTAGTGCGGGGCTACCGCCGCGAATGGCTGAGTAGCGACCTTGTGGCGGGCATCACGGTGTTTGCGGTGCTCGTGCCGTCGGCACTGGCATATGGCGAACTCGCGGGCGTGTCGGCGGTGGCGGGGTTGTATGTATCGTTGGTGGCGATGCTGGTCTACGCCGTGGTGGGCACCTCACGGCACATGATCGTTGGTCCAGCGGCAACCACGTCTATCGTGGTCGCAGCGAGCATCGCGCCGCTCGCCAATGGCGATGCCCAACGCTACGCCCTGCTTGCCGCCGCCATGGCAGTCATTGTGGGGGGGGTCTGTATAGCTGGCTCGCTGTTTCGGCTCGGCTTCTTGACCGACTTTTTCTCACAGCCGATCTTGACGGGCTACCTGATGGGTACGGCTCTGATCGTGATGACTAGCCAGCTTGGTAGCCTATTTGGTATCTCCATTGCAGCCGATGCCCCGGTCGCCCGCGTGTTTGAAGTGGTGGCGCGGCTGGGTGAAACGCACTGGCTCACTACGGTGATCGGGGCGGTGTCCCTCGTCTTGATGATTGCGATCCGGCGGGTGTTCCCATGGGTGCCGGGGTCGCTGGTGGTGCTCGTATTGGCAATCAGTGTGTCGGCGTGGTTCAGCCTAGAAGCACGCGGCGTAGCAGTCGTGGGGGTGGTGCCGGGCGGCTTGCCCGCCGTAGAGGTACCGTTCATCGGGCTGAGCGACATGTTTGCCCTGCTCCCCGTCGCGCTCAGCATGTCACTGCTCGTCTTCGCCGATGCCGTCCTGACCGCGCGGGCGTATGCTCGTAAGCATGGCTATCACGTTGATGCGAATGACGAGCTACGGGCGGTTGGGGTGGTCAACCTTGCCGCCGGGGTAGTGGGGGGCTTTGCGACTGCCTCTAGCCCGTCGCGCTCGGCGGTGAATGACCGCAACGGGGCGCGGTCGCAGTTGTCGGGCGTGATCGCCGCTGGGTTGCTGGGCGTGTTTCTGCAATTTTTCACGGGGCTGTTGCAGGCGTTGCCTGCGGTCATTCTCAGTGTGATCATCGTTCGCTCGGCAAGTGGCTTGCTTGACATAAACGCATTGCACTACCTCTATCGTGTGCGGCGCGACGAATGGTGGCTGGCAATGCTCACCCTGCTGGGGGTGCTCTTGCTCGGGATTGTGCCGGGTATTTTAGTGGCGGTCACGATGGCATTGTTTAACATTATCCGGCGCATCTATCGCCCGCACGATGCCGTACTGGATATGACCGCCGGGGTGGATGGCTACCACGATGCGGCGGGTGTGGTACAGGCAGTGCCGGGCTTGCTGGTGTACCGCTTCGATGCGCCGATCATTTATGCCAATGCCTCTTACTTTGCCGAGCGGGTGCGCGAACTGGTGAGTACCGCCGATCCGCCGCTCCGCTGGTTTGTGCTTGGCTCGCATGCGATCACCGACCTTGACACGAGTGGCGCGGATGTGCTCAAGGAGGTGCAGGGCGAACTTGCTGCACAGGGCGTGACGCTGGTGGTTGCGCGGGCACCCGTCGCTATGTATGACATGCTGTCTCGTATGGCTCTCGTCGAGCAGATTGGTGCTGACCACTTTTTTCCGTCGGTGCGTACTGCGGTACAGGCATACCGCGCCCTGCCGCCGCCGCCTCTGCCTAGCCCGCCGCCTACCACCACTGGGTAGGGCACTGGGTAGGGCAATACTGTATGGGGTGCCTATCACGCGCTGGCAAGCGGGTTCTCAGGCGGCTGTACTGGCTGCACGGCGGGAGGCTTGCTAGACTAAGGCTGTCGTTACTGGTCGCTTGCTCCCGGCATATGCTGGGGCAGAGAAGGAGCAGGACATGCCGCAGCCGTCTGTTCATCCCCCCGACACCGCGTTGACCCGTCGTGCGTTTTTGAAGGGTAGCCTTGCCGCTGGCATGCTGCTCACCGGGGTGCCGTGGGTTGCCCACCGTATGCACGCACAGTCGGTTGCGCCGCCTGCCGTACTGCCCGCCGATGTCCCGCTGGTCACGCTGCACCGCTGGCGAGCAGGGGCAATTGCCGCGTGGCAGCAGACCGCCGCCGCCGGGAACGACGACCCCGCGACCCGTCAAGTCCTCATCAGCGATGAAGTCGCGGCACTGACCCCTTTCACCAGTGTCGTGCCGTCGTGGACGGCACAGACCCCGCCGGGTACATGGATCGAAGTACAACTGCGCGTGCGCGTGGGGGGACGCTGGACGAAATATTACCGTATGATGCGCTGGGATGCTGCCACCTCGCAGAGCAAACGTACCAGCTTCTGGGCGCAGCGCGACAGTGATGGGCGGGTCAATATAGATTCACTCGTGCTGACCAACGCCGCCGATGCGGTGCAAGCACGGGTGCTGCTGGGTGCCCCGTGGGGCAGCGACCTGCCGACTGTCGAGACGGTCAACCTGTGCCTGTCGGCGCGTCCGAGTGGGAGCGGCTGCCCGATTGCGCCGACGGGTACCGGGAACGGCACCAACCGGCTGGCTCCGCCGCTCTTTTCGCAGTACGACTATGCGGGCGGCGACGGCTGGTGTAGCCCAACTGCACTGGCGATGGTACTGGGCTACTGGTATTACCAGACGGGGAGTAGTGCGCTGGCACCATTCGTGCAATACGACAGTATCCCTACGTACACCGCGCCGATGGTCTACGACCCGTACTATCAGGGCAACGGCAACTGGTCGTTTAACACCGCGTATGCCGCGAGCCGTGGGCTGGACAGCTTTGTGACACAGCTGGAGAGCGTCGCGCGGCTGGCTGCGTGGGTGCAGGCAGGCGTGCCTGTCATTACGAGCCTCGCGTGGGGACCGGGCGACCTCGACAATGCCACTGGACCGAGTAGCGAGGGGCACCTGATGGTGGTGATTGGGGTACGCGCCGACGGTTACGTCGAAGTTGCCGACCCGTCGGGTACCGCGCAGAACGGCGGCATTGTGCGGGCGTTCAAGCCTGACCAGTTTATGCGTTGCTGGCAGTGTGCGTCGGCGGGCACCGCGTATATCATCTATCCTGCTGGTTGGGCAGTGCCGCCCCTTGGGCGCGAAGATAACGGGCAGGTGCCCCCACCTGCCGCGACCAACACCCCTACGCCGCGTGCAACGCTACCGCCGGTGGCATCGCCCACCGCTACGCCCACTGCCCTGCCTGCGCCCTACCCGTATGGCACGCCGCAGCCGGGTGGCACGCCGGTGCCGCTCGCCCCGGAAGATCGGCAATACGTCTACATCCCGGCAGTGCTACGCCCGTAACCTCCCGGCGCGGCACTGGACAGGCGCGGCGGCAGATACCACGGGTGTCTGCCGTTGTTTGTTGTTGGATTGGTGTTTGGTGTGAAAGATGGCACAGTGTACCATTTGCCAGTATAGTGGGGCTGAAGTGCAACGGCGCAGGAGGAGGGTACGCTGATGCAGGACATATACGGTGGCATCGAAGCGGGCGGCACAAAGTTTGTGTGCGCGGTGGGCAATGCCCCCGACCAGATCATTGCGCGTGAGACGATGCCAACTACGACCCCGACGGAGACTATTGGGCGGGTGATTGCGTTCTTTCGCCCCTACGCGGCGCAGATTGCCGCCTATGGTGTTGCATCGTTCGGTCCGATAGACTTGCACCCTACTTCCCCGACCTTTGGCATGATCACAACGACCCCGAAGATGGGTTGGCGGCAGACTGATATTGTGGGCGCAATACGAACCGCCTTTGGCAAGCCGGTGGGCTTCGACACGGATGTGAACGGTGCCGCGCTGGGTGAATATGTGTGGGGCGCGGCACAGGGGCTAGCGACGTTTATCTACCTAACGATAGGCACTGGGATTGGGGGCGGTGGTCTCGTCAATGGTGAGCCAATGCACGGTCTGTTGCACCCGGAAATGGGACATATCCGGCTTCCGCGCTCACACGACCAAGACCCCTTCGCGGGGGTGTGCCCCTACCACGGCGATTGTTTCGAGGGCTTGGCTTCCGGTCCGGCAATCGCGGCACGCTGGGGGCAGCCTGCCACCAACCTGCCACCGGATCACGCCGCGTGGCAACTTGAAGCGCACTATATTGCTGCTGCGCTCGTGAACTACATTCTCACGCTGTCGCCGCAACGCATCGTGCTGGGCGGCGGTGTGATGGCACAGCCGGCTCTGTTGCCGCGTGTGCGCGAGGAAGTGTTGGGGTTGCTGGCGGGCTATGTGCAGTCTCCTGCTATTACCGATGAGATTGACCGTTATATTGTGCCTGCCACGCACGAGGGACTGATCGGCGTGTTGGGCAGTTTTGTCTTAGCAACCCGTGCCCACGCGACAGCGCAGTAATGCGTGGTGGGCGGCAACGGTTATGGGTAAATACTTATGGGTAAATACTATGGTGAGAGGAGTGGCAAGACCGCTATGCGATGTTCGTTCTGTGTGCTGGTCATCCTGACGCTGTGGCTGGTTGCGTGTGGTGGCGACGCACCGGCTGGCGGTGGGGCAAGTGGGGCAGGCGATGGTGATGCTGGTGACAGTGCTACCCCGGTGGCGGCTGAGCCGTCGGCAGACGATGCGGTGCCCGCCGCACAAGAGCCACCTGCTGGGGCAACCTCCGAGTTTCGCACCGATTTCAGCCAGACGGTGATTGACTATAGCGAGGTGCTGTCGGGTGGACCGCCGAAGGATGGTATCCCGTCCATTGATGACCCGCAGTTTGTGAGTGTGGCAGAAGCCGCCGAATGGATCGGCGATGTCGAGCCGGTCGTGCGGGTGCAGGTGGATGATGTTGCGCGTGCCTACCCGTTGCAGATATTGACGTGGCACGAGATTGTCAACGACACGGTTGGTGGCGAGCCACTCATTATCACGTTCTGCCCGCTGTGCAATACGGCAATCGTGTTTGAGCGCACGCTTGGCGATCAGGTGCTCGACTTTGGCACGACGGGGCGGTTGCGCTTCAGTAACCTCATTATGTATGACCGCCAGACTGAAACGTGGTGGCAGCAGGCAACGGGTGAGGCACTGGCGGGCGATCTGGTGGGGGAGCAGTTGGCGTTCTATCCCGGCGAGATTATCGCGTGGTCTGACTTTCGGGCGGCGCACCCCAATGGTGAGGTGCTCGCGCGGGAGACGGGCTTCGACCGCCCGTATGGGAACAATCCCTATGTGGGCTACGACGATGTGAACAGTACGCCCTTCGCCTATGACGGTCCGCCCACGCCGGGGCGGCTGTTGCCCGTCGAGCGGGTGTTGGCGGTAGAACTGGGCGGTGAGCGTGTTGCTTATCCTTACCAAACGTTGAGCGGGCTGGAAGTGGTGAATGATACGGTGGGCGGCACCGACCTTGTTGTGTTCTGGGCGGCAGGCACTGCCTCGGCACTGGATAGCGCGGCAATTGCCGATGGACGTGATGTGGGCACGGCGACGGCGTTCGAGCGCACTGTAGAGGGGCAAACCCTGACGTTCGTGCAGGATGGTGACGGCTTCCGTGATGCTGAAACCGGCTCGCTGTGGAACGCGCTCGGCACCGCGACGGCGGGCGATCTCGCGGGCACGCAACTTACACCAGTGGTGGCGGTCAATCACTTCTGGTTTTCGTGGGCGGCTTTTAAGCCGGATACCCGCGTGTTTGAGCCATAAGAGCCGTAGGGGTAACTGGTTGCTGGCGGGGGCAACGAGGGGCTTACGCACATATCGCGGCGTAGCCCCTCGTGCCGCGTTGTCCCTAGCTATTAGCTGGTGGCGAGGTCGGGCAGGGTTTGCAGAAAGTGGCGTGCCTGTTTCTCGCCGTCTGCGATGAGCATGTCCATCACGGCGGGCGAGCGATCCAACTTGGATGGGTAATCGAGTTGGGCACCCAACTCAGGACTCATCGAGATAATGCGGTATTCGATGGGTTCGGGGCGGGCGGGGTGGTCGGGGTTGAAGACTCCGGCGCGTATCCAGTTATTCACACGGTCAATGTGTGCTAGCTCTTGGTAAAGTGATAGGTTGGCTGTGAGGGCATTGCGCCGCTCGGCGATTTTCGCCACACTGCGGGGCAATTCGTCTACTTCCGGGGCGTTGATGAGGATAATCCATATTTCTTGCGGGCGTTGGTCGTAGGGGGTGGTGATCATATCCCAGATAGGGGGGTTTTGCGAATACAGCCCATCCCAGTAGTAGTGACCCTCAATCTCAATCGCCTCAAAGAGTGTGGGCAAACCGCCCGTTGCCATCAGGGCTTCAATGGAGATTTCGCCTTTGCGCGAGTCGAAGGCTTCGAACTCGCCACTAAGAACGTTGACTGCACCGAGCAGGAGGGCGGGGCGGTCGGCAGTGCAGAGGGTATCGAGGACGGTGAAGTCGAAGTGCTTTTCGAGCAGGGTACGAAAGTCTACGAACTCGCGGCGCAGGGCGGTGTTTTCGGCGATGAGTTGCAGAACGTGTTGGTTGTAGGGGGAGGTAACGAGCGTGGGCAGGAAGCCTGACACTTGGGCGCGTGTAATGCTAATGAAGAGCGCGTTTTGCCACTGCTCGATCCAGTGCTGGGCGGTGTTGTCGCGCCAGAACTCGATCAAGCCTTCGTAAGGGGGACGCTGTGACCCAGCGGCTTTGTGGAGCAACCCCTTCCATGCTGCTGCTGCACAGATGCCGCCGCCCGATGTTCCGCTCAGGCTGACGATCTGGTAGTGTTCGTCAACCTTTGCTTCGAATAGCCCCTTTAGTACACCTGCCGTAAAACTGGTGTGGCTACCACCGCCTTGGCAGGCGATGCCTATCCGCTTTGTCATAAAGGTTCCTTTCCACATCGTGCGCTGAGCACGCCAATAATGTGTGCTACCTAGTCTGTATTCCGCTTGGGGACTTGCATCTATACTGTACCATATCTGCTGCAACACGTTTGCGGTGTGGGGGGGATACAACGAAGCTATTTCGGGGTTGACAGGCGCGGGTACGGCGGCTATAATGTCGTAGTCGTAAGGATACCGCGCCGAGATGGCGGAATTGGCAGACGCGCTAGGTTGAGGGCCTAGTGAGCACTAGTGTTCATGTGGGTTCAAGTCCCACTCTCGGCACCACCCCACTTCACCCGCTCGCTGTGGGCGATTAGCTCAGTTGGTAGAGCACCTCGTTTACACCGAGGCTGTCGGCGGTTCGAGTCCGTCATCGCCCACCACTTCTTTGTTTCACCGTTGTTTCACCGCAGATATTCTGCAAGACCTCCGCAGATATTC
>CAZNQP010000003.1:0-80399 GCA_964575355.1 uncultured Chloroflexaceae bacterium
CATGCAGCCGCTTGGTATCATCAGCCTGAGCGACGAACTGCGCCCAGAAGCCCGCGAAACGCTCGCCGCATTCTTGGCGGCTGGCGTGCAACCCAAGATTATTTCGGGCGACAACCCGCAGACCGTCGCCGCACTCGCGCGGCAGGCAGGCTTACCGCGTGACATTCGCCTCGTATCGGGCACTGAACTTGCGGCGATGAGCGAAAGCGAGATTGCTGCCGCCGCCCGCGAAGCGACCATCTTCGGGCGCATCACGCCGCAGCAAAAAGAGATGCTGGTGCAACTCCTGCGCCGACAGGGTAGCTATGTCGCAATGGTGGGCGACGGCGTGAATGATGTGCTGTCGCTCAAGCAGGCTAACCTTGGGGTGGCGATGCAGAGCGGCAGTCAGGCGACCCGCAACTCGGCTGACATTGTGCTGACTAACGACTCGTTTGCCGCCCTAGTGCCCGCCGTCGCCGAAGGGCAACGCATCGTGAACGGCACCCGCGACGTGCTGCGCCTGTTCCTGACACGGGTGGCGACGCTGGCACTGCTGGTCATATCCGCCCTTGTGGTCAGCAGCGAGCTGTTTCCACTCACACTGCGCCAGTCCGCCCTGCTCGCGTTTCTGGCTGTTGGAACGCCCACGCCCCTGATCGCCCTGTGGGCACGCCCCGGTCACGCTAAGGGGCACATGATTGGCGAATTGCTGCGGTTTATGTTGCCCGCGGCATTTCTGTCTACCCTATTCGGGTTGGTTGCATTCTACGGTTCGATCCTGCTTACGACCATTGCCATCGGCTTTGAAACCCCAACCTTAATTGATAGCGATCTATTCGAGCCACTGGTCATTGCTATTGGGCGCACTGCCCTGACGACGTTCTTGCTCCTGTCGGGCTTGCTGCTAGTGGTATTCGTCGAGCCGCCCACGCGCTGGTGGGAAGGTGGCGACCGCTTGAGCGGCGACTGGCGACCCACAATTGTTGCGCTGGTGTGTGCCGCTATCTATACGGTGCTGCTGGTGGTGCCCGTCGCCCGCGAGCAACTCGAACTCGAGACAATGCCCGCCGTGGTGGTGGGCTACGTGCTCGTCTGCACCCTAATCTGGATGTTTGTTATCCGTTGGGTATGGCGTAGTAATGCACTCGAACGCTTCTTGAATGTAGACTTTGGCTATCGGTATGAGAAGCCAACCCCACCCGCGCCCCCCCAGTCCCCCCAAACCGAAGCCCCCGCAGCAACTGGATGAGGTAGATAGAGGTAAATGAGGGGGATGAGGCGTAAGGCTCAGGGATACAACCCGCCAAGGTCAGCGCGGGCATCATTCTGGAATGGCCAGACCATCACGCCGCAGTTGCACGCGCCATCAATGTAGCGCATGGCGATAATCATGTCGCGGCGCATCTCGGCAGCCGAACGGAGCGCACCCGCGCCCGTCGGGAAGCCGATTTCAGTCAGCACAACGGGCTTCGTCGGGTCAAGGGCGTGCAGTTCGCCCACAGCATGCTCCAAGTCAGCAGGGAAGCCTTGCCCGTAGTACCAGTGCTGCTGGTAACGCCCTGAGTCATAGGGGTCGTTGTCGTAATAGTGGAAGGCAAAGAAGTCCACCATTGCGGCGGCGTGCAACGGTGCCTCCTCCGGCGCGAAAAAGCTCTTGGCAAACGCCATACTAATCGTTACGGGTGTGTCAGGGTCAAGGCGACGCACCTCGTCTGTCACCACCTGCAAAAACGCGAGCCGCTCTTCAGCCAAGGGCAGGCACGCCGCGTGGTCGGCGTTGTCCCAGTCCCAACACCGTATGTCTATCGGGCTACCGATGTCCGGCTCGTTGAATACATCCCACGCGATGATGCCGGGGTGGTCGGCGTACCGTGCCACAACCGGGCGCACATGCACGTCCAGTGCCGTGCCATAGCTCGCCGCGTCAAAGCGGTACTGCGGGTACTTCGAGAGCAGGATCGGCATAACATAGATGCCGCGCTCGTTGGCAGCCGCAATCAGGTCATCGAGGTGCGCGTAGGCAACGTCAGGGCTGTAGTCAGGGTTGGTCAGTCTCGCTGCCCCAAACACATAGTAGTTGAGGAAAATACGGATCGTGTTTACGCCCCGTTCACGGAGCGCGTCAAGGTCACGCTCGATCACCGCCATGTCCCACGGACAGTTGACATCGGCTTCGTAGTGCAGGTCGGGGCAAAGGTCGGGGTCGTCCTCGGTCGTGCGGACATAGTTCACGCCGTAGATATCGGTGAGCGCAAGCCCACGCTCGTACCCCGGCAAGGGCGGCGCAACCAGCGTGGACGGCGACCCAACACAGCCCACCACCAGCAGCACGATTGCCACCATTGCTACCATCACGGTCAAGCGGCGTACAACACTCATGCGTGGTGGCGGTGGCGTTTCGCCTGCAAAAATGCCTCCGCATCGCAGGCACGCGCATAGCTGAGGGCGTGCTGCGCGGCGGGGCTGTCTTCACCTGCGAGAAAGGCTTGCACTGCTGGGGCAAGCGCGGTTGCTGCCGCCCGGATAGCAGGCTTCAGCCGTGTGTTGGGGCGTTGCGCCAGCAAGATCGCGCCGTACAGCACCGAGCGGTCAGCTTCGCGGGCACGCTGCTCATCGGTGAAACCGACGCGACAAGCAGGTTGCGGTTCGTCAGGCATGGCTCTCTCATTTCAGCAACTCAGCAACTCAGTAGCGACACAGCACTGGCACGCACACAGCCCTAGCGCGTCGCCTTAAGCATCATATCAATCAACTCATCCGCAGTTGCGCTACGGGTGTCCTCGCAGTTGGGCGTGTCGAGGCAATCACGCACATAACACGCCAGCATCACGGCATTGAGGCTACTCAGGGCAGACTTGACTGCCACCACCTGATTGACAATTTCACGGCAGTCGCGCCCCTCTTCGACCATGCGTTGAATACCACGAACCTGTCCTTCGATGCGCTTAAGGCGGGCGACTGCGTTGGTCTGGGTTTCTGCCGACAAGATCGCCGGGCGTGAGTCGGTCATAGGAGTATACCACCTATTGTGATCACGAAATTGTTGTGATCACGAAACGCCAGAGCCACACCAGCCCTGACGTTCCGTGGGTTTGCGAATGCCCACCGCTAGGCGAGCACTTTGTCAAACTTTTGCTTGTACTCAGCTTCGGGGAGCGAGCCAACAAGCCGATCTACTTCCTTGCCATCCTTGAAGATGAGAAGCGTCGGGATGCCCCGAATACCATACTCGACTGCATGTTGCTGGTCTTCGTCGGTGTTGACTTTGGCGATGGTCAGCCGACCTTCATACTCCACTGCCAAGCGGTCAAGGATGGGAGCCACGACACGACAGGGAGCGCACCACGGTGCCCAGAAGTCCACCACGACTGGAATATCTGACTTGAGTACCTTTTCCTCGAAGTCCTTATCGCTTACTTTAATTGGCTGTGCCATGGTTGGCTGTTCCTCCTCTATTTCAATTGACAGAATCTGGTCAAATACTTCGCGGTATGCCGACTCGGGATATGCCCCGACCAGCCGCCCAATTGCTTGCCCACTCTTGAAGGCAATCAGGGTCGGGATGCTCTGGATACCGAGCATAGACGACCACTGCGGTTGTTCGTCCACATTCACCTTGGCAATGGTCAGCCGACCTTCATATTCACCCGCCAGTGTTTCGAGGGCTGGGGCGATAGTTCGGCAGGGACCGCACCACGGTGCCCAGAAGTCTACCACCACAGGCACATCAGACTGGAGCACCGTCTGCTCGAACGTGTCGTCTGTGACGACTACCGGCTTTGTCATTGTAGCACACCCTTCCTGCTTTGTTTCTTGCTGTCTCTGTATCATGTAGCGCACACGGCGAGACAACCGTGTAACGTATACCCCGTATAGGTATATTATAGGGGGGCTGTCAAGGACTGCCCGCCGCACACCGCCGATACACCGCCAGCGTCGCGGCAGCCGTGCGCTCCCACGCAAACTGTGCCGCCCGCGCCACCCCACGCTGGGCAAGCTCAGCCCGGTGGTCGGGCGCATGCCAGAGCTGGTGCAGCGTATCTGCCCATGCCACTACGTCGAGAGGCGGCACCACCACTGCCGCATCGCCTGCTACTTCAGGCAGGCTACTGGTAGCAGCAACCACCACTGGTGCGGCGCACGCCATTGCCTCTAATACAGGCAAACCGAACCCCTCGTACCGTGATGGGTTGAGGTACAGGCGGCACGCGCTGTACAACCAGTGTAGGTCGGGTTGCGCCACGCCCCCCAGCAATGTCACCGCGTCATACAGCCGTTCATCGCGCAGGGTGGCAAAAATCGCTTGGTCGCGCCAGCCCCGCGCGCCCGCCACCACCAGATGATACGGTGTTGCCGGGTCGCGGTCGCGCACGACACGCAGTGCCCGCAGCAGGGTGGGCAGGTTCTTGCGCGGCTCTAGCGTGCTGACAAACAGGGCAAAGGCACTAGCGGTCAGGCGATGCCCGTTGATCACGCGCTGCGTCCCCGGTGCTACCGCCAATGGATAAAAGGCGGGGTCGGCTGCGGAATGGATCACATCTACCCGCTCTGGGGGCACGCCCAGCAAGGCGGTGATGTCGGCGCGGGTGGCGTGCGACACGGCGATGATGGCAGCCGCCTGCCGGACGGTGGTAGCAATCTGTGCGTAATAGCGGCAGGCAGCATCGTCGAGTATCTCCGGGTAGTGCAAAAACGCGAGGTCGTGAATAGTGACGACCACCGGGCGCGGGTAGTGACGCGGCGCGATGAAGTCTGGGCAGTGCAGCACATCGAGGCGAGCACGTGCCAGCTCTCGTGGCAGGGTCTGTTGCTCGTAGCGATGGTGTGGGGGCGTGATCAGCGTGACCCGCTGGGTCGCCGGAGCGGTCAGGAGGGGGGCACGCTGGCGGGCATGCTGCAACACCACCAACCGCTCAGCAGGCTGGAGCAGGGGTACTAGCGCGGTCAGGAGTGAGCGGGTGTACGAGGCAATGCCACCGCCGCGATACGCGAGCAACCGGGCATCTATGCCAACCCGCAGGGCACCTGTGCCAACCCGCAGGGCACCTGTGCCAGCCCGCATAGCTAGCCGCCAACCGTGACCGTCAAGCCATCGTGGGCGAGCATAACGCCAGCCGGTAGCTCCCGGTTGACCGTCGCGTGCTCGAAGGCGTGCGTCAGATGCACAAGATACGCACGGGCGGGCTGCAATTGCTCAATGACGGCAAGAGCCTGCTCCAGCGAAAAGTGGGTGGGGTGCGGGCGATAGCGTAGCGCGTTAATGACAAGCACGTCTAGCCCATGCAGCCGGTCAAGGGTTGCATCGGGGAGGTAGCTAGCATCGGTGATGTAGCCCAGCTTGCCCACACGGTAGCCCGTCACCAGCGTGCGCCCGTGCCACACGTCAAACGGCAGGAGCGGTAGGCTACCACCGTTGAAGGGCACAGCAAACGATGTATAGTGCTCGATGGGCAACAATTGCATATCGGGGCGCGTCGAACCATCGGTGGGCGGGTGAAAGGCATACGCGAAACGCTCGCGCACGCTGGCGAGGGTGTCGGGGTGCCCATAAATTGGCATGCTGCTGCCACTCCGCATAGTGAGCGGGCGGAGGTCGTCCAGTCCGGCAACGTGGTCATAGTGGGCGTGCGTCAGGCATACCGCGTCGAGCGAGCCAATGCGGTAGCGCAGGGCTTGGGTGCGAAAGTCCGGACCAGCATCAAACAGGACGTTGCTGGTGCCGCACGACAACAGTGCCGCGGTCCGCAGGCGATAGTTGTGCGGGTCACGCGACTGACAGACTGTGCAATCACAGCCGATTACGGGCACACCCATGGACGTGCCGGTTCCGAGAAAAGTTACGTGCAGTTGTTGTTCTGTCATACGATTAGCTCATCGCGTCGCTGTGTATTATAGCACGGACAGCACACGCCCGATACGGGCAACACGGCAGCACCGTTGCCCACAGTACCGTTGCCCGCAGTATGCTATAACGTAGCAGTATGGTATAAAGTAATGGTATACTAATAGGTATGTTTGCAACCCGCGCAGTGTCACTGTGACTATCTACCTAAGACTATCAACCTAAGAGGAGCATACCCTTGATAGAGCCAGAACGAAAACCATCGCTCATTCAGCGGTTTTTTCAAATACGTATTCCGCTATGGATTATGCTGCCGTTCCTTGCCATCACGCTGATTTTCGGCATGGGCGGCGGATTCGTTGGTGCCCGCCAACTGACCCCAGCAACTGAATGCCCCGAAGCCCCCGAAGTCTGCGCCGAGTTTGCTACGTTCTGGCAAGTCTGGGACATAGCCAGCCGTAACTTTGTGGATGCCAACGAGGTACAGTCACAAGATATGATAGACAATTCCATCAACGGGATGCTCAACGCACTGGGCGACGAGGGGCACACACGGTATCTCTCTGCGGACGATGCACAACGCTGGGCTGAGTCAATCCGGGCTGAGTTCGAGGGGATCGGGGCATACATTGATGTCCGCGAGGGGCAGACGGTTATTGTGTCCCCCATCGAGGGTTCGCCCGCCGAAGCTGCCGGTATTCTGGCTGGCGACATCATCCTTGCCGTAGATGGCGAGGATACCACGGGCTGGACAGTTGAGGAACTGGTTGCCAATGTGCGCGGTCCACGCGGCAGCACCGTGACGCTGACCGTGCTGCACCCCGGCGAGAGTGACCCCGTAGACATTGACGTGACCCGCGACACGATCAACGTACCGAGTGTCTCGTGGGTCATGCTGCCCGACGACATTGCCTACCTCAAGCTCAATTCGTTCTCGAACCGCTCGGCGGACGAAATCCGCGCAGCACTGGTCGAAATCCGTGCAGCAAATGCCCGTGGGTTGGTCTTCGACCTCCGCGACAACCCCGGTGGGCTGGTGAACGAAGCCATGGCGATTGCCAGCCAGTTCTTGCCGCCCGATACCACCGTCTTCCTCGAAGAAGACCGCGACGGCAACCGTGTACCCTCGAAGACGGTAGGCGATGGGCTGGCACGCGACATCCCGCTGGTTGTGCTGATCAACGGCAACAGTGCTAGCTCGTCAGAAATCGTGTCCGGCGCGATCCAAGCGGCGGGGCGGGCATCGCTCGTGGGCATGACGACCGTGGGCACCGGCACCGTGCTGACGACCTTCTCACTGGACAATGGCGGGCAACTGCTGCTAGGCACGTCGCAGTGGCTCACCCCTGATGGTGAACTGATCCGCCGCGAGGGTATCCAGCCAGATATTGAGATTGCCCTTGACGTGGACGCGGTACAACTCACGCCCAACGGCATCGAACAGATGGAGGCGGGCGAGTATGAAGTGAACACCGATGCCCAGTTGCAAGAAGCCATCAAGGTGCTGCAAGACCAGATTGTCGCCGCCGAGTAGCCCCCAGACGACACACACAACCACACGCAAACACCCCCGCCATATACGCTATGGCGGGGGTGTTGGGTATCTGCCGTCTGAACCGCAACCTGTGCGGACCGACTAGCTGACTGCGACGGGGGTGGCATCGGCGTAGAGTTCGTGCCCCGGCACTGGGAAGGTACTGCACATCTGCGCCACTTCGTCACGGACACGGGCGATCACGGCTTCGTTCTCTACATCGTGGATGACTTCGCTAATCCAGCGGGCAATGTGCTGCATTTCCGCCGGACCCATGCCGCGCGTCGTGACAGCCGGCGTGCCCACACGGATACCGCTGGTGCGGGTCGGCGGTTGTGGGTCGTTCGGGATCGTGTTCTTGTTGGCTGTAATGTGGGCACGGTCGAGTGCTTTGTCTGCCTGCGCCCCCGTGATGCCCAGCGACGACAGGTCGATCAGCATCAGGTGGTTGTCGGTACCGCCACTGACCAGCGTCAAGCCGTGCGACTGCAAGGCTTCAGCGAGGGCTTTGGCATTGGTGCGAATCTGCTGGGCATAGGTGCGGAAATCAGGTTGCAGGGCTTCACGGAAGGCAACCGCCTTACCCGCCACCGCGTGCATAAGCGGTCCGCCCTGCGTGCCGGGGAATACCGCACTGTTGATTGGCTTGGCATACTCGCGTGCTGGCAGGATCAAGCCGCCACGCGGACCCCGGAGCGTCTTGTGGGTGGTCGTCGTCGTGACGTGCGCGTGCCCGATGGGGGTGGGGTGTTCGCCTGCGGCAACCAACCCGGCGATGTGGGCAATGTCTGCCATGAGCAACGCCCCCACTTCGTCGGCAATCGCCCGTAGCCGCGCAAAGTCAATGATACGCGGGTAGGCACTGGCACCCGACGTGATCAGCTTGGGGCGTACCTCGCGGGCAATGCGTGCCACTTCGTCATAGTCAATGTAGCCCGTTGCGTCTACGCCATAGAAATGCACGTTGTACCACTTGCCACTGAAGTTGACAGGGCTACCGTGGGTCAGGTGCCCACCGTGGTCAAGGCGCATACCAAGGATCGTATCGCCGGGTTGCAGCAGTGCCGTGAACACCGCGATGTTTGCCGATGCACCGCTGTGGGGCTGTACGTTGGCGGCATCTGCACCGAACAACGCTTTTGCGCGGTCAATCGCCAGATTCTCAACCACATCGTAGAACTCGCACCCGGCGTAGTAGCGTTTGCCGGGTAGCCCCTCGGCATATTTATTGGTAAAGATTGACCCTTGTGCCTCAAGCACCGCACGGCTGACATAGTTTTCGCTCGCAATCAGTTCGAGACCATCACGCTGTCGCTGTACTTCGTTCGCAATTGCCGCCGCGACATCCGGGTCGCTCTGGTGCAATGCTTCCAACAGAACGCTCATCTTGCATACTCCTTCGTTTCGCATCGTACTATCGTACTGATGATGACACTGACAACACGTCCACGCACGCCGCATCCGGGCGCAGCATTGCGCGGGGTAGCTAGGGCGGGCAGCGGCTGGCTGAATGGGAACGCTGGGCAACGTGGTGGCAGCAATGACGCACCACATGCTTACACCGGGTGTGTGTCTATCAAAATGTTAACCATTGCTTACCATACCAGAAATCACGCTGGCATGTCAAGCGAATGCAATACGGGCGTAGCAACCGCATCGTATCACACCCCCCCACCAACCAATGAGTTGCAACCAATGAGTTGCAGCCAACACCACCTTGAAGTATAGTCAGTCTAACCGTTCTGAGCGAAAAGCTGCATTTTTGCACTGTGCCGGGCGCATACTGCGCGATTGCGTAAGACGGGAATGGCACAATGGAACCACCAAAACGTAAGTCAGATATAGCGTGGCACTACCCGGTGCGGCTCCTCGCGGCAGTGGGTATCAGCATCGGTGGCATCGTGCTGCTGGTGGCGTTGCTGACGAGCAGTGGCAATTGGCTGGTCACGGGGGTGCTGGTGCTGCTGCTGGCGCCGCTGGTACGGGTGGTGGCTGATGCCCTCAATCCGGGCGTGCCCAACCCGCCCACACCAACAGGCTATGCTCGCCAATACCTAGCAGTGCTGCTGGTGCTCTGTGTCCATCTGGGGGCACTGCTCGCACTGGCACCGGCGTTGCTGCTGGCACTGGGGTTGCTCGGCGCAGTGCTAGGCATCATCGTGGCACTGGCGGGTCTCCTGCTGTGGGTGCTCCAGCACTGGGCGGGGGCGCAGACGGGTCGCCCGCTGGGAGCCGACGAATGGCAGCCCATGCTGCTGCTGCTGGTAGTGGCGGGGGTTGGCGGCGGCGCGTGCCTAGGGCTACTCGCGCTGTTGCTCGAATTGGGCAAACGCTTGCAAGAACCCTTCTGGAAGCTCGTTCACACATTGCAAGATCGCCTGACTGGTTCACACAAGCCCTAGCATGTGAAGATACGTCCGATGCATGTTTGCCCACATAGCTTCTTGCGCCCCCACGCCCACGCGCCCACGCAATGTCTGCCCCCGCCCCACGGCAGTTGCAGTTGCCGCCGCCGCACCTGCGCCCGTGCCCCGCGGCTGTTGTGCTCGGTGTGTGCCACGCTGGGGCACACGCTGGCTACGGCTGGCTACCGCTCCCCTTCCAGTTGCCGGAGCACGTTCGCCATCTCGATTGCTGCCATAGCTGCTTCAGCCCCCTTGTTGCCCGCTTTGCTCCCCGACCGTTCAATCGCCTGCTCGATATTCTCAGTCGTAATGACCCCGAACGTCACGGGAAGACCGTGCTGCCACGATACCTGCGCGATGCCCTTGCTGGCTTCGTTGGCAATGTAGTCGAAGTGCGGGGTCGAGCCACGAATCAAGACCCCCAGACAGATGATTGCATCATAGCGGTGGCTCTGTGCCATCTTCTGGGCAGCCAGCGGAATCTCAAAACTGCCCGGCACGTACACAATATCAATGTTGGCTTCGGCAACGTCGTGGCGGATCAGCGTGTCTTTCGCGCCTTCGAGGAGCTTGCTACCCATAAAGTCATTCCAGCGTGCCATCACGATACCGACTCTCAGGTTCGTTCCGATCAGTTTCCCTTCATACAGCATTCCCATTGGTGATCCTCCTTGTTCAGTTTAGTTCGGTTTAGTGCCGATTAGTTTGGTTTAGTGCTGCTTGGTTGTGTGTGCCTGCGTGCTAAAGTGGTAGCGCATGATTCATCTTCTGGGCTTTTGTTTGCAGATAGGCGTGATTTTCGGGATGCGCTGCCATGACGTGGGGCACCCGTTCGAGCACGCGGATGCCGTGTGCCGTTAGTGTGTCGAGTTTGTCGGGGTTGTTGGTCAGCAAGCGCACCGCCGCAATGCCGAGGTCATTTAGCATCGCTATGGCAATGTCATACTGCCGTGCGTCTGTCGGGAACCCCAAACGATGGTTTGCCGCTACCGTGTCGTAGCCCTCATCTTGCAGTGCATAGGCTTTGATCTTGTTCCCCAGCCCAATACCGCGCCCCTCCTGCCGCAGATAGAGCACCGCACCGTGTCCGGCTGCCCCAATGCGGGCGAGCGCAGCCTGTAGTTGCTCGCCGCAATCACAGCGCAACGACCCGAAGGTATCGCCAGTGAGACATTCCGAGTGCAGGCGCACGAGCGGCGCACCGCGCGTGACATCGCCTAGCACCAGTGCCATGTGCTCGTTGCCCTGCGGGTCGCGGTACACGGTAACGGCGAAGTCACCGTGGCGCGTGGGCATGTGGCTACGGGCAACTGGCTCAACTAGCGGTGTGCTGGGAGCATAGCGCGTGGGGGCGTGCCCATTCAGGCTACGCCGATAGGCGGCAATCGCGGCAACCGACACAATCTTGATCGCGTGCTGTGCCGCAAAAACCTGCAATGCTGGCAGCCGTGCCATTGTGCCATCGTCCGCCATCACCTCACAGATAACGCCCGCCGGGGTCAACCCCGCCAGCTTTGCCAAGTCCACACTTGCCTCAGTCTGTCCGGGTCGTTCGAGTACGCCGCCGTCGCGTGCCCGGAGCGGGAAGATATGACCGGGCATTGCAATGTCGTGCGGATGGCTCGCAGGGTCAATCAGGGTGCGGATGGTGTGGGCACGGTCGAACGCCGAAATGCCCGTCGTGACCCCTGCCGCAGCCTCGACGGACACGGTGAAGCCCGTACCAAAGCCACTGGTGTTCTGGGCGTGCGGCACCATCAGCGGGATGTGCAGACGGTCGAGCATGTCCCCAGTCATCGAGACGCAGACCAAGCCACGACCGTGGGTCGCCATAAAGTTGACGGCGGCGGGGGTGACATGCTCGGCAGCAATGGCAAGGTCGCCTTCGTTTTCACGGTCTTCGTCATCTACAATGATGACGAACCTGCCCGCCCGATAATCGGCAATTGCCGCCTCAACTGTTGCGTGTGTATCAGGCATAACCATTCTCCGCCAGAAAATCCGGGGTAATAGACGATGTGGGGGTTGCTTCTCGCCCAAGCATCTTTTCTACATATTTACCAAGCACGTCTACCTCGATGTTGACAGTATCGCCCACCTGCTTGTGCGGCAGGGTAATCTGTTGCTGGGTGTAGGCAACCAGCGTCACCGTGAACCAGTCGTCGCCCACGTCTACCACGGTCAGGCTAGTGCCATCAAGGGCGATATAGCCCTTTGCCACGACATAGCGCATGATTGATGGGTCAGCCTTGATCGTGACCCAGAGCGCATCCTCGTCGCGGCGAAAACCGGTGATGTGCCCGGTGCCGTCAATGTGTCCCTGCACGAAATGCCCCCCAAGCCGCGTTGTCGGCGTAACAGAGCGTTCGAGGTTGACCGCATCACCGCTTTGCAAATGGACGAGGTTGGTACGGTTGCGCGTCTCAGGCGACAGCCCGACGGTGAAGCCATCTGCGGCAAGGTGCGTCACAGTGAGGCATACGCCATTCACAGCAATGCTGTCGCCCAGCCGTGTATCTTGCGTGACGAGCGTGCAATGCAACGCCAACTCGTAGCCGTTGCCACTGCGTTGCAGCGAACGCACGGTGCCCTGTTCTTCTACAATACCGGTAAACATTCTGTCTCCTTCGCTTCTGCTACTCTTCATCAGACTTTGGATACTGCTATCAGACCTCGTATGAGGATGTCGCTGCCCACGTGTTCAATCGCTACATTTGTGAGGCGGGGTGCCTCGTGCATGTGGGCAATACCAGCCCCCCCAATGGGAACCGGTGCGGTGCTGCCACCAATCAGGATAGGCGCAACAAACGCCCAGCACTCGTTGATCAGCCCTGCATCAAACAGCGCACCGAGCACGGTGCCGCCCCCCTCAACGAGCAGGCTTTGTACCTGTCGTTCCCCCAGTGCCGCGAGGAGGTAATGCAGGTCAACGCGCCCGTGATCGTCTGCCGGGGCACACAGCACCGCACACCGCTGCCGATCCAACTGTGCGCGGTGCGCGGGTGGCATTGCAGCAGTCGTGACAACCAGCGTTTTGCCCGGCATATGCGGGGCAAAAAGTGTGCTGTGTAAAGGGACACGCCCCCCGCTATCAAGCACGACGCGCAGGGGGTGGCGCGGCACGACCTGCCCCATGCGGACGGTGAGGCGGGGGTTGTCGGCAGTTGCGGTGCCTGCGCCCACGAGTACCGCGTCAACTGCGTGGCGCAGTTGATGCACACGTTGGCGTGCAGGCTCGCCGGTAATCCACTGGCTGTGCCCAGTGGATGTGGCGATTTTCCCGTCAAGGCTCATCGCGTACTTGGCGATAACATACGGGCGTTGTGTCTGGACGTGATGAAAGAAAGCGCGGTTGAGGTAGGTCGCCTCGGCGTGACAGACGTGTGAGGTTATGGTAACGCCCGCTGCCGCAAGCCGTTGTGCGCCGCCACTCGCGGCAGGATGCGGGTCAGGCACGGCATACACGACATGGGTAATACCCGCCTGTAAAATCGCGTCGGTGCAGGGCGGGGTGCGTCCGTGGTGGTTGCATGGCTCTAGCGTTACATACAGGGTTGCGCCGTGGGTTGCGTCTCCTGCTTCGCGCAGGGCATTCACCTCGGCGTGCGGTGCGCCCGCGTGGTGGTGGTAGCCCTCGCCCACAATCGAGCCATTGCGGACGACGACAGCCCCCACCATGGGGTTAGGGCTAGTGTATCCCTCGGCGCGTCGCGCGAGGTCGAGGGCACGCCCCATGTATGTTGTGTGGTCTGACATGAAAAATGCTCCGAATACAGGTCTTCGGAGCATCGGAATGCAACAGGGTGGGCGGCACGTCCCCACACGGGGTAAAGCCGAATGACAGTTGCCCCGATAGTAGCCAGCGACCGCGCCACAAACCACGCGCACCAGCTACCGCGAGACAACAGCATGTGTCGCTGTTGTGGTTCCAATCTTCTCCCATCCGGACTATTACCGTCGGCTCTGGACTTTGACCAGAATCCACCGTCGCAAAATGCGATGCGTACCCTAGAAATAGGCTACGACTCGGGTCACGGGCTTGATGTGGTGTCCACATCCTACCGCCGGTGGGGAATTGCACCCCGCCCCGAAGATTGTGCTATGCAATTGTACGTACTCGTTATGTGTGCGGGCAGAACGCGCCCCGCACTTCCCATCCCCCACGGGTGCTGTGCCTAGTCTCTGGCGCGGCACCACGGTGTCAGTATGACCGCACGCGGTACAGTGTGTACGGTGTTGCTTGTAGTGTGCAGTACCCCTGTACGTATAGTACCGCAACTAACGCACCTTTTCAACTCGCTGCCCCCCTTCCGTTGCGGTACGGCACGGTATGGGCAGGTAGCACGGCACGACGTGCGCGGCAGTGCCTGCATTCGCCAGCGCACGCGATGGATCGGTGAGCACATTCTCAATGTGCGCGACTGTCACGGCAACACTTGTTCTTCTGCCCACTGCAACAGCCAGAACGCAAACGCAAGGTCAGGCACGAAGTAAAAGTTATCCACTAGCCCGTGCAGCACCGCCGCCGTCATCGCCGCCAGCAAGCCCACCGCCAGCAACGACGACCCAGCCCGCCGTGTCACGCGCCAGAAGTACCGCCCCACCAGCCACAGCATCGCCAGCAAGCCGAGGATACCGAGCCGTAGCCACAGGTCGAGGAACAGGTTGTGTGGGTGCGATGTGAACGCCTCGTTCGTGTCCACCAGCGACGGGTGAATGTAGTTGCCATAATAGGCAAGGAACTGGTCTAGCCCCACCCCCAGTAGTGGATGTTCGGCGATCATCGCCAGCGACGAAGCCCACAGCTTGAGCCGAATATCGGATGTTTCCCCCAGCGGGTTCAGTCGCTCTAGTCCCGGCACATTGACGAGGGCAGCAACCAGCAACGGCAGCCCCACCAACACGAACCCCAGCCCAAAACCGAGCACGCGGCTTGACACGCGCCGTGCCTCTGCTGCCGTGCCGCGTGCCTGCCACGCCCGCCACGCGAAGAACAGCAGCACAAGCCCTGCTCCGGCGGCACCGAGTAACGCCCCCTTCGAGAAGGAAACCAACAAGCCACCCAATGCCAGCACCGCCGCCAACCCACACCCCCACGCCAGCCCGCGCCGCCCGTCGAGGTATGCGGCTACTGCCAGCACCGCCGCCACTGCCCACACCCGCCCGGCATACAGCCCCAGATTGTTGGGGTGCCCGTACACGCTGTTGACACGACGTACACCCTCGACGAAAATCTGATCTTCGCTGAAGCCAACCTTGTCGCCGATAAGCGGCACCAGATTGATGCCGACAAACTGCCCCAGCCCGACCAGCCCGACAAAGCCCCCGCCAGCGACAAACGCCAGCAGTACCCGCCGTGGAAAGCGCGATGGCAGGTGCCCAGCAGGTGGCGATGATGGTGATGATGGTGATACGGCGGCATACCGCCAGCCGATGAAAGAGAGCAGTGCGAAGAACAGCAACGGCTCGAAGACGAGCCACCGCCATTCGCGCAGAGCTGCGCCCCGGTTGTCTGGCAAGGCGATCAACACCCCCACCGTAGCCGTGAGTGCGACGATAGCCACCGGGAGCAGCAAGCCCCACGGCAACGCACGCACATTGACCGGGGGCACGCGCAACACCCGCCCGTCGCGCCACCAGTCTGTGGCGGCGCGGGCTACCGTCGCGGCGGCGAGTGTGAGCAACGCAACTTCGTGCAGTGGAACGCGGAAGCCATCCAGCCCGAAACGGGCATCCCACATGCCTTTCGGCAGAAAGAAGAGTGGCACCGTCAGCGGGATGTACAACAGCGCGAGGTCGGGGCGGATAAAAGCGAACACCCCAAACAGGAGTGTGCCCACGACGCGCGTCGGCAGGTCGGTGGTGACGGCGTAGAAGATGAGCAGTGCCACCCCCTGCGCGACAAAGACCGCCCGTGCCCCGCCCGGCGTTTGCAGCCACGCCCGCCAGCCCAATCGTGCCGGGGGCGTGCGTGCCAGCAACCCGCGTACCCCGGCGAACACTGGCGGCACCAACACAGCAGTGCTGGCAACCAATAGCGCGGTCAGCAGTACCGGCAACACCGCCCATACCCACTGGGGCGTGGGCGGCTCGCGCCCCACCAGAAAGTACGCGAGGTTGCTGTCCGTAGCGTTGCGTAGCTCGAGCGTGTGCTCGCCCTGCGACAGTGTGCCCGACGTGGCAAGGCGGGTCTGCCCCGCACGGGTGGTGTGGGTCAACTCGACGGGTGTGCCGTTGAGCGTTGCTTGCACGTCGGGGGCAAAGTCGCCCACCAGCGTCAGATGCTGCCCCTGAAAGCGCACGTTCCAGCCGTCGCTGTGTGGCATGACCGCAGCATGCCGTGCGCTGTGCGTGCCCACCCCAGCAAACTGGGGGCGGGTGGTGTAGTCGCGGAGCGCGTGATAGGCGGGCAACGGTGTAAAGTCGCGTTCGATCAGCGCAAAGTAGGGCGTGGGGTCTGACGGGTCGGGCGGGCGGTAGCCCCCGTAGCGGAGCATCCACACAAACGAGACCCCCACCCACGACCATTCGTCGCGGGCGCGTTCCAGATAGCCCGTCAGGTACGCACCCTTCTGCTCTTCCGTGACGGGTGTGCCCCACGTGTAACGACGTTCGGGCGGGATGGTCTCCGGCGCACTGTTCCACCCCGACTCGCTGATCCAGACCGGGGTGCTAGCATCGCCGTGCTGCTCCATCACCTCGCGCAGCAGCACAATGCGGCTCACGTCTACGCGCGTATCCACCGGGCGCGTCCACGTCCATTCGTGTTCACGCGGCGAGGTCAAGCGCACATAGCGGTGCTCGTCGGGCGGTTGCCCCAGCCCATACGCCTGCGCCGACATAATGTCGAAGAACTGCGCCCCACCTGCCCGGTACACCGCATCGAGGTATTCCAGTTCGCTGACCGGGGCACGCCTGTCCAGTCCGTCTACTGGGGCGAGGCTAGGGAAAATGACAAACGCCTTTGGGTTGGCATTCTTGACCGCGAGCGCACCCACACGCAGGAGCGCAACAAAGTCTTGCGGGTTGGGGGTTTGCCAGTTCCATTCGTTGGCAAGGTTCGGCTCGTTCCACAGTTGGAAATACTGCACCTTGCCCCGGTAGCGGGCAACCACACGCTCAACAAAGCGTCCGTAGTCCTCGAAGTCGTCGGGCGGTCCCGTCGAGTTCGGGTCACGCCCCAGCCCTTCCTCCCACCCCGGCAACGTCTGCACAAACTGGCGTGCCCAGTCGGGGGGGCGGTCAATTCGCATGACCAACTCAAGATCAAGCTCGGCGGCAATGGCAACGATGCGGTCATACTTCGCCCACGCCGAGATCGCCCCAACTGCGTCGAGGTTGCGGCGGTCGGTGAAGTCGCCGCGCCCGTGGATTTCGATGTCCTCCCACGGTACCTGCAAACGGATGTAGCGGGCACCCATGTCGCGTGCCATTTCGAGCGACTGGCGTACCACGGCGGGGTCTGGCTCAACGTGCAGGTTATAGGTATTGACACCGACGTGTGGACCGCCAGTATGCGGCAGCACCCGTGCGGTGGGCGTATACTCGATGCCCCGGTTGAGGGCGTTGTCAGTCCATGCTGTCGCGCCAAGGCTGACCAGTAGCACACAGCACGCCAGCAACGGCAACACAATGCGGCGCACATTGGGTGACAAAAGGGTATTCATCGCTGTGAGTATAGAAGCCTGCCGCCGCCCTGTCAAGCGGCTTAGTGTACGTCAATCGCCAGCAAAGCAATGCTAAGGGGGCGGCGGTCGCCCGCCTCCTCGGTGGTCGGTGCTATGAGGTGCAGCGTGTGCTCGCCGGGGGGCAACAACACGCGCACCACGGTCTGCTGCGGTACGTTGCCCGTTGCAAATGTCCACGCATACAACGGTTGCCCCTGCCACACAAACTGTACGGTACGCCCCGTGCGGTAGCTCTCGGCGGTCAGGCGTACCGTGACCGGCACGGCGGTGGGCTGCGGGTTGTGCAACACCAACTCGCCCGTGCCTTCCATCCATCGCCAGTGCCGCCCGCCGCCGCGTTCTTCGGCTTGCCAGCCTGCCCCAAAGTAGGCGACCGGGCGCGGTGCGAAGCGCGGTACGCGATATGCGAGCAGGGTGTCATCGCTATGGGCAGGCGCAACACCCGGCAACACCTGCTGCAACACCGGCGCGATACGCTCGTGTTGCCCGTCGGTCAGGCGGTCACGGTGGATCAATACGTGCCGGATGTCGTAGCTGTCAAGCACACGCGCGGGCGTTTCGGGGCTGTTGAGGAGCACGGCAGGCGGGTCGGTGGCAACTTGCCACAACTGCCGCATGCCCGGCGCATATTGCGTGATCTCATAGGCAGGCGTGCGGGCGAGGTAGCCGCCCATGATCGGTTGTCCGTGTTGCATCTGGGCTACTTGCGGCGCGGCGACCCCGTCGCCGGGGGGCACATCGAAGACGACCCCACCCGTTGCCTGTACCGTAGCGTAATAGCTGTGGACGGGTTGCGTCTGCACAGGCAGTGGCGCAGGCATATACTCGAACACGAGCAGGATCGTTGCGGCGGCGGCGAGCACCAGCCCCTGCCCGCGCGGGCGGGTGAAGAGCCAGCCCAGCCCCAGTGCCAGCAACGGCACCAGCGCAATGCTGATCAGCACAAACAGGTGCCCCGGACGACGCGCCAGCCCCATGCCGGGTAGCTGAAGCAGCAGGTTATAGGGGAGCCATACATCGGTGCGGGTGGCACCAATGTGCAGCAACGGACCGAGCGATAGCACCCACACCACCAGCACAATCACCAGCCACCGCCACGCATATCGCCACATCGTTATGCAGGCGAGCGTGGCAAGTGCCAGCACGGTGTACCCCGGCGCGACGTTCCACGCGCTAGCGAAGGGGTGCCATGGAGTGCCCAGTTCTTGAGCTACCCCTCCCCAGAGCGGGTGCAGCGTGCTGGGCAGCAGCACATCATAGACGTTGGCAGAGTGAATGAGGATCGGGTCTACGCGGTTGTAGGGCTTGATGCGCGGCGCACCGCTCGGCAGATCGCCGAGGGCGGGCAGGACAATCGGCAGCAGCAGCAGCAACGCGACCAGCGACGGCACACCCACGCGCAGCAGGTAGCCTGCGACCTCCCGGAGGCTGTCACGCCACGGCAACCACAACAGCCCCAGCAGCACGGTCAACAGCACGGCATACACCAGATAGTACAGCGACGTGTAGCCGACCAGTGCCAGTGCCGCCCCTGCCAGCAGGCTATTGAGCCAGTGTGCCCCCGGCGCGGTGGCACGCAGCAGCAGCAGCACATACAGTACCAGCCATTGGGTGGTGGCAAGTTCGAGTTGCCCATCCCACACTTTGGTCATGTGGTAGGGGCAAAACGCCAGCAGCAACCCTGCGATGAACGATGCTGCCCTGTGGCGCGTGATGTGCCACGCCAGTGTGTAGCCTGCCAGCCCCGTCAGGACGAAGCCGAGAAATACCGCCACGTTGTAGGCGGGTACTGCACCAAACAGGGCAGTGAGCGGTGCCAGCAGTACGCCGTTCGCCGCATTGAGGGTGTGCAGGTGTAGGTTTGCACCGTCGGGGTGGTAGAGTAGCGGCGTGAAGAACAACGGCTGTTGCTGGCTGATCGCCTGCTGTGCCCACCACAGGTTCCACACGTTCTGCCAGCCGTCGGCAGTGGCAACCTGCCCACCGGGGATGTGCGTGCCCAGCACGGGCAAGAGCCGCGCCATAACGATGAGGGCAACCACGGCATAGCCGCTGAGCACATATAGGTAGCCACGCAGGGTATGCTGCGGGTGGGCAGGTTGTGGTTGCGGGCGGGCAGGTTGTGGGTTCGTTGTCACAGGGGAGAGTATACCAGAGGATAACACGCCGTGCTATTTGCCGTGCAGTCTATAATAAGTAGGTCATACAACCGTAGGTAATAAACTGGCGGGTTTCAAGCCGAAGCAAAGCAATAACAACCTACAGGAGTCTGCTATCTTACAAAGGAAGCAACCAGAAGGAGCAACGCATGCGAGGGTTAGCGGGTAAGAACGTACTGGTGACTGGGGGCAGTTCGGGTATCGGGCAGGCAATTGCCATTCAGTTTGGCAAGTATGGCGCGAATGTTGGCATCAACTATCGCAGGAACCGCGACGAAGCCGAGCAGACCGAGGAGATGGTACAGCAGTGCCGCATGCAGGTGCGTGCCGAAGGGGTACGCGATCTGCTGTTGCAGGCGGACGTAGCGAAGGAAGCAGAAGCGATTGCGATGGTGCAGACGCTCATTACTGAACTGGGCGGGCTGGACATCTTGATTAACAACGCGGGTGTGCAGACGGCAGGCGACTCGCATGAACTGACGCTTGAGCAAGTTGAGCGCGTGCTACGCGTGAACCTGCTTGGTGCCTACATCTGCTCGCGTGAGGCGATCAAGCACTTCCTCGAGACGGGACGCAAGGGTGTCATCATCAATGTGTCGAGCGTTCACGAGATTATCCCCAAGCCGCGCTTCCTCGGCTACTCGATGAGCAAAGGCGGTATGCAAAACCTGACCCGCACACTGGCACTCGAATACGCTCGCAGGGGTATCCGCGTCAATGCGATTGCCCCCGGTGCCACCGTCACCCCGATCAATCGCGCGTGGGTGGACGACCCGGTGAAACGTGCCGAGGTCGAGAAGCATATCCCCATGGGGCGTGCCGCCGAAGCCGACGAAATGGGCGTGATCACCGCCTTCCTCGCGTCGGATGATGCTGCTTATATTACGGGACAAACGCTCTACATTGATGGCGGACTGACACTCTACCCGTCGTTTGAAACGGCGTGGTCGTCGGAGTAAGCCGGGTTACGCTCACGCTCCCTGCTGCGTGTGTCGGCAATGCTAGGTGGCATGTTCCGCCAGACCGCGGCGGGCGTGCCCCCTACAGATGTGCTTACACGGATGTACTTATGATGCTATGCACGTCTTGGCGTAGCATTCCACCCCCTTGTATGGCGTGCCAACAACACCCGCCTGCGTGCGTGTCGGGATGATGTGGAAGCTGGTGTACCTATTCGGTCGTGATACGAGCACGCAAAAAGCCCCCGCATGGGCTTGGGGGTTGCCGTGATTGTGCGAAAACAGCGGTCTCTTCCGGGTAGCTGAGCGACCTCAGAAGCACAGCCTCCGCTGCACAAACAGCAAGAACTAAGCAATGGTCGGGGCGGAGGGACTCGAACCCACGACCCCCGCGTCCCAAACGCGGTGCGCTACCAGCTGCGCTACGCCCCGACACGTGTGGCATTGCCGACCACAACGGGGTGCAACGCCACAGTTAACCATAGCAGGTTGCACCCCGTATGTCAAGTAGGAAGAACGCCCCGCGCTATGCGCTATGGTTCGCGGTAGCCCGGTACACGGCGATTGAAGCTCACCTCATCGAACGACGCAAGCTCGCGGATGTAGTTTGCACGCTCCAGCCCGGCAGGCGAACCCAGCGCAACCTGCGACAGGCTACCCTGCATCTGTTTGATGGAATGATATTCGTACTCCTCCATCCACGCCACCAGTCCGGTAAGGAGTTCGTTCACCCTCGGTGCACCGTGCTGTAACAACGCCGATGCCATCATCGAGACCCGCGCCCCTGCCATCATAGCCTTCAGCACATCCTCGACGGTATGCACGCCGCTACTGAGCGCGAAATCAATCGCCACCCGCTCGTAGAGCAATGCGACCCAGCGCAATGGCAAGCGAACGTCGTGCGAGCTACTCAGGACAAGGTGCGGGCGCACGTCCAGCAACTCGAGGTCAAAGTCAGGTTGGTAGAAGCGGTTAAAGAGTACCACCCCCTGCACCCCCGATGCCGCCAGCCGTTGGACAAAGTTGGGCAACGCGGTGAAAAACGGGCTAATCTTGACGGCAATTGGGAGCTTGACTTCGGCACGTACCTGCTCGACAAGGGCAATGTACTGGTCTTCCAGATCACTCGCAGTCATGTCAAGGTCGGTGGGCAAGTTGTAGATGTTGAGTTCGAGGGCATCCGCGCCCGCCTGTTCCAGTTCGCGGGCGTGATGTATCCAGCCCCCCGGCGTGATCCCGTTCAGGCTTGCGATCACCGGGATACTCACCGCCTGCTTCAATTGATGCAGGTTGTTCAGGTATACCTCCGAACCGATGCTGTAGTTGCCAACATCGGGCAGGTACGACAGCGACTCCGCGAAGCTTTCTGTCCCGCGATTCAAGAAGTAATCGAGTTCAAGGCTTTCATGGATTGCCTGTTCCTCGAAGAACGAGTACATGACAACCGCCGCGATGCCCGCTTCCTCCAGTTGCTTCACCCGGTCGGGGTACTTCGAGATCGGTGATGCCGATGCCACCAGCGGGCTGTGCAACGGCAAACCTAGATAAGTCGTGCTCAAATCCATCAGGCATGCTCCTCTTGTGTTTCGGGCGCGGCGGGTTCGTATAGCGCGTGCAGTTGCTGGTAGGTGTTCCACTGCTCTTGCACCACCTGCTCCAGCCCGTGTAGCAGATGCGCGGCATTGTCGGGGTCGCTTTGCTGCAACATGCGGTAGCGCGCTTCGTTGTAGATGTATTGTGCTACCGGGATGCGCGGTGCCTTCGAGTCAAGCGTCAGCGGGTTCTTGTGCTGAGCGTAGTGGGTCGGGTTGTAGCGGAACAGTTGCCACATACCACTATCTACGAGTAGCTTCTGCTGTTCGAGACCCTTCTGCATGTTGATGCCGTGCGCGATACAGTGGCTGTAGGCGATAATCAGCGAAGGACCATCGTAGGCTTCAGCTTCTTGGAAGGCACGCAACGTCTGGATGTCGCTGGAACCCATCGCCACCTGCGCCACGTAAATGTTGCCATACGTCATAGCGAGCAAACCCAACTGCTTACGCGAGTTGGTCTTACCCTGCGCCGCAAACTTGGCGACAGCTCCTAACGGCGTTGCCTTCGATGCTTGCCCGCCCGTGTTCGAATAGACCTGCGTGTCAAGCACCAAGACGTTGACGTTATGCCCCGACGCGAGGACGTGATCCAGCCCGCCGTAGCCCATGTCGTATGCCCAGCCGTCGCCGCCGACAATCCACACACTCTTGCGTACCAGACTGTCAGCCAGTGCTAGCAGGTCGCGTGCCTGCGGGCTATCGGCGTTGACAAGCCGTTCCTTGAGTTCGGCTACCCGTTTGCGTTGGGCGTTGATCTCGGCTTCGGCGTGCTGTGGCGCGTCGCGCAGTTCGGTGACAAGGTCAACCCCCACCACGTCTGTCACGGCGAGCAGCAGTTCACGGGCATATTCCATCTGTTTGTCGAGTGCCATCCGCATACCCAACCCGAACTCGGCGTTATCTTCGAAGAGTGAGTTTGACCACGCCGGACCGCGCCCCTCGTTGTTGGTTGCCCACGGGGTGGTGGGCAGGTTGCCACCATAGATAGACGAACAGCCCGTCGCGTTGGCGATCAAGGCACGGTCGCCATACAGTTGCGACAGTAGCTTGAGGTAGGGCGTTTCGCCACAGCCTGCACACGCTCCCGAGAACTCGAAGAGCGGCTGCAAGAGCTGCGAGTTCTTGATGCTGCCAAACGACATGCGCGTGCGGTCTACTTCAGGGATTTGCAGGAAGAACTCCCAGTTTGCGCTCTCTTGCTCGCGGATGGGTGGCTGCGGTGCCATGTTGATCGCTTTGCGCCCGGCGCGGCTCTTGTCCTTCGCGGGGCATACCTCCACACACAGCGTACAGCCGGTGCAGTCTTCGGGCGACACCTGCAATGTGAACGCCGCACCCGGAAACTCCTTGAAACGCGCATCAGTATGCTTAAATGCCTCCGGCGCACCATCAAGGTCGGTAGGCTCACACACCTTCATACGGATGACAGCGTGCGGGCAGACGTAGGCGCACTTGCCGCACTGGATGCACAAGTCAGGCTCCCACACCGGGATTTCAAGCGACAGGTTGCGTTTTTCCCACTGCGTCGTCGCCGTCGGGAAGGTACCGTCAATTGGTAGTTTGCTCACCGGCAATGCGTCGCCATCGCCGGTCATCATCGGTGCGAGCACCTCGTGGACGAAGGCGGGTGCAGCAGCGGGCACTGGCGGGCGGCGTGTGAAGTCACTCGTGACAGTCGCGGGTACCTCGACGCGGTGCAGATGGGCGAGGGCAGCATCTACGGCGGCGAAGTTGCGCTGCACCACCGTCTCACCACGGTTGCCGTAGGTCTTGCGGATTGCTTGCTTGATCTGCTCAATTGCCTGCTCACGCGGCAGTACCCCACTGATAGCGAAGAAACAGGTCTGCATCACCGTGTTGATGCGCCCGCCCATCCCGGCATCGCCGGCAACGGCGTAGGCATCAATTACGTACAGTTGCAACTGCCGCTCGATGATCGTCTCCTGTACCTCACGCGGCAGGTGCGCCCACACCTCGTCCGGTCCGTAGATACTGTTGAGCAGGAACACGGCGTTCGGGGCGGCATACTTCAGCACATCCAGCCGTTCGAGGAACGAAAACTGGTGACACGCGACGAACTGAGCCTCACTGATCAGGTAGTGTGCCTGAAAGGGCGTGGGACCAAAGCGCAGGTGCGAGATAGTACTCGCGCCCGCCTTCTTCGAGTCGTAGACGAAGTAGCCCTGCGCGTAGTTGTCGGTCTCTTCGCCGATAATCTTGATCGAGTTCTTGTTAGCCCCCACCGTACCGTCTGAGCCAAGCCCCCAGAACACACACCGAACCGTATCGGCGTGCTCAATCGAGTAGGTCGGGTCGAAGGGTAGGCTGGTATGCATCACGTCGTCGTTAATACCGATGGTAAAGTGATTGCGCGGTTTCGTGCGTGTCAGTTCTTCGAACACGCCCTTGACCATCGCGGGGGTGAAGTCCTTCGAAGACAGCCCGTACCGCCCGCCGATCACGCGCGGCATCTGGTCGAAGGGCGCCTCTCCATCCGCAAGGCTTTCGCTCAGCGCAGTCAGCACATCTTTGTAGAGTGGCTCGCCGCCGCTCCCCGGCTCTTTCGTGCGGTCGAGTACCGCGATGCGGCGCACGGTTGCCGGAAGTGCCGCGACAAATGCCGTCGCGACAAATGGGCGGAACAGCCGTACAATCAGCACGCCAACCTTCGCGCCCTGTGCATTCAGGGCGGCGACCGTCTCGCGCACAGTATCTGCCCCCGACCCCATAATGACAATCACATGCTCGGCATCGGGTGCGCCCTCATAGTCAAAGATGTGGTACTGTCGCCCCGTGTGCGCCGCGAAGTCATCCATGAGCCGCTGCACTATCGTGGCGCACTCAGTGTAGTAGGGGTTGACCGTTTCGCGGGCTTGGAAGTACACGTCGGGGTTTTGTGCCGTGCCCCGGATGATCGGGCGGTCAGGGGTGAGCGCACGCGAGCGGTGTGCCTGAATAGCATTCATGTCGAGCATTGCCCGTAGCGTGTCGTCGTCCAGCAGGTGTATCTTGCTAATCTCGTGCGAAATACGGAACCCATCAAAGAAGTGGATGAACGGCACCCGGCTCTCAAGCGTTGCCGCGTGCGCGATCACAGCCATGTCGTGGGCTTCTTGCACCGAATTGGATGCCAGCATCGCAAAGCCCGTGGCGCGTACCGACATCACGTCCGAATGGTCGCCAAAGATGGACAAGCCCTGTGCCGCGAGGGAACGCGCCGCCACGTGAAACACGGTCGGGGTCAATTCACCTGCGATCTTGTACATGTTCGGGATCATCAGCAGCAAGCCCTGCGATGCCGTGAACGTCGTACTAAGCGCACCACCCTGCAATGCCCCGTGAACTGCGCCAGCAGCCCCACCCTCAGACTGCATCTCAATCACGTTTGGCACGGTGCCCCACAGGTTGGTCTTACCAACTGCCGACCATGCGTCGGATAGCTCGCCCATCGGCGTGGATGGGGTAATCGGGTAAATTGCAATCACTTCGCTCATGCGGTGAGCGACATGTGCCGCAGCTTCGTTGCCGTCAATTGTTACGACGGTGTTCGCCATATTGCCTCCAAACCTCTGCACTCTCATATGAACGCTTCTCGTTCAGTATACGGCGATGCACCAGTGAAGCGAGACATAGCCTCACCACTTGGCGTAACAGTCTCACAACCGTGGCAACTGCTCAGATACACGACACAGCCCGCCGTGCAGTGGCAGGGCGCACCCACGCCACCCGCATAGCGGGTAGCCAAACGTGGTTGAACGAGCGGGGATACCCGGCGAACAAACGCACGGCAACCACAACGGGCACTCCCATAGGAAACATGGGAGTGCCCAAACATAACCGATCTGTCGCTTCCCGTGCAAGTGGGTGGTGGGTCACGTCACCTTGCTGCGGTAGCCGAGTAGCCGCGTGCCGTTGAGCGTGACCAACAGCGATGTACCCATATCTGCCAGCACTGCCATCCACATGGTGCCCCAGCCGCCAAGCACCACGAGCATGAAAACCAGCTTGATCGCAATGCTGAGGGCAACATTGACCCGCACCGTCTGCATGGCGGCACGGCTCAAGCCGATAGTGAAGGGCAACTGGCGTAGGTCATCGCTCATCAGCGTCACGTCGGCGGTCTCCATTGCTTGGTTGGTGCCGCCGTGCGACCCACCAATCGCAATGCCGACATCCGCCGTTGCCAGCGCGGGGGTATCGTTGATCCCATCGCCGACCATCGCCACGGTGCCGTATTCGCGCTGCAACGCGACAACGGCGGCGACCTTCTGCGCGGGCAACAGCCCGGCACGCACGTCCGTCACGCCGACTGCTGCCCCGATGCGTTCGGCGGTTGCCTGCTGGTCGCCCGTCAGCATAACCACCGCGGGGATGCCCATCGCCCGCAACTGTGCCGTCGCCGCCCGGCTCGACGGGCGCACTGTGTCGGCAATGGTGATGGTGCCACGATAGGTGCCGTCCTCGCTCACCAACACCGGGGTATAACCCACCGTCGCGTCCTGCTCGGCGGCGGCACAGTGGGCGGCGGGGTGCGCCACCGAGGTACCGTCGAACAGGCGGTGGCTCCCGACCAGCACGTCACGTCCGGCAACCTGCCCGCGCACACCATGCCCCACCAGTGCCGTCACCTGCTCGGCAGGCGGCAAGCGGCGGTCTAGCCCACGGTCTGCTACCGCATTGCCGATAGCACGTGCCAACGGATGCTCGGAACGGCGTTCGACCGCGCCTGCCAGTACCAACACATCGTCGCATGCACTGCACACCGCCCCCGCACTCGTTGCCACACACGGCTGCGGGCATTCGATGGTACGGATAGCAACCACAGTGGGACGACCCAGCGTGAGCGTACCAGTTTTGTCAAACGCAATGGCTTGTACCCGGCTCAATACTTCGAGGAAGGCACCACCCTTGATCAGTACGCCATTGCGGGCGGCGGCACTCAGCGCACTGACCAAACTGACTGGCGTGCTGATGACCAGCGCACACGGGCACGCCACCACCAGCAGTGCCAAGCCACGATAGAGCCAGCCAAAGGTATCCGGCGACGGGTTCCAGAAGGGCTGGGCAAACAGCACCGGCGGCACAATTGCCACCAGCACCGCCAATACTACCACTGCTGGCGTGTAGAAGCGGGCGAAGCGGTCTACGAAGCGTTGCACCGGGGCGCGGCGTTCTTGGGCTTCGGCAACCAGTTCGATCATACGGGCGATGGTGCTGTCGGCGGCGACGCGCCCCACGGTAACATCAATGCTGCCCTCACCGTTGATGCTGCCCGCGAAGACCGCCTGTCCCGGTTCTTTGGGCATCGGCTGGCTTTCGCCCGTAATCGGAGCCTGATTAACCGTGGAATAGCCCGCGTGGACGGTGCCATCAATCGGGATACGTTCACCGGGGCGCACAATGATCACATCGCCCACGCGCAGGTCATCTACCGGGACGCGCTCCTCGCACCCCCCACCACAACAGGTCGTGCCAAGCCGTACCGCCGTTTGCGGCACCACTTCCATCAAACTTTGAATGGCGTGCCGCGCCCGCGACGAGGTGTAGCCTTCGAGGGCTTCGCCCAACGCAAACAGCACCATCACCAACCCTGCCTCGACATAGGCACCAATAATGACGGCACCGACGGCGGCAATGGTCATCAGGGCATTGATGTTGAGTTCGCGCCCCAGTGTCAGCCCACGCCATGCGTTGCGAGCAATTGGCACAATGGTCAGTGCCATCGCCAGCAACGCCAGCGCGTCAATCCACAGGGCATCCCAGCCGAGCAACTCGTGCAGCACCACCCCCGGCAACACCAACAGCACCCCTACCAGCGCGAGGCGCGTTGCGAGCCGCGACCACATAAACGCGAGAAAGCCCGGTGCCTGAGATGCAGCAGCAACACTCAGGCGCGGCGTGGCAGCATCGGCTACCGTCGCACGATAGCCAAGCGCACGCACCCGCTCGATCACTGTGGCGGGCGCGACATCGCCGCGCACACGGAGCCGCCCGGTCGCAAAGGAAAGCTCGCATGCCTGCACCCCCGACATCTGGCTTACGCCACTCTCGATGGTACGGGCACACCCGGCACAGTCCATCCCTTCCACGTCGAACACAACGGAGGGCTGACTAGGGGCTGTAGTGGTCATCGTTCAACCTCACATTCTCGTTACCCTCATGCACGTCATCCGCACACACGCTCCACACTGCCCATTGTAGCACATTCGGGTTGCTGGCACTGCGGAAACCACGGCACCAGCAGGCTTCAGCGTTTCTTCAGCGCAGAGCAAGCTATGCTATAATGCCACAGGAATCAACACACGTATGAACAGCGTTCTGTACCAGTACACCAACACAAACGGTCGGGTCATACGCCCGAAAGCACAAAAATATGCGTTGCCCCTTCTGCCGCTACACCGACACGGATGTCCTCGACACCCGCCGCCTCAACGATGATGCGGTGATACGGCGGCGACGCAAGTGCCGTCAGTGCAATCGTCGCTTTACCACCTACGAACGCACCGAACTTAGCCTCACGGTGGTGAAGAAAAACGGTGAGCGTGAGCCATACGAACGCGACAAACTGGTACGTGGTGTCCGTACCGCCTGCTATCGGCGTTCGGTGTCGGTACAGCAGATCGAGCAACTGGTCAACGACGTAGAAAGCGTGCTCACTGCCCACGAGGGCGACGAGGTGACTTCTGCCGAGGTGGGCGATCAGGTCATGCGCCATCTGCGCCAACTCGATCAAGTAGCCTATATTCGCTTTGCCTCAGTCTATCTGTCATTTGACAACATTGATAAACTACGCGAGGCTGTTGAAGAACTGATGCACGCCGAAAAGAGCGACCGTCAACCATCCGCACCGCCAGCGGATCACAGGAAGAATACATGAGTGTAGAAACCAACAACGAACCCGTCACCAAAGAAACCACCGATACCAACGAAGTCGCCGCCGCGCCGCGTGAGCCACTGGCGCAACGCCTGCAGGCGGCATTCCGCGAGCTACGCCTGCCGCTCACCCTCGGCATTGCCTTCATTATGGCAGCACTCTGGTGCTACCTGTTTCTCTCGTTCAACTGGCTACAGGTACTTGCCGGGCTGGTGCCGGTCACGGCAGGGCTGATCCTTGGGCGCACCGTCAAGAAGCAACTGTTGCTGCACGGCATTGTACTGGGCTTAAGTGGCTTTCTCTTTGGGCTGGGCATCGTCTTTGTGTATGGCTTACTCGCCGATGGCGGGATGCTGCCCCCGGCTGTAGTCGAGACCGAGCCGGGCGTTGTGACCCAGCTTAACGGCAATGACCTGCTGCTCTATTACCTCTCGTTCTCGGTGATCGCGCTCGTCCCCTTCCCCATCTTTGGCGCGATCATGTCGCGGCGCGGCGAAGAACGCCAGCAGGCGATGCGCCAGCAGATTGAAGAACGCGGCGGCAAGCTCGAACGTGCCAGTGTCGTTCGTACACTCGAAGACCTGCGCGGGCTATCGTTGCCCCAGTTCGGGAGCTACGTGCGCGACCTCTTCAAAAAGCACGACTTTCTCTTCCAAGATTACCGCTTCGAGAAAGACAAACACCTCGATCTCGAAATGGTACATCAGGACGAGCACTACCTGCTCCGGCTGTCGGTAGATGACAAGGTACGCCCCGGCGTAATCGAAACGCTCAACCAAGACATGAAAAAGCGCGGTATTCCCAAGGGGCTAGTCATCACGTCCACCGAGTTCACGGCGGAAGCCTTGAAGTCCGCCCAAAACCGGCGGAATGTTCTGGTGATTGACGGTGCAACGCTCTACGAAATTGGAGAGCGGTAGGCATGCACCTTGACCTGACCGGCAAAGTTGCACTGGTAACGGGGGCAAGTCGGGGCATTGGGCAGGCAATCGCGGTCACGCTGGCGGGGGCGGGTGCCCACGTCATCGTCAATTACCGCACCAACAGCGATGCCGCTGCTGCCGTCGTAGCTACCATCCAGACCAGTGGCGGCACGGCGCACGCGCTCGCCGCCGATGTGAGCGATACCGCCGCCGTAGATGGGCTGTTTGCAACGGTACTCGAACAGCACGGCACGCTCGATATTCTCGTCAACAACGCGGGCATCACGCGCGATACGTTGCTTCTGCGGATGAACGAAGCACAGTTTAACGAGGTGTGGCAGACCAACATGGGCAGTGTCTACCGCTGCACCCGCGCCGCCCTGCGCCCGATGACACGCCAGCGTGCGGGGCGCATCATCAACATCAGTTCGGTAGTCGGGTTGACGGGCAATGCGGGGCAAGCGAACTATGCTGCTGCCAAAGCCGCGATCCTCGGCTTCACCCGTTCGACTGCGCGTGAAGTCGCAAGCCGCAACATCACGGTCAATGCAGTAGCCCCCGGTTTCATTGTCACCGACATGACGAGCAACCTTACCGACACCGAACGCATACAGGCAACGATCCCGCTAGGTCGCTTCGGCGCACCGCAAGACGTAGCCAACACCGTCTGTTTTCTCGCCTCAGACGCGGCAGCGTATATCACGGGGCAGACCATCAGTGTAGACGGCGGCATGGTGATGCAGTAGCGTTGGCACAGAGCAGAACGGAGAGGAACGACGGATGTCATACACCCCCATTGTCGCAACCCTAGGCTACGTCCTTGCCCCAGACGGTCAATCAGTCTTGATGGTGAATCGCAATGCCCGCCCAGACGATCACCACTATGGCAAGTATAATGGTCTTGGTGGCAAGATCGAGCAGTTCGAGGATGTAGCGGCTGGGATGCGGCGCGAAATCCTCGAAGAAGCGGGCATCACCGCCGATGCAATGCAACTACGCGGTACCATCAACTGGCCCGGCTTTGGCAAGCACGGCGAGGCATGGCTGGGCTTTATTTTCCGCATCCCAACGTGGCACGGCACCCCGTACCGGCACAACGACGAGGGGCAACTCGAATGGGTGCCGCTTACGGGCGTGCTCGATCTCAACCTGTGGGAGGGCGACCGTCTCTTTCTCCCTCTCGTCTTTCACGACGACCCGCGCCACTTCCACGGGATCATGCCCTACAAGAATGGACAACTCGTGAGCTGGAGCTACAGCCTGATCTGATGATTGCACTGAATACCGAAACACTCCTGTTGATACTGGGCGGCGTCGCGTTCCTGATCATAGTCGTGGCACTGGTGCTGCACCGCAGTTGGGGCAACTCGATGCCCACGCGCTATGACGTGTCGCGCTACTATCACCAGCAATCGTCGTCACCGGGTACCGAGCGTGCCGAGAGCTTCATTCGGGCGGTCAACACTGTGCCCGCACCCACCGTGCCGCCCAACCACGACAGCCCCGACCCCGACCTGACCGACGCAGAACCGCCGCCGCCCATCCCCGACAGCGGGCTGATCCTGATCCATCACCCGTTGCTGCTGAAAGTTATCCAGCAGTCACTCGCGCATGGGGGCGCGGCACGGCAGTATGTTGTCCAAGAGGATGACCAGATTTATGTGTCGCTCGACTTGATCAAGAACCCCGTCGAACGCCGCCGCGCCGCCGAGATGATCCATCATTTTCAGACGACGGGCACCTACGACGTGTGGGACGTGTATAGTATTTCACAGACGTTTGCCCGCAATCGCCCGCGCACCTGACCGGGCGACATCCCCGGAACTGGCGCAGAAGTTGCAGAGGAGCCACCGGCATGCTTGATATAAAACTGATCCGCGAACAACCCGACTATGTACGGCAGCAACTCGCCCGCACGGGCAGTGACCCCGCGCCAGTAGACCGCGTGCTGACGCTGGACGAGCACCGCCGCGCTCTGCTGCGCGAGGTCGAGACCCTGAAGGCAGAACGCAACACTGTGTCGAAAGAGATCAGTACGATGAAGGATGCCGCCGCCCGCGCAGAGCGTATCGCCGCCATGCGTGCCGTCGGTGATCGCATCAGTACAATTGACGCGCAGGTGAGCACAGTCGAGCAAGACCTCAACGCGGCTCTGCTCGAAATCCGGAACTTGCCCGCCGCAGACGTACCCGACGGACCCGACGAGAGCGCGAACGTCGTGATCGAGCAAGAGGGCGAGCCACGGCACTTCGACTTCACGCCGCGCCCCCACTGGGAACTAGGCGAATTGCTCGGTATCATTGACTTTGAGCGCGGGGTCAAACTGTCCGGTACACGGTTTTATGTGTTGCGGGGCATGGGGGCGCGGCTGCAACGCGCCCTCATCCAGTGGTTCCTCGACCTGCACGGCGCACAGGGCTACGACGAAGTGTACACGCCCTTCATGGTGAAAGAACACTGTATGTGGGGGGCGGGGCAGTTGCCCAAGTTCCGCGACAACCTGTACCGCGACGAAGACGCGGGCTTCTGGCTCGTGCCCACCGCCGAGGTGCCCGTCACCAACCTGTACGCCAACGAGATTATCGCGGGCGACCAGTTGCCAATCCACATGTGTGCCTACACGCCCTGCTTCCGGCGCGAGCAGATGAGCGCGGGGCGCGACGTGCGTGGCATCAAGCGTGGGCACCAGTTCGACAAGGTTGAGATGTACAAGTTTGTCGCGCCCGAAACAAGCTATGCCGAACTAGAGCGTATGCGGGCAGACACCGCCGCGACGTGCCGTGCGCTGGGCATCCCCTTCCGCACCAAGCTACTGTGTACGGGCGATCTGGGCTTCGGCTCCGCCCGCACCTACGACTTCGAGTTGTGGGCACCCGGACAAGACGAATGGCTGGAGGTTAGCTCCGTCAGCAATGTACTGGACTTTCAAGCACGCCGCGCCAATATCCGCTATCGTGCTGAACACGGTGCCCGCCCCGACTTTGTGCATACACTCAACGGCTCCGGGTTGGGCGTGCCGCGCACGCTGATTGCCATCCTCGAAAACTATCAGTACGCCGACGGCAGTGTACAGATACCCGACGTGCTACAACCCTACGTGGGCGGTATCACCACGATCACGCCACCAGAGCGGTAGCACTCGCGTGCCCGCCTGCGGCAACAGCACGAACAGCACGAATAGCATGAACAAAACGAGAGGAGCCAACCATGCCGATTATGATCCCCCTGACCACCGCCGAACACGGTGGGCGTAGCGCGTGCGGAAGCAGTGGTTGTGGCGAAGGGTCGTGCGGGTCATCATGCGACTGTGGGTGCCCCTACACCGCCATGGTCGAGCGTGGGCTAGTCGAGCCGATCCGCGTCATTGAGGAACGCTACCCGCACGAATGGCTCGCGCTCGTCATCCCCCCCGACGAAGACGAATACGCCCCTGAGCATGCTATGCTCGTGGTACACAGCAGCAACGACGACGAAGTATGGGATGCCGTGAAGCGCATTACGCATAATCAGGTTGTGCACGTTTATTATAACGGACCACTGGATGATAGCTATCTGTCGTGGGTGGACACGCCCCCGGCAACACGCCCCACCCTGCCGATCATCCCATTGACCATGCACTAGCTTGACCGCGCATTAGATGGTAGCACAACAAGAGAGGAGCGGAGCGATGTCAGGGTATGCTTTACTCTACCGCCGCGCCCGCGAACAACTAGAAGCCGAAGCAGAGCAACGGCTAGGACGCACCCTAAACGCCCGTGAACGCAACGTATTTCGCAGTTGCGGCACCCTCACGCGGCTCGAAGAACTGGGCATGGCGGTGTATTATGCAAGCGATGCCACCGAGCTTGCCGCAACCCTCCACGCCACATCATTCGAAACACGCTTCGCCCTCGCCCTCGATGAGCAAGTACACGGCTTGGCACGGCTCCTGCACCGCCCACTCACCACCGCCGAACGCACCGCTATGCAACACCTCGGCAACATCGAGATGCTGTGGGAACTGCTCCGCCGCGTCGAAGTAGTACCGCCGCCTGCCCGCGAGCAGGCATTCATCGCCGCGCTGCACAGCCTGCAACACGCCAACTCGTGACACGCAGCGCACCCGTTGCCAGTACTTCACCCCCACTCAATGCTACCCAAACCGACCCGAAAGGAGCATACAATGGCACTCCAACTCGATCATCTGGTTATCCTCGTGAATAACCTTGAGCAGGCAGTCAGTGACTATGAGGCAATGGGCTTCACTGTCACACCGGGCGGCGAGCATACCGACGGTGCAACCCACAATGCGCTCGTCTGCTTCAGCGACGGCAGTTACCTCGAACTGGTGGCATTCCGGCAACCATCACCCGACCACCGCTGGTGGCGGTATACTGCTACGGGCGAGGGGTTAATTGACTGGGCACTGTTGCCGTCACGCATCGCGCACGACATAGACACGTTGCAGCGCGGCAAACTGGCGTACACTGACGCGATCCCCGGCGGGCGGCTGCGTCCCGACGGCACAGCAATTGCGTGGGAGATTGCGCTTCCCCCTACCGACAGCCTGCCGTTTCTGTGTGCCGATGTCACGCCGCGTGGGTTGCGGGTGCCGGTGGGGGCTGCCCGGAGCCACGCAAACGGCACACTGGGTATCGCCGCCCTGATGATTGTGGTGAACGACATCAACGCGAGCTTACAAGCCTACACGACGATCACGGGGAGCCAACCCGCCAGCGAGCACACCGACGCACCACACCTGCCCTTTACCGAAACGGCAGCCCGCATGGCGATGCTCCCACTGGGCGATCATACGCTTCTTGTGCTGGCAGAACCCGCCCCCGCCGCGAGCGCAACCCCGACTGAGCATACCCTGCGGCAGATACTCGATAGTCGCGGCGAGGGGTTGTATGCCATTGCCCTGCGGGTCGCACAGCCGAGCGACACCGGGCGACTTGCCACCGAGCGAAGCCACGGCGTTCCACTGTCGTTAGTCTGCCCCTGACGGCTGGGGGCTAATCGTCTGCGGCGGCAGTTGCAGCCAGTCGCTCAGACAGCCAGCGTTGCGCGAGCAGTAGCCCGTTCGGGTGGATGCTATGGGCAATACGGTACTCTTCATAGGTCAGGTGTACGGGCAAGGCTTGCAAGGCATCGCGCGAGGCACGCCCAGCACTGATCGGGATAATGTTATCGTCGGTGCCGTGCTCGATCAGGATGTGCAGGTCACTGAACGCAGGTGGTGGGGTGGCGGGGACATCGCTTTGGTTGAGGTAGCCACTGAACGCCAAGATGCCGCCCGTCGCCAGTTCGGGGCGCGTCATGCCGATACCCAAACTCATGACCGCCCCCTGACTGAAGCCCAGCAGAAAAACCTGCTGTGGGTTCGCGCCTGTCCGCTCGATCACGGCGGGCACAAACTGCTGGAGTACGGCAAGGCTCTGCTCGCGTGTTTCGTCGTCAGGGATCAGGTTGCCCGGCACACCCGACAGGTGATACCACGCATACGCTCCCGCCCCCAACATCAGGATGGCACGGGCACTGACAATATGCAGGCGTGGGTCAAGGTGATCGGCTAGCCCGAACAAATCCTGCTCGTTGCTGCCATAGCCGTGCAGCATGATGAGCAAAGGGGGCTGTTCGCTTGCCTGCTGGGGCGGGCGTTCCACCGTCCGAATAGTCGTATTCACGCTGTTTCCTTTCGTCTCGTTCTAACGCTCCCGTCTGTGTGCTCCCGTCTCTACGCTCCCGTAGTCCGGTTCGCCCGTCATGGTGCAACGGGTGGGGTGGTCGGGCGCGAATGTAACACGTCACTCAGCGGGCGTACCTGCAAGCCCATCGCGGCAAAGCGGTCGAGAATAGCGGGCATTGCGGCGGCGGTACCTTCGCTGCCACAGTGGGCAAGGATGATCGCGCCGGGTAGCTCGTTGGGTGGCAGGGTTGCCGTGATGCGCTCAAACAGAAACTCAGGCGTTTTTGGTTCGCCCACCGAGTCGAGGCTATCAAGCGACCAGTAGATCGGCAGGTAGCCCTCCGCGACGACCGTCTGCAACACGGTCTGGTCATAGGCACCAAACGGCGGGCGAAAGTACGGGCGCGTACTCACGCCTGCAATACGTTGCGCGATGCGCTCGGTCTGGCGCAGTTCGTAGCGTTGGCGGGCAGGCGACAGCGTGGTGAAGTCCGGGTGGGTGAGCGAGTGGTTGGCAAGTTCGTGCCCATCAGCGACAATCTGGCGCGTGAGTGCCGGGTTTTTCTGCATCCATTCTCCGGTGACAAAGAACGTCGTGCGTAGCCCGCGCTCCCGAAACGCCTGCAAAATAGCAGGGGTGGGCGCACTGCCCGCGCCCGCATCAAGTGTCAGGGCGACCATCGGGCGGTCGGGGTTGCCGCGCAGCACGAGCGGCGGCGCAGTGGGCGGCACGGTCGCCGCCTGTCCTGCCAGTCGTGGCACGATCAAGGGTTGCCCCACCTGCGGCGCAGCCTGCAACCGGTTGTACGATTGCAGCAGAAGTGGGTCGCTCCCGTGTGCGGCGGCAATCGTTGCCAGTGTGTCGTCGGGTTGCACTTGGTGGGCGGTGTAGCCCACCACACGCGGTGTAACCAGCGGCTTAGCGTGCGCCACCAGTGGCACCAGCGTCAGCACCACAACCGCCAAGAGTAGCCCGCACCTCATCCATCGCCAGCGTGCATGGTTCGCGTACATTGACGTTCCTTTCCGCTCTATTGGTCAGCCCTACTGGTCAGCCCTACTGGTCAGCCCTACTGGTCAGCTATGCTTGGTTCATCCGTGCGATGGTCACACCCTCGCCGCCATCTTTGCCGCCCCCCGTGTATGAGTCGATCAGGGGGTGCTGCCGCAACACGTCGCGCACTGCCTGCCGTAGCGCACCGCTCCCCTTGCCGTGGATCAGGCGGACGCTGGGCAAGCCCGCCAGAAATGCATCGTTCAGGTAGGCATCGAGCTTCTCATCTACTTCGCTCACGCGCCAGCCGCGCATGTCCAGCGACATCGCCACTTCCGGCGGCGGCGGCAACGACACGCCGCGCGTGGGTGGGTCGGGCGTGGGTGGCGGTGGGGGCGGTGCGTGTAGTGTCGTGCGGGTGGCGTGTCGTTCGCGGCGATTGGCGCGGCGCAGTTCGTGCATGCCCACCTCAACGCGAAAGCCGCCCACCTGCACAAGTGCCGTGTCGTCGTCGCTGTCAATCGAAAGGATTTCGCCCGTCAGCCCCAGCGACGGCACCATGACCTGTGACCCTTCGTTCAGGTCGGGCGTGGTGTCTGTGGTTGCCGGTGCCCGCACCCCTAGCATCTGTTTGCCGCTCTGCACTGCCTGCTGCTGGAGTTCGCGCATGCGCTGCTCGGCTTGCTGTGCCCACTGCTGGGCGAGGGCATTGCCGTTGTCGCTCCGGTTGCGGCGTAGCTCGTGGCGAGCAGTACGCAAGACTGCCTCCAGTTCGGCTTCAAAGTCAAGCAACCGTTGCTGGACGGTGCCTTCAAAGTCGGCGACGGCGTGCTCGTAGCGTACACGCAAATCTTCTGCCACGGCACGCTCGTGCTCGGCGGCGGCACGCTCGCGCTCGGTGGCTTCGCGTTCCGTGCGGATGCTCCCCAGTAAATCTTCGAGTTGCATCTCGTCGGGGTTGAGCATATCCCGCGCCGCCGCAATGATGGCATCGTCAAGCCCAAGACGGCGGGCAATAGCAAGCGCGTTGGAACGCCCCGGCAAGCCAATCGTCAGCCGGTAGGTTGGCGCGAGGGTCTCGACATCAAACTCAACCGAGCCGTTCTGCACACCGGGGGTGTTGGCGGCAAACACCTTGAGTTCGGCATAGTGGGTGGTACAGATCGCTAGACACGCGCGGTCAAGCAGGCGTTGCGCGATAGCCCGTGCCAATGCCGAGCCTTCCACCGGGTCGGTGCCTGCCCCTAGTTCATCGAGCAACACCAGCGTGTGCTGCCCCTCAGCAGTGCCTGCATCTACCGCGTGCAAGATCGAGATGATGTTCGTCATGTGCGACGAAAAAGTACTGAGGCTCTGGGCAATGCTCTGCTCGTCACCAATGTCGGCAAAGATTGCACCAAACAGCGGCAACCGTGAGCCATCGTTAGCCGGAATGTGCAACCCCGCCTGTGCCATCAGCGCAAGCAAGCCTGCCGTCTTGAGCGCGACCGTCTTACCGCCTGTGTTCGGTCCCGTAATAAGCAGCAGGCGCACGTCGTTGCCCAGCCACAGGTCAACGGGTACGGCAGTCGCCGGGTCAAGCAGTGGGTGGCGGGCTTGCTTCAGCAACAGCGGTGCCGCCGCATGCGTGCCCGCGAAGCGCGGGTCGGTGGGGTCATAGTCGCCGATGTGGGGCGCACTAGCACGCAGGTCGTAGGCATAGCGTGCCTGTGCGAGCGCGAGGTCGAACAGCGCGAGTGCGCCGATGCCCGCCACGATGTCGTCGGCGTGCTGCCCCACCCAGTGCGACAGTTCCGCGAGAATACGTTGCACTTCTTCGTGTTCGGCGAGTTGCGCCTCACGCCATTCGTTATTCAGTTCGACGGCAGCCAGTGGCTCGATGTAGAGCGTTGCGCCGCTGCCCGACTGGTCGTGGACGAGACCGGGTAGGCTCCGTCGCCGGGGGGCGCGGACTGGCACAACATAGCGTCCGTCGCGCACCGTCACAATCGGCTCTTGTAGCACATCGGCATAGTTGCCCGATGTGATGAGGTGCTGCATATATTCGTGCAGGCGGGCGTGGGCACTCCGCACCAGCCGCCGCAGGCGTGCCAGTTCTGGGCTAGCCGAGTCGAGGACGTTACCCTCGTCGTCAATGGTACGCTCAATGGCTTGCTCAAGGTTGGCAATGTGCGGAAAGTCCGCCGCGAGGTTGTGCAGCAAGGCAAACGCGCGTGCATCCATGCTCGTCAGCAGGGTGTGTGTCTGGCGCATGCTGCGAAGCGTCGCGCCAACCTGAAGTACCGTCGAGGCTTCGAGTGTCGCGCCACGGGCGGCGTAGCGGACGGCATCGCGCACGTCACGCGCCCCCCCAATGGATGCGTCGGGGTGCAGTGCCAGCAGGCGGCGGGCTTCGCTCGTCAGTTGCAGCCGCATCCGCACTTCGTCGAGGCGCGTGGAGGGGGTCAGGACACGCGCGAGGTCTTTGGAAGCCGAGAACGCGGCATACCCGACAAGCCGTTCACGGATGGCAGTAAACTCTAGTGTTCTCAGCGTCTGGGGTGCAATAGGCATTAGGATGCTGTGTCAAACCCCGATAAAGATAAGCTGTGCGCCATTGGGGAGGAACGGACGCACGGCATCATAGGTACGCGGCAAAATGGACGTAGCAAAATAGTTCAGCACCGCCGATGTTTCCACCTGTGACCCGACCAGCCCGAACAGCGGAAAGTCAACGTTTTTACCGCCCGCCGTCACCATCAGGTTCCACAAGAGGACTGCCAGCATGCCCAAGATAAGCGCGGCAAGAATGAGCGACAGGAGGCTTCCCAGCGCGTGATCAAGCACAGCGAGCTTACCCGGCAACTGGGCATAGCGGAACGTGTATAAGCCTGCTGCTGCGAGCAACGCGAAGGTGATGATCAGCAGAATGATGAAACTAAGGTAGTTCGATGCCATCAGCGTACCGCCAAAGTTGTTGAAGAGCCAGCCTGCAAAGGGTGGGTAGTAGAGACTGGACAACACCACACTCAAGTAGAAGGCAAGAATAAGCACACCCATGCGGATCATGCCTTGGAAGAAACCGGCAATAATAATGCCGAAGAGCATAAAGATAAACAATACATCCATGAAGTTCATGGCACTAACCCTATCTTACTGATGCCCAACTGTTCGTTCTGCTGTGTGCCACCGGCACGCGACAGTGAGCGTGCCACTGGACACTGCTCCTTCTCAATTATAGCACGCTCTGATAAACCTGCTCAGTCTGCGTGAGCATGAGTTCGTGTGTGTAGTGAGCAAGCACGTTCGCCCGCCCCGCCGCCCCCATCTGGTGGGCACGGTGCGGGTGCGCCAGTAGCCAGTCGGCAGCGTGCGCGAGGGCATGCGCGTCGGCGGGGGGCACCACCAGCCCTGTCTGCCCATGCCGATTGACGATGCTGGTTGCAGTGCCCAGTGCCGTACTGATCACAGGTAGCCCGCTTGCCTGCGCCTCAAGTAACACAATCCCGAATGCCTCGGCGGGCAAATGCGAGGGCAGCACAAACACATCTGCCTGTTGGTACACCCCCGGCAAGTCGGCATCGGGGACATCACCCAGTAGCGTCACGCGGTCAGCCAACCCAAGCGCAGCAACCAATGTACGGACGTGCGGGGCTTCGGGACCGTCGCCAGCAATGACCAGACGGCACGGCTGGCGCATACGGGCAAGGGCGTGCAGCAGGTAGGGTAAGCCTTTGTAGTAGCGCAAACGCCCCACAAACAGCAGCGTGGGCATCGCCCCAGCGGGGCGCGGCATGGGCGCGGGGGCAAAGCGATGCGCGTCTATGCCCAATGGCACCACCCGGCAACGGGCGCGGTGGGGCTGGAGCCAGTACGAATGCTGCATGTAGGCGGTGCTAGTGACGATAATCCGCCGTGCGCGGCGGAGGGTCGCCCGCAGGAGCGGGGCGTATGCCACCCGGAGCCAACGTTGGCGGGTTATGTCTGCCTGATAGGTGACAACAAGCGGCGGTGCGTGCGGTATCAGTCGCGCGGCAAGATCGGCGGGGGGATAGGGGAACTGGAGATGCACCACGTCCACGTGGGCAAACTGGCGTGCCCGCCACCAGTACGCCAGACTGAGCGGCGTGGAACTGAGCGTTGCCAGCCTGCCCGCCCGGATCACCGTCAGCCCTGCCCGTGTGTGCGCGACGGTGGTAGTGCCGGTTGTATTCGTCACCAGCACGGTCACTTGGTGCCCCCGCGCCACGAGTCCGCGTGCGAGGGTCGCCGTGTGCCCCTCGATCCCCCCTGATACTGGCGGGTAGTCTTTGTAGAGTAGAACAATGTGCATCTTTCGCTACTCCCGTTGGGCATCTTTCCCTGCTGCTGTGCTGGGTGCCTTTCCCCGTGTAAACGCAGTGTGCGTATCTCGGAGAATGACAGACTGTGTTATTATAGACGAAGTGGCGTGGTAGTCGCTGGAACGGTCGCGCAAACGCAGTTGCCCACCAGCCGAAGAGAAAGCATCCACTGCACATGTCGGAGACACAAACGTACACCCTGCCAGCGCGGGCGGCGGTACCCAGCGAACACACATGGGATGTTGCCGCTATCTTTGCCAGCCCAGATGACTGGGAAGCAAGCTACCGTGCCGTGCCCGCAGCACTCACCCACCTCGCTACCTATCAGGGCACGCTACCAAGTTCGCCCGCGCAGCTTGACCAGTGGTTTACCGCAATGCAAGCCGCATGGAAACAGGTCAGCGACCTGATTGTGTATGCAACGCTCCTCTTTGACTGTGACACAGGCAATCAGCAGTATATAGCGATGGTGAGCCGCGCCCAAGGCATGGTAGCACGGTTTAGTGCAGCTATCGCCTTCGCTGAGCCGGTACTGTTACAACACGATGACACCACGCTCGACGAGCTTTTTGCTGCCCCCGAACTGACCCGCTACCAGCAGTATTTAGACAACCTGAAACGGCGGCGCAGTCACATTCGTTCTGCCGATATTGAAGACACGCTCGCGGTGCTTGCCGAACCGCTCGATACGACCGGGCAGGCGTATGTCTTGCTGACAGAAGCCGACACGCACTTTGCCCCTGCATATGACCGCGACGGCAATTGCTATACTGTCACCAACAGCACGGCAGAAGCCCTGTTGATGCATCCCGACCGCGAACTCCGCCGTTCGGTGTGGGAGGCATACGGCGATGGCTTTGTGGCGCATCGGCATACACAGGCAGCCCTGATGGCGGGCAACATGCAGCGTAACAGCGCGATGGCACGTATTCGGGGCTACCGCGATACTCTCCACGCCGCCCTTGACGGCGCGAATATCCCGGCGGCAGTCTATCACAGCGTCCTCGATGCCTGCACCGCCCACCTGCCGCTCTGGCACCGCTACTGGGAATTGCGCCGCCGCGTGATGGGGCTAGCGAGCCTGCAAGCCTATGACATTGCGTCCCCGCTGCAAGCGACGCAACCACAGGTGCCCTACGCGCAGGCGGTCGAATGGCTGACCGCCGCAGTCGCACCACTCGGCAGTGGCTACGCCAATCAGGTCTACGCCGCCCTCACGCACGAACGCTGGGTGGACATCTACCCCAACCTTGGCAAGCGTGGCAATGCGTATTCAAATGCCACCTATGGCGTGCATCCCTATATTTTCATGAACTACACCGATGATCTTGACAGCCTGAGCACGCTGGCACACGAGATGGGGCACGCGATGCACACCCACCTCAGTTGCCGTAGCCAGCCGCTCATCTTTGCCGACTACAGCATTTTCGCCGCCGAGGTTGCATCAAACTTCAATCAGGCGTTGCTCCGTCACTACCTGCTCCAGCAACAACCAGACCGTAGCTTTACGATTGCATTGCTCGAAGAAGCCATGCGCCATTACCACCGCTACTTCTTCCTGATGCCCCTGCTGGGTCGGCTCGAACTCACCGCCCATCAACGCATCGAACAGGGCGAGGGTCTCACTAGTGATGACCTTTCAACGATGATGGTAGACCTGTTCCGCGAGGGCTACGGTGCAGCCGTGACGCTGGACGAGCCACGGGTGGGGGTTGTCTGGGCACAGTTCAGCCACCTCTACGCCAATTTTTATGTCTACCAGTATGCATCAGGGCTGGTAGCCGCCAACGCGCTCGCTCAGCCAGTGCTTGTGGGCGATACCGCCGCCGTCGCACGCTACCTCACGTTCCTAGGCGCGGGCAGCTCGCGCTATCCGCTGGATGCCCTCTGCGATGCGGGCATAGACCTCCGTGACCCCGCAACAATGCACCGTGGCTTCGATACCCTTGCCGCGACCATCGAACACCTTGAGCAACTGCTCTTACCCGACCCATAGCTGCCCTCCAGCAGAATTGTTGCAGGCACGCAGTCGAGACACGCAACGAACACAGCTAATGTAAGGCTAACGTAAGGTGGAAAAGACGAAGAGTATGGCACACACGATTTTGCTGGTAGAAGACGATACAACTCTCGCGGAAGCACTCCGCTACAACTTCGAGCGCGAGGGCTACAATGTCCTGATGGCAAGCGACGGCATTCAAGGACTAGAGCTTGCCCGCCGTCAGAACCCCGACCTGCTCATCCTCGATGTAATGCTCCCGCACCTCGACGGCTTCTCGGTTTGTCGCATCTTGCGGCAAGAGAGCGAAGTACCCATCATTATGCTCACAGCCCGCCAAGACGAGGTAGACCGCATTGCTGGCTTAGAACTCGGCGCGGACGATTATGTTAGCAAGCCCTTCAGCCTCGGTGAGTTGCTGGCTCGCCTCCGCGCTATTCTGCGGCGCACCGAACGGCGTACCGTACCAGAGCATACGGTCAACAACCGCGAAATCCTTGATGCAGGCAACCTTCGGCTGGATGTCCGAAGCCGCCGCGCGTGGCGCGATAACCAAGAAATGCCGCTCCCGCAGAAAGAGTTTGACCTGCTCACCTACCTGATGCGCAACCACGGCATTGCGCTCTCGCGTGACCTGCTGCTTGAACGGGTGTGGGGCTTCGACTTTCTGGGCGACAGCCGTACCGTAGACGTACACATTCGCTGGTTGCGCGAAAAGATCGAACCCGATCCCGGTCAACCCCGCTACATCCAGACAGTGCGCGGGGTTGGCTACCGGTTTGAAGTCCCAGAACATACCCCATCAGTCGAACCAGTCGGGGCAGAGTCGTAGTCGGATGAGCACCCTCAAGCCTGACATGCACGTGTCGCCCCTGTTTGCGACACTAGCGGCAAGCCTCGACTCTGGGCTCATTGTCGTCAACCGCAGCAGTACCATCTGCTTCGTCAACCACCGCGCGGAAGAAATCCTCAACCTGTCGGGCGGGCAAGTAACGGGGCGTGGGCTGATCAACTTGATGCGCGACTATCAGGTTGAGGCTCTGGTCCGTGAAGTCTTGCGCGATGCCGAACTACGCGAAACGACGCTGCAACTCATCTCGAGCGGGCGCACGCTCCGCCTACGTTGCACGCCACTGTTCGAGAACGATACGGTGGATGGTGCGCTCCTGTTGCTCCGCGACATGACCCAACTCAGCATGCTTGAGCGGGCGCGGCGCGACCTTGTGGCGAATGTCTCGCACGAACTCCGCACGCCGCTTGCGTCGCTCCGCCTGCTCGTTGAAACGCTCCAGTCATCGCCGCCGCCCGACGTGTCGAGCCGCATGCTGGGGCAGATGAGCAAGGAGATCGAGGCAGTCACGCGGCTTGCCGAAGAACTGCACGAACTCTCGCAGCTTGAGTCGGGGCGCGTGATCTTGCAGTTCACCGTGACCACGCTCGCCCCAGCGATCACCCAGTCCCTCGAACGTATCAACCCCCAGATCGAGCAGAAGAACATCACTATTCATGCCCAACTCAACGACCAGCACTTGCCCGTGCTGATTGACGAACACCGCATCAGCCAAGTGCTCCTCAACCTGCTGCACAACGCCGCCAAGTTCACCAGCACCGGGGGACAGATTACCGTTGCCACCCGCGGCGTACTCGTGGATGAACACACGCTCCGGGCTGAATACATTGACCCCGACATGTACGACACCAGCGCGCTTGCCGATGTCGGGGTAGTCGGCAGCATCCGCGCAACACGGCTGGAGCCATACCACCACGACCCCCATACCGTTGTCTTTCCGGCATCGCACCCGCCGGGTGTATGGATGCTGATCAGCATCCAAGATACGGGTATCGGCATCCCCATTGACGAACTGCCACGTATCTTCGAGCGGTTCTACAAGGTAGACCGTTCGCGCACCCGCGAGAGTGGCGGCAGCGGACTTGGTCTTGCCATCGCCAAGCATCTGGTTGAAGGGCACGGCGGACGACTGTGGGCAGACAGTGAAGAAGGGCACGGCAGTACCTTTTACTTCACACTCCCGCTCGCTTGATGCCTCCCCTGGCTGATTGCTCGCCCTGAACACGCTTCTTTTTCCCCTTGCAACGGAAGCATAGCGGCACAATGCGACCCACACCGCGCAACCTCTGTGTCAATTAGGAACAAGACCGAGGCAAATCCTTTAAGCCTCAAGGATTACACCTTCGGTATAGGTTGACAAATCACCACGCAGAACTACTAGACATACCGTATTCTCTGCCGCTATTTTATGCTATCCTATGGTTGGAAGGTATCGCAGATAATGTATTTCCTAGCATTCCCTCGTACTTGCTGTGTATTTCGCTCTTTAGACAAAAAGAACGTGTTCTCAAGCAATTACATGGCTAGGCACAAATAACAAGATCATTTTGCTCTGGCGGTGCTGCCAGACGACTAGTTTGCAACTGAGGAGGAGAAGGTACTCTATGCAATTCGTATTTCTAACGATGGATGGCACACACAGCGCAGCGCTCCAAGAAGCCGCCGAGCGCATTGCCCGTGAGCACGGCATCTCAGTACGCCTGCGACATTACTCGGCAACGTCCCTCCGCACCCCGGCTGATTGGCACGCTATGACCCGCGATGCAGCCAATGCCGACTTCATTTTCGGGGCGCGGCTCTTCGGCGAAACGTTTGTCGAACCCCTCCAAAAAGCCTTGCGTGACAACCCGGTACCCACCTGCATTATCATCAGCAACCCATCGCTGATCCGCCTGACGCAAGTCGGCGGCTTCAGCCTCCGCCGTGACGAAGCACAGCCCCCCAGCATGTTGCGCCAACTGCTCGGCAAGCTCCGCCCCAAGAGCGGCGGCAGTGAGATCAAGCGGCAGATGAGCCTGCTGACCGGGGTTGGGCGACTGCTGAAGCACCTGCCGGGCAAAGCCCGCGACCTCCACACCTATATCGCCGTCCATCAGTATTGGACGCATAGCTCGCCCGAAAACCTCTATCGCATGCTGTGCCTCTTTATCGAGCGATACGTGCCCGAACATCAGGGCAAGCTCCCCATTCAAGATGCCATCCAGTACCCCGACGTTGCGCTTGTACACCCCGATGCGCCCCAGCCATTCACCGACCTTGCCAGCTATCAACACTGGCAGCAGCACCGCAACCTTGCCCGTCCGCTCGACCAAGGGCGAGTCGCACTGCTCACGCTCCGTACCATCACCCTCAGTGGCAACACCGCCCACATTGACGCGCTCACCCGCGGGCTGGAAGCACGCGGGCTAGAGGTACGCACGATCTACACCTCGGCTCTCGACTTTCGCCCTGCCCTTGAAGCCTTCTGCTTTGACGGCAATGGCGAGCACCGTCAGTCAGCCGTAGACCTCGTAATCAACGGCACGGGCTTCTCGCTCGTGGGCGGTCCGGCGGAAAGCCGCCCTGAGGAAGCCAGTGCTATCTTGCAGGCACTCGACGTACCCTACTTTGATTTCTTCCCCCTCACGATGCAACGGGTCGAAGAATGGCAGAACGACCGCAGTGGGATGCATCCGTTCCACCTGACCATGAACGTAGCAATCCCCGAACTCGATGGCTCAACCGAGCCGTTGATCATCGGCGGACCCAGTACCAGCAGCGATATGTTTGTCGCACTCGATGACCAAATTACCCACGCCGTGCGCCGCGTCGAGGGACGGGTGCGCTTGCATCGGGTCGCCACTGCCGAGCGGCGGATTGGTATCGTGGTCTACAGCTTCCCGCCCAGCCTCGGCAACATTGGCAGTGCCGCCCTGCTTGACGTATTCCAGAGCATCCACCGCCTGCTGCGTGCGCTGGCAGACGAGGGCTACACCGTCACGGTGCCCGACAGTGCCGCTGCTCTTGAGACGATGCTGCGCGAGGGCAATGCTTCGCTATATGGTACCGATGGGAACGTAGCAGCCCACCTGCCGGTCGATTCGTACCGCCGCCTGTTCCCCCACTACCGCGACATCGAAGAATCGTGGGGCGCAGCACCCGGCGACATGCTCACCGACGGCAAGCAGTTCCACATTCTCGGTGTAGACCTCGGCAACGTGTTTATCGGTATTCAGCCGCCCTTCGGCTACGAACGCGACCCGATGCGCCTCCTGATGGCAGAGGATGCCACCCCCAGCCACGCCTTCGCTGCCTTCTATACGTGGCTAGAGCACAGCTACCGCGCCGATGCCGTGCTCCACTTCGGCACACACGGCGCATTGGAGTTTATGCCCGGCAAGCAATCGGGGATGAGCACCGACTGCTGGCCGACCCGCCTGCTTGGTAGCCTACCCAATATCTACTACTACAGCGTGAACAACCCGAGCGAAGGCACGATTGCCCGCCGCCGTAGCGCGGCAACGATCGTAAGCTATCTGGTTCCGCCGTTGCAGCAAGCTGGGCTATACAAAGAACTGCGCCTGCTCAAAGACAGCCTCGACCGCTACCGCGCCATGCCTGACCACATGCTGCTAGAAGACATTTGTATGCAAGGCGAGCGCATCGGACTCGCCAGTGTGCGGTCATTGTGTGAGCCGGGTAGTACCGACACGACACTACCTGCCGCGAGTGACGACCTGCCCGACCTCGCCCCACTCGCACACGAACTGTTGCAGGTCGAGCAACGCCTGATCCCGGTGGGGCTACACATCCTCGATACACCGCCCACCAAAGGCGAACTTGTAGATATGCTGACACTGGTAGCGACCTTCGCCCGCCCCGTACCCGACCAACTCCCTCTGCCGCAGGTACTCGCCGCCGTGCTCGGCTACGACTATGTCACGCTAAGCCGGGCTATCGAGCAGCAGCAGCAAGCCCAAGACCAGTGGCAGCACCTCGACCACCTTAGCCACGAGGCGATACGCTTGCTGCTCTGCGACGACAACCACGCCGCCGCCGCCGATGCCTATGTGCAGCACGAGACGGGGTTGGCAGAAGGCACCCTCAGCAAAACATGGGCGTTCCTCAGCAACCTGCACGAGCAAATCACGCACGACCACGAGCTAGCCGGATTGCAGCGTGCCCTACGTGGGGGCTACATCCCACCGTCGCCGGGCAGCGATATTGTACGTAACCCGGCAGTCGTCCCCACCGGGCGCAACATCTACGGTCTCGACCCACATAGCATGCCGTCGGGCAATGCACAGGAGCAAGGGGCTATCCTTGCAGGCGAAATGCTGGAACGGCTGACCCACGACAACGGCGCATTGCCCGAAACAGTCGCGGTGGTACTCTGGGGCATAGACAACCTCAAGAGCGGCGGCGAAGGCATCGCGCAAGTGCTTGCGTTGCTGGGGGCGCGCATGGTGCCCGACGAACTGGGCAAGGCAACCGGGGTTGAACTTATCCCGCTGGCAGAACTGGGACGACCCCGCGTGGATGTCGTCGTCACAGTCAGCGGCATCTTCCGCGACCTGTTGCACCACCAGATGGTACTGCTCGACCGCGCAGTGCAACTTGCCGCCACCGCCGACGAGCCAACCAGCGCAAACTTCATCCGCAAGCATGCGCAGCAGCAAGCCCACGACATGGACATCAGCGTGGAAGAAGCCGCAGTCCGGGTCTTTGCCAATGCCCCCGGTAGCTACGGCTCACACGTCAACCAGCTCGTTGAGAGCAGTAGTTGGGACAGCGACGACCAGTTGAGCGAGGCGTTCCTCAGCCGCAAGAGCTACAGCTTCAAGGCAGACTGCGCGGGCGGCGAGTGGCGCAACTCACGCGCCATTATGGAGCGTGCCCTGTCAACCGTAGATGCAACGTTCCAGAACATTGATAGCTTTGAGGTCGGCATTAGCGACATTGACTACTACTATGAGAGCCTCGGCGGGGTCACGAAGTCGGTGGAACGGCTACGTGGGCAACGCCCCCCGGTCATGGTTGCCGATGCCGTTGCCAGCACAGGGCGGCTCAGTACGCTCGAGCAGATGGTACGGCTCGAGACGCGGGCAAAGCTCCTCAACCCGAAGTGGTTCGAGGCAATGCTCACGCACGGTAGCTCGGGCGTGCGCGAGATCGAGGCGCGGGTGCAAAACACCTATGGCTGGAGCGTCACGACGCAGGCGGTAGAAGGCTGGGCATATCAGGGCGTTGCGGATACCTTCCTGCTGGACAGCGCGATGCGCGAGCGGCTGACCGAACTCAACCCGCACGCGGTCAATGGTATGACACGCCGGCTGCTCGAAGCCCACGCGCGTGGCTACTGGGATGCCAATGAGGACACCATCAACGCACTTCATGCAGTGTATGAAGACCTAGAAGAACAACTTGAAGGGGTTGGTGTGTAGCGATACCTTCACGCAAGAGGCACCGATGGAACGCTTTTTGCAATTGAAGCGTCTGCAAGAGTGTGCTAGAGTAACCGCAGGTGTCGCTACTAACCTTACACGTGAGAGAGAGTGCAACAATGCCAGAACGAAGTGCGCCCAAGACGATTGTGCTACCGCCTGACGAAGCCGCGGCTGCCGCCCAGCAACGCCCAGTGCCGCAGCAACCGCAGCAACGCCCAGTACCGCAAACACCTAACCAACCGCAGCACCAGCAACCGCAGTACCAGCAACCGCAGTACCAGCAACCGCAGTATCAGCAGCCGCCCAATCCACAGTACCAGCAACCGCAGTATCAGCAGCCGCAGAACCCACAGTACCCGATGCAGCAGCAACCGCAGTACCAGCAACAACCGCAGTACCAGCAACCGCAGTACCAGCAACAACCGCAGTATCAGCAACAACCCCAACAGCCACAGGTAGTGATCAACAACCACAACGCGCCGCAAGCGAACGTCGTTGCTGGTGGTCCTGCCGTGGTCGTTGTGAAGAACAAGAGCATGTTTGTAGCACTGCTGCTTACGTTTTTACTCGGACCGCTCGGCATGCTCTATGCCACGGTATCAGGTGGACTAATCATGATCGGCATAGCGATCCTGATATTTTTCTTATCAATCATCACAGTGGGGATCGCTAGTATCCTGTACATTCCGTGGTACATTGGTTTGTACATCTGGACGATTGTTGCCGTGAACAAGTACAACAACCCCGTCGTTCGCATCGGCTAACGCCCTACCCCCGCCCACAGACACACGAACCCCCGTCGCCTACCGCTAGGCAACGGGGGTTTTCGCGTGGTGGGCAAACCGACAAACGCTACAACAACGACGCGAGCGGTACATACTCACGGTCGAAGGCTTCTGCCACCGACGCATACGTTAGGTGCCCCCGATACACATTGACCCCACGCGCTAACGCGGCACTGTCGCGCACGGCAACCAGTGGCGTTGCCCGTGCCAACCGCCGCGCATAGGGCAACGTGGCGTTGCTCAGGGCGTGCGTACTGGTAATCGGCACCGCCCCCGGCATGTTGGTCACGCAATAGTGCAGCACGTCATGCACCGTGTAGGTCGGGGCAGAGTGGCTGGTCGGGCGTGCCGTCTCGATACAGCCGCCCTGATCAATTGCCACGTCTACCACCACACTGCCGGGGCGCATACTGGCTATCGTGGCTTCGGTGACGAGTTTGGGGGCGCGTGCCCCTTTCACCAGCACCGCGCCGATCAGCAGGTCAGCCGTCGTGGTTGCCTCCCCAATGGCATGCTGGTTCGAGCTGAGCGTTGTCAGGTGCCCGTGCAATACCTCATTCAGGTATGCCATGCGGTTGCGGTCAACATCGAAAACCGTAACGTGCGCCCCCATACCGAGCGCGATACGTGCCGCCGCCGTCCCCACAATCCCCCCACCGATCACCACGACATTTGCGGGGCGCACCCCCGGTACCCCACCAAGGAGGATGCCGCGCCCCCCGTGCGAGGCTTCGAGGTAGTGGGCACCTACCTGCGTCGCCATCCGCCCCGCAATGTCACTCATGGGGGTCAGCAACGGGAGCGAGCCGTCGGTCTCCTCAACTGTTTCGTAGGCAATCGCCAGTGTGCCCGCCGCACACAGCGCATCTGTCAGGGCAGCATCGGCGGCAAGGTGCAGGTAGGTAAACAAGGTCAGGTCGGGGCGCAAGTAGCCGTACTCGCTTGCCTGCGGCTCCTTCACTTTCAAGACCATCTCTGCCGCCCACGCATCGGCAGCAGACGCTACTACGGTTGCCCCAGCGTGCGTGTACGCCTCGTCAGCAAAGCCGCTTCCGTGTCCAGCGTTACGCTCGACCAGCACACGATGTCCGTCACCGACCAGTTCGGCAACGCCTGCCGGGGTCATCGCTACGCGGTGCTCCCGGTCTTTAATCTCAGCCGGAATACCTATGAGCATAGGGTTGCTCCTTCTGTACTATCAGCAGCCATTGCCGAACCACAGACAACCGGCACCCATCGCCGATTGCAACAGCATAGTATCGAATAGTACCACACCCCACGCTGGGTTGCGCGGCACACCCCCTAGGTAGTTATGGCAATGCCCCCGTCGGTACGCCGCGACAGGGGCACGCCAGCCAGCACGACCCGCACAACACCACCCGCTGACCTCCCCGGATGCCGCATGCTAGATGAGCGGCTCAGGGCACAACGTAGGCAGCACATCAAGCAATGGTAGCTAGAAGTGCCTAGGAGCTAGACCTGCTTCCCCGGTGGCACATTCGCAATCACCACCGCATCGTCACCGTCATCATCGCCGTCATCGTCGTGTGTGTGGGCAACCACCGCTACGGCACCAGCCGCCAGTGCCGGTTGCGCGGGCACTGGTGCCTCCGCTGGGCGTGTATCCGCGCTGATGGGGTCAGGCGGGCGGTAGCTTGTCACCTGACTTGCCGCCCGGATGCGCCGGTCATATTCGCCACGGAGTGCGTCGAGCAAACGTTGCCACCACACGCTCACACCCTGCCTTTCAGTCTGTCATCACTGGGTTGATAATCACGGTGCCGTTGCCATCCACTCCGTCCCCGTCGTCATTCACATCGTCTGGTTCGTCAATGGCAAGCGCAGCCACCCGGTCGTTGCCGCCAAGGTTGACAATCGTCACGCCCTGCGTGCTACGCCCAAAGCGTGAGATTTCTGCCGCGCGGGTACGCATCACGGTGCCACTGGTCGTAATGACTGTCACGAGCGTGTCGTCGCTCACGCCCATTGCAGCCGCAACCCGGTCACTGTCCGAACGCAACTTGATCGTGATCACACCACTGGTGCCGCGCCCCTTAGTGGGGTACTCACCCAACGCCGTGCGTTTGCCATAGCCCTGTTCCGTCACGACGAGCAAGTCGAGGTCATCGCGTGCCAGTGCCATCCCAACAAGGCGATCCTCGTCGCTGAGGTTCACCCCGATCACCCCACTCGCCGGACGACCCATCGGGCGTACCGCCTGCTGTGCAAAGCGGACGGTGCGCCCGCCCCACGTCGTGAGCAGAATATCCTCACCGCCGTGGCTGAGCGCGACCCAACCCAATTCGTCGCTATCTTCCAGCCCAATCGCAATCAAGCCATTCGAACGGACCTGACTGTATTCGCGTAGCAACGTGCGCTTGATCTTACCACGCCGCGTTGCCATCACCAGATACTCGCCGTCGCTGAAGTCGCGCACGGCAATCAACGACGTTACCTGTTCGTCTGGCTCCAGCGACACAAGGTTGACGAGTGCAAGCCCCTTGGCTGTGCGGCTCGCATCGGGCACCTCGTGTGCCTTCAACTGATATACCTTGCCGCGATCGGTGAAGAACAACAGGTTATCGAGCGAACTACAGGTAATCAGGTGGCGCACCGTGTCTTCTTCGCGCGTGACCACCCCGCGAATACCGCGCCCGCCGCGCCGTTGCGTGCGGAAAGTATCCATCAGTTGCCGCTTGATCGAGCCGCGCCGCGTCAGCGTAATCAGGACGCGAACATCCGGGATGAGGTCTTCGTCGCTCACCTCGCCATCAACATTGGGGATGATGCGCGTGCGGCGCGGGTCGCCGTACTTCTCCTTGAGTGCCAGCACGTCATCACGAATGATCGTCATTACCTTGCCGTGGTCTGCCAAGATCGCTTCGAGTTCCGCGATCAGCGTCATCAGTTCGTTATACTCGTCCTCGATCTTCTGCCGCTCTAGCGCAGCAAGGCGGCGCAGTTGCATATCAAGAATTGCCTGTGCCTGAAGTTCGCTCAGGCTGAAGCGGCTGATCAAACTCGTGCGGGCAGCCTCGACATTGGCAGCCCCCCGGATAATCTGGATAATCTCATCAATGTTGTCAAGCGCAATCTTCAGCCCTTCGAGAATATGCGCCCGTGCCTGTGCTTTGGCAAGGTCGAAGGCGGTGCGCCGCCGGATGACCTCAACGCGGTGGTCGAGATACTCGCGCAGCATCCGCTTCAGCGTGAGCACGCGCGGCTGTTTCCCCGCTTCGGTCAGTGCCAGCATGTTGCACCCAAACGTCATCTGCATCTGCGAATGCTTGTACAGGGCGTTGAGCACCTTGCGCGGCTGTGCATCTTGCTTGAGGAAAACGACAAGCCGCATGCCCTTACGGTCGGACTGGTCTTGAATATCGCGGATGCCTTCGATGCGCCGTTCTTTCGCCATCTCGGCAATGCGTTCATGCAGGCGGGCTTTGTTGACCTGATAGGGCAGTTCGGTCACAACAATCTGGAACGCGCCCCGGTTGCCCTCCTCGATGTGGGCTTTCGCCCGCAGGGTAACCTGCCCCCTCCCCGTGCTGTAGGCACTCTTAATGCCTTCCGTACCGAGGATGCTCGCCCCCGTCGGGAAGTCGGGACCGGGGATCACGTCCATCAACTCATCAACCGTGGCTTCCGGGTTGTCAATCAGCAGGATTAGACCTTCAGCAATTTCATTCAGGTTGTGCGGCGGTATGTTTGTCGCCATCCCCACCGCGATGCCCGACGCACCGTTGAGCAGCAGGTTGGGCAAGAGCGCGGGGAGAATACGTGGTTCTTGGTGCTCGCCGTCAAAGTTGTCGCGGAAGTCTACCGTCTCTTTGTCAATGTCTACCAGCAGTTCTTCGGCAATCTCAGTCAGGCGTGCTTCAGTGTAGCGATACGCCGCCGGCGGGTCGCCGTCCACGCTCCCGAAGTTCCCCTGCCCATCAACGAGCGGGTACCGCATGTTCCACGGCTGGGCAAGGCGGACAAGCGCATCATACACGGCTGAGTCGCCGTGCGGGTGATACTTCTTCAACACTTCGCCCACAATACCCGCACACTTCGAGTACCGCTGGTTGTGGCGTAGCCCTTCGCGGAGCATCGCATAGAGAATACGGCGTTGCACGGGCTTCAGCCCATCGCGTACATCCGGGAGCGCACGTGACACGATCACGCTCATCGCATAGTCAAGGTACGACTTACGCATTTCGTTCACAATATTGACGGGGCGCACCACACCAATTTCTTCGCCCATGTGCCTACTTTCTAGCGCAGTGTTTTTCGCTTCATAATAACCTATATGTCCTTTCATTATACCGCACGGACGGGGTTCTGTCGAATGGGCGAGCGAGTAGCCAACCGCGTGCCGCCGTGCTGGTGCCGCGCAGGGCGCACACCGCCGGGTAGCCAACAACAAGCGGACAGGCACCCCCTCCACGGGTAAACCTGTCCGCCGTTGTCGCGCACGCAGTGCGTTGCTGTCGGGGTTGCGTGGCGCGTGTACGCCCTGCCGGTCTACACTACCTACTCCACCGTGACGCTTTTGGCAAGGTTGCGCGGCTGGTCAACGTCCCGCCCGCCACGCACTGCAAACGTGTACGCCATGATCTGCAACGGTATCGCCGTGAGCACGGGCGACAGCAACGACCACGTATCGGGCACCGTAATGACGTGATCGGCTTTCTCGGTGAGCACCGTATCGCCCTCGCTCGTCAGGGCAACCACAATGCCGTTGCGTGCCTTCACCTGCTCCACATTGCTGACCATCTTTTCATAGATTTCGTCGCGTGGCGCAATACAGACCACCAGCATCTCGTCATCAATCAGCGCAATCGGTCCGTGCTTCATCTCACCTGCTGGGTAGCCTTCGGCATGGATGTAGCTAATCTCCTTCAGCTTGAGCGCACCCTCCAACGCGATAGGGTAGTTGATCTGACGACCAAGGAAGAGCGCATTCCGCGACCGATAGTAGCGTTCCGCCAGTGCTTCACACACGGGCGTGACCTGCTCGATGACCGTCGTCGCCTTGCTCGGTAGCTCGCTCAGGGCTTGCAGGTGGGCGGCGATCTGCTCGTTGGTCAGCACACCGCGTGCCTGCGCCAGCCGCAACCCAAAGAGATATGCCGCAACCAGCATCGTGGTGAAGCATTTGGTGGAAGCTACACCAATCTCCGGTCCGGCGTGCAAGTGGATCGGTCCACCATCTGCCAACCGCTCTGCCTGACTGCCAGCCACGTTCACAATCGCCACGCTCGGCACCTGATGGGCGCGGGCTTGTTCCATCGCCGCCAAGGTATCTACGGTTTCGCCACTCTGCGTGAAGACCAGCATCAGCGCGTCGCTCCCGATCAATGGCTGGCGGTACCGGAACTCGCTGGCATAGTCCACCTCAACGCGCACCTGTGCCAACGACTCGATCATAAACTTGCTGACCAGTGCCGCGTGCCACGCCGTCCCGCATGCCACTGCATAGATGCGCTGTATCCCGCGCATGTCCTCGTCCGACAGGGCGAGGTTATCGAGCCGCACCTGCCCCGCTTCAAGGTCAACGTGCCCCCGCAGCACATCAAGCAAGGCACGCGGTTGCTCGTGTATTTCCTTCTGCATAAAATGGCGGTACGGTCCCTTCGCTGCCGCGATGGGGTCCCATGCCATGGTACGCGGCGCACGCTGCACGGGCGTACCGTCGAGGCGGCTAATGCTTACCTGCTGCGCTTCAACGATGGCAAGCTCACGGTCTTCAAGGAAGAGCACCCGCCGCGTATGGTCGAGGATGGCGGGCATGTCCGAGGCAATGTAGTTTTCACCCTCACCCAGCCCAATGACCACCCCACCGGCGTTACCCAGACGAGCGACAATCAGGTGGTGCGGCTCATCCTCGTGCAAGACAACAATGGCATTGCCCCCACGCAGGCGCAAGGCGACAGTCCGCACTGCCAGTTCGAGCGAACCAGTTGCGGCGTAGGCACGCCCCACCAGATGCGCGATTACCTCGGTGTCGGTCTGCGAGTGAAAGGTGTGTCCTGCGGCAAGCAACTCATCTTTCAGCGTCTGGTAGTTTTCAACGATGCCGTTCTGCACCAGTACCACCTTGCCACTCTGGTCACGGTGCGGGTGGGCATTTTCGGTGGTGACACCGCCGTGGGTCGCCCAGCGCGTGTGACCCAGCCCAATCGTGCCCGTTATTGGTTCCGCTTCGAGCACCTGCACAAGGTTGTGCAGTTTGCCCGTGCTGCGCTGCATCTGCAAGCCGCTTGCGGGCTGGAACACTGCCACCCCTGCCGAATCATATCCACGATATTCAAGCCGTTGCAGCCCCGCAACAACGATAGCCGTTGCATTCTGCTGCCCGACGTAGCCGACAATTCCACACATAGGGTCACACTCCTTTACTGTTCCTGTGCTACGCAAGCACAAACGTACCCGGTCGTGGCGGGGCTATGAAGCACCCCACGAGCCGCGCAGACTGCGCTATGCTCTGCTATTCTGCGTCTCTGATGTACGTGGGAGGGAACCTACTGTGTACCACCTGAGTCGGGGTTGTCCGGGGCTGTCACCAGCCGGCATTGACCGCTCGCTTGACAGGGCGTGGCAAAACCCTGGGAGGCATCCGCTGATCCTTCGATGTTCCGGGCGCAGGCTTCGCTGCCCCGTTAGCTCTACCTCGCGGTAGAGAACCTCCACCTCGTCAACTATACTGCTGCCAAGCCGTAGGCGTGGTCTGCTGCATAGCCCATGCGCTTTGGTGCTGCGTCTGTGCGGTGTGTCCCCTCCTTACCCGTGATTCCCATACCGGGTGATATACCTATGCTACGCTACGCTAGCGAGTATACCACAGTTCGTCGCCGCTCACATTTTGGGGGTGCCGGAGGCACTGGCTCCATACCACACCTATGCTACAATAGCGGTAGTATGCAAGGCTCCTATCTGCCAGACTCAAGTGCAGCGATGCACCAACCGACCATCGCGGGCATTTCGCCCCTGACCGACTATCTCCAGCAGTTGCATGCCCGTTATGCCGACCTCAACACGGGCACGGTTGCTTCGTACATTCCGGCACTGGCGCACGCCGAACCGAACTGGTTCGGCATCTGTCTCGTCACCGCAGACGGCTACGTGTATGAAGTCGGTGACACACGCCAACCCTTCACCATCCAGTCCATTTCGAAGATACTGACCTACGGCATTGCCCTTGAAGACAACGGTGTTGCCGCCGTCTTGGAGAAAATCTCTGTCGAGCCAAGCGGTGACGGCTTCAACTCGATCAGCCTCAAGCCCGGCACCGGGAAACCCTACAACCCGATGATCAATGCAGGTGGCATTACCGCCAGTGGCATGGTGCGTGGCAGCACCATACAAGACAAGGTAAGCCGTATCCTCACCGTATTTTCCAGCTATGCAGGGCGTGACCTCTCGGTGGATGCCGCAGTCTACCATTCGGAAAGTGCCACCGGCTTTCGCAATCGTGCTATCGGCTGGATGCTGCGGAGTGCTGGGATCATCGAAGATGACCCGACCACCGCGCTCGAAACCTATTTTCAGCAGTGCTCGATCACAGTAGACTGTCGCGTGCTGGCAACCATGGCGGCAGTGCTAGCAAACGGCGGTGTCAATCCGCTCACGGGTCAGCGGTGCCTTGCCACCGAGTATGTGCCCCAAGTGCTGACCATCATGGGCACCTGTGGCATGTACAACTATGCTGGCGAGTGGCTCTACACCGTTGGGCTACCGGCGAAGAGCGGGGTTAGCGGTGGCTTGCTGGCGGTCTTACCGGGGCGGCTAGGCATCGCGGTGTTTTCCCCGCCGCTCGATGAACTGGGACACAGCGTGCGCGGCATCGCCGTGTGCCGCGAACTTTCCACCGACCTCAACCTCCATCTGTTTGAAAGCACCCCCATGACCGCCCCCGTGCGGATGGTCTATTCGGCAGCCAGTGTGCCCTCGCAGCAACCGCGCACCCCAGATGAGCAGCAATGCCTGTACGAGCACGCCCGCCGGATCGTGATGCATGAGGTACAGGGTACCCTGACATTTGCCGAGACCGATGTGTTGCTGCGCCAAGTGCGCCACGCCCTCACCATCGTAGATTATGTCGTGCTGGACATGAAACGGGTGCTCGCCGTGAACGTCGTCAGCGCACGCCTCATCGCGGACTTTGTGACGCGCGTCCACAGCACAACCAATCGGCGGATTGCGTTTAGTTCTGCCGACCACCTGCCCAAACTGATCCGTACCGTTACCGCCGATGCCACCGCAAACAGCACCCCAGATAGCATCGGCACGCACCCTACAGAAGTCGAGCCGGCACGCTTCTTTGCCGATAGCAAGCAGGCGATTGCCGCCTTCGAGAGCCGCATCATCGCCGCCCGCCTTGTCTCATCGCCGCCATCGCACGAAAGCACGGGCTTCCCGCCCGGCTTTGTCGCCGAACTAGCACAGCACCTTGACGCAGCCGACACCACCGACCTTGAGCGTATTCTCGCACGGCGGCACTACAAACCCGGTGCGTCTATCCTTGATGACGAAACCCCCGCCCACGCCCTGCTGCTGCTTGTCCAAGGTGTGGTCGCGCTCTCCGCAACACCCGTTGGCGACACCGACCAACCCCTTCGCACATTGGTACCGGGGAGCGTCTTCACCCCTGTCACCCCGCCCCACCAGCGCAACCAGCGCACCGCCTACATTGCCCTGACCGAGGCGACATGCCTAGTGCTCGACAGCGCACAACTCCGCGACATCAGTACCGACGACGGGAACACCACCCGTGTGAAACTGACGTTGCTCACTAACTTGTTACTCCTGCTCACCCGCAAGCTCCAGCAAGCAGACGACGCGATCCAGACCCTCGCACAATAGCCGATAGCAATAGCTAGCGGCTGCACCTCAGCCAACACCAAAAGGCGCGACATGGTGTGTGCTGCCATGCCGCGCCGTGCCCACTGTCTCCCGCTGTATTATGTAGCGTTAGCGTGCTTGGGTGCCCCGCTATGCTCGCTCTATTGCGGCGGGTCGTCGCTCGCCCGCAGCAACAGGATCGGCGTGGTAGTGCCGTGCAGCACCTGATCCGCGACGCTCCCCAGCGCGAGCCGCTTCAAGCCGCCGTAGCCATGGGTTGCCATGACGATCAGGTCTACCTGACAGGCTACCGCCTCTTCAATGATCGTTTCTGCCGGGTGCCCCACCGCAACGTGAGTACTGAATGCCACATCTATCGCGGCATGCTCGGCGAGCACGTCGTGCAGCGAACGTTGCGCCAGTTGGTAGGCTTCGATCCCCGGCTCGAACGATGCCGCACTGTCCGGCAAAACATCGCCGTAGAGTGCCAACGGCACCTGTGCGTGGTGCAGCGCAAGATGGGTTTCGAAGGCAGGAGCTACTGCTTGTAGCAGGCGTACTTCGGCGTGGGCGGCGTGTGCCAGCCGTGCGGCGACAGGCAACGCCTGCCGTGCCAGTAACGAACCATCGAGCGGGACAAGCACACTCCGCAACATCCAGTTTTCGTCCGGTGCGCCGTCCCCGCGTATCACGAGCACGGGCACAGTCGTGTGCCGCACCACCTTATCGGTGATACTGCCAAGCGCAAACCGCTTGAAGCCACCATAGCCGTGCGTCGCCATGGCGATCAGCGTGGCATCGTGGTTGGTAGCCGTCTCGACAATCCGCGCTACCGGATCGCCGAAATGGACATCAGTCGTCACCGTGAAGCCATCCGCTTGCAGGTGGGCGGCTACATTGGCAAGATAGTTGTCACTCTGGAGGCGCAGGCGTTGCAGTGTGCCACTGTCTGCCAGCGACACCGGCACAAAGGGGGCATATTCGCTCCACACCGGTGCTTCTTCGGCGAGCGCGTGCTGAACGTGGTCATCGGTGATGACTTGAATCAAATGGATAGTAGCATCCAGCCAGCGTGCCGTTTGCCGGACATAGGGCAGAACCGACTCGGCAAGTGGCGAGCCGTCAATGGGAACCAGAATAATCTCGTGCATTTCAAACCTCCCCGTTTGAATGCGACCTCTCTGTCGCTGTTTGTAACGTTCCCCCTTATTATAACCGCCTGCCGGGTCTTTGCAAAGACCCGGCAGCGTGAAACTTTCTTCACCTTTGTGATGAAACGCACAAAGCCGATGTGGGCTACGACACCGCAACTGGCGCGTTGACTGGTACAGAGGTCAGCCATTCCTGATACTTCGGTAGCTCGCCCCGCACTAGCGCACGGAACCGGCTCCGGAGCGCAGTCGTGATCGCTCCCGCCTCTCCCGAACCGTCCCCAATTGGGCGGTGGTCAACACTGCGGATCGGGGTAATTTGCACGCCTGTCCCACAAAAGAACAGTTCATCCGAGAGGTACAGTTCGCTACGGTCTACTTCGCGTTCGACCGCCGGGATGTCGAGGTCGGCGGCAAGCTGCAACACCGTGCGGCGCGTGATACCCTCTAGCACATTCGCAAAAACGGGCGTGGTAATCAGCGTGCCACGGCGCACCAGAAACAGGTTCGACGCACTCCCCTCACTCACTTTGCCCTGCTCGTTGAGCATGATTGCCTCGTCGAAGCCATTCATCATCGCTTCGTCTTTCGCCAAACTCGAATTGATGTAGCTACCCGATATTTTGCCGCGTGCCGGGATCGCCACATCACGGATGCGTTGCCACGACGACACCATCACCGACAAGCCACCCTCTACCTTGTAGAACTCGTTGAGCGGCAGCATAAACATGGCAAAACCATCGGCAACCGTCTTCAGCATCGGGGTCAAGCCCGTCCCCGACTTGTACGCATACGGGCGAAAGTACACGTTGCTGTTCGCCTCGTTGCGGCGCGTCAGTTCGACTGCCAGTTCGGTCAGTCCGTCAATGTCGGTGGGCAGCGCAATCCGAATGAGCCGTGCCGAGTCGATCAGCCGTTGAAAGTGATCGCGCACCCGAAAGATATTGATATGCTTGCCATCCGCACTGAGATACCCCCGGATGCCGCCGAAAACGCCCGTGCCATACTGCAACGCATGGGTGGCGATACTCACATTGGCTTGCTCAATTGGCACAATCTCGCCGTTAAAATAGGCGTAAGGCAATATGCCTTCCATAATTGCTGTGTTCCTTTCCGCTTGCTCCTGTTACCAGTTTATCAGTTTGTGGCGCGGCACTGCCGGATGCCCGATAGTATTTCAGTATACCTTACTTTCGCCTACCGTTCGGCACACCGCGTGCTATAATTGGCAGGGGATACACGTCCCATGACCTGACCAAGCTACCAACGACTGGGAACGATGAAACTGCTCACCACCAACCGCCACCAGTGGCTCGATGTTGTGCTGGTACTGATTGCCGCTACGTTGTACCTCGCGTGGTTCGCCGCCCCGCTCTTGGCAGCCGGCACCGCCAACCCGCGCCTCGTCGCGGCGGTCTTCCTCGATGAGGGCATCTCACAGGGGGTCATCCGCACCACCCTCGCCGCGGAAACGCTGTTACTACAACGCCGCGACTACGGGCATGCCTACTTCAACGCCGTGCTGCTACCCCTAACCGTTATGCAGCAGTTCGCCCCCGTCAGCGACCAACAGATTATCGTTGCACTACGGTTCGTCTCGCTCCTGTTCGCGGGTGCCACCGTTGGCGCAACGTATGTGCTCGCCCGCCACATGCTGGGTCGCCCGCTCGCACTCGTCGCGGCGGGGTTACTTGCAGTCGTGCCCGTGACCTTTCTCCGCTACGGCGTGCTTGCCCGCGCCGACGTGATGCAACTGTTTTTTCTGGTGGTTGGGCTGTTCGCCACCATCCGGCTTGCCGAAAGCGGTAGCCGCCGTTGGCTATGGGGAGCCATCGGCGCAGCCGGGTTAGCGTGTGCAACCAAATACTCTGGCTTGTTTCTGCTCCCCCTGATCTGGGCGGTCATGCTGGTGACAATTTACGATGGACGCTTTGCACCGCATACGTTCCTCTCCGATACGACCTTCCGGCGCGGGGTGCGCGTGCTGCTGGCGGGTGGCGCAACGGTAGCGTTACTAGTTGCGCTCCTGTTCACCCCCGAACGCATCGCCGCCCGTTTCACGACCGACGGGCAACTCGCCGACGGCGCACTGCCGATTGTCGCCGCCGTGCGGGTGGGTACGCTGGTGCTCGGTGGGCTGTTGCTGCTCGTGGTTGCATTGCCGCAGGGTTGGGCGTGGCTACGCCAGCAGGCACGGCTTGTCCGTATACTCAATGCAACTAGTCAACAGATCGCCCTGACAAGCATTCTGTTCGGGACTATCTACATTCTGGCAGCCCCAGCCCTGCTGCCGCGCTTCGACTTTATCCGTACCTTTCTCTACCAGATTAGCAGCAAAACGCACGGGCTAACGTTCGCCAGCGAGCGTAGCCGCTTCGAGTGGTTCGAGATACTCGCAGCCCCCCCCCTCCTGACGTTGCCACTGGTGCTGCTGGCGTGCATCAGCCTCGGTGCGCTTGTGGCGGGGGTAGTACGCGGTGGCTGGCGCACCTTCGTGACGGCACCCGGTCTGTTGTGGGTGTGGGTCGCGCTGCACATGACCATTCTGGTGCTGGCTATCCGCCATTTCGGACCGCAATACCTGCTGCCAGCCATCCCCTTTATGATTGTGCTCGCGCTGCACCCCGCCGTGCTGTTGCATCGCTGGCTTGCCGCCCACTCCACGCCGCAGCAGGCACGCCTCGCAGTGGGTGGTGCCGTTGCGCTCTTGCTGCTTATCACGCTGCCGGGTGCCGCAACACAGGTGACAACGTACCGGAGCAACACCGCCAACCCGCACGCCCTGCCGCGGGTTGCCATTGGTGACTGGTTGCGCGGGCACTACCCCACAAGCAGTAGCATCGCCACCGACTACTACTACCCGCAGTTTGTCCCCCCCGCCTTTGAGTATGTCGTGACCGCCTATGTGCCGCCGGAGTTTGCCAGCATCCGCGACGTGCAGCCGGAGAACTTCCCCGACTTTGCTACCGCCCCCCCCGATGTCGCCCTCGTTGCGTTGCCGCTGGCGGTACAGTTCGCAGACACCACACGCGCCGATGACTACTTCCTTGGGCGCGACGCATTCCTCGAGCATCGCAGCTACTACGAAACCTTGCGCGACCCAGCAAGCGGGTATCGGCGCGTTCAGCGCACCGACACCTTCGAGGTGTACGAATATTGCCCCACGGGTGCGTGCCGCGTGTCGCCAGTGGTGGCAACGCAAAACACACCGTAGCCGCGCAAGCTACGGCGTGCTGCGTGTCGGCGGCACAGGTTATTTAGCGGTAGCCGTTATTTATTCGATGACGTAGACATGCACCGCTTCGGCTTCGACCTGCCCGACCAGTGCGCCTGCCTCGACGACCATGCCCGCCGGACGCTCGGCGAAGACAGGCGTAGCAGTACTTGCCCCCGCCAGCGTGAGCGGCACCGTGACCGGGTAGCCAGTAGTCTGCGACGTATTGATAACCACCACGTACTCGCGCCCCTGCTGCTGCCACGCCGCCGCCAACACATCCTCGTTGCCAGTGGCGAGCCGCGTCGCATCGCCCGCCAGCAAGAGCGGGGTCATCGCCTGAAGCTCGCCCGCAAGGAGCTGTGCCTCTTGCCACAACGTGACATTATCGGTCAACGCCCAGCTACCGTCATAGAACGTGTAATACAGTACCCCACGCACATTGTTGATCAACGCCTGATACGTCATGTTCCGCAGTTCGCTAGCGGTGGGTGCGCGTCCATCCTCCCACGCAAAGGCTTGCAGGTTGGCGATGACCGGGCGACCCTGTGCCTGTGCCCCCGACACAACCTGTGCCAGTGCGCGATCAACGTAGTTCAGCGGCAACCCACCGTTGTCTATTGGGTAGGCTTGAAAGCCGATAACGTCGGCTGTTTCGTAGAACCTGTCAATGCGGGCGAGGAACGCCCCGCTGACGTAGGTCGCACGTTCTGGCGAAGCGGTCTGGATCGCCTCGTTCTGCTCCCACACCTCCTGCGGCGATTGCGTGCCGTCATCTACATCGTCCGCGACATTCCACGCCAGCACAGCCGGGTGCTCGGCGTAGATGCTAGCCACGTCGGTTGGCTCAGCATTGAACTCGGCAATCACATAGACCCCACGCTCGGTAGCCGCATCAAGGAAGACGTTATCATCCGCGTCTATCGGCTCGTGGATCGTGTTAAAGCCTGCATCGGCAACCGTCTGGAGCGTTTGTAGGCGTTCTTCGTCGCTGAGGAAGTAGGACACGTTGTACATGCCCACCGGAAAGATCGGCGTGCGATTGACAAGCAGGTTGCCACTACTCGCCACCGCAACGCTCCGCACGGGCGGTGTGGTGGGGCGGGGCGGCGTGACACGTTCGCGTGGCTCGGCAGACGTAGACGTAGAGGGAAGCACGCAACCAGTGAGCAATAGCACCAGCCCAATAAAACCACTCCACGCTGTGCGATACAGTATCATAATGTTTGCACCTCCTCTGTCATTGTGCGTGTCAGGTGGGCTAGTTGCTCGCACACATAGTCCACCTGCGCTTCCGTCATCACACTAGAGAACGGCAACGCCAGTGACACATCCCCCAGATGCTCAGTCACGGGAAAGTCACCTCGCCGAAAGCCGTACTGTTCCATATAGAACGACTGCAAGTGAATGGGCGTGAAGTACGGACGGCTCGGCACCCCCACCTCGCTGAGCCGTGCCAGTAGATCGTTGCGCTGCACTGGTGGCAGCACCCGCACCACATACACAAACCAACTCATCCGCGTGGTAGTCGGGGCAACATACGGCAACTCGATGAAGGGGTTGTCTGCCAGCCGCGCGTTGTACCACGCCGCCACCTGTGCCCGCCGCTCGATCATCTCTTCGAGGCGTTGCGTCTGCACCAACCCCAGCGCAGCACTCAGTTCGTCCATGCGGTAGTTGTAGCCGAGCCGCGAGTGGTTAAGCCACGTATTGAAGACATCGCGCCCCTGATTGCGAAGGCTACGGAAGAGGTCATCCCATTCTTTGTGAGGCGTGGTGATCATGCCACCCTCCCCCGTCGTCATCTGCTTGTTGGGGTAAAAAGCATATACAGCCGCGTCGCCCAGCAAGCCCGTGCCTTTGCCCTTATAGTGGCTCCCCGGCGACTCACAGGCATCTTCGATCACCGCGAGGTTGTACTTGCGTGCCACCTCAAGAATCGGGTCCATGTCGGCGGGTTGCCCAAACGAATGCACGGGCAAAATCGCCTTCACACGGCTACCGTCAACTGCACCATAGCTGTCACGCACGGCGGGTGGTAGCCAGCGGTGCGCGTCCGGGTGCCCATTGACCAGTTCTTCGGTGGCTTGTACAACCAGCGCGGGGTCAATGTTGCCAGTCGTCGGCTCGACATCTACGAAGACGGGGAGTGCCCGCTCATACAGAATACAGTTCGCCGAGGCGATAAACGAGAAGGGCGTGGTAATCACCAGATCGCCCACACCCACGTTGGCTGCGATGATGCACAGATGCAAGCCACTTGTGCCCGAATTGACCCCGGCAGCGTGGGGCACCCCAATATACGCAGCGAATGCTGCCTCAAACGCCTGCAACTTGGGACCAATACTCAGGTAGCGCGTGTCCAGTACTTGCAGTACCGTCTGGATTTCGGCATCGGTCAGGTCGGGCGACGACATCGGAACCGTCATGCGCGTTTCATTCACAAGCTCCTCCTCCTGCTACAGTTTACGGGTTTACGGGTTGGTTAGTTCCCCAACGGATGCAGTAGCCGCGTAACCATGTTGCGTACCGATGACGACGCAGCAAACTGACTGACTGCGACCTTGCAGACGTACCCCAACACTGGGTGGGTGACGTATTCGTAGGTGCCGGGGTAGGCAACTGCCTCTCCGCCGAAACCCAACTTGAAGAAGGTCGGCGAACGGCGCATGTCATCCGAGATGACGTGATGCTGCAACACCTCGGCGGCAATCGCCGGGTCGAGCCACTCGAAGTTGCACGCCGCAAAGCCCGCCTGCTTCGCCCAACGGATGACTTCCCAGTACAACACATCATTAGGGTAGTACTTGCCACCTTCGCCTGACCACCCATAGAGAATACCGTACAACGTATTACCGAAGGGCACCGTGAGCATTGCCGACAGCCGTTGCCCCTCGTGCTCTGCCAGAAATAAGCGCAGGTACCCATGCGGATACAGAATATCCCACATGCCGATGAAGTACTCTTCGGGCAATATCTGGAAATCCTGCCGGTCGCTCGTACCCTGATGCAGTTCGTAAAAGAAATGCATATCAGCCACAGTGCCCTCGCGTACCGTTATGCCATGGCGGAGACCTGCCCGTACATGTTTGCGCGTGGATTTCCGCATACCCATCAGCAGGTCGTTTTCACTGCCGTCGAGCGGCAAGACATGGGCACAGGTTAGCTCGCGCCCCACATCGGTGGGAGTCCAGCCCCACTGTGGCAACTGTGCCAAGAGCGCGGCGTGCTCCACCGGCGGTTGGATCAGCATATAGCGGATACGACACGCCCGCGCAAGATGTTGCAGCGCAGTTGGCACCATGTGTACGAGTGTCGGGTCATCGTGCGCGAGCAATGGACCGCGTGCCACATACCCTATCGTGCCGACGACGGGGACATGAAACAACGACACCTGCATGCCCCCAACCAACGTATTGCCCTCTGCAAGCAGGGCACGGACGGCGGTGCGCCCCCGATACACGTTGGTCTGTTCCCAGACGCTACTCTGGGCATACTGTCCGCCGCGCACCTGCTCGACAAACGCATCCCACAACGGATCATGGGGGGCGTTCGTGAGCCACATGTGGATGTGGGGGGACAACCGCAACACCTGCCCCGTATCACGCACTGTGCTCACATGGGTTTCCACCGGACTGTCCTTCCTGTTATGCAGACAACTATCTATGCAGGCAACTATCTATGCAGACAACCATCCTACACCGAGCGTTACACGGTCAAGCAAGTTCCGCACTGACGAAGAGTTGGCAAGCCGTGGAAGCACACCACGATACAACCACGCGAGGGGAGCCTGCACCACATAGTCATAACTTCCCGGATACGTTACAATGTCACCACCAAACCCCAACTTGAAGTAGGTGGGGGTGCCGATATGGTCATCTGCCAAGTGCCCGTGCGTCTGGAGATACGCAGCAACCGCAGGATCAATCCAGCCGAGGTCATAATGGGTATAGCCGTGTTGTTGCGCCCACCGGAACGCCGACCAGAGCAGTACCTCATTGGGGTGCAGCTTGCCCCATGCGCCACTCCAGCCAAGTTCGGTGCCGTAGACGGTGTGCCCAAAGCATACCCCCAACGCTGCCGAAACGGGTTCGTCCGCATATTCTACGATAAACATGCGTATCATGTTGTGCTGCCGAAACAATGCCCAGCGTTGCCGGAAGTAGGCTTCGCTCATTGGGATGAACTGCTGGCGGTTGCTGGTTTCGAGATGCAGTTGGTAGAAGAGCGCGAGGTCATCGTCGCCACCTTCGCGTACCTGTAAGCCCCGTCGCAACCCTTGCCGCACAGACTGGCGGATAGTCCGCCGCATGCGCCGCATCAGGGTGATTTCATCGTAGCGCAGGTCTACCACCACCGAAGCGGTCAGGTTGGCACCGATAGCCCCTTCACAAAAGCCCCAGTCTGTCAGGCAATCAATCACGCCCTGCGAGGCGCGGGGGGGCTGCACAACAATATAGCCGACGTGGTAGCGATGGACGAGCTGACGCAAACAGCCCTGCAACGCGGCATATATGCTGGGGTCGTCGCCAGCCACCAGCGGACCCCGCGAGATATAGACGATATGCCCCAGCAACGGGATTGGGCGCAACGTCACGAGCGCACCCGCTACGATCCCGCCCGTGCCCCGTACTACACAGCGCACGCTATGATGGTGGCGGGTACGCTCAGCCTGCTGGTACACGCTCGTCTGAACGTGCAAGCCGCCCGCATGAGCAGCAACAAACGCATCCCAGTCAGGGTCTGGTATTGTGTCGGTCAGGTACGCTAGATAGGTCGCCACGGTCGAAACCGTCGTTTCAATGCACACAACACATCCTAGCCATTGCTGCCGGTCACAATGACGTTGTCATATTTCGCCGCCGCCACCCCCGCCGTAAGCGACAACCATTCCGGCGATGGTTCACGCCCGTGTGCCCATGCTAACACGGCTGCCGGGATATTGGCACCCGCACTGTGCGAAAAAGGATAGCCCCCACCAAAGCGCGGGTTCAACTCAAGCACCACCCCCCGATCATCGTTGACGAACACATCACAATCAAGGTTGCCGACATGCCGTAAGGTACGCCCAATCGTCGCGCCCAGTTCTGCCAGTAGGGGCGACACAACAGTCACGGCACGGTCGGTTTCGCCGCCGCGCATGGCAACTTTGCGCCGCGCCAGCGTCGTGACGTACTGCCCGTGCAGGTCATTCACGACATCTAGCCCGTACTCATCACCCGCGAGCTTCTCTTGAATCAGGATTGCCTGTTCCGGTGCAGTCGCACTGACTGCTGCCAGCATGGTACGTTCCAGCCGACAATGGGCAAGCCGATAGCTCAACGCCAGCTCCTCGTCGTTGTGGGCGATGTCCACACTGATTGACGCAGTGCCCCAGCGCGGCTTGACCACCAGTGGGAACTGCATGCGCCCCTCGGCAATTGCGTGGCGTGCCTCGGCGAGCGAGAGGTACGTCTGGGGCACGGCGAGATTGCATTGCTGCAAAAAGCCCAACGTCGCAAACTTGTCGAAGCATGTCGCAATGACCGCAGGACTCGACACGACGGGAATGGTGCCTGCCGCAATAAACTGCTCACGCGCCGCCGCCAGCACGGGCAATTCGAGGTCGTTCAGCGACACGAGCACGGCAATCGCGTGGGTGTGGCACAGATCGAGCAAATGGTCAATGTAGTGTGGGTCGTTGATGCGCGGCACAATCAGGGCAGTATCGGCTGCGGCAAGGGCAGGAGCAGCCGCGCTAGCATCTGCCGCGAAGACCACCCCATCGCCCGCCAGTGCGTCTTGGAAATACCGCACCAGATAGTTGCGCCGTCCCGCACAGGTCAGCAGGACATTGCGTCTATCGGATGAATGTGGCAAAGACATCGTACATCTCCTCTTGCCGCCGGATCAGGCTGAAGCTATCGGTATCCGCTTCATACAACAGGATCGGCGGTGCTGCTCGAATAAACGGTGGTTTCATGACAATTGAATAGCCACCGACATTCTCAAAGACGGCATAATCACCCCTTGCAATCTCACCCCGATAGCCACTATGTAAAACGTCGTGTTCCATGTAGGTATAGCCCACAATGTCAACCCCTGTGGCATCATACCCTACGGTATTGCCCAAGGCATGCTGGCAATGCGGATTGTGAACGATCTGTACTGGCATGTTCTTGCGGTGCATTGTCGGCTTGATCGTATGCACACTGCCCGATGCAAGGGCGAGGGTGCGCCCACGTATCTGGTTGATGTCAATCACCCGTGCGACAAAGAGCATGATGTTCGCCACCAGTGCCGACCCCGGCTCGATGATCAACTCTGGCTCGTGGGCGGGGTAGGCAGCCGCTACGCGCCCCGCGATGGCGGCGGCATACTCGTCAAACGACGGGATGTAGTCGTCGAACTGTGCCCGCAGTGCATCTGGCATCTTGCTAAAAAAGCCCCCACCAACATCAATGTAGCGCGGCGTGTCTGGCAGATACTGCCGCACCAACTCGATCATGCGGGCGGTACGTTCACCATACGATGCGATACTACGGTGCCCCGTGGAGTAATGGCAGTGCAGCCCCACAACGCGACAGTTGGGCAATGCCGCGATGCGCTCGAAGACGTTCATAAAACTTGCGTCTTCAGTATCGAAACCGAGCCGCGAAAGGGGATCGTCGGTCAGGCTAAAGTTACAGCGTACCCCCACGGCAAACGCATGGGTCGGGTACTTGTGGGCTACATCCTCAACCATTGCCACCTTGTAGGGTGCATCAAGGTTGACAATGGCACCGCCCAGTAAGGCTTCTTTCATCTGGGCATACGTCTGGTACGGTGCGTTGACAATGATGCGCTCGACAGGAATAGCAAGCGACCGCGCTAGCTCATACTCCATCCACGACGCAACTTCGGCATAGCCCCCCGCCTGCTGGACATAGCAGCACAGGGCGGGGAGGTAGTTTGCCTTGTAAGGATAGCCGATATTGGTGTTGGGATAGTGCCCCCGGAACGCCCCTAGCAACTCCTGATAGTTGTCACGAAACGCCTGCATATCAAGGACATAGAAAGAGTCCCCATACCAGCCTGCCAGTTCCTCCAGCCGTGCCCACGTGAGTGCCGTAAGACAGGCGAGTTCCGTCGTACTCGTCATGACTGTGTGCTCCTTGCGTTCGGGTAAATATGGTTGCTGCCACGCTCCTATTCATAGCACATACGACACACATTCGCACAGATTAAACACTACCCCTAGATGAACCCAATTTATGCGTACTGGTATGCTGCAAAGACATCTGCTAGCTCTTGCTGACGACGGATGAGCACAAAGCTATCATCTGTTGCCTCATACATCAGCATCGGCGGGGCTGCCCGAATAAATGGGGGCTGCATGACAATTGTGTATGCCCCCAGATTGTCGAACACGGCATAGTCACCCGCCTGCACTGCGCCGCCATAGCCGGTGTGCATCACGTCGTGTTCCATGCAGGTATAACCCACCACGTCAACCGCTGTGGCGGCGGCATCATCGCCATCACCTGCGCGGTTATCGGGGCTACGGTAGAGCGTGACGGGCATGTTCTTGCTGTGTAGGGTCGGCTTGATGTTGTGGATGCTGCCCGATGCCAGCGCAATCGTGCGCCCGCGCACCTGCTTGACGTGGACAATGCGCCCCACATAGTGCAGCACATCAGTGGTGATCGCCGCCCCCGGCTCGATCAGCAGTTCGGGCGCACCGTCGGGGAATGCAGCGACCATCTGCGGCGCAATTGCAGCGGCATAGTCGGCGTAAGTCGGGATGCCGCCCCCAAACTGGGCACGCATGGCAGGACTCATCTTGCTGAAGAAGCCGCCGCCCACGTCCACATAGCGCGGCGGCGTAGCAAAATGCGTGCGCGTCAATTCGATCAGGGTACGCGCTCGCAAGGCATACGAATCCACGCTACGGTGCCCCGTGGAGTAGTGGCAATGCAGCCCGCCTATTGTGCAGTTGGGCAACGCCGCGAGCCGCGCTAGTGCAGCCGTGAAGTCCGCGCCATCCACATCGAAGCCGAGCCGCGAAATACGGTCATCACCAATGTCGAAATTGCAGCGCACCCCCACCGTCAACGACGTGTCGGGGTGGCGAGCCGCCACCGCTTCGACATAGGCTACTTCGTACAGCCCATCAAGGTTGACAATCGAGCCGCCACACAGGGCTTGCTCTATGTTTGCTTCAGTCTTGTACGGTCCGTTGAAGATAATACGCTCGGACGGCACCCCCACCGACAACGCCAGTTCGTATTCCATCCACGAGACGACTTCAGCATAGCCGCCCGCGCGATTGACGTACTGGCAAATCTGCGGGATATAGTTTGTCTTATACGAATAGCCAATGTTGGTGTGCGGGTAATACTGCCGGAATGCATCCAGCAACTCGTGATAGTTGTTGCGAAACGCCTGCATATCGAGAATGTAATACGCATCGCCATACTGTTCTGCAAGGTCGTGAAGGCGTTCCCACGACAATACCTGTGCCAATTCGTCAACGGTTGGTGTCTCCACAGTGCCCCCTTACTTAGTACGTTATCTATGCCGTGTGACTATTCGTGTAATGAACGGGCGTAGCCATACGAAGCCATAACGATACGCCCCGTGTGGGCTAGCCATCCTCGCCAGCAGGGAGTGCCGCCGGTCCGTCCGTAGGCGGACCCGCCGTCCCCCAGAAGTCGCTCACCTCAGCCGTGATGCCCTCGCGTGCGAGCACCTTGGCAACCGTCATCGCAATCGTGACAACATCTAACGCCAACGACGCGCGATCCACATAGTACAGGTCATACGCGAAGCGGCTCTCCCAAGTCAATGTGTTGCGCCCGTGAATCTGCGCCCACCCCGTGATGCCGGGGAGCGCATCGTGGCGGCGCATCTGTTCGGGCGTGTAGCGTGGCAGGTAGCGCATCAACAACGGGCGCGGACCGACAATACTCATATCGCCGCGCACGACGTTCCAGAGTTCGGGCAGTTCGTCAAGGCTAGTGCGGCGCAGTGCAGCCCCAAACCGGGTCAAGCGTTCTTCATCGGGGAGCAGGTTGCCCGTCGCGTCGCGGTCGTCGCGCATAGTACGAAACTTGTACATCTTGAAGGGCTTGCCGTGCATGCCGGGGCGCACCTGCCCGAACAGCACCGGGGCACCGTGCTTGAGCCGCACGAGCACCGCGACCACTGCGATTACCGGTGACAGCACCACCAGGGTCGGCACCGTCAGAACAAGGTCGAAGACCCGCTTGCCATACCGCCGATACACTGCTCTGATCCTCTCTGCTGCGCCGTCTGCGCCTAGCTCACTGGTAATTGTGTGCGGCTCTGCACAAGAGCAAGAGCTTCGCCGTACAACGCTTCGTGCCACGCAATGACGCTCTGCACGTCATAGTGCGCCATGACCTCACGCCCACGCTGCCCCAACCGTGCCGCGTCGTCCGGGTTATCGAGTGTCCACGCCAGCATGCTGGCAAGCTGGTCAATGTCACCCATCGGGTAGAGCATGCCGCCCACCTCTCTCAACAGGTCACGCGTCCCGCGAATGTCGCTCCCGATGACCATCGTCGCCATACTCAGCGACTCGAGCACACAGCGCGGCAAGCCCTCTTGTGCCGACGGCAGCACGGTAAACTCAGCAAGGCGCATCAGGGCAGGAATATCGCTGCGCCGCCCCAGAAAATGCGTCTGCGCGGCAATACCGAGCGAAGCCGCCAACTGCTGCATCTCCGCAAACGTCGGACCATTGCCCGCGAACAGGACGTGTGTCTGTGGGCGACCAAGCCGAGCGAGCGCGTGCAGCAGGTCGCTCTGTCGTTTCCGCGGGATAAACTCCCCGACCATGAGCAGCACCCGTGCATCGCTCGGCAAGCCCAACTCTGCGCGTAACGCGGCAACCGTGGTGGCAGGTACGCTGTCCGGTCCGTAGTACGACAGGTCTACCCCGATACCCGGCATATATCGGATACGTTCCGGCGCGGTAATGCCATAACGATGGGCGGCGGCTTCATCCTCGCGGTTAATCACCACCAGATAGTCTAGCCATTTGCCTGCCGTCACCTCAGCGTTCCGGAACATGGCATTCCGTAGCGGTTGCCCGCCATCGTAGAAGTGAAAGCCGTGCGCCGTGTAAATCACCGCCGGGCGACCCACACGCCGGAAATCGCGGAGCGCAAACCGGGTGACAAAGGCACCCACTGGGGTGTGGACATGCACAATATCGTAGCGTTCTGCCGCGACAATCTCGCGGATACGGCGCGGTGGCGCGATCAATTGATGGAGCTTGTACGGGTCGCGTGACCACTGCACACCATAGCAATCAGCAAAGACACCGCTCCACGCCCCCCATGCAGTGGGGTCGCCCGCCGACAGTGCATCAACGTGCCAACCCTGCCCCACGAAGTGCCGGGCAAACGGCAGAAGAAACGCCTCAATCGTTGCTGGTACCGTTGTCACCATTAATAAACGTGGCATAGCATCCCTTTCACTCATTCTTGCCTGTGACATCCTTGCCTGTGACACCAAGGAACCTAGGCAAAAATGCGCTGCATCAGGTGTGACTCGGTCTGTTCGCGGATATAGGTGTAAAACGCGGTGCGCTGCTCGTCCAGCGCGTCATCTACGAAGGTATGGCTCGTCGCAAGGTTGCGTGCCGACATGCGTGCCATGCGCTCCGGGTCACGCAACACGGCGGCAATCGCTGCCGCGAGTGGCTCCACCTGCCCCGGTGGTACCATATCGGCGGGCGGCAACAGTTCGGGAATACCGCCAACATGCGAGCCAATACAGGGCAAGCCGCGTGCCATCGCCTCGACCATAGCGCGGGGCAACCCCTCTTGATAGGATGGTAACACGAAAAGATGCGCCTGATCGAGGGCAGCACGCACGGCATCGGCACCCGGCAACTGCCCCGTAAACTGCACCCGCTCGCCAATGCCGAGCTTCGCGGCAAGGTCTGCCAGTTCTGCGCGGTGCCGCCCCTCGCCCACCATCACCAGTTCCACATCCAGCCCCTGCGCTACGCACCGGGCAATCGCCTTGATCAGCACGTCGGGGGCTTTATACATCTGCGCCAGTGTGCCCACGTAGATCACCCGTGCCCGCCCCTCGATAGATTGGGCGGGACGTGGGGCATCCACCAGCGCGGCGGGCGGCAACTCGACATCCGAGATACCCACGCGATAGCCGGGGCAGGGGTAGCGACGTTGCAGTGCCTCGCGGGTCACGTACAGTGCGGCAATCGCGCCCGCGCACACTTCGCGCTGCTTGCGCGGGAAGTGCCAGCGAAAGTAGGCGCGTGCTGGGTGCTTGATCGCACCGGGGGCAAACACATCTTCGGGGTCTGACACCACCTCAACGGCGTAGGGGTAGCCCGCGTGCTGGAGCATTGGCAGCAGCGTGGCAGCAATCGCCGAACCCACCCGCAAGATCACCGCATCGCCCCACTGCACCGACGCACGGATCGCACGATGGACTGCCCCATACTTCATGGCATACTGGCGCGGTCCCACATAGTACGGCACTGCCGCGAACGCCACCCGGTCGCCCGTCGCGGCTTTCCAGCCATCCGGTGCCGCCACGACTTCTTCGACCCGCGCCACCGCCCGCACGCCATCGAACACTGCCAGATAGCGTTGCCAGAACGGATAGGGGAAGGGACCGGGTGTCCAGACAGTACCGTCTGGCGTGCGCTGAAAGCGTTGTTCGAGTGTGACCACAACCTGCATACTGCTGCCCTCCTGTGTCTCACCAATCGTGTCCGGCTAGCGTTGTGTCAATTTCCGGGGCACCCCACGCCGGTCTGCGGCGACGGCGGCACCAGTCGCGTGCTCAGGCGCGGCAGGATCGGGTGGGTACCGGTCGCGCAACCCAATAGCGATTGCCGCAAAATAGAGCGTGAGGAAGCCCCCCATCGCGGGGACGGGGAAGAAGGTCTCTTGCGACGCAGCACTGATAAACAGGGTAAGTGTTGTCCAGAACAACGCCTGTGCGCCCCGTTCGTGGCGATAGAGCATAAACAGGATTGTGCCAAACAACACGATGAAGACCACCAACCCGATCAGCCCCAGTTCAACAATGTATTGCAACGGCAGCATGTGGGCATTGTCGCCCGCCTGCCACCCAAAGCCACCCCCGATCACCCAACGGATCGGGTCTTCATCCAAAAACGCGATGCGGCTTTCCCAAATGTCGTCGCGTCCGCTCAGGTTGTCGGCGTTGCCCGCATCGAAGAGCGCACTCTGCCGCTCAATCGAGGCTTGCAGGTCGTCCCCCAACGCCCCAAGCGCAGACGGAGCCGCCACCAGCACCGTTGCCATCATCAGCCCCGCCAACCCAAACGTGGCAACCGCGTGCATCGGCTTCTTCAACCACAAGATACCCGCCAGCAGCACCATCGAAGCCAACCCCGCCCGCGATGTGCTCAGGAACGTTGCCATGATTGCCAGCAACAGGTATACACTATCGGTGATCGTCAGGTCTTTCGGGCTGAGATTCATACGTAGCCCCAGCAGCAAAATGACCTGACTAGCAACATACGAGTGGTTGTAGCCCACCGTGCCCCAGCCCCGCGCCTGCCCGCCATAGTCTTCGCGCAGGTAGCGGTGCCACGGTCCCGATATATCCTCGTCGGGCGAGATGTGGGGCGTGAGGTCGGCAAGCGGGATAATCTCAAAATAGGTTGCGACAATGCTGGCGATCACGACCAGCAGTGCCGCATCTACCATCAGCCGCAGGGCAACCACGCGCTGCGGCGTGAGCGGGACGTGTGCCGCGACCCAGAAGGCAAAGATGCCCTGCGCGATGAGATAGAGCTGGAAGGCACCGAACCGCACGCCACTTGCGCCAAAGTCGGGGATGAACGTAATGTAGGTAACATACGCCACAAAGCAGAACGCAAAGAAGCCAAACAGCGCGGCACCAATAATCTGATTTGCCCGCGATGCCGCAATGATGTTGCGTAGCTCGAAGACCAGTGCGCCGCCCATTGCAACAATGGCAATGTCGGCGAGCTTGGGCCACATCGCCCACGACCCCACCGTTAGCACCGGGATCATGTATGCCTGCGCCAGCAAGAACAGGCACAGGCTGGCAAACAGCATCCGTGTACCGACCAGATGGGTGTCAGTTACCGGTGCGGTGTGCGAGGCAGTTGCAGGAACTGCGCCAGCACCCGCGCCCCGCCAGCGACGCGCACTAGGCGGTGGTAGGCTTAAGTCGCTCACAATATGCCTCTTCGAGTGTGCGTACCCCGACATCAATGTTGAACGGGCTGACCAGTACCCGCCGCAGCGCAGCCGGGCGGTCTATGCCGTGCGCCAAGCCCAATGCCTGCTCAATCGTTGCTGCCCACGCTGCCGCCCCATACGCAAGCGACTGACGAAAGACCAGCGGCGCGATTATGTCGCCTTCCTCTGTCACCACATCCGATACGACAAACGGCAAGCCCGCTGCCTGTGCCTCAATGCCAACAATCGGCAGCCCTTCGTGCGTAGAGGGCAACACAAAGACATCCATTGCCCCTTGCATCAGGCGTGGCACGTCGGGGCGTGACCCAGTGAACACCACCCGGTCAGCCAACCCCGCCACCTGCACCTGCTGCTCAACTAGCGGGCGCAGGTCACCCTCGCCGACCAGCAGCAACCACAGGTTGGGGTGGCGTGGCACAAGCTCTTGCAGCACTTCAACGAGAAACCGATGGTTTTTCTGTGCAGCGAACCGCCCAACGTGCCCCAGCACCTGCGCGTCGGCAGGGATACCCAACTCAGTCCGCACGGCTACCCGCTCGGCAGTGGCAGCGAAGGCGTGCAGAGCAATACTACAATACACCAGTTCGTAGTGCCGCCCGTGCTGCCACTGCCGCCCAAACAAACTGCGTGCCGCCTTTTCACTCACGGCAAACCCGTCGGTGGCGTGCTGGTCAATCAAGTGGTGCATCAGGCGCAGGTACGCCTTGCGCGGCGGGCGGGCGGCAGCATCCACCGCCGCCGTGTCAAGGTGGCTATGCACAATCCGTACCGGAATGCCTGCCTGTGCTGCCAGCATCATAATGAAGCCACTAAAGCTATGGACGTGGCTATGAATGACATCATACGCGCCATGTGTCCGCAGCAACTCGCGCAACGTTGCGGCATATTGCCACGGTTGCCCGGTGTGCGGGTTGACCAAGATGGCACTGCCCAATGCACGCGCTTCGTCGTCATACGCTTGTGGCTCGGCGGTATGCACCAGAAAATCGAGTTGGAAGCGTTCACGGTCAATGTGGCGCACCACATGCATCAGCCACGTTTCGATCCCGCCGCGTGACAACCCACCAACTACATGCAGCACCCGCACTGTGCGCTGATTACACTGGCTGTTGCTCACCCTCAAACCCCTCAGTTCCAGTTTCTTCGGTTGCCCCCGGCACGGTATCGTCATTGGGCTGCGGGCGAATGACCCACAAGGCATACAGCACAATCGCCAGACTCCCCACCCCCTGCACAATCGCCGATGCGATCAGCGCGTAGGCAGCACCAAGCAACCCATAGATAGGGATGAAAACCAGACAGCCAACACCCGTCGCCACCGTCGCCACGAGAAACAGTACCGTCTGGATGCGAAAATAGCGCGCGGCGGTCATGGCGTAGCCGAGAAACGATACCAGATACGACAACGCCGCCGCGACCATCAGGAGCGTGAACAAGTCCGGGCGGGCATATTCTGGCTGGTAGAGGATAGCCAGCACCCATGTGCCAAGCAGCATCGCGCCACCCACGGCAGCAACGCCCAGCGCGCCCCCCACCGCCAAGAGCTTCAGCAGCAACGACTGGAAACCAGCCCGGTCAGCAGCAGCATACGAACGCGCAAGGCGCGGGCTAGCGGCTTCGCCGAGAGCATTCACAACCATCTGCCCCGCAATGATGAGATACGAGAGCGCGGCAAAGATGCCCAGTTCACTTTCGCCAAGATATTCTTCGATGAAGTAGCGCGGCAGGTTGGTGTTCAGTGAGATGAGCATCATGACGATGCCGAGCGGCAGTGCCAGCCACGATAGCCGCAGCAACGTGCGGCTGTTGAACTGCCATGCCTGCCGTTCGGCGGGCGTGGTGGTAGCACGCCACATGTGCCGCCCATTCGGGATGTCGAACAGGAACAGCACCAGTGCCCACGTCAGGGCAAGCGCAGCCGCCCCCCACACAATACTGCCAGTCAGCCAGACCGTGCCGGCGAGTGCCAGCAGCGAAGCCGGACCCTTGATCATCAGCGACAGCGCGATCCGATCCATGCGCTCGTACTTTTGCAACATCCCGTAGAAAACATCGCTCATTGCCTCGAACGCCTTCGCCAGCGACACCAGTGCCACCACCAGCACCGTCTCAACACGGTAGCCCGACAGCGCGACCACGCCCGCAATCAATGCCAGTGCCAATAGCGTGGTGATCACGCGCAACGACGCATAGTCGGGGAAGTGAAACTCATCGCGTGCGTCCGTCACTTGCACGACACGCAGTTGCAGGTTGCTAAACATGATGACTGGGGCGGTAATTGCCAACCCCAGTGCAAGTTGCCCCACCATCGCGGGCGACCCTAACTTCGAGAGGGCTACCAGCATGCCCCACTGGCACCCAGTGTAGACCATATTCCCAACGAACGTCCACGAAATGTTCTTCCGCAGTGACAGCCCCGGCAAGCCGCCGGGGGCGGGGGCAGACCCCGACGTGGGCGTGGTCATTCAGGCTCCTTTGCTGTCGGTGGGAGCACGTTGCGCCCCTCTATCCGGATGGCAGCCGATTGCTGGTTAGTGTCTTGTTCATCATCGTCTTTGTCGGAGTTACCAAGGATACGCTGGCGCAAAGCCGCATCAATCCGATTGAGCCGACCTATCGCCGTGTCCGTGATCTTGCGCCGCCGTGATCGCGTAAAACTCGACTGGGCAAGCGGCACACTGTTGAGCACCGTACCCAGCGGCACCACCCCAAACTGGTTGAGTTGCGTCAAACCTTTGGCAAAGGCACCCTTCTGGGTTGCCCCCGACCGCGACACATACAGCGTGACATCGCTCATGCGGGCGATCACGGTGCCATCCACGACCGCGAGCAAGCCGGGGGTATCAAACACCACAATGTCTGCTTGCTGCTGGAGGTGGCGCACGAGGTCTTTCATTTGCTGCGATGCCAGCAACTCAGCAGGGTGTGCCACGGGCGGTCCCGCCGTCATCAGGCGCAGCAACGGCACCGAGGTACTGCGGAGCGGCAGGTCAGCCTCATCGAGGTGCTGCTGGCTCAGCACGTCCGACAGCCCGCACCCTTCGTCGGTCTCGAAGAGCTTGTGCAAGCGGGGCACCTGCATGTTGGCATCTACCAAAATGACCCGCCGCCCACTGAGCGCAAGCACCATCGCCAGAAACGCCGCGACTACCGTCTTGCCTTCGCCATTGCTCGCACTCGTCACCGCAATCGTGCGGATAGGGGTTTCTTCGGCAGCATAGTCAAGGTGCGTTCGCAACAAACGATAGGCTTCCACAAAGGGCGTGTTCATGGTAGCTGACTGAAAACGTGCTGGGTTGACGCTCGCGGGGCTGAACGGCACCGCGACCAGTGGCGGGTTCCCCGTCACCTGCGCGACTTCTTCGGCAGTCCGTAGCGTGGTGTCGAGCAATGCTATACCGACAATCAAGACGACGGCTAGCCCACCACCCACAATCACACCGAGCGCGGCATTGAGCGTGGTGCGTGGGCGAATGGGATCGGTCGGCACCTGCGCTGCCTCCAATACCTGCAAACTCGCGCGGCTCGTAGCGGTATCCATGCGGACAAGCGACCGCCCGTCTTCGTCAAGTACTCGTACCACTTCATTGGCAATAATTGCGGCGTGCTGCGGGTTAATGTCCTCCACCGCGACCGTCACCATTAAGGTAGCACCATTTGCATTGACTCCCATCTGCCTTTGCAGGGCTTCAACGGTTGTTTCAAAGGGGAGTTGGTCTACCACTGCGGTCAAGATGGGGCGGCTCATCGCCAGTTCGGCATACGTTTCCATTACCCGTTCTTGGTCGCTCGGCGGCAAGTTTGACCGCGACGACACAAAAAACGTCGCGGATGCCGCGTACACGGGCGCAGTGGCACGCGCCTCCAGAATACCCAGTACCCCACCAAGGATAGCCACAGCTGCCACCAGCCACGACCAACGTAACAACAATTTCAGAAAAGGAACCAGTTCCATCTTTCGTTCTACACCCCTA
>CAZNQP010000003.1:80499-91797 GCA_964575355.1 uncultured Chloroflexaceae bacterium
ACGTAACAACAATTTCAGAAAAGGAACCAGTTCCATCTTTCGTTCTACACCCCTACGGTCGCCGCTGCTGCATCCTTATGGGTTGCGCTACCATCTTCGAGCAACTCACGCGCCAATGGCGGACCATCGTCTATTGATATTGCCTGTTTCAAACGATGCTGGGGCAGCAAGCGTTGCAATACCAACAAGATAGCCCCCGTATCGTCACGCTCCGCGGCAATCGCCAGTGCGTCTACCCAACGCTGAACGTGGGCAGGAACGAAATTACTGGCGTTCGCGGCAATAAAGATTTTTTCGTGAACCGTTCGGTCGAACTCTTCGTCGGGCAGAAACAGTTCTTCGTACAGTTTCTCGCCGGGGCGCAACCCGGTGTAAACGATGTCAATGTCGCGCCCAACCTCCAACCCGCACAACTCGACCATGCGCCGTGCGAGGTCAACAATCTTCACCGGCTCGCCCATGTCCAGCGTGAAGATTTCGCCGCCCTTCCCGATCACGGCGGCTTGCAGTACCAGCAACACAGCTTCGGGGATCGTCATAAAGAACCGTTCGATGTTGGGGTCGGTCACGGTGATCGGACCGCCGTTTTCGATCTGGCGCGAAAACGTGGGCACCACACTGCCGCGGCTCCCAAGCACGTTGCCGAAGCGCACTGCCATGTACGGTCGCCCAGTATCGCGGGCTGCCTGCAATACCAGCAACTCGGCGGCACGCTTCGTTGCCCCCATCACGCTGGTCGGGTTGACCGCTTTGTCTGTCGAGAGCATCACAAACCGCTCGACATCCACACGCATTGCCGCCTGCAACACGTTGCGCGTACCAAGGACGTTGTTGGTAGCCGCTTCGGTAGGCTGCATTTCCATCAGGGGCACATGCTTGTGGGCAGCCGCATGGAATACCACTTCGGGGTGGTACTGCTCAAAGATCATCTGGATGCGCTCGCGGAAGCGGATGTCGGCAATCACCGAATGGAGCCGTGGCATCGCGGCTTGCGCCTGACTGTTGCGATACTCTGTACTCAGCCACTTTTGTAGTTCGTTATGGATGGCAAAGACGCTATTCTCGCCGTGCCCCAAAATGATCAACTCCGACGGCTCACAGCGAATGACCTGCCGACACAGCTCGCTCCCGATAGAACCACCCCCGCCCGTCACCAACACGCGCTTACCTTGCAGCACTGCCCGCAACTTATCGGCATCAGTCACGATCAAGGGACGGTTCAACAGGTCTTCCACCTTGATCTGCCGCACCCGCGTTGCAATATCGGTTGGTGGCACTGCTTGGGGGAGGCGCACGGCAACGGCATCGGTCTGGACAACCTGCCACGTCAGGGCACGCACCCCCACCACCATAAAGACCGCCAAGCCAGCATAAATGATGGGCACACTGAGCGGAATGCGGAATGTTGTGCCCAGTACGAATGGTACCATGTACGCAATGAGAGCAGCAACAATAGCAGCCAGCAGGGTTGCCCCGACAACGCGGCGCAGCATGGGGCGGATTGAACTGCCGGGCGCGATGGTATACACCTTGCCAAAATGAAACACTGCTGGTGTAATCACGAGGTTGAGCAAAAGCACCACCGCAAAACCGGCTGCATAGGGGGCAATGGCAAAGCTATCGAGCCGCAAGACAAAACTGACATATGTTGCGATGCCGAGCAGGAGCATATCCAGACCAACGCTGACCACCCGCTGGCTGGACTGTTCGGAATTACTTGTCCGCATAGGTTGTGCTCTCCGATGCTGCTGGGGTTGTACCGTCACGACACGCCTCTCCTTACCTTTTCCCTAAAGTGTGGGTTTTGCAACGGGATGTGCGAAGCAGACTACGCTCTGCTGTTATGTCTAATGACATCGTTAGGAACCCTCGTCCGGCGGCACGGTCTCCGAAATGGGGCTGGTGTACCCCTCAAGTAAGACGCAGTATTACTGTCTCTAGTTCCAGTATACTGTCTCCTTCTAGTATACCGACTAGTATACCGAACAGCATTGATAGAACCGTGGTACTAGGCTTTAACCAGTACTGGTATTTTAGTATACACGGTTTAATTACGATGACAAGAGTACACTTTTATCGGCAAATGACCAGCGCAACAGCCCCACGCCTGACTACAACGGTAAATAGCGTACAACACAACAGCAAGAGCCACAACCAAAATCATAACCAAACCTTAACGACATTCAAGAACGGCGATAGTCTGCGTGCTATGTTCCGCAGAAACCACCGCCAAAAAGCAGTACCAATTGGCTACACCGCTACAGTACCACACCCTAACAGCAACTAAACGTTAGCAGAGGGCACGCAAATAGTCTTCACATTTGACCACTTGCGTCTCATCGCCACGCCGCCCACAAACTCGCAGGTCCGCAACACAACCGGCTTGAACACTTCCCTGCCTATGCTATAATAACCCAGCCTACATTGAGATACGTCGAAGGTAACGTGATTTATGCGCGATTTTGAAGAGCTAGACTACTATACAATGCTCGGTGTCAGCCAAGATGCTGACGACGAAACCCTGCGCCGCGCCTACCGCGAACAGGTGGCACAGTATCACCCTGACCAGACCACCGACGAGCACGACGAACACCATGCGTATGCAACCGCCCGCCTCGAACGAATCGAGGAAGCCTATCGCGTATTGAGTGACCAGCGTCTGCGCCGCGCCTACGACAGCGACCTGCTGGTTACGAATACCGTTGGGCAACGCCAACCCACCGCCCCCGCCAGCCCAGTCCAACCCGGCAAAGTGACGGTAGGGCAACAGCGCGACCATCCTGCCGAACTCTACCAGCAGGCAAAAGACCACCTCGCGGAAGGACGCTACGGGCAGGCAGCCGCGACCATCCGGACGCTGCAACAGCTTGCGCCTTTCTATCGTGACAGCAGTGCCCTGCTCGCCGAGGCAGAAGCGAAACGCTACCAACAGGATCAGGCGAACCGCGCACCATCGCCTGCGCCGAGCTATCGCCCCCGTCTCAAGAAACCCCGCTCGACTACCCGCCGTCAGTCGCCGTGGCTCCTGTATGGCGGCATAGCCGTTGCCGCCGTGCTCCTGTTGGCAGTGCTCTTCCCATTCATCAGTAGCGGGCTAGCAGGCGGAGGCAACGACAATGCACCTGCCGCAACCGTTGATGATGCCCCCACTACAACGCCAGTGGAGGTCGGCGCGGCGACAGACACCACACCAACCCCGCCCGCCAACACGGACGACGCGGACACCGCGGACGACACCGCTCCGCCTGCGACTGCCAATGCCGACATTGAGGGCGGCGAGGAACTCCTTAACGATGACTTTGCAGCCCAGATACGCCTGCCCGAACAGCAGGGACCCGGCTGGAGTGTGGGCTACGATAATGAACGCTACTTTATCGAAGCAGTCGCCGGACTGGACAACCTGTGGGTCTACCTGCCCGTAGACGGACTCGCAGCCCAGCCCGCCTACAGCGTCGCTACCGACGTGCAGGTGTCGGATGGGTCGGGGGGCGTGGTGGCGGCTTACCTCAACGAGAGTACCTACATTGCAGCCTTCGTCAACCCGCAAGCACGTACCTATAGCCTTGAGCGGCGACAGGGTGGCGGTCCCGAAGAACTTGCCGGAGGACGTAGCACCCTCATCAAGCCGGGTGACAACAGCGTCAACCGTCTGGTGCTGCACATCGAAGAAGAAGAGTTACGGCTGTACATCAACGGCGAGCAGGTGGCTACGGCGACCGCCAACGGGCTAACCAACCCCGGACAGGTGGGCATTGTTGCCCACGGGCGCGAAAGCTCCGGTGCCGCCCGCTTTGACAACTTCCAGATACGCTTGCTCACCGAAGGATGAATAGCTTCGTCTGGGACACGATTGTGATTGGCAGTGGACCGAACGGATTGTCCGCCGCCATCACGCTTGCCGAACGCGGTGCATCCGTCCTCGTGCTTGAAGCCAGCCCCCACATTGGCGGTGCCGTTGCCACGCGCGATCTGACGCTCCCCGGCTTTAAGCACGACCCGTTCTCAGCCGTCTACCCTGCCGCTGCCGCGTCGCCCGTCTTCGCCCGCATGCCGCTAGCGCAACACGGGCTACGCTGGACACAGCCCCAAGCCGCCCTTGCCCACCCCTTGCCAGATGGCACCGCTGTCGCGCTGTACCGCGACGTGGAGCAAACCGTGCAGCAACTTGAGCAGCGCGCCCCCGGCGACGGGCTACGCTGGGCACACTTCATTGCCCCGTACCTCAAGCACCGCGAGCACGTCCGGCATATCTTTCTCGGAGGCTTTCCCCCAGTGCGCGGCGCACTAGGCATGCTGGCGGCAAGCGGGTGGCAACAGTCCCTAGACTTTGCCCGCCTCGTGCTTATGCCCGCGACCGCCTTGGCAGATGAACTATTCCATAGCCCGCACAATGCCGCGTGGCTGTATGGCTCGGCGTTGCACAGCGACGTACCGCTCGATGGCGCAGGGAGTGCGATTGCCGGGGTTTATCTCATGCTGCTGGGGCATACCGTCGGCTGGGGCAGCCCAGCGGGCGGGGCGGGGAGCCTCAGCCGCGCCCTCCAAAGCTACCTCCAGTCGCTCGGCGGCGAGCTACGCGCCCACGCACGGGTCACACGGCTGCACACGACTGCCAACCGTATGCATGGCGTGACCCTGCACAACGGCGAATACCTCGCCGCCCGCCGCGTGATTGCGTGTGTGTCGCCGCACGGGTTGCTGGCGATGGGCGCAGGCGTGTTGCCCCCCGACTATGCCCACCGCCTGCAACGCTACCGCTATGGTCCGCCGTCGTTCAAGGTGGACTGGGCACTGCGCGAGCCAATCCCGTGGCAGGCAGATACAGCCCGCCACGCGGGAACCATCCATCTGGGCGGCAGCACCGATACACTCTGGCACAACCTGCGCCAGCAGCACGCCGGCATTATCCCAGCAGAGCCGTTTCTGTTATGTGGGCAACAGTCGCTCGCCGATGCCGAACGTGCGCCCGCCGGATACCACACCGCGTGGGCATACACGCACCCACCACGCGGGTTAGGCTGGAGCACCGCCCGCGACATCTACATCGAACGGATCGAGCAGCACATCGAACGCTACGCCCCCGGCTTCCGCAATACGATCCTTGCCCGCCATGTACAGACCCCCGCCGACCTGTACCGTGCCAATGCCAACCTCGAAGGGGGCGACACTGGCGGTGGGAGCTACGCCCTCGATCAACTCGTCTTTCGCCCAGTGCCTGCGCTGTTCCCCTATCGCACACCAGTACGCGGCTTATACATCGGCAGTGCGGCAACCTTCCCCGGCGGCGCCGTGCATGGCGTGTGTGGCGCGGCGGCGGCGCGGCTCGCGCTACGCGAATGGCGGCTGGTGGGACGCTAGGGGGCAAGCACAGTAGGCTGCCCCTCCGCGCACAGCACCAGTTGGTACGGCATTTCGGCATTGGTGTGTACAGCATACTGCTGCCCATCATCACCCGCAAAACGCAGTTCATAGCCGGGCACGATGACCTGCATATAGCTGGTTGCCGGGTCGGGGCACCCCAACGCGCCATCTTGCCACTCCATCGGCAGGCTCCCTTGCAGCGTTAGGGCGGTGGGTGGCACACCAAGCTGCGTGGCAAGGGCTTGCTGGGCGGCGGTCACAAGTGCAGGCGGCACAGTCGCCGGGTCGGTGGGCACCACCGTGGAGCGGGGGGTGTTCCCCGTGTTGTCGTTGCCAGTTGACGCAGTGGCAGTCAAGACTGTTGGTTGCCCGTCCACGCACAACACCAGTTGGTATGGCACCGTTGCGTCTGTATGCACGGCGTACTGCTGCCCATCGGCTGCCGCAAACAGCAATTCATAGCCAGTGGTCACGACCTGCCCATAGCCCTGTTCGGGGGCGGGGCACCCCAGCGAGCTGTCCGACCACTCGACCAGCGTGCTGCTTTGCAGCGTCAGGGCAGTGGGCGGCACACCCAGATACCCCGCGAGGGCTTGCTTGGCGGCAGCCACAAGGTCAGGCGGCGGAGCAGTGGGATCGTCTGGCACCACCGTGGAGCGCGGCGGGTCTTGCGGCGTTTCTGGTGCCACGGCAGGTGCATCTGGGGGTGCCATACTCGGTGCGGGTTCACGCGCGGTCACGTCGGTATCGTTGGGGGTGGCATCATCGGCGGCTTGCGATGTGCCAGACGTACCGCAAGCCCCCAATAGCACAATAGCCACAACGGGCACGAGCAACCAGCCCGCCCAGTTACGGGCACGGTTAAGGGCATGGGCACTGACACGGTTATCGGCATGGTTATCGGTACAGTTATCGGCACGGGTGCCGAGACAAGAGAGTGATTGAAACACAAGGGTCTCCCTTCGTTGGATATGCAGTAGCTCTGTGGGGGTCGCGTAACGCTCGTCAGGAGTGCTGTGGGCGAGCACAACGCTCATCAGTGGTACGGTGTGGGTGGTACGGTGTGATATGATAACGCTTATGCACAGCGATTAGTTCCCAACAGCGAGTACAGCCCTATGACCCATCACATCAACCAGAGCGTCGCCAACCGCCCCCTGCTGATCCGACGGCAATACCTTGACCCACTCACTATGGCAGCCTACACGCTGGCTATCTATGGCGGCTGCGAACTGGGGTGTGCCTTCTGTGACGGCTGGGTACACGCCCCGCGCGACTTCAACCAGCGTGTGTATGTCCCCACCGACCTGCCGGAGCACCTCGCCGCAAACCTGAGTCGGATCGAACGCGGCGCAATCCTTGCCCTCACCGCCGCCAGCGACCCCTACCAGCCCGCCGAGCAGCAGTACCGCCTGACGCGGCGGGTACTCGAAGTGCTGCTGCAACACCGCCAGCCATGTGTCATCCAGACCCGTAGCCCAACCATTCTGCAAGACCTTGACCTACTGCAAGAACTCCACGCGCAGGCGTTGGTGGTGGTGCTCACCTCATTGGTCACGTTCGATGCCAAAATGCTGGTACGGCTGGAGGGGCAGGTTGCACCACCTGCCGAACGGCTCGCGATGCTGGCAACACTCCGCAAGGCGGGCATTCCGGTCGGGGTGGTGCTCTCGCCGCTCATACCCTATGTCAACGACACCGCGACGACTGCCCATCAGCTTATCGCGGCGTGCCTAGCCCACAAGGTAGACTTTGTGGCGTGGGAATATCTGCGCTTGCAGGGGCACCACCGCCGCCGCATGATCGAAACCCTGATGTACGCCGGGTTCCACGCATCCAACTATTACACCGATGTATACCCAGATGCCGCGACGCTCCCCAACGAGGCGTACCAACTGACGCGCAACCGCGAACTGGGTGCGCTGTGCAACCACGAGGGCGTGAGCATCTATGCGCCGCACCACCTGTATGCTGGGCGACTTGCCCCCACCATGGAAGCCGCGCTCCTGCTCCAACAAACGGGAGCACGCAACCACCTGCAACGCCAACCACGCCTTGCGACGATCCACGCCGAACTTGCGGAGCAAATCTACAACGGCACCCTCGATGAAACCATGCTGCGAAACAGCCCCATCGCCCGCCGCGTGCAGACCATACTGGCGCAACCAACCCCCCCTCACTATCGCAACGGAGGCGGCGCACCCAGTAGCGCGTGAGTGTGCGCCTGTACGCGCAGCCGCGCGAACAGTTGCTGGCGTAGTTCCGTCAGTACCCCCTGATACGCCGCCGAGCGGATGTTGTCCGTCCACATAATCAGCGCATCTTCGTTGTTGTCGGTATAGTAGCGGCGGCGCACCCCCGCCTCGCGGAAACCGTACCGCTCATATAGCATTCGGGCAGCCGTGTTGGAAACGCGCACCTCAAGCGTCATCTGGTGGGCGCCCATGTCCATCGCCTGCTCGATCAAACCGAGCAACAGCAACTCGCCCACACCCTGCCGCCGGTAGTACGGGTCTACCGCCACTGCCGTGATGTGCCCCTCATCGAAGGGTACCCACACCCCGGCATACCCCACTAGGCGGTCAGGGCTGGCGGGCGGGGGCGGCGGCAACGTGAGCACCGACCCCAACACACGGCGGGCGTGGTGCCAGAGAGTTGGGCGGGCAGGCGGTGTAGTACGGGGGGGCGGCGGCGTAGACCGCACACGCGCCACAAGGTAACGGTTGCGGTCAGGTTGGCGCATTTCACGTTCGTAGGTGCCGTCGGGCCAGAGGGAAGGAAAACTGACCTGTTCGATCTGACGTACCGCGGGCACGTCGTCGAACGCCATGTGCTCAAGGTAATAAAAACGCGGCGCAGCAACTGCCCGGACGTGCTCCTGACTTTGCTGCTGCACCTGCTGTTTTGCCATGCGCCCTACTCGCGCTTACGCGCTCCGCACCGCTTACTGGTCGTTCAACACGCGCGCCGACTCGACCGTAAGGATGCTTTGATACGCGCCATCTTTGCCTTTGCCGCCGCCCGTCTCGAATGTCCCAGTCACTTCGACTGCGCCCCACACATAGCTCGTGTTCGGTCCCACCGTTAGCTCCGCCGACAGGTCAGGCGGGAAGCCTTCCATCCAAACGGGATCGCCAAGCGGTTGCGGGCTACCGCCCGTTTCTTCCGTCTGGATACCCTCAGCCAGCACATAGATGACCGAGTTCCAGAAGTAGTAGCCGCGCGTCGTGATCGTTTGCCCGTTGTACTGGTCGGGGTTTTCAACGAGGTCATAGAATGACACGACCTCTTCGGTCGAGGCTTCACGCGGAATACGCTGCTCTACGTAGCGCACTTGCTCGATAGGCTGGGCATCGGTCACGGTTAGTTGGAGCGGGTAGCTACCATCCGGACCAAACGTGCCTTGCTCTAGGACACCAGTCACACGGACGAAGCCGTACACGGCATCACCGGGGCGGTGCAGTTCACTTGATACTTCGGGGGGGAAACTCTCTAGCCAGATGGCATCGCCAAGCGGCTGGGCATCCAGTCCACTGTCGAGGGTGCTTACGCCAAGGGCGAGCACTGACAGCGCGGGATCACCCGGTCGCCATACATAGGCACCATCCACGGTCACTTCCTGACCGACGTAACTGTCCGGGCTGCTAACAACGTCTTGCACATACACGATGTTTCCCATCGAGCCGCTGCACGTCGAAAGCAAGGTCATGCCGAACAGGATTACGGTAGCGAGCAGCATGGCTCGCCACGGAGTTAGAACCATTGTTGCAACTCCTGACATACGATATTCTGTGTTATCACAGTCCGATTATACCACACTGTGCCACACAGCCGATGGCTTCCCACGCCCTATCAGCGAGCCATCAGCTTGGCGTGGGGCAGGGTCTGCGGTGTATTGCAGCGTATGGTATACTAAATGCAAGAATATTACACATTGCGAAGTTTCTCAGTGAGCGAAAATATTGAAGGCTATCATGACCTACCCGCTACCGCCCAGCCATCATGATATGAGGAGATAGACATGGCTACAGAACGCTTACACAAAGTTCTGGCACGCGCCGGACTCGCATCGCGCCGCGATTGCGAAGCCATGATCGCCGATGGACGGGTGGTAGTCAACGGGGCAATCATACGCGAGATGGGTGTACGTATTGACTCGGAAACCGATGTGGTGCTCGTAGACGGGCAACCGCTCCCGCACAAAATCGAACGGGTTTACTACCTGTTACACAAACCACTCGGCGTGGTGTCTACCGTAGACGACCCGCAAGGTCGCCCAACGGTGGTGAGCCTTGTAAACAGCCCGACCCGCGTCTTCCCAGTGGGGCGGCTCGATATTGACAGCGAGGGGCTCCTGTTACTCACCAACGATGGCGAGTTGACACACCGCCTAACGCATCCTGCCTTCGAAGTTGAGAAGGAATATCATGCCTTGCTCGACCGACCACCGAGCGAGCAGAGCCTGCGCGAGTGGAGCAAGGGGGTGATGCTTTACAACCGCCCCACCGCCCGCGCCCACGTCGAACGGCTTGAACACCCCGAAAGCAAGGCATGGGTACGCATCGTGCTGCACGAAGGGCGCAAGCGGCAGATACGTGAAGTCGCACGGTCGCTGGGCTACACCGTCCTACGGCTGATCCGGGTCCGTGAGGGGAGTTTGCAACTGGGTGGGGTTGCCGCCGGGAGCTATCGCACGCTGACACCGCCTGAGATTGCCAAGTTACGCGCATATCTGACGGTAGCACCCACTGCCCCCCACCTGCTGGAGCCTGCCACCCCTGAGCCGGGCAATGGTCTTGCCGTAAGCAACGGCACATCCGAGCACCGCCAGCCCGGTGCTGCCCCCCGGCGACAACCCAGCACCACCCGCCACAACCGCACTAGTCGCAACCAGTCGCACAGCGACCGACGCACCAGCACGCACCAACAACAGCCTAGCCCGAATGGGGTGAACGGCAACCACCGCCACACCACCCACGGCAGCGAAAACGGGCATCGGAGCGGCAGCAACGGCAATGGGCGCGTCACACTCGACCAGTCCGACGCACCACGGAGCCGGGGGCGCGGCACATCGCGGGCGTACGAACACTACCGCCGCTACCGCGATGAACGGAGCGGGCAGCACAACCAGATCATCGAAGCCGGAGCCAACGAACGCCCCGCACCCGACAAATCGTGGCAGCAACGGCAGCAGTTCGACGGCAAGCAAAACGCGACGCACACCAAACACGCCCGCTCGTATCAGGATAAGCAAGACCCACGCAAGAGCTAGCCGCGCACGCCACCGGCATAGCACAGCGCGTCAGCCAGCGAGCAAGCCATAACAAGACCCCGACGGGTGATCCTCGTCGGGGTCTCTTGTATGTGCTGTTTTGTGTACACTGTCAGAGCCTCGTGTGCACTGTCAGCGTATAGGTTGTTGCTCGTGCGTGGCTACCGCTTGCGCCGCTTGCCAAAGGTATCGCTGAGAAGTGAGAGCAGCACGACGAAGACCAGTGCCCCAGTCAACGTGCCGCCGTAGGCAATAGCCGTGCTCCCTGACATCGCCCCCTGATACACTACTACGTCTAGCGCGGGAATGAGCCAGACCATCCACGTGGCAAGCAACAGACCGCCACGTTGCCAGATATGGAGACCCTTTGCATCGAGAACAAGCCAAGCAGTTGCCGCCCAACCAATAATCGCCAGAAAAAGCCCCGGTGATTGCGCTATCGTTTCCATAAGTCCTTCCTTTCCCGATTACACCCTTGTCAGATATTACAGCACACCGCTGTGCCATGTTTATCGGGTCGTACGGTTGTTCAGACCGCCCTTGTTGTTTCAATGGTAACAAAGAAAATCACCACTTTCAACAAATCCGGTGCCGTATTGTTTGTACACTTTGTACAAAAGTTGCCCACGCTGTCAGTCAGACCACACGCAACCCCCAGCCCACGC
>CAZNQP010000003.1:91897-111124 GCA_964575355.1 uncultured Chloroflexaceae bacterium
TCGGCATGACCTTGCTTTCGACGTGCAGCGGCTCGATCCAACGGGTAGCACGCCCCCGCGCCACGAGCGGGGCAGCACCGATAGTACGTAGCACCAAAGGATTTCGGGAAAGCGAAACGGAGCGAAACGGTGGGAGCTATTCACGCACGGGGGCAAACCGCGCCAGAAGAATGCCCAATTCGAAGAGGAGGTACATCGGGATTGCCAGCAACGCGAGGTTGACCGGGTCGCCCGTCGGGGTGATGATCGCCGCCACGATCACGACTGCGACGACCGTATAGCGGCGGATGCTGGCGAGCTTTGCCGCTGTCGTCACGCCGAGCCACGCCAACACGTAGATGATGACCGGCATCTCAAATACCACGCCATTGATGAGCAGCAGGGTTGTGACCAAGCGGAGGAAGTCCGAGAGCGTTGGCTGCACTTGGATGAGCGTTGACTCGCTAAAGCCGATCAAGAAGTAGATTGCCGCCGGCACGGTAACGAACCAGCCAAACAACAACCCAACCACGAAAAACAGCACAATAAAGGGCAACGCAAGGAACAGCACACGGCTTTCGTTCGCCTGGAGACCGGGCAACACAAACGCCAGCAACTGGTACACGATCACCGGCATGCCCAGCACAAAGCCCACCGCCAGTGCGACCGTCATGTAGCTGATGAACGTCTCGGCGGTGCCCACCGCCTGCACTGGCGCATAGTCCGGGTTGATCGGCGCAAACGCCCGGATAATCACATCAACCAACTGGACAGGTCCGTACACCAGAAACAACCCCACCCCCATGCCCAGCAGCACCCCTATCAGGGCGCGGGTCAAACGGATACGCAACTCGTTCAGGTGCGCGATAATCGGCTGTTCTTGTGCTTCAGGTGCTGCCGATGTTTCGGGCGCACCAGTTTCACTACTCGTCATGTGCTACTGCCTGTGGGGTTACTGCTAGCTCCGGTTCCTCATGTGCTAGAATGCCCCGCGCCTGCAACTGGCTCTTGAGGTCGCGTAGTTCGCGCATCAACTCCTGCATCTGCGCGGTCATCGCCATATACTCAGCACGCGAGACGGTGCCATTGCTGCGTAAACCGGGCGGTTGAATTGACCGCGACACAGCACGCTCGTCAGCGGCGTAGTTGAACGAGCGCGGTGTAACTGCTTCGTCTGCTCCCTTCGCGGCAGCATCGGTCGCGGCATCGGTCGCAGCATCGGTCGCAGCATTCGTCGCGGCGGCATCGGTCGCGGCATCGGTCGCGGCATCGGTCGCAGCATTCGTCGCGGCATCGGTCGCAGTATCGGCGGCAGGTGGCGTGGCAACTGAGCCTGTGCCGTCGGCTACGCCCGTCCCCCCGTGCGCCGTGGCAGACGGGGCATCTGCCAGCCCGTCGTCTGGCGGCACAGTCGCACGCGCCGCCGTTATGTCACGCGCTGGCGGTAGGTCTTTACGCTTCGCCGCTTCCATCATGCTCTTCAGGTCGGCTTGCGGGTTCAGCCCCCCCATCTCACGCTCAATATTCAGTTGTCGTTTTGCCTGCACCAGTTCATCGCGCAGGCTCGTAATCTCTTGCTGAAAGTCATCGCGGATTTGCTGCACCAGTTGTGCTTCGGGCGATTGCGCCTGCCATGCCATCAACTGCGCGACCAGTTTGCCCGCCGTGCGCCCCATAGATTGCAGGCGTTCAGGTCCCAGCACAATCAAGCCGAGCACCAGCACCAGAATCAGTTCAAACGGACCAACACCAAGAACATTCATTCGTTACACTATGACGCGGTCTCTGTGGACAAACGCCCCTTTACGTAGTTAAATGCGTCACCAACAGTATACAGTTGGGCTGCCTCACTCGGCGGGATTGTCAGACAAAACTCCTCTTCGAATGCCATAACCAGTTCGATGAGATCGAGCGAGTCAGCCCCAAGATCATCCACAAACATCGCGTCGGGCACCAGACGATCCGGGTCTACCCCCAATTGGTCAGCGACAATTTTTATCAGCCGTGTTTCGGTTTCTGGGGGTATCATACTTCAGTCTCGACTTGCAAGCAGCACCAGCACCATACACTACACGCCTCCCCCGGCTGCAAAGCTCAACGGGGCAGGCGTGTTTCAGAGGCAACACTTGTGTCACAACCGCTATTGTGTATTGTGCGTATGTACGGCTCAACCCCGGTCAGACTTACACACCGGGTGCATGTAGGGATATGTAATCTACCACATCTTTCACACAGGTGAGCTTCTCAGCATCTTCGTCGGGGATTTCCGCGCCAAACTCCTCTTCAAGTGCCATCACGAGTTCGACAAGATCGAGCGAGTCAGCACCTAGGTCATCAACAAAACTTGCCTCTGGACGGATATTTTCCTCCTCTACGCCCAGTTGGTCAACAATGACGTTGCGAACTCTTTGATCAACAGACACAAACGACCACCTTTCTCCCTACAGCCAGCCGTGCCACCATAGACACGGATACACGCGCTTGCAGCAACACGCCGCTAGGTTTCGTCAGTTTCGTATGAACTGTTTGTATCGAGCGAATAGTACTGCGCCGCAACAGAGCCGAGCACCCCATTGACGAACCGCGCCGAGTTATCACCGCCGAACTGTTTTGCCAACTCCACGGCTTCGTTGATAATCGCCTTGAGGGGTGTACGTTCCTGTTGCTCGATCAGCATCTCATAGAGGGCAATCCGCAAGATGGCTTTATCTACCCCCGGCATCTGGGCGATGGGCCAGCTTGGTGCTGCCTCTTCAACATACACATCGAGCTGCACACGGTGCTCCCACACCCCAACGACAAGGTTGCTGAGAAACGTTTGAAATGGCACGGCAAAGTGCGTCTCTGCCAGCCTGCGTTCCAGCACTTCATCAAGCGGGTGTTGTGTGCTATCAACTTCAAACAAGATTTGTAGAGCCAAAATGCGTGCGCGATGGCGCAGACCAGCCACTCTGTTCCCCCTTGTTGTCTGGCAGTGAGCCTTCTGACGCGCTCGCGCTTCTGTGCTCTGCGAGCGTACACAACTGTAGAGCTACCTACCTTACAGAGCAACAACGGTAATTCTACTGTCTTTCCCTGCAAGCGTCAAGCAGGCTTGTCGTCTCCAGCGAGCTATACTACAATGTCATGCTAAGAAACCATACACCGATACTACACCGACATCGGTACCACACCAAAGGAGATTGTTAGTATGAGCCAGCCACATAACCAGCAGGGTCAGACTATCTTTGACATGGTAGGCGGGAGTGCCACGTTCGAGCGACTGGTATCGCTCTTCTATGACCGTATCGCCGCCGATCCACTGCTGCGCCCCATGTTCCCTGATGACCTTGCGCCGGGGAAAGAATACCAGACCCTTTTCCTGATCCAGTATTTCGGCGGACCGGCAAGCTACAATACCGAGCGCGGGCACCCACGCCTGCGAATGCGCCACGCCCCCTACCCGATTGGCACCGCCGAGCGCGATGCGTGGGTCGCCCACATGTATGCCGCCATGGATGAGGTCGGCATTCCCGAACCAGCTCGTAGCGTCATGCGCGAATACTTCGCACGGGCGGGCACAGCCATGATCAACCGCTACGAAGGTTCACAGAATCATTCCGTTTCGTTGAGATAATAAAACAATTTATACAGTTCTAGCTGTTGGTACTAGCGTGAAAGTATAACATCTGGTATACTACGGGACAAACAAGCTATGGGCGGCGAACATAGCGTAGCACTGCACGAAAGTGTATAACTGACGAGGAGGCATTCACGATGACTATCATCGAACAGGATATGGTACAGACTGACGGCGCAACCGACGAACCAATGCTGATCTTCAGCGAGGAAGCCGTAAACCGTCTCACGAAACTGCGTGACGAAAAAGAACTGGATGCAAGTTACGCGCTGCGCGTGTTTGTGCAGGGTGGCGGGTGCTCCGGTCTTCAGTACGGCATGACCTTCGACGAAATGCGTGATGGCGACAGCGAGATGACCGCCTACGGTCTGCACGTGCTGGTAGACTCGATGAGTGCCGTCTACCTGCGCGGCTCAACGGTTGACTACATTGACAGCATCATGGGCGGCGGGTTCAAAATCGAAAACCCCAACTCGGCAAGCGGCTGTGGTTGTGGCAAGTCGTTCCGTTCCAAGGACAGTGACGGCAGTGAGGGCGCAGAAGGTGAAGCCGCCGAAGCCGCTGGCGGTTGCGGCAGTTGCAGTAGCGGCTACTAAGCGACCAACCCACCCTACCCAATGGCAGTACCACACGAACAGGCGTATCTTGAAGGGGTACGCCTGTTCAATGCTGGCGAATACTGGCACGCCCACGAGCAGTGGGAAGCATGCTGGCTTGCCCGCACCGCCCCACACGAAGACGACTTCTTCAAAGGCATCATCCAAACGGCGGCGGCACTTGTCCACTGGCAACGTGGCAACCCGCGTGGCATACAGCGTAACTGGACGAAGAGCCGTGCACGGCTAACACGCTTGCCCGCGCAGGTCTACGGGCTGAACATCGCAGACCTGATCGCCACAATGGATCGCTTCGCCGCGCAGTGGGAGCAGGGCGCACCCGCGCCGACGCTGACCGTAACCCTGCCACAAGCAGATACCTGAGTACCCTATGTACCCCGAACTTGTACCTCACCTGCGCTGTCCGCTCAATCCACAGGTGCCCCTCCAGCTTGCGCGCGGGGCACGCACCACCGCCGACGGCGATATTGTGACTGGTTGGCTTGAAACGGACGACGGCAGCCACCGCTACCGCATCCACGATGGGATAGTAGACCTTGTGCCCGCCGCCCACCGCATGTACACGCCCGCCCAGATCACCAACTACCTGCCGCTTACCGCGTGGGCATACGAACGCACATGGCGACCGAATGCGCTGAGTCTGTTGACGGGTGAGGCATTCGGTTACGCGCGCGAACTGCCGCTGATCAGCCGCCTAACACAGCCAGAACGCGGCGGTCTGCTCCTCGACATTGCCTGCTCGAACGGGCTTTATGCGCGTGCGCTCCGGGGGGCAACAACGAATAGCGAGACCCATGTGGTAGGCATTGACCACTCGTGGGCGATGGTCGCCGAAGCCCGCCGCGTGGCACGGCAGAAAAACCTCCGTATCAGCTACGTGTGTGCCAGTGCTCAAGCCCTGCCCTTCGCGCCCGCCAGCATCGCGGGGCACGTCATGGGCGGCTCACTCAACGAGATCGGCGATGCCCCCACTGCTCTCCGCGAAGCACGGCGTACCGCCCTCCCCGATGGACGATTCGTGCTAATGAACCTTGTGCGGGCAGACGAACGCGGCGGGCAACTGCTTCAGCAGACCCTCGGCACAGGGGGCATTAGCTTCTGGACACTGGATGAACTTAACGGGCTGTTTGCCGCAGCTGGCTGGCGACGGGCAGGACAGTGGCAGTATGGCGTAGTGGTGTTTAGCCTGTTGCTTCCTGCTTGACTGGCGGCACCGCGTCTGCCTGCTCACTGCCGGTTGCTTCCTGCTTGACTGGCGGCTCCGTCTCCCCATCACTGGTGGGTGGTAATCCCGACGCGGCGGCATTGTCAGCCGGGGTATCGTCAGCATAGGGCGCGACAGTAGGCAGCACCGTGGTCTGCTTCGGCTGGGGCGCGTCGTCGCCCACCTCAGCGACAGCCGTGTGAGCCGCAGCAGTTGCCACGCGCGGGGATGGCTCGGCATCAGCCGCCGCTGGCGCGTCGTCGTTGTCGGCAACGGGTGCTGCTGCCTGCTTCCGCACCCGCCCGGCTGGTGGCATGCCTGTAGCAGGCGGCGGCTTGACCGTCGGCACGGGTGGCTGCACTGCCGCGAAGTCTTCGTTATCGGTGGTGCGGCGGCGGTTTGGCGGCGGCGATCTACCCGGTTCGACCAAGCCCCCAATCATCACGTACTGCACATACTCACCGCGCCAAGCCGTCAGGGCACCCCAGATGCCATAGCTGAAGACCAGCACCACAAACAGCAGCAGCAGGAGCAAACCACCGAACAGCACCACGCCGAACGTACCCGGCAACTCGCCAGCGTACAGTTCGGGGCGCAACACCACCGGCAGCAGTGTGAGCAGCAACGATAGCCCCCACGCTGTTGCCAGCACCATCGTGACAATCAGTGCCATCACCTGATAGCCAATAGCTTGCAGGGCGTGCCGCGCCACGAAATGTGACGAACGCCGCTGCGTCGCCCAGATCAATACTGCGCCCGCTATGCCAAGCAACGTAAACCCATTGGCAAAAATACTTAGGTGCGCCAGCGCAGCAAACACGCGCTCATCGCGGCTGGTTCGTGGTGGCAGCATAGTACACGCTCCTCTTCCGCATCCCCCCTGCATACGCATTATACACGACCGTATCGTTGCGTGCCGTCCGCCCGCCCAAACGAGGCATGCTATACTAGCAGCAACGTACCAGATGCCCACCCATGCCTGCCAGCGAGACCGTGTATCACCGCCAACAAATCAGGAGAAACAAAGCGCATGCGCCTGTACAGCACCTTGAGTGCCCGCCAAGAAGACCTGCACATTCCCACCGCCCGCCCGCTGACACTCTATGTGTGCGGTGTAACCCCCTACGACACGACCCACGTCGGGCATGCCCGAACCTATCTCACCTTCGACATTCTGCACCACTACCTGCGCTGGCAGGGAACACAGGTATGCTACACGCAAAACGTCACCGACGTTGACGACCCGCTGTTCGAGCGTGCCAACCGGGACGGCGTGGCGTGGCAGACACTTGCCCGCGACCAGACCGACCGCTACGTTGCCGATACCGCCGCGCTCGGCATCATTCCCCCCGACTACTTCCCACGGGCGAGCGACGAGATACCCGCGATGATCACGATGATCGCGCGACTGCTCGAACTGGGGCACGCCTACCAACGCGAAGGCAACATCTACTTTCGCATCAGTAGCGATGCCAACTTTGGGGAACTGGCGCGGCTCGACTATGCCGCCATGCTACACACCGCCAACCAGCGCGGCAACAACCCCGACGACCCACTCAAAGATGACCCGCTTGACTTTGTGCTGTGGCAACGCGGCAAGCCCGGCGACCCAGCATGGGACGCGCCGTGGGGTCCGGGGCGACCGGGCTGGCATATCGAGTGCTCGGCAATGGCACACCACTATCTCGGCGCACAGATTGACATTCACGGCGGTGGCACTGACCTGATCTTCCCGCACCATGCGTGCGAGATCGCCCAGACCGAAGCCTACACCGGGGTGCGCCCATACGTCCATATCTGGATGCACACCGGGCTGGTGTGGTATCAGGGCGAGAAGATGAGCAAGTCACGCGGCAACCTCGTGTTTGTCCGCGATGCCCTGCAACGCTATCACCCCGACATCCTGCGCTGGTATCTGCTGAGCACACACTATCGCAGCGATTTTCACTACGAAGACGAAGCCGTGACCGCCACCGCGCCGATCATCGCCACCCTGCACGCGGCACTCCGCGCCACCAGCCACGGCACCAACGGTGATGCCCTTGACCTGAGCGACACCGTTGCAGCGTTCACTGCCGCCCTCAACGACGACCTCGACACGCCGCGTGCCTTCGCTGCCCTCCGCATTGGCGCACGGCAGGTACTCGCGGCTGCCGAAGCCCAGCGCGATATATTCGCCGCCCGCACCACCCTGCGCCGCCTTGCCACGGCTGCCGGCTTCAAAGGCAGTTGACGGTCTATGGGGCTTCGGGTATGATAACGCTGACAGGAAACGAGACGTGGGAGAGTTGCGAAAGTAAGGAGAGCAAGGCATGAAAACCGTGCTGGCTACCATTCTATTTGTTCTTGGTATTCTCGTGGGCATGGTCGGCGGTGCCGCATTGCTAGCATACGCCTATCAAGCAGCAGGGCTATACCCGCCCGATGATGCAACCATCAAGTTCATTGCACGCGAACGCGGCTGGCTACGCGAGGACGTGTAGCACATGCCATCCCGGCAGCATCAGGCAACCCTAGGATGCTGATGCTGTCGGCTCTGTTCGGGCACCAACGAGAAACCACCCAGCCCCCGGAGGCTCGCTCCATGGACAAGCCGTGGCTCGCGCACTATGATCGCGCTGTACCGCCAGTGCTCGCCTACCCAGCAGTACCCGTCACCACCGTGCTTGCCCGCGCCACCGACCGCTACCCCCACCACATCGCAACCCGCTTTGTGCTACGCTACCTCAAGGGCAAGGTTGCGCTTGGGGGCACCCTAACCTACCAGCAGGTGCACGCCCTGAGCCTACGCCTTGCTGCCGCCCTGCAACACCTCGGCGTGCAGCACGGCGACCGGGTGGCTCTGGTGTTGCCCAATTCACCCCAGTTTGTCGTCAGCTTTTTTGCAACGTTGCAGATCGGCGGCATTGTGGTCAGCCTCAACCCCACCTACACCGCGCACGAACTGCACTACCACTTCAGCGACAGTGCCGCCCGCGTGGTGATAACCCTCGACCGGTTTGTACCGCAGGTCACTGCTGCCGCCTACGGCACCGCTGTTGAGCATGTGCTCACCACCGGGATTGGCGACCTGCTCGCGCCCCCTGCCCGTGCGCTCGTTGCCTACAGCGAGCGCGCGCACCGCCTGCCGCGCAACAGCCCGGTACGCTACTGGCGCGACCTGCTGCGCCGCGCCCCGCCGCGCCCCGCCCCCGTGACGGTTGGTGCGAACGATGCCGCAGTGCTGCAATATACCAGCGGCACCACCGCCCGACCGCGTGCCGCGACGCTGACGCACCAAAACGTGATGGCAAACGTCACCCAGAACCATGCGTGGCTGTGGGACGGGCGACCGGGCAACGAGCAGGTGCTGGCTGCCATCCCGTTCTTCCACGTCTATGGGTTGAGTGTGTGTATGCTCTACACGCTCAACATCGGCGGCGAGCTGGTGATTGTGCCCAACCCACGCCAGATAGAGCATGTTGTTCGCACGCTTGCCTACGAACGTTGCACGCTGTTTCCCGGTGTGCCCGCGCTCTACCGTGCCATCGCCGACCACCCGTTGCTGCCCACGTTGCCGCCCCACGCGCTCCGGGCGTGCATCAGTGGGGCGGCTCCGTTGACCACCGCCGTGCAGAGCCGCTTCGAACAACGCACTGGTGCCCGGCTCGTCGAAGGCTACGGCTTGAGCGAAACGGCACCCGTGACCCACTGCAACCCGGTGTATGGCACGCACCGTCCCGGCAGCATCGGCGTGCCCTACCCAGACGTTGAAGTACGTTTGATAGACCTGACCACCGGGGAAGACCTGCCCTTCGATGGCGAACAGAGCGGCGAACTGCTCATCCGTGGACCGCAGGTAATGCGCGGCTACTGGCAAAGCCCCGACGAAACCGCCACAACCCTCGATAGCGAGGGCTGGCTTCGCACCGGCGACATCTGTCGTGCTGACCCCGATGGCTATTTCTATCTGCTCGACCGCCGGAAAGACGTTATGAATGTGGGCGGCTTCATGGTGTTGCCGCGCGAAGTAGAAGAGGTTATCCTGCGCTATCCCGGTGTGCAAGACGTTGCCGTTGCAGGCGTGCCGCATCCCGAACGCGGCGACGACACGGTGAAGGCATATATTGTGCCCGCCGCCGGACAGCACCTTGAAAGCAAAGCTATTCGGGCTTTCTGCCGCGGCTACCTAGCACCCTACAAGCTACCGCGCCAGATTGTGTTCCGCGAGAGTTTGCCGCGCAACCTTGTGGGTAAGGTGCTGCGCCGCTACCTGATCGAGAGCGAGCGCGAGCGCAAACGTGCCGCCGTTGCATCCGTCCCAGCCGCACCTGCTGTCCCAGCCGCACCCGACAGCCCACCCGCTACCTAGCCCACCCGCGAGCCGTAGCAACTGGACGGGACGCGACCGCGACCGCGACCGCGAGGCGGTGCCGCCTATTCGTCACCCATGTGACGCACCTGCACCCGTATCGCTGGGTCGCCTGCCAGCATATTCAAAATGGTGCTCACGGTAGAAATGAGGATGCCACCAAGTACGGCACTGAAAAAGCTATCTACATTGAAGCTGATGCCGAGCCACCCCGCAGTCAGCGACGCGAGTACCAGCAACCCCGCATTGATGACCAGCATGAACAGCCCGAACGTACAGAAGATGACGGGTAACGTGAGCAGCACCAGCAACGGGCGGAACAACGCAGCCAGCAAGCCAAGGATGCCCGCCACGATGCCAAGTTGCCACCCCGGACCGGTAAAGGTAATGCCCGGCACCAGCCAAACAGCAACGAACATGCCGAGGGTACTCGTGAGCCAGTGCAGCAGTGCCCGCCGTGCTTCGCCCCAGAAGGTTGTTTGGAGTGGTTGATATTCCATATATCGTGTATGATACCCGACAGCGCACAATCACGCAAAAGCCCGCCCACCCCGCAAACACCCAGCCTGCCCCGCACAGAGCACGACACGCTTCGCACGGGCACGACAGAAAGGATAGGCTCACGTATGGTACCTGAACTGCCGCCCGCCCTTCACGAACGACTGCACTATCATGCCCACGCCGACGGCAAAGGTGACTACTTCCGACTGCATCAGCATCGCTTTGCCGCTGTACTTGCCGCCCTGCGCCCGCCCACCGGCGACGTACTCGAAATTGGCACCACGCCGGGGCAATTCACCCGTCTGCTCGTCGAGACGGGCTACACGGTGCAGGGCGTAGACCTCGATCCGTCAACACGGCAGGCACTGTGGCGGCAACTCGGCGTGACTGTCAAGCAAGCCAACATTGAACAGGAGTCGCTACCCTATGGCGGCGAACAGTTCGATACTGTCGTCTTTTCCGAGGTCATCGAGCATCTGGTCTACTCGCCGCTTCCGGTACTGCGCGACATCTACCGCGTGCTGCGCCCTACCGGGCAGGTGGTCATCAGCACCCCCAACGAACTGTATGTCAAGAGCCGCCTTACCCAGTTGGGGCGCATGCTGCGCTGGCAGAGTAGCCAGACCACCGCCGAGTTCCAACGCCAGATGCAACTGGAAGGCACCGCCCGCTACACCACCCACAGCCGCACCTACACCATGGATGAACTGTGCTGGCTCGTTCAGGCGGCGGGCTTTCAGGTGGTGCGGCGGCAGTATGTTGCCGCATGGGAACCCGTCGGCATCGAGCTAGGGCGCATCCGTACCCAGCCGCTGCAAGTCCTTGGCAAGGGCGCAACCACCAGTTTCACGGCTGCCCTCGCGCCCGCCCGCTCTATGCTACTGGTCGTGGGCGAACGCTAACCTCCACGGTGCCACCCCACGGTGCCACCCCACGGTACCACGACAAAAGCGGGCGGCTGCGTCGTGCAGTCGCCCACCCCATAACGCATGCGTTCGCGTGGTCTGCCCAGCACTGCCGTGGTTCAGCGCACTAGCCGGAACCCAGCAACCACTTGGCGACGGCTCTCTAACCCAGTCGCCACAATCGTCCAGAAGCCCGGCTCATCGTCGGGGCGCGTCTCAAACCCAATCAACAGGTTGCCCTGCCCATCAGCAAGACCGGTGTACGGAATAGGCACCACGTCACCGTCCGGGCGGTTGAGCCACAGGGCAATTTCCTCGTCGCGTGCAAAGTTGATCGCTTCCAGCCCGAAACGGAAACCGGGCAACCCAGTGTCTGGGAAGACCCGTGCCAGCACCGCACTGCCGGGGTCGTTGCAGATGCGGCTGTCGCCCTCAGGGATCGGACCGGACGGCGGCAACTCGCGCGGGCGTGGTATGCGCTGCTGGCACGGTGCCAACTCATCCCCGATCAAGCCAATCTCGACGTTGCCCCCCGATACGATTTCCAACCGCCCGCGCTCGAAGTATTGCACCGGGCGGTCTTGCCCCCCCGGCACCGACAGCCCGACCTCTGGGCTGATCGGTCCACCGTAGCGGACTGCCCCGTTGTTGGCATCCCAGAACTGCTTGTAACGCCCCTGCAAAAACTGCCCAAACTCTGGGAAATACCGCCGTTCGGCGGTATCGGGGAGTGGGTCTTGCCGCTCGAAGCGGAAGCCGCGTGCATTCACGTAGTCGGTGCCGATGTCACCCAGCAGTACCGTGTTATCGGGCTGCAACTCGAAGCGTGCCCGCTCGAAGTATTGCACAATCACGCCATCACTGGCACGAATGTACTCACCCGTGACAGGCAAACCAAAGAATGGTAAGCCGCCGTTCTGATCGAAGTAGACCCGAAACGTACCCCGCAAGAACTGCCCCGTCTGGGGGAAGTACACCGGGGTGCCGTCTTGGGCTTGTGCGGCGGGTGCAGGTGGCACCGCCAGCACACCACCCAGCATGCACAACACGAGTAGCCACATGAACGTGCGCCATCCGCGCATCCGTCTGACGGTATGGGCGACGCGGCGAGACTGTGCTGTCACTATACTACCTCCATTTATGCTACGCCAGGTCAAACCTGGACAGGCGTACAACTCGTGCGCGATGCACCGAGAAGCTGTACCACGCCGAGACAAACTTGGTGCCCATATTTTAGTATACCCCGGTCTTTTTTTTCAAGTCCGTTATTTGACTTTTCCTGCGAATACTGCTAACCTTGCGCTTATTTGTCAGTGTAGGCAAACAGACTGGGAACCTAGGGAGTGCCATGCGGATTGCCATTACCGGAGCGGGCGGGCAGCTTGGTGCCGCCATTGCTGCGTATTTTTCTGCATACCACACTATCATACCATTACAACAGCCCGCCTTTGATCTCGCCGATGTCGGCTGTATTCAACAGATTGTAGCGACCAATGCTACCATGGTGCTGCACACTGCTGCCTACACCAATGTAGATGGGTGCGCCCGCGACCCCCAGCTTGCCTACCGTGTGAATGCACTCGGCACGCGCTATGTCGCGCTTGCCTGCCAACAGCTCGGCGTGCCCATGGTCTACATCAGCACCAACGAAATCTTTGATGGGAGCGCGAGCCAGCCCTACCAAGAGTATGACCCACCCCACCCGATCAATGCCTATGGCTATTCGAAACTCGCGGGCGAGCGTGCCGTCACCGACCTGCTGCAACGGTTTTTCATTGTCCGTGTGGCATGGCTCTATGGTGGCGAGCGCAACTTTGTACGCACCGTTCTGCGGCTCGCAAAAGAAGACCCCCACCGTACCCTCCAGATGACGTTTGATGAGATTGGTAGCCCGACACTGGTCAGCGACATTGCACCCGCCCTGTATAATCTGATCGGAGCGCAGATATACGGCACGTACCACATCGTCAACGATGGCGCGTGTTCACGCTATGAATTGGCACAGGCAATCTTGCAGCAGACAGGCTATGACTCCGTGAGCGTCAAACCGATCCGGCTCCGCGATTACAAACGCGCCAGCACCCCACCCCCCTATTCACCGCTCAAAAACATCGCCGCCGCCGCGCTCGGTATCTCGTTGCGCCCGTGGCACGATGCCTTGAGCGACCACCTCGCCGCCCGCCACAGCCCAACAACAGGCGACCGGGAGAGCCAGACCGAGTGATTGACATCATCATCCCCAACTATAACGGGAGCCATCTGCTGCCCACCTGTCTGGGTGCCCTGCGCCAGCAGACCCGCCGCGATTTTTGTGTCACCATCGTGGATGATGGCAGCACCGATGACTCCTGCGCCCTCCTCGCCCGCGATTATCCTGAGGTGCAGGTGATCGTGATGGAGCGCAACCGGGGGCTAGCCGCCGCCGTCAACCGGGGCATAGATGCCACAATACGCCCCTATGTGGTGCTGCTGAACAACGATACGGAAGCCACCCCCACATGGCTCGCCCACCTCGTCGGTGCTCTCGAACGCTATCCGGGCTATGCCTTTGCTGCCAGCATGTTGCTGCTCTTCGACGAGCGCGACCGCATCCACTCGGCGGGCGACTATTACCGGGTAGACGGTGTGCCGGGGAGCCGGGGCGTGTGGCAGCGTGACAACGGGCAGTATAATGCAATGGTACAGGTATTTGGACCGTGCGCGGCGGCGGCAGCCTATCGGCGGTCAGCCCTCGATGCCCTACGGGTAGACGGCAATGTATTTGACGAAGACCTTGTGATGTACTGCGAAGACGTTGATCTCAATCTGCGGGCGTGGCAGGCGGGCTACCGCACAGTCTATGTGCCACGCGCGGTAGTCTATCACAAACTGAGCGCGACCGGTGGCGGCGCACTGGCAAGCTACTACTGTGGGCGCAACTTCGCGTTGGTGTGGCTCAAGAACATGCCCGCCCCATTAGCACGGCAGCACGTCGGCGCACTGGTCGCGTCGCAGTTGGGGTTTTTGCTCCACGCCCTGTGGCATATCCGCGAACCCGCCGCCCGTGCCCGCCTGCGCGGGCAGTTCGCCGCGGTACTTGCCCTACCGCTCTTCTGGCGCAAACGTCGTACCCACCCACCTCAGCTACCGGGAAGGCTGCAATGAATACCTATCGCCCTTTGCTTAGCGTCGTCATTCCTGCTTATAACGAAGAGCGGCGGCTCCCCACAACTCTCACGGCTGTGCAAGACTATCTGCGGCAGCAGCCCTATGCCAGTGAAATCCTCGTCGTGGACGACGGGAGCACCGATGCAACTGTTGCCGTCGCCGCCACGTTTCCTAACGTGCATGTGCTAGAGCGCGACCACCGGGGCAAGGGCTTCGCGGTACGGGCGGGTGCGCTCGCCGCGACCGGGCACTATATTTTATTGTGCGATGCCGACCTCGCCACACCCATCGAGGAATGGGAAAAGCTATGGCACCAACTCGCGCGAGGGCATGCCGTCGCTATCGGCTCGCGTGAGGGCATCGGTGCAACCCGCATCGGTGAGCCGTGGTACCGCCACCTGATGGGGCGTGCTTTCAACCTGATTGTCCAGTCGCTTGCCGTGGGGGGCATCCAAGATACACAGTGCGGCTTCAAAGCCCTACGCCGCCACGCCGCACGCGATCTCTTCCAGCGGGTGCGTATCTATGGCGACGATGCGCCAGCTGTCAGCGGGGCAGCCGTCACCGCCTACGATGTTGAACTCCTGTTTCTTGCCCGCCGTCAGCACTACCCCATTGCAGAAGTGCCCGTCAGTTGGCACTATGGCGACGAAACCAAAGTAGACCCGCTGCGTGACTCACTGCGTAACCTGCGCGACGTGCTGCTCGTGCGCGTGAATGACCTGCGGGGACGTTACCGCACCCCACCCCTGACCCTGACCGCCCAGCCAAGCACCGCCCAATCCATCACCACCGTACCTACAACCCCTGACAAAGCGTAACTCGCGTGTAACTGCTTGCGGTACGCTCATATCTGAGATTGTAGGCGCAGTGGCAGACAATCAGGCGACCAAGCGAGGGTGCTGATGAATGTTGTAGTTGCAAGTAATAACCTCTTCCGACGTGAGCTATCCAGTTACATCCTCAGTGAAGCAGGCTACGATGTGCAGGACGTAGACACCACAGCAGCACTTGCGGCTCTGCCCGAAATAGACCTGCTCTTGATAGACGACCACCTGACCCAACACGATAGCCACGAACTCCACCGCATCTTAGACCGCCACGATCACCTCGCCATGCTGTACATCACGGTTGCCGAACCGCACGACGACGACGACCACCCCACAGCTGAGCGTACCGCCTATCTTGCGTGGCCCTACCAAGCAGAAGAACTGCTCTCGTGTGTGGAAACACTGCTCGCACCCACATACTGAGCCACCACCTGCCCCCACTCCTAAGCCACCGCCTGCCCCCACTCCCAAGCCTTTGCTACGGGTTTACTGCCAAACGCGAAACGGGGAAATACCATCATTGCAGCCCGTTTTGCGGTGTGGTATAGTGTAAAGAGTGTACACGGGTGATACCCACGGCAGGCACCAGTCTACTTTACCTTTCTATATCGCTCGACTCATATCGCTGGTCACTGAAAAATGCAATGCTTGGTAGCCACAAGACCTATGCGCGAACGACTGTACCGAACTGAAGCAATTGTTCTGCGTCGCACGAACCTCGCTGAGGCTGACCGTATTGTGCTGCTTGCATCGCCGCTCGGAAAACGCCGTGTTGTCGCCCGTGGTGTCCGCAAAACCACCAGCCGCCTTGCCGGACATATCGAACTGTTTACCCACACGCGCCTGCTGCTGGCTCGTGGGCGCAATCTCGATATCATCACCCAGAGCCAGACCGTTCACAACTTTGCCAACCTCCGCAGCACCCTGCTCCGGATCAACGCGGCATACTACGTCGCTGACCTGTACGACCACTTCACCACAGCCGACGAAGCCAACGCCCCCCTTTTCACCCTGATGCTGGCGACCTTCGCCGCCCTTGACACTACCCGCAACGTAGACCTCGTGGTACGGACGTATGAGCTACGCCTGCTGCACATTGCGGGCTACCGCCCCCAATTGCACCGCTGTGCGGTCTCTGGCGACGAACTCACCCCAGCCGCCAACCGCTTCAGCCCGACTCACGGTGGTGTGCTGGCACCCGCTAGCCAACATCTTGACCCATACGCTCTGGCGATGGAAGAAGGCACCTTCCGCTTGTTGCGCTACATGCAGCAGCAACCATTTGCTGCCATCGAGCGGCTGGATGTCTCAGACGCGGTTCGCACGCAAGCCGCCCGCCTCTTGCGTGCCTACCTGCGCCGCATCCTTGAGCGTGACCTGCCGTCGTGGGGGCTTGTTAGCAACGATACCGCTACCGCAGACATGCCGCAGCTCCTAGCAAACCCTCAACCCTTGGATAGGTAGGATGGAGAACCGTCGTGGCGTATCTTGAGCAACTCCTCGGACGCGGTGAACATATGGTTTTCACCACCCGCCCGCACCTGCTCGTCCTGATCAGCCGTGTCTTGACCAGCGTCGCCCTCGTCGCCGTGCTCGTCAATGCTGGGCTGGTAGCGCGTATTGCATTCGGCGAAGGCCCCATCGTCCAACCAATTGGCTTGCCCGCCGCCGATGTGTTGCTCTTGCTCACAATGCTGGTGAGCCTGCTCGTCTTTATCGGTCTCATCAATAGCTTCTTGCAGTGGTACAGTTGTCAATATGCCATCACCGACCGCCGCGTGTTGCACACGCGTGGCATCTGGCAGAAACACAACAGCGAAACCCCGCTCGAACGGATCAACGATGTTGCCATTACCCAGACGTGGGTCGGGCGGCTCGCCAACTATGGCACAGTCCACATTCTCGCCGACCGCCAGCAATACTGCTGCCAACTTGATGACATCCCGCGCCCCATCGCGTTCAAGCGCACACTCGCCGAAGTAAAGTACCAGCAAGAACAGGGCTACGGCTACCTTGATGAACGGGTTTGGGTAGACCTCGAACCTACCGCCCTACAACAACGCCTGATTGATTTTGAAGTCCACCGTGCGATTGACGACCTGACCCGCCTGCGTGACCGTGGCATCCTGTCACTGGAAGAGTACGAGCGTAAAAAGCAAGAACTGCTTGCGCGTGCTTGACGCACCTGAAGAGAGAGCACCCCAAACCCATGACCGCTTCCCTGTCTGCACACCTGCACGCTGCCCACCAGTTGGTGGCACAGCAAACCCCCCTGACCCCGCGCATCGGGCTAATCCTCGGTTCGGGGCTAAGTACGATTGCTCAGCATCTGCACGATGCCGTCACGCTCCCCTACACCACCATCCCCGGTATGCCTGCCCCCACTGTGGCGGGGCACCGGGGCGAACTGCTAGTCGGGCAATTCGGCGATGTCCCAGTCGCTATCCTCAGTGGTCGCCCCCACTTCTACGAAGGCTACAGCATGCAAGAGGTGGTGTACCCAGTGCGCCTGCTGCACACGCTCGGTTGCGACACCCTGATTGTGACGAATGCGGCGGGTGGGCTTGTCCCAGCGTGGCAGGTGGGCGACATCATGTGCATCACCAACCACATCTTCTTGCCGGGGTTGGCAGGCTGGCACCCGCTACGCGGACCCAACGATGACACCCTTGGTCCACGCTTCCCGCCACTGAAGTACCCCTATGCCACCGAGTTAGTCGCGGTCGCCCGTGCTGCCGCTACCCAGCACGGGTACACCCTGCGCGAGGGAGTCTACGTCATGGTCGCGGGTCCGCACTTCGAGACTGCCGCCGAACTACGCATGTTGCAGATCATTGGCGCGGATGCCGTCGGTATGTCTACCGTGCCCGAAGTGGTCGCGGCAAACCACGCCGGCATGCGTGTGCTTGGTTTCTCGATCATCACCAACCTAGCCCTGCCCGACAGCAAGCCGGATACCCACGATGACGTACTCGCCGCTGGAGCCGCGACAAGCCAGCGCATGGTCGCGCTCCTCACGAGCGTGATCGCTGCCGCCGCGACAACGCCCACCCTGTCGCCCCAGAGCGATACCTAGACCACCGGGAACCCTATGCTCAACCTAACCCTGCTCACTACCATTCCCGCCTTCACCGCCGACATTCGGGAGGCACTCACCCCCTACTGGATCGTAACGGCGGAAGAGTTTGTGACAACTGCCCGCGCCGCCAACCAGCAATACGGCTCTGGGCAGGTTGCCTATCAGGAAGTGCTGGGCAAAAGTGCCGCCGCGATTGATGACCTGCTCGCCGCCGCACAAGCCGTGCTGCCCGCCGAAACACCGCTAGGGAGTGCGCCCATCCAGACCGACCTCGGCACTGGCGCAATCTTCGACGGCATGGACTTTCCGCGTGAAACGAGTTTTAACCTGCCGCTCGAAATGCCGAGTGAAGTAAACCTCATCGCCCAGTTCCCTGTGCCCCAACAACAGGGTAGCCGCGATACCTGCCTCGCCTTCGCCACCATTGCAATGTACCAGCATTTCACAGGCAACACCGAAGACCTGTCTGAACAGTTTGTGTATTGGGCATGCAAAGAGCGCGATGGCATCCCGCTGACGCGGGGCACCCGCCCCGATGTGGCGTTCAGCGTGCTCCGCGACATGGGGGTGTGCCGCGAAGACCTATGGCTCTACAACGCCACACCGATCCCCGGCGACGAAGGACAGGGACCGCCGCCCGACGGGGCGGTGGAGGACGCGCTGACCCGGACAATCTCCAGCTACAGTTGCCTGCCGGGGCGCGACCACCGCCAGATCATGATATCACTCGAACGCGGCAACCCAGTGCTGATCGGCATGCCGATAGACCAGCACTGGATGGAAAGTTGGCAAGCGCGTACGCTCGGCAAGGTGCGCGAACCCCTCCCCGGCGAAGCACAGCGCGGCGGGCACGCAATGGTTGCCGTGGGCTTCCGCGACGACCCGACTGCCCCCGGCGGCGGCTACTTCATTGTACGCAATAGCTGGGGCACATCGTGGGGCAACGAAAACCCGGACGGTGCCGGGTATTGCTATATGCCCTATCGCCTTGTCCA
>CAZNQP010000004.1:0-22016 GCA_964575355.1 uncultured Chloroflexaceae bacterium
CGCCACGCCCACCTCTGCCACCGCTACGCCACCGACCACTACCCCAACCCCGCAGTCACAACCTGAAGAAGAAGAGCGAGTCTACCTTCCCGCAGTGCGGCGGTAGCATGTTCGTCCACGACAAACAGCACCGGGCAGCACCAGCAGGTGTCGCCCGGTGCGCTTTCCAGCCCCTCCCAGCACTACCAGCCATCTGTTGAGCAATGTATGAATGCTACACGGGCAATACCTGTGCGGCAGCGCAGCCGAGTTGGTGGGCGACGCTCCTGCGTGGTGTAGCTCGGCGGGTAGACATAGACCGGCGCAGCAAGCATCGTGCATGACACGGCTCTCGCTACGCCGCCGCGCGTTCCCAGTGGTGGGGCTAAACGCTGAGCGCGGTGCTATGGTGTGAGCAGGGGCAGCAACCCCTGATGGATCGCAAGAAATGTCGCTTCGACAAACGCCTCCGGGTCGTCCAGTGCTGCGAAATCGTCGTACCACACGAGCGGACCACCGAAGCCGGGAGTATCAAGCTGCACCTGCGGCGGCAGCGTAACGCCCGTGTAACCGCTTGCGGGCAGTGGGTAGGCATAGGCATAGAGGTAGGGGCGCGTGATACCATCGCTGAAGGGCGCAAAGCCAAAGTTCATGTGGGGATATTCCTCACTGGTCTGCGGCGAGGCAAACACCAAGAATGACAGATCGAAGTGCTCTGGCCATGCGACTATCGGAGTCATCGCAGCAAAGAGCCGCGCCCGAAACCGTGCCGTCGCGGTGAAAATCCGGTAAAGTGCCTGCGCGTAGTTGGTACCCTGCTGCAAGTCTATCGTCAGGGGCGTAGTATCATGCAGCGGGGCTTCATGCCCGCTCTCGTTCTGTGCCACCGTGAGTGTGTACCCATGGGCTGCTGTGGCATCGAGCAGGGCGGCAGTAAGTGTGACCTGCGTGTGATCGGCGAGCGCAAAGGACACCGGGTCGCCCTGCGGGGGTTGGTACACCACCGCGGCGGCGGTGAAATCAGCCCGCACCTCGCCCACTGGGAGCATACCCGTAGTAAGACCGTCAGGGCGAATGGCAGTGCTCAGGTGCAGAAAGTTGGGCTGTGGCGCAAGAGCGGCGACACGCAGAGCGGCAATCACCTGCGTGGTCAGGTGCAGACGAGCGGCGGTAGCATCCCAATCGTGTAGGGGTGGGAGGGGCACAGCTCTCTCCTTTCAAGCATTTCCAGCATCACGTCAGTTGTTGCAAGCGTCAGCGGTAGAGGGTAGCGTAATGCTTCTATTGTACGCGATATTTCGCTGATGCTGTGCAGGTGGCGTGGGTGCCGGTGGTATCCGGGGTGGGCTTTGCAGGAAGGAGGGTGGTGGCGGAGCGGTGCCAGTGGTGGGGCAAGGATGTGCGGAAACAACAAGACAACAAACACTGCAAAACATCTGCAACAAACTGTGCTCGCAATCTGCAACAAACTGTGCAAAGGGCCACGTGTGATATTTTGCACAGTTTGTTGTAAGTAGATTACGGAGTTTGTTGTAAGTAGCTTTTTGCTCTTTGTATTGCTTAGTGTTATTATAACACCTTTCCTCGAATGAATAATATAATCGGGTATTACTGCACACATTTTGTCTTCGTTAGGGAGAGGTATCTGGATAGCTCAAAATGGATGTATACGCCGCCTCTTTGTCTGATTTTGGGCAAGAAAGACACAGCGAAAGCTGCGCCCGATTATTTATTTTGAGGTACCTATACGACACACAAACTGACGCAGTGTCCGGTTCTCCACTCAACCGATGGCGGAACAGCAGCAGTATTCGCATCCCGAATGAGTTCCTCAAGCGATGGGGCTTGGAGTGCTTTGAGTGCCTGATTCGCCCCCCCACGGTTAACTGCCGCATCCCGTTGGCGTCTCGCTTCCCGTGTGCCTCCAGTGCCTCATGGCGGGCACCAGCACGCTCCCGCCCGCCGCCTGCACCTGCTCGATGGTGGCGTTCAGGTCGGTGACCCCAAAGTAGACCGCCCAGTTGGGCACGATGCCGCCCATCTCTGGCGTGATTGCCAGCATCCCGGCTGCCGTCCGTGCACCGTTGTGGAATACCGTGTAGTTGCCGCCGCCGCCGGGGCTGGCTTCCGTCTTGGCAGTCCAGCCAAATAGCCCATGGTAAAAGGTTTCGGCGGCTGCGGTGTCGGTGGTTGCCAGTTCGTTCCACGTTATGGCACCGGGCATGTTGACGACGGCTGACCCGATGTGATTGCCCGCTTGCCACAGCGCAAACACTGTGCCCTGTGGGTCTTGGACTATTGCCATGTGTCCCGCTTCCATCACCTGAAAGGGGGCAGCCAGCACGGTGCCGCCCAGTTCGGGCACGCGCTGCTCGGCGGTGCGATGTCGGCTACCGCAACGTGCGACAGCCAGTACGACGGTATGCCCTGCGCCTGTTGGTCGGGGCGGAGTGCTGCCAAGCCCGCGACATCCTTGCCGTGCAATGTCAGCGATGAAGGCGAGAGTAAGCAGTACAACGAGGAACAGATAGACCAGCCGACGGGCGGATAGAGGCACTAGCATGGCAATCTCCTAGGGTAGACACGTCTGGGGTACGCACGAGCGGTAGCAAGCGGTAAAGAAGCAAGAACTGATAAGTAATAGATAAAGTACACCACACTGTTTCCAATGGCGACTTACACGGCAGGTAGCGTTCCGACCAAAATGTGAGCGTTTGGCAATTAGATTGGTATTAACTCACTATAGTGGGGGGTGGCGGTGACGGTCTGCATCGGCAGGGCTGGCGAGCGAGGGGACGACGGTAATGTTTTGAACAATTTTTGCAAATATTGCAACAGCGTATGCTCTATGCTATACTCAAGTAACCTCAGTCATGCGTATGACCTTGTTCTCAAGAGGTGTAGTTTGCAGTATGAACTACGAGTTCTCACGCGCCTAGCCCGCGCATCCAGCGAATAAAGCGGAATGAAAGGACACGACCGATGAAGATGCTGCACCTAGCCAGCAAGACGATACGCCTATCGCTACTGCGCGTGGGTATTGGCTGGATGTTTGCCCTGCTGACCTTTAACTTTAACCGCGTGTCAATCACCGAGCTAGGCGCAGTTGCGGTGCTTGTCACGTCGCTACTCAGCTTGCACTACTTTCTTTCGCCCATGCAGGTGTTTTGGGGTCGTCTGGCTGACCGCTTCCCGCTCTGGGGTTACCGCCGCACGCCGTATATCTTGCTGAGCACGGTGCTGGGTAGCCTACTGTTTCTGGTGCTGCCCACGCTGGCGACTTATCTTGCCAGTGCGCCGTTGCTGGCTGCCGGACCGGCGTTGCTGCTGTTTGGGCTGTTTGGGTTGGCGATGGCTGCCAACGGCTCGGCGGTCTTTGCGCTGGTTGCCGAGACGACTAGCCCACGCGAGCGCGGCGCAGTGGTAGGCTTCACCCAGACCGCGCTGGTCATCAGCGCGATTGCCTCGGCGGGCATTGCCAAGAGCGTGATGCCCGAATATGACCCCGCCCAGATGCAGGTGCTCTACAACCTCACGCCGCTGATCGCTGGCGGCACGACGCTGCTGGGACTGCTGGGTCTGGAGCGGCGCATCAGCCCCGCCGAGCACGCCACGCTGCTACGACAAGCAGAGGCTGGGGCAGCTCCCGCAGCAACCAGCACCTTTGCACTGACGTGGCGGCTACTCCGCACGCAGCGACAGGTGCGGCTGTTCTTCTGGTTTGTGCTGTGCGCTATCCTCGGCATCTTCTTGCAAGACGGCATCCTTGAGGTGTTTGGTGCCGAGGTGTTCAACCTGTCGCTGGCTGAAACCACGACCTTTACGCAGGCTTGGGGGAGCGGCATGCTGGGTGGGATGCTGCTGGTTGGGTTGCTCTCGTGGGTGTTGCCCGTGCCAAAAAAGTTGATTGCTACCGTGGGCGGGATCGGTACGGTGTTCGGTCTGGTCGCGCTGGCGCACGCAGCAGCCAGCCACACCCAAGCGTTGGTGCTGCCCACGCTGCTGCTGATGGGGCTGTGCGTGGGTTTGTTCAACATCGGCGCGATGTCTATGATGATGGAGATGACAGTAGAGGGGCAAACGGGTCTGTATATGGGCCTGTGGGGCATGGCGCAGGGGCTTGGCAATGGGCTGGCAATGGTGCTCGGTGGGGCGTTGCACACGGGTCTGATCGGCACAAACTTGCTGGCTCCCGCCAGTGCCTATGGGATTATATTTAGCCTGTCAGCCGTCCTGATGGGGGGGGCAGTGCTGTTGTTGCGTGCCAGTAGCCCGCAAGCATTTCAGGCGTTGGATGCGCCGACGATGGGGGCGGCACTGGCAGCAGACGCTTCGTAACAGCTAGGCAAGCATGCATGATATTTTGCACATGGTTCTTTGCACGGTTTGGTTGCAGTGGGCATTGCCGACACGCGGGCAGTTGAGTACGTGTTGTGATCAGTTTCAGAGATGATGGTAAAGCTTGGTCAGTATGGCTTTACAAAAGCGCACAATATGGTGGCAACAAACTCCGCACAAAGCATGCAACAAACTGTGCAAAACACTTACAACAAACACTGCAAATTGTCATGTGCAAAAAACTACACGCCCCTGGCAGGACTCGAACCTGCGACACCAGGTTTAGGAAACCTGTGCTCTATCCACTGAGCTACAGGGGCACACCAGAAACCATAGCACACTCCCCGGCACCACGCAAGATAGCCGCATTTCGACCAACATCCCCATCCATAGTACCGGATACCGCTTGCAATCGCCTACACTCCCGGATATACTAAAACCACCATAGTTGTCCAACCAACTATCACAGAAAGGTCGCCCCGGTATCTACAATGAGTTCCTTGCCGCAACACGCTGACCACAGCCAGACCCTCCTGCACGCCGTCACCCACGCGGCGCGCATCATGTTCAGCCACGCCTCGCTACACCAGAGCATCACCGAGGTACTCACCCTCGTGGGCGAAGCAAGCGCACTCAGCCGGATTTATCTGTTTGAAATGGAAACCCTCCCCAATGCAGTCCTCGTGACACATCAACGCTACGAATGGTGTGCGCCCGGCATTACGCCACAAATAGACAGCCCAGACCTCCAAAACCTCCCCATGCTTGAAGCAGGTCTCGAACGATGGATTACCGTGCTTGGGAACAACACCCCCGTGTACGGCAAAGTCGCGGACCTCCCCGACAGCGAACGCGCCATCCTCGCAGCCCAAGCTATTCTGTCCATTGCCGTCGTACCCATTATGGTTGGTGAACAGTGGTGGGGCTTTATCGGCTTCGATGACTGCGAAAACCCCCGGACGTGGACACCCATTGAGATCGAAACCCTACAAGCAGTCGCGGCAATGATCGGCGGCATACTGTATAGCGAACAACGCGCTGCCGCGTCGGTTGCCATGCAGCAACAACTGATCGCCGCACAAGAGCGCGTCATCCGCGAACTCTCTACCCCACTCATCCCCATCGCCGATGACGTGGTGATTATGCCTATCATCGGACAAATTGATGCTGCACGCGCCCAACAAATGACCGAAACCCTGCTCAACGGGGTTGCCGCCCAGCAAGCCAGCACCGTACTCCTCGATGTAACCGGCGTACAAGCGATAGACACCCGCACGGCAAACGCCTTTATCGGAGCGGCGCAAGCCGTGCGCCTGCTCGGTGCCCGCGTCATACTCACCGGCATTCAGCCCGCCATCGCCAACACCCTCGTGCAGCTCGGCATAGACCTCACCCAGATAGACACCCGCCGCACCCTCCAAGACGGGATCGCAGCAGTCCTGCACCAGTCCCAGCCGCTGCACGCCAGCCGCGCCCCATCAGTTTACTAGCAGCGCACGCTCGTTTTCACCGTCAAACAGATGCAGCTTATCCATGTTGAAAGCGATTTCAATCGCGTCGCCGGGACGCACCGCCGTGCGCGGGTCAAAACGCCCCACCATCTCAGTCCCATTGCGTGCTGCATACACATAGACCTCACTGCCCAGTGGCTCGGTCACGGCAACATCTACGTCGGCACGGGCATCAGTGCTGACCCCCGACGGCGTGTAGTGCGGGTCGTAAATGTCTTCAGGGCGAATACCCATACGAACCGACTTACCAATATACTGGTCAAGCGCATTCGCCTTGCGCGGCGGGATAGGCAACGCAAACACCCCCGGCGACTCGACCATCAGGGCACCGTCGCCACGCGTGATCCGTGCATCGAAAAAGTTCATCGCCGGACTACCAATGAAGCCTGCCACAAACATATTCACCGGGTGATCATACAAGTTTTGGGGCGTATCGAGTTGCTGCAAAATACCGTCGCGCAGCACCGCAATCCGGTTGCCCATCGTCATCGCTTCGGTCTGGTCGTGCGTCACATAGATAAACGTCGTCTTCAGCCGCTGGTGCAACTTGCTGATCTCGGCGCGGGTCTGCACCCGCAACTTCGCGTCCAAGTTCGAGAGCGGCTCGTCCATCAAGAACACCGCCGGGTTACGCACGATTGCCCGCCCCAACGCCACACGCTGCCGTTGCCCCCCTGATAGGTCTTTCGGCTTGCGGTCGAGCAAGTGCCCAATATCAAGCATATCGGCTGCCTGCTGCACGCGCTGCCGAATCTCATCGGCGGGCATCTTGCGGAGCTTCAGCGCGAAGCCCATGTTCTCAGCGACCGACATGTGCGGGTACAGCGCGTAACTCTGAAACACCATGGCAATATCGCGTTCTTTCGGCGGCAACTCGTTCACCACCCGGTCGCCAATCCAGATGTCGCCGTCGCTGATCTCCTCAAGCCCGGCGAGACACCGCAACGCCGTAGACTTGCCCGACCCCGACGGACCGACCAGCACCAAAAACTCTTCGTCTGCTATCTTCATCGTGAGGTCTTGCAGGATCGTCGCCTCACCAAACCGCTTGTACACATGGTCAAAGGTAATACTCGCCACTGAGTGCTCCTTACACACACACTACACACACACTATAATCCTACGCTTTGGAGCCTACCCCAGACGCTGTCAATCAAACCCAACAAGGCGCACAGGGTAAGCATTCATCTGTTGCGGACTGCGCCACGCAACACCAGTGTTGCCACACAGCCCTACGAATACTGCATATCATACCACACTCTCAGCCCCAACCGCCCCACTGCCCACCAAACACCACAGCAAACGCTTTCCAACGTGATGACGAAACACCCCAAACAGTACCACCCACCTTTGTGACAGTTCCCACAAACGACAATCCAATTTTGCTTGACGCTTCTAGTTTCGAGTGCTATAGTTTAACAGCAAACAGGCATAGGTGCCTGCTGTGGACAAAAACAACGTGGGTTATACGGTTAGTGTCATCTCGTGTCATCATAGAATGGACACACACCATCTTCTGGCGCGAACCAAACGCTTTCTGAAAAGATATGGAGGTCGCTGGCGAACGAGAAATCTAAAGCCGTCCGTGAGAAGCACAAGATGAAATAGCACACGTTACAGAGACGTAGCCTGTCAGAACGATACACTGACAAACTGAATCCAATGAAGGAAAGAAACATGAAACACATTTCGTGGTTGAGCATGATGCTCGTCCTGCTCCTGTTCGTCGCAGCCTGCGGCGGCGGGCAAACAGCCGCCCCCGCCGAAGAAGAAGCCCCCGCCGATGGCGAAGCCGCTGAAGCCGAAGCCCCCGCCGATGGCGAGACCGCCGCCGCAGAAGAACAACCCGCCCGCGAGTTCCCCGCGCCGCCCGCCTTTGCCGATGCCACCCGCGACTACGAAGGTACCACCATCACCTACTACGGTGACTCGGTTGGTCTAGGTGCCGAGATTGACGAAGTACTCGTCGCGCAGTTCACCGCCGATACCGGCATCGAAGTCGAGATTATCCCCAAACCCCAAGACGCATCGGAAAACTACGCCACCTACCAACGCTTCTTCCAAGGGCAATCCAGCGACGTTGATGTGATGATGCTCGACGTGATCTGGCCCGGTGCCTTCGCGCAACACCTGCTTGACCTGTCCCCCGCCCTTGGCGAAGTCGCCAGCACCCACTACGACACCATCATCGAGAACAACACCGTGGATGGCAAACTGGTCGCCATGCCATGGTTTGCCGACTTCGGGATGCTCTACTATCGCACCGACCTGCTCGAAAAATACGGGTATGATACCCCGCCCGCCACATGGAATGAACTGGAAGAAATGGCAACCACCATTCAGGAAGGCGAAAACGCCGACGGTAACGACGCATTCGTTGGCTTTGTGTGGCAGGGTGCCGCCTATGAAGGGCTAACCTGTAATGCACTGGAATGGAGCTACAGCCACGGCGGTGGTGCCATCATAGACGAAAGCGGCGAAGTAACCCTGAACAACCCGCAAGCCATCGAAGCGATCAACCGCGCGGCAGGCTGGGTCGGCACCATCTCACCCGCCGGGGTCGTGTCATTCCGCGAAGAAGACGCACGCAACGTCTTCCAAGGCGGTAACGCTGCCTTTATGCGTAACTGGCCCTACGCCTACGCCGCCGGGAACGAACCCGACTCGCCCATTCAAGGCACGTTCGATGTCGCCCCGCTCCCCACCGCCAACGACGGCGCAGCCGCCGGCACGGTTGGGGGCTGGCAACTCGCCGTCTCCGCCTATTCTGAAAACCCCGCAGCATCTATAGAACTGGTACGCTACATGACCAGCCCCGACGTACAGCAGTGGCGCGGCGTGGTTGGCTCATATGTCCCGACCATCCCCGACGTAGCCGCCGACCCAGATGTGATTGCAGCCATGCCGTTTCTCGAAACCATGGCAGACGTGGTGCGCGTGACGCGCCCCTCGACACAGGCGGGCGAACGTTACAACGAAGTCTCGACGGCGTTCTATCAGGGTGTGTACGAAGCCTTGCAAAACAGCAATGCCGAGCAAGCCGTACAGTCCATCGAATCACGGTTGCAGCGTACCCTGCGCTAGCCCAACCCACACCACGACCCAGCAGCAGCTCTGGCAACACGCCGGGGCTGCTGTCGAACCGTTACCAGCCAACCGGAGACCAACAACCCAAGTGAGGCACTTATGACTCAACGTGTCACGACCCAGAGCAAGGCAAACGCTACGGCGCGCAAAAGCCTGAGCCTTGCCGCCAGCCGCACCCGCTTTGCGTGGCTACTGCTCACCCCGACGCTAGTGGTGGTGGCTATTGTCGGGCTGTACCCCCTGCTCCAAACGCTCTACCTCAGCCTGACCGATGCCCGCCTTGCCTCTAGTGAAGCAATCAATTTTGTGGGCTTAGAAAACTATCGCTTTCTCTTGCAAGACCAAGATTGGCTGCGTGCCATTGGCAACACCGTCTTTTTTACGGTTATCACCGTGCTCTTCGAGTTTGCCCTAGGGCTAAGCATCGCCCTTGTCATCAACTCGAACTTTCGCGGACGCGGTCCTATGCGTGCCGCCATGCTCATCCCGTGGGCAATCCCCACCGTGATCTCGGCACAGATGTGGAAGTGGATGTATAACGACGTGTACGGCGTGATCAACTACAGCATTAACGGGGTGCGTACCACCTTCGGGCTAGACTCTATTGCGCTCCTCGGCACCGACACCACCACCGCCCTGATCGCCATTGCCGCCGTGGACATCTGGAAGACCACGCCCTTTGTCGCGCTGCTGCTGCTCGCCGGGTTACAGGTCATCCCTACCGACATCTACGAAGCCGCCGACGTAGACGGTGCCAGCTGGCTACAACAGTTTATGTCTATCACGCTCCCACTCTTGCGCCCCGCGATCCTCGTCACCCTGATCTTCCGCACGCTCGACTCGCTGCGCGTGTTCGACGTGTTTTATGTCATGTTTGGCAACCGCCCCGACACCCAGACCATGGCAACCTACGCTCAGATCAACCTCGTGGACTTCTCCGACCTCGGCTATGGCTCCGCGATCAGTGTCGGCATCTTCTTCATTATTGCGATCTTCGTGGTGGTCTACGTCACGACCCTGCGCGTAGAGGAGGCATAGCATGTCACGCAAAACACAACACACGATCCAGCGCGGGCTGTTCTATGTGGTGGTGGGGCTGATCCTCGCCTACACCATCTTCCCGTTCTACTGGGCGTTCGTGTCGTCCATCACGCCCAACTCATCCCTGTTCAGCACACCGCCCCAGCTCATCCCCACCGCGTTCACCCTCGAACACTACGCCGCCGTGTTCCAAAACGGGCAGTTTATGAGTGCCCTATGGAACAGTACCGTCGTGTCGTTCTCGGTCACGGTACTGTCGTTGGTGATCGGCTCGGCGGCGGCGTATGCGCTCGGACGCTTCACGTTCAAGGGGCGCACCCCTGTCCTCTACATTGTGCTTGCCATGACAATGTTCCCACAGATTGCCGTGCTCGGTGCCCTATACCAGATGATCACCACCCTAGGGCTGTACAACAACATCACCGCCCTGATCATCACGTACCTGATTTTCACGCTCCCGTTTACGGTGTGGGTGCTCACCAACTTCTTCAAGACCATGCCGCGTGACCTCGAAGAAGCCGCCTACGTGGACGGCGCATCACCCTTCCAGACGTTCTACAAAGTGCTGCTCCCGCTCTCGGCACCCGGCATGGTCACGACCGGGCTGTTGGCGTTCATCGCGGCGTGGAACGAGTATCTGTTCGCGCTATCGTTCACACAAACGCCCGAAAACCGCACCGTCACCTACGCAATCACGGCGTTTTCCGGCTCGACCTCCAGCGGCTTTGAAATCCCGTGGGGGCAGATCATGGCGGCGGCGGTCATCGTCACCGTGCCGCTCATTTTCCTCACGCTGTACTTCCAGCGGCGCATCATTGCCGGACTGACAGCCGGTGCCGTCAAGGGCTGACGTGCCCCGGCTCCGGGACGGTGCTTGCCACGATGTCACGAGACAGACGACTGCTGCGGCTCGGCGGGCGGTGTCGCCGCTCCCCGTGTCGTAGCAGTCGCAATCACTGGGGCACGGAGCGCAATCGTCAGCGTCCCGATCAGTGTCAGTGCCAACGCAAGCCGTAACGACGTTTGTTCGGCGACCAGCCCAATGAGCGGCGGCGCAACCATGCCGCCAAAGTAGCCAAACGACGTGACCGCCGCGATGCCCGTACCCGATGGCACCCCCGGCACGCGCCCCGCCGCCGAAAAGAGGAGCGGCACCGTATTTGCCAGCCCCGCCCCCACACACGCGAAACCAAGCAGTGCCAATGGCACGTTCTGTGCGAGCAACGACAGCGTTAAGCCCACAGCCGCCAGCAGGCTTCCGCCGCGCACCACCGCCACCTGCCCCAACCGCCCCACCAGCATGTCGCCCGTGGCACGCCCCACCGCCATCATCAACGAATAGGTAGCGAAACCAAGTGCAGCAATCGCTGGCTCGCTACCCAGTTCGCGTGCCAGATAGACCGCGCTCCAGTCAAGCAATGCCCCCTCGCTGATGAACGCAAGAAACACCAGCACTGCCAACCCAAACAGCGCACCACGCGGCAGCGCGATGATGGGCGCATCGGCTACTTGCTCTTCGGCGTGCGCCGCCACCAAGAGAAACGGCACCGCGCCCACGCTAATCACCAGCAGCAATGCCGCAATACTGAGCACAACAGAGAGCGGTGCCAGCCCCACCGCCAGCAACAGACTGACCAGTGCAGCCCCAGCAAAGCCGCCCACACTCCATAGCGCATGGATAGACGACATGAGCGGCTTGTTCAGCTGTTGCTCAACCAGCGATGCCTGCGTATTCATCGCCACATCCATAGCACCGTTACAGGCACCCATAAAGAACAGCGCAACCACCAGTACCGCGAGGTTGGGGGCGACGATGGGCGGCACGATGGACAACGCATAGAGCACCGCACTTATGCGAATGACCATCTGGCTACCGAACATGGCAACGAACTTGCCGCCGAGCAGCAACGTGGGGAGCGAACCCAGTGGCACCGCGAGAATAGCCAGCCCTAGCACACCCTCGGTCAGGGCAAGGTTCGCCTGCACAATCGGTATCTGAGTAGCCCAAACCGCCAGTACCGCCCCATTCACGAGAAAAATCGCCATAACGGCAAGGCGTACCGTCCAGAGTTGGGGAACTGGGGGTGTGGTGCTCATGCGAGTAGCAACACCTGCCCCTCGTAGGGCTGCAAGCCAACCGTCGCTGCATCCAGCGACGCACCGGGGGTGACACGCATGGTTGTGCTGCACAGCACGCTATCCACCTGCGCCACGCCCATCACCTGTATGTGCTGCAGCTGGTCGCTGAAGTTGAGCACCACCACGATTTGCTGCGTGCCTGCCGTCCGCAGAAAGCTATACACTTGTGCCGGGTTGCTGTTATCGAGGGTACGATAGCTACCACTGTGCAGCGCGGCGTGCTGGCGGCGCACTGCGAGCAGGTGGCGCACCAACGCCAGCATCGAAGTCGGGTCTGTTTGTTGCACCGTCACGTTGCACGTCACGGCATCGGCAGCCACCGGCAACCACGGTTGCACGTCCGCCGCCGTGAAGCCCGCGTTGGGCGTGGTGTCCCACTGCATGGGCGTGCGTTCGGGGTCGCGCCCGTTAAAGTCTGCCGTTTTTGCCTGCGGGTCGTGTGTCAGTTCCGGCGGTATCGGCACGTCGTGCATGCCCAGTTCGTCGCCATAATAGCAAGTGGGCGTGCCCCGCAACGTCAACAGGAGCATCTGAGCCAGCCGTGCATACGCCATGCCGCGCCGCGCCGCGACACGCGGTTGATCATGGTTGCCCAGCACCCAGTTGGGCTGTGCCCCGGCGGGCAGTGCCGCCTCGTAGTCTTCGACGAGTGCCCGCACGCCGCCCGCCGACCAGTCATCCAGCAGCAGCAACGCAAAGTTGAATGGCATATGGACTTCATCCATGGCACTGCCGTAGTACGTCATCAGTTGCGCGTAAGGCAGGTAGATTTCACCGATCAACACCCGCTCGTCGTATTCATCGGCGACTGCCCGCATCTCGCGCACAATCTCGTGCGTTTCGGGCAGGTCTTCGGTATGCACCCGAATATGCTGATGGGTATACCGCATGCTGGTGGGGTCATAATCGGGATTGATCAGGTTGTCGCGGAAGTCCGCATCCTTGATCAGTTGCCACAGCACGTCAATGCGAAAGCCATCAATGCCCCGGTCGAACCAGAAGCGCATCACATCGTACATCGCCGCCCGCACCTCCGGGTTACGCCAGTTCAGGTCGGGTTGCTTCGGGTCAAACAGGTGCAGGTAGTATTGCCCGGTTGCCGCATCCCACGTCCACGCCGAGCCACCGAAGTGACTGATCCAGTTATTGGGCACACCACCGTCGGGGGCGGGGTCGCGCCAGATATACCAGTTGCGCTTCGGGTTGTCGCGGCTCGCCCGCGCCTCGACAAACCACGGGTGTTCGTCCGAGCTATGGTTAGGCACCAGATCGAGGATCAGCTTCATGCCGCGCTCGTGCAGCGCGTCGCGTAGCGCGTCGAGGTCTGCCAGTGTGCCGAATACTGGGTCAACGTCGGTATAGTCGGCAACATCGTAGCCAAAGTCTGCCATCGGCGACGGGTACATCGGCGACAACCACACGGCATCCACACCGAGCCACTGCAAGTAATCTACGCGCTGCGTGATGCCGGGCAGGTCGCCCACGCCATCATTGTTGCTATCCTGAAAACTCCGCGGGTAGACCTGATAGATCACCCCCGTTTGCCACCAGTGCCAGCCGATGCTGTCCATCGCAATAGTCTCCTGTGCTCGCTACTTGTCGCTGCCGCATACAGCAACGCCCTGACTTCATACTACCACATGCACGGTGCTGACTTGCCAGTGCCACCGTTTTATGCCTACAATAGAGTTATGCAATCGTTTTATCTAAAACCGTCGGCTTCTTTCAACCTATCGGTAAGCGTGCTGTTGCTGCTGTTCGTGGTGGTGTTCGCGGGGTGTGCTGCCCCCGGCGCGGCACAGGTTGCCCCGCCCACGGCAACGCCCGCCCCGCCCACGGCAACGCCCGCCCCGCCCACGGCAACACCCGCCCCGCCTACGGCAACACCCGCCCCGCCCACGGCTACGCCCGCCCCGCCCACGGCAGAGGCTACGCCTACCGTCACACCTACCCCCGATCCAGTCGGTGCGCTGACCATACCCGCCCTCCGCGAACGCCCGCGTGGTGAGGGCGAGATTACGATTGGTGACCTCTGGTTGCAGGGCGCAAACTATACCAGCTACCGCATTACCTACCCCGCCGATGGGTTGCAACTCACCGGGCTGATCCACATCCCCAACGGTGAGCCACCCTTCCCGGTGATCATCGCCAACCGGGGCTACATCGCCCCCGAACGTTACGTACCGGGCATGGATAGCCGCGACTTTGCCGACTTCATGGCGAATAACGGCTACCTTGTTGTTGCCCCCGACTATCGCGGCTATGGTGGCGGCGACGATGGCGCGAACCCGTTTTACACCGGCTACTACATGGACGTGATCAGCCTGTTGCCACTGGTACAGCAACTCCCGCAGGCACAGCCCGGCGCAGTCGGGATGTGGGGGCACAGTCGCGGCGCGTCCGTCACGGTCGCCGCACTCGCGCTCGTGCCCGACGAGATCGCGGCGGCGGTGGTCTACGCGCCTGCCCCAGCAGACCTTGCGGTGGACTATGCCCGCCGCTTCGCCAACAGTGGCGGCAACCCCGGCACCGATACATGGATATTCCCGCCCGAAGCCGACCCCGCCGCCTACGAGCGTGTATCACCGATCAACTACTTCGATATGGTGCAGGCACCCGTCATGCTGCACCACGGCACCGCCGACACAGTGGTTGCTGCCAGTGCCAGTGTTGCCATCGCCGAAGCGTTGCAGGCGGCGGGCAAAGATGTCACGCTGTACCTGTACGAAGGCAACGGGCATACCCTGTATGGGAGCGATGACCAGCTTTACCGCACCCGCACGCTTGCGTTCTTCCAGCAACACCTGCCCACCAACCCGTAGCACACGCCACCCACCGCGCAACCCGGTAGCATTTCGCTGGTGCGCGTGGTACAATCTGGGTAGTTTTCCGGCATACACAATACGCACCCACGGAGGTTTAATCGTATGAACAATCTGCTGCGGTACGGACTGCTGGCACTGGCGGCATTGCTCACGCTGACGATCACCCCTGCCCGCCTGCACGCCGAGGGCGCAACGCCCCCGACAACCCCCGACACTCGCACATTGGCAGGGATGCGTGCGCTGTTCTACCCAGACGGCTTGCCCCCCCGCTATACGCCCCGCATAACCGACGGGTCGCGCCCGCTTGCATTGCCCAGCTATTACCTGATGCGACAGGGCAACGACAGCAACTGTGACTTTATTGCCTTCACCAACATCACGGTGAATATCGGCGGCAATGACCCCACCGATGCGTTTCGGTTCTCACGCCAGTTTGTGCCGCAAGATGCCCGCGATTACCGCGAGGTGTACTACACCAAACTGGGACCGAATGGCTCTGACCAGCCGTTTACGCCCAACAATTTGGGGGCTGCCCCCGAAGCCTTTGTGGGTGCCTACGAAGCCTACGGCTACAACACCGCGATGATGGCGGCAGCCCCCGGCGAGGCAAGCCCGCAACTGATCCAAGCCCTGTATGACCGTCTGGTACAAGACCCCGGTCGCGTCGCGGCACACATCTGGATCAACGCGCCCAACTATGACCCGGCAACGCTCTTCCGCAACACGATCACGGTGCCCGAAACGGGCGAGCAGGTGCGGCTCCCGTTCCCTTACCACGAAGTCATGGCAGTGGCTGCCCCCGATGCCCCCGGTGAGATTGTCATTCTCGATGGCGTAGTCGGCTACCCCTACACCATCTCGCTACAAGACCTGACCCAGCGGGTACGCGCCTTCAACCGCTTCATTGTGGTCAGCCGCAACGATGGCAGCATCGCAGACCACCAGCGTGCCCAGATGCTCCAGATGGGGCAACCGTTCGTAGACCACCCGCTCGGCGGGCTGTACCTCCGCACCGCTCGTGGGCTGTGGGGTGCCAACTATCTCCAGTGGGGCAACCTGATCGCACCGCCCATGCGGATGCCCGACGCTGACGCGGACACGGTAGTTGCCTTCAGTGAGTACGTCGCGTTCGAGCGCACGGTACTCAGCCACGATGTGCAGCTTGCGCCGCTCGGTTGGCGCATGGCATACGACATTGGCGGCACAGGCTGGATCAGCGGCGACAGCATTCGGGTGCGCGGCGATAGTGAACTGCGCCCCGAAATGATGACGTGGATTGACGCAACCTTCGGCGGTGCCGATACCTTCTACCGTGCCTTCGGGCGACCCATCACCGACGAGTTCTGGGCATCACCCGACATGGTGAAGAACGTTATCTTGCAGGGCATCGCCCATCCCGCCGTTGACAGTGGGCTTGCCGATGGCTATAGTGTAGTGGTGACTGAACGTGCTGTCGTGGCGTGGCACCCCGCAACCGGGGCGTTTCTGCTGCCACTAGGGCGCATCTATCACGAGCAACTGAAACAGGAACTATTCTAGCCAGCCACCTGCCCGCGCACCATCGGGTGCGGGACGGGTTGCGGTGCGCTGGTTGCAGGAGGCAATAGCGTCATGGTGACTCGTCCTTCGCCCGGTGCGGGCGGGGTGCTCCGCGAGATACGGAGTTCCTATGCCTTCATCGAGCGCAACATCAACCTGATCAAGCGATACTGGGCATGGGAAGTCGTATGGATTACCTACGCCGTCGTGAACGCGCTCTCGATTACGTTCATTGGCAAGGCGGCGGGCAGCATCACGGGCGAACCCCTGCCACAGGCTGCCATTGATGGCTTCATCCTCTACCTCATGGTCGGCACGCTGGTATGGCACTATCTGTCGGTGGTGTTCGACATCGTGAGCGAGGCGATCCAGTGGGAACGCTGGGAGGGTACCATCGAGTACACCTTCATGGCACCCGTCAGCCGCATCACACACCTCCTCGGTCAATCCTTGTTTGGCGTGCTCTATGGGGCGTTGCACGCGGTGATCATTCTGGCTGCGCTAGCGTTCTTCTTCCAGATAGACCTATCGCGCACCGACTGGCTGAGTGCCGGGGTCGTGCTGCTTTTCGGCAGTCTCGGCTTCGTCGGCTTGGGCTTGATGGCTGCCCCGTTGCCGCTCATCTGGCCCGAAAAGGGCGTGCAGATGACCAACATCATCAAAGCCCTGATCCTGCTCGTCAGCGGCGTGTACTACCCCATCACGGTGCTACCCGACCTGCTCCAGCCCGTCGCGTACCTGTCGCCTGCCACCTACATGCTGGAAGGCATCCGGCAGGCAATGCTCGAAGGTACCGCACTCGAACCGCTCCTGCTGCCCGTGCTGCTGCCGTTGCTCATCACCGCACTGGTGGGTATTCCGCTGGGGTTGCTCGTGTTCGGGCGTGCCGAAACCTACGCCAAGCACGCGGGCATCCTTAAGCGCAACGGCTAGAAGCGCAACGGCTAGCCCTGCGGCTCTGCCACGCTCGTACACAGCACACGCACGCACGGTAGGTGTACCGTGCGTGTGCTATTGTCGTCCGTATGCTATTGTATGGACACTCTCCGGGCACTATCCGGTACCATTGCCAAGTGCGATTAGCCAAGTGTGATTAGAAAGGAAAGAAGCATGCCAATCGGGTTTGTCGGGTTGGGGCGCATGGGCTTCGCCATGGTCGAAATGCTGCTGCACGATGGGCACGCGGTCATCGTGTGGAACCGTACCAACAACAAAGCCGATCCACTCGTCGCACAGGGCGCACAGCTTGCGCCGTCGCTCGCCGAACTAGCCAGCGCGTGTGATCCGGTCTTCAGCATCCTCACCGATGATGCCGCCGTTGCGGGCGTATACAGCGGCGAAACGGGCTTGCTGGCGGGCAACGTGACCAACACCCTGTTCATCGAGATGAGCACCATCCGCCCTGATACCATCCAGCATATTGCCACCGTCGCCGCACAGCGCAAGGCAACCCTGATTGACGCACCCTTGTCGGGGGGCGGCAAGCTGATCTACGAGCGCAAACTGGTTGCCCTCGTGGGTGGCGACCCCGCCGACCTCGAACGCGCCCGCCCGCTCCTCAATACGTGGTGCCGCAGCATCCAACCCATGGGCACGACGGGCAGCGGCGCGATGACCAAGCTCGCCGTGAACAACATCTTGTGTGCCTACTGGATGGGCATGAGCGAGTCCCTTGCGGCAGCCGATGCCTTCGGGCTAGACCTGTCGCGCCTGCTCGACGTGATCGCCGACAGTTCGGCAGGGCTACGGATTTTGCCCAACCTGCTCCCCGCCCTGCGCGGCGAACCACACGACGTTGCCTTCGATATGCAGGGTGTCCGCAAAGACCTCATGGCGATCACACGCAGCCTGCACGATCTGGGCATTCCGGCACCAATGGCAGAAGCCGCGCTTGCCCGCTACAGTGCAATGGTCAGCCTCGGCTATGGAGCGGAAGACCTGACCCAGATGCCTGCCCGCTATCGCCAATACACCGGTCGCCCACCGAGCGATGCTAGCTAGGGGGGCAACGCGGGCTACTCACCGCCCGTGGGTGGCAGTTCGGGGACAGGGAAGGTCGGCAACGGCGGGCGCGTGGGCAACGGCGGGCGCGTGGGCGTGGCAACCCGGTCAGGGGTCAGCGTTGCCTCCCACGTTGCTTCGCCGCCGCCGCTGCACGTAAAACGGAGCGGCGGCTTGGTACGCAGGTTGAGCGTGCCCACGGCACTGTTGGCACTGGTGAATACCCCGGTCATCTCGAAGCGCGTGCGCTCGTCTTCCAGCACCATGCTAAACTGGTCGCCCGCAATCAGGGTCAACCCGGCGGGGGCAAACCCACTGTTGAGGTAAAAGTAGATTTCTTGGCACGGCTCCCCGTCGCGGGTACCCGTGATGGTCACATCGGCGAGTACGGTCGTGATGGCACCCTGATCAACGCCGAACTGCACCCGCTGGCGACGCTGCGACGTGATACCCTGCCAGCGTCCCTGATAGGGCTGTCCCGCCTGTGCCGACACAGGTGCAGGCGACGCGGGAGCGGGCACGCCTGCCAGCCATAGCCCCGCCAGCCCAAGCACCGCAATGCTGGCGAGCAGTGCCACCCATCCGTATAGGTTGCTCTTTACGCGGTTTGCGTCTCCCGGCATTGCACCCTCCCAGCGTGCGCTGTCCTTACACCATGATGAAACCTCCACACCCACAACCCGATTATACCACCACGCCACCCCGACGGCGACTACGCCACCCGCATCCTGACGCGCATCATTGACCACCTCGAACGACGCTACATCCAGCAGACAACCACCGACCTCGCCGTCAACCAGTTAGAGTCACGGCAAAAGGCACTGCAACAGATTATAGCCGAGCTTGCGGTGCCTGTCGTGCCCCTCTTCGAGGGCGTGATCGTGCTGCCACTGGTCGGCAGCGTGGACACACAACGTGCCCAGCAGGTGATGCAGAGCCTGTTGGAGGGCATCAATACACACCACGCCGATGTCGCAATTCTCGATATTACGGGTGTCCCGATGATTGACACCGCCGTCGCCAATTCGTTGCTCCAGACTATGCGGGCTGCCAGTCTGCTCGGTACCCACATCATCTTCACGGGCATCAGCCCACAGGCGGCACAATCCATTGTCGGGCTAGGTCTCGATTTCTCCGCGCTGACCACCAGCAGCAACCTACAAACGGGCATCCAGATCGCACTGGCACGGCGCGGCTTACAGACTACCCGCTTGGGCACGCCCACAGCATAGACGAGCTAGCCCCCCATACCCCGCACACCCGCAAAACCCCCGCACGTTCGGCTGACGTGCGGGGGTCTTGGCTTGTTTGGAGCGTGGCTTACCGGTGGCTTTTACAGGTGAATGGGCGCACCTGCCGCCGCGTGGTGCGCGGCTTCGACAATTGCCTCGTGCAGCGTGGGGTGCGAGTGGATGGTATGCATCAGGCTCTCGCTGGTCGCTTCGTGGCTGATCGCCACCTCACCCTCGCTGATTAGCTCTGTCGCCTTCGGTCCGATGATATGCATGCCGAGCACCTCATCATACTGGGCATCGCTCACAATCTTGACAAAGCCGAACGTCGCCTGTCCCAGTACCCGCGCCTTGCCATTGGCAGCAAACGGGAACTTGCCCACCTTCACCTCGTAGCCCGCGTCGCGTGCCTGCTGCTCGGTCAAGCCCACACTGGCAACTTCTGGGTTGCAATAGGTACACGCCGGGATGCGCGTGTAGTCAATCTCGTGGACGTGCAGACCCGCGATCTGCTCGGCAACCATAATCCCCTCGGCACTGGCGATGTGCGCTAGCCACGGCGTGTTAATGCAGTCGCCAATGGCATAGACCCCCGGTACATTGGTACGCAGCAAGCCATCCACCTCGACAAAACCGCGCCCGTCGGTCTTGATACCGTTCGCTTCCAGCCCAATGTCGTTGGTGCGCGGCACAATCCCGATAGCAATCAGCATCTTGTCCACTTCGTGCTGCTGCTCGCTACCGTCCTGCGTGGCAATCGTGGCGACGAGTTTATCGTCGTGCGCCTGCACGCCCTTGTAGCTCGCCCCCGTAATAATGTTCATGCCACGCTTCTTGAAGGCTTTGGCGAGTTCGGCACTCACCTCAGCATCTTCTAGCGGCACGATGCGATCCTGTGCCTCAACAAGCGTGACCTGCGAGCCAAACGACAGGAACATAGAGGCAAACTCAACCCCGATAGCCCCCGCCCCAATCACCAGCAGGCGCGGCGGCACGTCTTGCAGGTTCAGCATGTCGGTGGACGACATGATGCGCTCGTGGTCAAAAGATGTACCGGGCATTTCACGCGGCTTCGCGCCTGTCGCCAGCAAGATGTTACGCGCCTGCAACACCTGCTCTTCGCCCTTGTTCAGCTTCACGCGCACGGTGGTGGGGCTTTCGACCACACCCCACCCCTCGTACACATCCACCTTGTTTTTCTTCATCAAGAAAGCAACGCCCTGCGAACTCTGGCGCACCACCTTCTGCTTATGTTTCATCGCGCCCTTCAGATCGAAGGACACATCGGCGACTGAGATACCGAAGGTCTTACTCTCGCGGATTTCCTCTAGCAGGTCGGCACTATGCAACAGGGCTTTCGTCGGGATACACCCGATGTTGAGGCAGACCCCACCCATAGCATCCACCTCCACGATTGCCGCCTTCAACCCCAGTTGCGTCGCCCGGATAGCGGCAACATAGCCCCCCGGACCGGAACCAATCACGACAAGATCATAATGCACTTCACTCACACCTGTGCTCTCTTTCCAGTTTGGCAGGGTCGGGTCGGCACCAGTGCCGCACACCCGCTACCCCAGTATCACACACGAAACCACCCCAGACAGCCACCCCAACCCGATGCAACCCAACACACACGCGAGACGAAAAAGAGCAACAGCCGGGCATGGGTTTCGCCGGGCTGTTGCAACCAACTACTCTATCATCGTCGCAAGGAACAAAGGGGGCAGAAAGCTACCCACCATTGGACGGCAGAACCGGACACGGGCAGCAAGCAAACCTGCGACAGACTATACTAGGTTGATAAGTTCGTTTGCCGTTCGCCGCATATCGAGGAAGACCAAACCGAGTTTTGCCCGGCTGTGTGCCAGCGCAGTCAACACGGCTTCCTCTCCAATAGCCATAAGGATCACGTAGCCTTCTTCACCCCGCACGAACACTTGATCAAGCTGACCACGCCGCAGTTCGGAAGCGATCCGCTCGCCCAGCGACAACATGGCAGCACTCATCGCCGACACGCGATCTTCTTCGACATCGGCAGGCAATGCCGATGCCATGATAAGACCGTCTACACTGACTACCGCCGAAGCTTCAATGTCAGGTGTGTTCATACTCAAGGCTTTGAGATTGCGCACCATTTCTTCGGTTCTGCTTGCCATTCAAATATCCTCCTTGAAAGCCGTCAGCCAGTCGAGGGAGACAACCCTGGTACGCTGATGTTGCTTCAGGCACACACATGCCTACAGAGTAGCCATCTGGCGCACATTCTACTACATTTTTCGATGTGGAGCAACTACACGGCATCGCCGTGCCCGCCAGCATCATTC
>CAZNQP010000004.1:22116-44115 GCA_964575355.1 uncultured Chloroflexaceae bacterium
CCAGCATCATTCTTCGTGTGTTGCTGCTGGTTCTGGTGGCGGTGCCACCGTGCTGGCGGCGGTAATGGTCGCCGCGGCAGCGTCGAGTGCATCTTGGGGGCTGAGCAACCCCCGCAAGACGGCATGCTGCATCCGGCTCAGCGCAGGGTACACCACCCCGCTGTCGGTTGGGCTATTCGGGAGTGGGCGGGCATTCCCCACCTGTGCCCGAATAACCTGCACGGGGCTGTCGGGTGGCAGGCTGGCGAGTGCTGCCACCTGCTGCCGTGCCGGTACCATGTCAAACTCAAGCAACCGCTGCTGTGCCTCCGCTGATACAAGAAAGCGGACGAAATCCGTCGCGGCAACCTGCGCGGCTTCATCTACGAGCCGCCCGGTCATCACCAGTGCGTCGCTCTGGAGATAGGGCTGGGGTGCCTCGCTGTCGGGCGTAAGCGGCGGCAATGGTGCAACCCCGTGCTGCTCTGCCCAGAGGCTCCGATAGACCGGCAGGGCGTGCGCCCAGTCAATCGTGAGCGGAGCCTGTTGTGCCTTCATTATACTATCAACCGTAATGCTGTCGTCAACTGCAACGATGTGGGGATTGTCGCGCAACTGCACCTGCCATTCCAACCAGTCGAGGGTACCAGCACGGGTATCCGTTGCCAGCACAAACTCTCCTGATGCATTATAGACGCTCCCACCAAACGATGAGAGGTAGGGCATAGTCTTGTCAATGTTGAGGGTGTATGCCATCCCCCAGCGCGGCACGCCCTCTTCGCTCACGGTGGCAAAGCGGTCGGCAAGTGCCAGCATGTCAGCGAACGTCGCGGGGGGTTCGGGCACCACCGCACGGTTATAGTACAGCACCAGTGTGTCGAGAGTCAGCGGTACCCCGTACATCTGGCGCACACCTGCGCTGTCGGCTGCAATGGCAGTGGCGCGGGCATCGGGTAGCAACATGTTCAGCACCCGCCGCTCCACCAGTCCGTCCACGGGCAATGCCAGCCCACTAGTCGCCAGCACACCAAGCGAGTGGCTCTTCACAATCGCAAGGTCGGGACCACTCCCCGAACGGAGGGCAGTATCCATGTCGCGCAACAACGATGCCGTCGGGTGAACCTCTAGGACGATCTTGGCACCCGTCTGCGACTGGTTGTATTGCTCGACCAACGCCCGCATCACAGGCTGTTGCTCACGCGGTAGCGCGTGCCACAGCCGCAACACGATAGGTTCGGGCGTGGGCGGCACAGGTGTGGGCGCAGGTGGGGCTTCGGCGGGCTGAGCGGTACACGCGGCGAGCAGCAGCACAAGCCACCCCCACCAGCGCAGCCCCCCCCCGCGATGCCGCCCTGCACCTTGCCCTGCCCTGTCTCTTCTCATACCCCTACGATACCGTTAGGTTGGATGATGCAACGGGCAACCCATACACGTCCGCGCGGCGGTCGCGCAAGACCGGAATGCGTTCCCGTGTAGCGACGACCTCGGCACTATCGAGCGTCGCATACAAGAGTTGCGCCTGTTCGTCCCCTTCTACCACCACATCGCCCGACGGCGCAACCACCAGCGAATGCCCGCCAAACGTATTTGCATCGTCGTGCCCCACACGGTTCACCGCCACAACAAAGCACTGGTTTTCGATGGCACGCGCCTGCACCAGCGTGCGCCAGTGCTGTATACGCGGCTGTGGCCATTCGGCGGGCACAATGCACACCGCCGCCCCCGCTAGCGCATACGCCCGGAACACCTCCGGGAAGCGCAAGTCATAGCAAATGGCAAGCGCGGTGCTGCCCCACGGTGCTGCCGCCACGGGCATACGGTCGCCTGCGACAAGGTACTGGTCTTCGTCCATCAAGCCAAACAGGTGCAACTTGCTATAATCGAGCAGCAAGCTCCCATCGGCAAGATACAACGTGGCGACATTCGCCGGGGCATCGCCCTGCCACATCAGTGTCGAGCCAGCAATAGCAATGCCCTGTTCACGCGCCAGTTGCGCGAGGGCGGCATGCATGCCCGTACCGGGGGCATCGGCAAGCTCGCGGGCACGGGGCAGACTATACCCCGTTGACCACAGTTCGGGCAGCACCAACAGATGCGCCCCCTGTGCCGCCGCCGTTGCTGCCAGCGTCGTCACCTGCGCGAGGTTCGCCGCCGGGTCTCCCAGCGCAATGTCTATCTGTGCGAGGGCAACGTGCAGCGAGGTCTGCGGCACGCCTTGCATAGGGTCTCCTTTCGCTTACCCCCATTATACCGCGTTCCGGTGTTATCCGGGGCACGCCGCCTGCCAATGTGCGACCCAACAGCTACAGCAACGCATAGGTACGGTCGTTCAGGTAGAGCACTGCCACAGGCGTGCCCGCAGGCGGCAGGTCAGCCGCATCGCGCTGGCTTTGGCGGGCTACGCGCAACGTCGCGCCGCTCGTCGGGCTGGTAAACGTCGCCCGTACACACAGCACGGCAGGCACACCCGTCGCCGCCGATTGCACCGTACTGCGGCGGACGGTGCCATACACAATACGCCCCTCTTGCGTCATGCGGCGCAGGCTACGCCAGCGCAAGAGCCGATAGATCAGCACCGACAGGCAGCACAGCCACAACACAATGGGGAACGCCAGCAAACCCACCACCTGCACCAGTACGGCTTCATTCGCCTGCATATCGGGCGGCAACACAACATAGGGCACCACCGCGACAACCGGGAGTAAGCACACCCCCGCCACTGCCAGCGGCGTGAAGAGATAGATCAAGCGGGCAACAAAGTCCTGCGCGGTGGTATCCACCTTGCACCACCCCTCGCCCCGGCGCAACGACACCGGGTATTGGCGCGGGTCGTTCAGGGCGGCGGCGTGCTGTGGCTCCACCAGAAACACGTTGGGCGGCGTAACGGGCTGTAGAGTTGGTCGTGTCATAGTGCTAGTATACCGCACCAGCGTACCGCCGCATTGACAATGCCCGCCCGTGCCGTGTATAGTGTGGCTACGACACCAGCATAACACAGGGACGCGCCGCATGGCGACACCACCACAGCAACCGCCCAACTCGCTGAACGACCCACCCCGGCGCAGCACCAATCTTGTGCTGATCATCGCGGGCACCCTTGGCGCGATGCTCCTGCTTATTGTATGCGTCGGCATCGGTTTTGCTATCGGCAGCAACCGCAACCAGCAGGCAACCGCCCCAACCGCCCCAGCACCGAACATCCCGACCACCAGCCTGCTGAACGATGCCGCCGCGCCACCGCCGCTTCCATCCATTGTGTTGCCCACCTCGGTACCCCCGGCACCACCCCCCGAAGCAGTGCCCCCCGCCGTGACCGTACCGCCCGCGCCGCCGCCGCCCGTGCAGGTGTCGCCGCCCCCCGCCGTGACCGTACCGCCCGTGCCCACCCTACAGGAGCCGCTTGTATACACGCCGCAAGTGGTTGCCTACGTCGAAGATGCCGGGGCGTTGCTGCGCGAACTCAACCAAGCAGGGCGCGAGATCGGGCGACTGCTCCGCGATGCCGACCTCAGCAACCCAGCGTGGCAAGCCCAGCTTGAAGCCGCATACGCCCGCATCCGCGACGTGCATACCCGCATGCAACAACTCACGCCGCCGCCAGAATTGGCGAGCGTGCATGCCACGCTCCTCGAAGGCACTGGCTCGTGCAACGACGCGACGGTGCAACTGAGCGAGGGCTTGAACAGCCTCGATGGGCAGCAACTCGAACGCGGGGGCACCATGGTGCGCCGCTGCACCGTCAAGATCGCCGAGGCAATTGGGCAGCTTGCCCGCCTGTCGGTGCCGCCCCCAGAATAAGCCTACGCGGTGCAGTTGACACGCCCTGCGACAGCGTGCTATACTCTGCATCACCAACAACGAGATATGGCAACAGCAACGATCAGGAAGAGTACACGTTGCCCGTACCCCCCAGAGAGTCGGTGGGAGCTGGGAAGCCGATGGGGTGCCCACGTGGAATGGACCTAGGAGCTGCGGAGCGAACCTGCCCCACCGGGCAGCAGTAGGAGCCGCCGGACGCGCCCCGTTATCGTAGCGCAATACAAGTGCAGCCCGCCCACCCGCGCGACGGGAGGGGTAGGCTGAACGAGAGTGGCACCACGGTACAACGTATCGTCTCTCACCCGCCAACGGGTGAGTTTTTTATTGCTTCGCAAACACCAAGCACAAACAGAGAGAGGAGCTAGACCATGACTGAACCGGTCAAATATGTCTTGCAAGAGAAAGACATGCCCACCGCGTGGTACAACATTCAGGCTGACCTGCCCACCCCCCTGCCGCCGCCCCTGCACCCCGGCACCCACCAGCCGCTCGGTCCCGCCGACCTTGCGCCGCTCTTCCCGATGGAGTTGATCAAGCAAGAAGTCAGCACCGACCGCTCCATCGAGATACCCGACGAAGTGCGACAGGCGTACTTCCAGTGGCGACCCACGCCGCTCTACCGTGCCCGCCAGCTCGAAAAAGCCCTCGACACCCCAGCGAAAATCTACTACAAGTACGAAGGGGTCAGCCCGACGGGAAGCCACAAGCCTAACACCGCCGTGCCGCAAGCCTACTACAACAAGATGGAGGGCGTACAGCACCTCAGCACCGAAACCGGCGCAGGGCAGTGGGGGTCAGCGTTGGCAGCAGCCGGGGCACTGTTCGGGCTAGACGTAACCGTGTTTATGGTGCGCGTGAGCTACCGCCAAAAGCCCTACCGCCGCGCTCTCATGGAAGCCTACGGCGCACGGGTCATTGCTAGCCCCAGCGAAGAAACCGCCGCCGGGCGGGCAATCCTTGCGGAGCACCCCGACAGCCGGGGCAGTCTCGGCATTGCCATCAGCGAAGCCGTCGAGGTTGCCGCCCAAGCCGACAACACGCGCTATGCACTCGGTAGCGTGCTGAACCACGTCTTGATGCACCAGAGCGTGCTAGGGCTAGAGACAATGCAGCAGATGGAAATGGCAGGCGACTACCCCGACATTATCGTGGGCTGCACTGGCGGCGGCAGCAACTTCGCGGGCATCGCCTTCCCCTACATCGGCGCGAAGCTCCGCGGCGAACGTGACGTGCGCGTGATTGCCGTCGAGCCTGCCGCCTGCCCGTCGCTGACGCGCGGCACCTATGCCTACGACTACGGCGACACGAGCCACCTTGCGCCGCTCGTCAAGATGCACACACTGGGCAGCACCTTTGTACCGCCCGGCTTCCACGCTGGCGGGTTGCGCTACCACGGCATGGCACCGCTCGTCAGCCACCTGCACGAGCTGGGAATGCTCGAAGCCCGCGCCGAACACCAACTGGGCTGCTTCGCGGCGGGTGTGCAGTTCGCCCGCACCGAGGGCATCTTGCCCGCCCCCGAAGCCAACCACGCCGTCAAAGCCGCCATTGATGAAGCCCTCGTCTGCAAGGAGCGCGGCGAAAGCAAGGTCATTCTGTTCAACCTGTGCGGGCACGGGCACTTCGACTTGCAAGCCTACATTGACTACCATGCGGGCAACCTCGTAGACCAAGAGTACAGCAGCGAAGAAGTCGCTATGGCACTGGCAGGCTTGCCGGGGGTCTAGCCGCACCTGCCAACAATACACCGCCCGCCCCCGATAGACAGGGCGGGCGGCACCGCAACCACCTGCACGGCACAACGAATAACGGCTAACAAACCGGTGGATGACAAACGAATGGATGACAAGCGATGACGCTAGCGGAACAGCACCTTCACCCGCGCATCACCCGCCGGGGCATCAACCACCACATACTGACTGTCGCCCACGACATCGAGGCGCGGCACCACTGGCGTGCCGTTCAGCGTCACGGTGTTGAGCGTGCGGAACGTGCGCGGCAGCAGCATGCGTATTTGCAGCGTGTCGCCGCTCCCCGTAGCTTCGACCCGCAGCGTGTCATAGCCCGCTTCGCGCCCCGCCTGCCAGCGATACGCCACATAGCCATCCGAGGCGGCATAGCGTGCCACCGCATAGGCATTGCTCACCTGCGGGTGAGCCGTCCAGCGCGGGCTGACCACCGCCTGACTGTAGCGAATACCACGGTCTTCGATCCCGACTGCGCCTTCCATCAAGCCGCCCATCATCGCACTTGCGCCCCAGCCATCGGTGGGGATAGTCTCCGGGCTACCGATGCCGGGGGCACCATCGGGGTAGTACCAGAGGAACGACGCGCCCGTTGTGGTAATCAGGTTGCTGTAGCGTTCGAGGATGTTGAAACCATATTCCTCGCGCCCATAGCGGAACGCACCACGCGCCAGTTCGCCCCCCACCAGCGGCATCAGACCGCCGTTGGTATATTCGCCGGGGCGTTCGCCTTTGCGCCCCGCCAAACCAAAGGCACCTGCGGGAAAGGGCGGGTCAATGCTGAACCATTCGCCAAACGCCGCAATGCTAGGGTTGCGCTGCAAGCGGCGGTAATATTCATTAACGATGGCACGCCCCTGCTCAGTCGTCAGCACGCCCCGGTTCAGGGCAATCGCATTCGACAGGCTGAGTTGCTCGGCTTCGTCCACACCGGGCACGTCATACGGCTGCAACTTCACATGGTGCGTATAGAAGCGTCCGTTCCAACTCAACGCATTCAGCCGCGCCATAATCGCATCTGCCATACGGCGGTAGTAGGCGGCGTTGTCGGGCGAGCCGAAACGCTCCTCCAGCGTCGCCAGCGAGCGCAACGCCTGCGCCGCGCCGGTATTGTCGCCGTGGAAAATCCCCCAGCGCGTCTGGTCATCAATCCAGTGGCGCGGGGCAGGTTGCCCAGTCAGCGGGTCACTGGTGGTGGGTCCATACTCGAAGTCCCACGTATCAATGGTGAACGGACGCTTGATCAAGCCCATCGCTGGCTCCCAGCGCAGCGCGTCGCTCAAACTGTAGTTCATCGCTGCCTGCAACGAGGGCAATTTGGCAGCAACCCACGCATCGTCGCCGCTCATTTGCCATGCCTCATACACCGCCTGAATGTAGAGGTACTCGACATCGGCTTCAACCGGGGTACGCATCGCTTCGATGAACCAGTCGGGGCGGTCAAGGAAATCGGGCAGGCTCCCGTCAGGCATCTGCTCACGCTCGAAGGCATCCAGCAGGCTCGTCACGTCGGGGTCGAAATAGGCAAAGCCGCGCCCCTGATAGTAGTGATCGCGCAACCACAGCAAGGCACTATCGGGCGAACGATAGCCATGGACATACTGCCCATCTATTTCATAGCCCAGCCGTGCGCCCAGCATCAGGTCAACAATCTGCGGGTAGAGCGTATCGAGGTGGGGCACACCCGTCTGCACCGTCGCGGTCGCATCGAGCGTGTACAACACCGCCTCCGAGGCAATCTCGCCACTGGCAAACAACACGCCCCAGTGCTCGCCCAGTGCGCCCCGCGGCGTGACAGTCACCGTGGCTTGCCCCGCCGTCACGGGAAAGTCGAGCGACTCAACCGCAGCCCCGCGACTATCGAACACCAGCAAGGTTGCTGGACCAGCATAACCGGGAAGGCTTACCTGCACCGCGACGGGCTGCAACGGCTGCACCGTCGGCTGCATGCTCCGAAAACTGCCCTGCCACGCCGCTTGCGCCTGCACGGGCATCGGCACGCCTGCTGCCAGCAACGCCGCCACCACTATGGCTATCGCTATTGGCAAACGCATTCGCTTCACGCGCTCACACTCCCTTTCTGCGGTTCTATGGGTTTTGCACCTACATGGTCAGTTCGCATCGGGCAACAACCAGCCGCCCGCCACTGTCGGGCAGTATACCACACAGCCCCAGCCCATTGTGCTAGTATGTACAATAAACGCAGCGAACCCGTATCTTTCTGGAAGCACCCAACTGAAACAAGGCTGGAAGGTAGCTGATAATGTTAGTGGGAGCCATGAACAACCCGAAGCGCGATGCCTGTGCTGAATTGGCGCAGGCTGTTGCAGATGGCTTCGATTTTCTTGACCTGACCGTAGAAGGTCCGCGTGCCAGCATCGAGCAACTCGACGTGCCCGCCTTGCAGCGCGTCGTCGCCGCACACGGCATCCGGATTGTCGGACACACCGCCCCGTGGCTTCCGTTTGCGTCGCCCGTGCCCGAAGTGCGGGCGGGCTGTGTCGCGCATGTGCAGCAGGTCATCCGGCAGGTCTTTGCACCGCTTGCCATCCCCTACTGCACGGTGCATGTCGCGCAAGCCCCCGCCCTCTTCCCACCAGAACAGGGCTGGGAATGGAACAGCGCGTGTTTCCGTCAGCTTGCCGACACCGCCGAAGCCCACGGCATGCAGATAGTTGTAGAGCATCCGCCCTCGCCCGCCGTGAATGTGGCTACGCTGCAAGCCATTTTTGCCACTGATGACCGCCTTGGGTTCCACCTCGATATTGGGCATGCGTTTGTTGGGGGCGACCGGCTCGCAAGCTATCTGGATGCCTTCCGCGAACGGCTGGTACACGTTCACGCCAGCGACAACCGGGGCAGAACCGACGACCACCGCCCACTCGGTGATGGGCGTATCAACTGGCAGCGGGCGGTGCGCCTGCTGCAACAAGCTGGCTACGACGGTACCGTGACGCTGGAGGTGTTTAGTACCGACCGCGACTATCTGCGTGTGAGTGCGAACAAATGGCGCACATGGTGGCAGCATGCTGCTAGCCCAACAGAAAAAGGGGAAGACTGACCAATGGACATGCTCGAACGCTATCGCGGTGCGCTCGTGGGGCTGGCAACAGGTGATGCCCTCGGCACCACCCTCGAGTTTCAACCACGCGGGAGTTTTGCCCCCGTCACCGATATGGTTGGCGGCGGTCCGTTCAAGCTCGCCGCCGGACAGTGGACAGACGACACCACAATGGCACTGTGCCTTGCGGATAGTCTGATACGCAAGCGCGGCTTCGATGCACACGACCAGATGGAACGCTATGTGCGCTGGATGGATGAGGGCTACTTTTCGTCCACTGGCGCGTGCTTCGATATTGGCAACACGACTGCCGCCGCCCTTGTGCGCTTCAAGCAGACCGGCAACGCCTATGCGGGTACCACCGACGCGCAACAGGCAGGCAATGGCTCACTGATGCGGCTGGCACCCGTCCCGCTTGCCTTTGCCACCCAACCCGTGGCGGCACTGCAACGGGCGGGCGACAGCTCGCGCACCACCCACGCCGCCCGCACCGCCGTAGATGCGTGCTACCTGCTGGCTGCGCTCATCCTTGGGGCACTGCGCGGCGAAAGCAAAGACACAATCATGTCGCCCTACTATGCCCCCATTCCGTACTACTGGAACCAGAACCCACTCGTGACCGAAATAGACGAGATCGCAGCGGGCATTTACAAGCACAAACAACCGCCCGAAATCCAAGCGACGGGCTACGTCGTCAAAACGCTCGAAGCGGCGTTGTGGGCATTCTACAACAGCGACAGCTTCGATGAAGGTTGCCTGCTGGCGGTCAACCTCGGCGACGATGCCGATACGGTTGGTGCGGTGTACGGGCAGTTGGCAGGCGCATACTATGGGCTATCTGCCATCAATGCGGCGTGGCGGACACGAGTCGCCATGGTAGAGACAATCCTTGCACTAGCAGATAGCCTGTACGCCCTGAGCCAGACGATGCCACCCGAACCGGCTGCAACGAGTTGAAGCGCACTGAAGCGAGAGGAGCAAGCACGACCCATGAGCACCCGCAAACGTATCTTGACTGGCGACCGCCCCACCGGACGTATGCACCTCGGACACTATGTGGGCACACTGGCAAACCGCGTGCGCCTGCAAGACGAATACGAGTGTTTCTTTTTTGTCGCTGACCTGCACACACTCACCACCCGCATGGACAAAGAGGCGTTACGCGACACACCGCAGAACATCCGGGAGGTGGTGCTCGATAACCTGAGCGTCGGCATTGACCCAGAGCGCAGTAGCTACATCCTCCAATCGCTCGTCCCCCAGATTCCCGAAATTGCCCTGATTTTCACCAACCTCGTGACCGTACCCCGCTTGCAGCGGGTGCCCACGCTCAAAGACGTGATGCGCGATCTCGACATCGAGCAACCATCAGTCGGCTTGCTCAACTACCCGGTGCTGCAAGCCGCCGACATTCTGTGTGTACGCGCCAACCTCGTGCCCGTCGGCAAAGACCAAGCATCGCACCTTGAAGTCACGCGCGAGATTGCCCGCCGCTTCAACACCCTGTTCGAGGCAGACGTGTTGCCCGAACCTGACACCCTAGTGGGCGATGTGCCTACGCTCATCGGCATTGACGGGCAGGCGAAAGCCAGCAAGAGCCTCGGCAATGCGATCTTCCTCAGCGACGACGCAAAGACCGTTGAGCAGAAGGTACGCGGCATGTACACCGACCCCAACCGCGTCCGGGCGGACATCCCCGGCAAGGTTGAAGGCAACCCAGTATTTATCTACCACGATGCCTTCAATGACGACACCGCCGAAGTAGCCGACCTGAAGGAACGCTACCAGCAGGGCACGGTGGGCGATGTGGAGGTGAAGAAGAAACTCGCCGCCGCGATCAACCGCTTTCTCGAACCCATCCGCACCCGCCGCGCCGAACTGGAGCAGCAACCGGGTATTGTCGAAGAAGTGCTGGCGGCTGGCAGCGAACGCGCCCGCCGTGAGTCGGCAGAAACCTTACGCCTGATGAAAGAAGCCATGGGCATCAACTGGGGGAGCTAGCCCGCCCCCCCCACCAGCGGTCTTTCGTTGACGGTGTGAGCCAGTAAGGAAACGCTATGTACGTCCCATCGCTTGATGACATCACGAGCCTTGCCAGCGACGGCAACCTCTGTCCGGTCTACCGCGATATTTTCGCTGACCTCGAAACGCCCGTCTCGGCGTTCCTCAAGATTGCCCGCCCCGACAGCCCCGCCTTCCTGCTTGAAAGCATCGAGGGCGGCGAGCAGATCGCCCGCTATTCGTTTCTGGGGTGCGACCCGTATATGACGCTACGCCTTGACCGTGGCACTGCCTACGCGCAGCACCGCGGCTACAAGCAAACGCTCGCCTATGACGACCCGCTCACCATCCTGAGTAGCTATCTGAGCGAGTACCGCCCGGTGCGCCTCCCCGACATGCCGCTGTTTGTGGGCGGCGCGGTGGGCTACCTCGGCTACGAAAACGTCACCTACTTTGAACACCACTTGCCACGCCTGCAAACGAGCGACTATACCATGCCCGAAGGCTTCTGGATGTTCGTAGACACGCTCCTCGTCTTCGACCATGTGCGCCACCGCATCCGCGTTATCTCGCACGTCCACCTCGACGCACCCGACCTTGCCGCCGAATACGCCCGCGCCACCGCCCAAATAGACACGATGATCGCCCGCCTGCGCGAGCCACTGCCCACCATCGCCCGCCGCACCATCACGCCGCGCCCCGCCGATACCCCCGCCCCCGTCGCCGAGTCAAACGTAACCGCCGAACGCTACAGCGAGTTTGTCGCGCGTGCCCGCGAGTACATTCTGGCAGGCGACATCTTTCAGGTGGTGCCGTCACAACGCTTCCGTCGCCCCACCACCGCCGACCCATTTACCATTTACCGCGCCCTGCGGACGATCAACCCGTCGCCCTATATGTTCTACATTCACACCCCAGAGGGCGACCTCGTTGGCTCATCACCCGAACTGCTGGTGCGCTGCATTGACGGGCAGATCACCAACCACCCCATCGCGGGGACGCGCCGCCGCGGGCGTGATGCTGCCGAAGATGCCGCGCTCGCAGCCGAGCTACTGGCAGACAACAAAGAGTGTGCCGAGCACCTGATGTTGGTAGACCTTGGGCGCAACGACGTGGGACGCGTCAGCGAGCCGGGCACCGTGCAGGTACCCGTCTATATGACCGTCGAACGCTACAGCCACGTCATGCACATCGTCTCGCACGTCACGGGCACACTCCGCGCCGACCTACGCCCGCTCGATGCTCTGCGGGCGTGCTTCCCGGCGGGCACCGTGAGCGGCGCACCCAAAATCCGCGCCATGGAGATTATCAGCGAACTCGAAGCCACCCGCCGCGATATATACGCCGGGTGCGCGGGCTATGTCGGCTTCAACGGCGACCTTGACACCTGCATCTGTCTCCGCACCATGGTAGTGCAAAACGGCGTTGCCTATGTGCAGGCAGGCGGCGGCGTGGTTGCCGATAGTGAACCGCACGCCGAATATCAGGAGAGTTGCAACAAAGCCGCCGCCCTGCTGCGTGCCGTGGATGTTGCAGAGGAAATGGCATGAGCACGACAACACCCGCCACGATCCTCGCTATCGAAACCTCGTGTGACGAAACCGGGGTCGCTGTCGTGCGCGAGGGGCGCATCGTTCTCGCCAACGTCGTTGCCTCGCAACTCGACGCACACCGCCGCTATGGGGGCATCGTCCCCGAAGTCGCATCGCGGCAGCACATGCTCAGTTTGCCGCCCGTACTTGACGAAGCCCTCGCTGCCCTGCCCAACGGCTGGAACGATATAGACGCGGTTGCCGCCACTGCCGGACCGGGCTTGAGCGGCGCACTGCTGACAGGGCTAAACATGGCTAAGGCAATCGCGTGGCAACGTCGCCTCCCGTTCCTCGCCGTCAACCACTTGGAAGGGCATATCTATGCCAACTGGATCGTACCCGATGCCACCCCCGGCGCACTGCCTGCCGCACCGCCCTTCCCGGCGGTGGCACTGGTCGTCAGTGGCGGGCACACCCTGCTGGCACTCATGCACGCCCACGGCGACTATGTGCTCTTGGGGCAGACTCGCGACGACGCAGCCGGCGAAGCCTTTGACAAGGTAGCCCGCCTGCTCGACCTTGGCTACCCCGGCGGTCCGGCGATCCAGCGTGCCGCCGAAGGGGTCAAGGGTAGCATGACCCTCCCCCGCGCATGGCTCCGCGACACCTACGACTTTTCGTTTAGCGGACTGAAAACGGCGGTGCTGCATCGTGTACAAGAGCACCGCGCCAACGAAGAGCGTGTGGTGCCGCAACGTGTGCGCCGCGGGCGTGCCGTGCCCCCCAGCGACGACAAGCCACAGCAAACTGAGCTACCCGTCGAAACACCATCATCGCGCTTTGTCGCACAGATGGCATGTGCCTTCCAAGAATCGGTGGTTGATGTGCTGGTCACGAAAACGGTACAGGCAGCCGTCCAGCACAAAGCACAGGCAATCGTGCTAGCGGGCGGGGTCGCTGCCAACACGCGCCTGCGCCACGACCTGCACGCACGCGCCCCCGTGCCCGTGTTTTGCCCCCCCATCTCGCTCTGCACCGACAACGCCGCCATGATCGGCGCGGCGGCGTACTATCGTATGCAACAGGGTGCAACCAGCCCATGGAATAGCGACGTAGTACCCGGCTTGCCCCTTGCCGAACGGGGCACATCTGCCGTAGAGTAACAAGCACCGACCAGTGTACAACCGTATGCTGCACGTATGCAAAGGAGTATCGTATGTCAACCCTATCGCCCGAAGATGTCCTGCACGTTGCCCGCCTCGCCCGCATCCACCTTGCGCCCGAAGAGGTAGAGCATATGCGCGAGCAACTGTCTAGCATCCTCACCTATGTTGAGCAGTTGCAACAGCTCGACGTGACCGACGTGGAACCCACCGCGCAGGTCACGGGCTTGACCACCGTCATGCGCCCGGACGACCCCATCACACCCTTCGAGCGCGACGTTGCCCTGAGCAACGCCCCCGAACAGCTTGAGGGCATGTTCCGCGTGCGTGCCGTCTTCGATGAATAGCGGGCAAACCGGGGGCGGGCAAGCCGGGGCACCATACGTCTCCCACGAAACAGCACGGGGTAGGTGAAACAGCATGGCGTAGGCTGCAACCTCGCCGTGTCGCCGTGCGTCATACGGACACATGGCACAAATGATGACCGACAATGACCAACAATGAGAGGTCGGGGAAATATGTACAACGGCTCAAACGGTAATGGCTTCAACAACTACGCCAGTGCAATCGGCAACCGCATGCGCGGGCGCAAGTGGATTCTCTATCTGGCAATGGGCGGCGCGATCTTGCTCGCCGCGTGGGTGGTCTTCCAATTCTTCAACGTATCGCTGGTCATGCACTATAGTGTCGCGGCTGGCATCGTCCTGCTGCTGATCAATGCCCGCGACCTGCTGGCAAACCAGACCATCAACCAGCGTGGCTCGGCACTGGCAAACCTGATGGTTGGCGGTGGCTTGGTTTTCGCGTGGGTATCACAGTTCTTCGGTCCGCTCTTCTGGATACCAGCACTCATCCTGTTGGTCGCCGCCCTCCCGCTCGCTATCGGGCGCACCCAGACCTACCGCACCTACCTCAACACCGCACGCGGGGTCTACGAGCAGGCACGCCGCACAGTCAATATCAACGTGCGCTAGCACACTCCCCCCACCCGCACGACAGGGGGCAACGCGCCCCCTGTTGGTGTTGACTAACTCTCGGCACGCCGTCGCGCTACGGGTAGAGGCGGTACAACATGCGCGGGAACGGGATCGTCTCGCGCACATGCTGCGTGCCACCGATCCACGCCACCAGCCGCTCTATGCCCATGCCAAAGCCACTATGCGGCACACTGCCATACCGCCGCAAGTCGCGGTACCACTCGTAGTCCTCGGCAGGTAGGGCGTGCTCACGCAGGCGTTGCGCGAGCAACTCCTCGTCATGGATACGCTGCGAGCCACCAATAATCTCGCCGTAGCCCTCCGGCGCGATCAGGTCGGCACACAGCGCAAGCTCTGGGCGTTGCGGGTCTGGCTCCATGTAGAACGCCTTGATCGCCGCCGGGAACTTCTCGACAAACACCGGGCGGTCATACTGCTGAGCAATCAGCGTCTCGTGCGGTGCGCCAAAGTCTTCGCCCCACGCCAACGGGCTACAACCCTCCACCTCGTGATACTTCTGCGCGATCAGGCTGATCGCCTCGTCGTACGTGATACGCGGGAAGGGCGGCTGCACCTGCTGCAACGGGCTGGTATCGCGTTCGAGTATCTCAAGTTCGGCAGCACACGTCTGCACTACCCGCTGCACCACCGCACTGACCATCGCCGCTTGCACCTGAAGGTTGTCTTCGTGGGTAGCGAACGCCATTTCTGGCTCTAGCATCCAGAACTCGGTCAGGTGGCGGCGCGTCTTGCTCTTCTCGGCACGGAACGTCGGACCCAGCGTGTACACCCGCCCAAACGCCATTGCGCCCGCCTCAACATACAGTTGCCCCGTCTGTGCAAGGTACGCCGTGCCCAAGTCGAAATACGGCGTAGCAAACAGGTTGGTGGTACCCTCTGCCGACGTTGCCGTGAGGATCGGCGTGTCGAAGCGCACAAAGCCGTGGCTGTTCAGCCACTCTTGCACACCTGCCATCACCTCAGCCCGGATACGCAACAGCGCGTGCTGCCGCGACGAGCGCACCCACAGGTGGCGATGTGCCATCAGAAAATCTACGCCGTGTTCCTTCGGGCTGATCGGGTATTCGGCAGCCACATGCACCACCTCAAGCTCGCGCACATCAAACTCGAAGCCACCGGGGGCGCGTTCGTCGGCACGCACCGTGCCCGTCACACGGCAGGCACTTTCCTGCGTGAGCGCATCGGCGGCGGCAAACACCTCGGCACTGACATTGGGCTTGAACACCACGCATTGAAGAACGCCACTTCCATCGCGCAGGCGCAAAAAAATCAACTTACCCTTGCTCGTCTTGTGGTATACCCACCCTGCCAGCGTCACGGTTGCCCCGGCGTGATCGGCAATCTGGCTAATCATTGGCGTGGACAAAAACGACATACTTGCTTTCTCCTCCCCTTTTTGATCAATGCTATAGGTTTGCAATTGTGTGGTACGCGCTACGGGCATGATACACCAGATGCCCGCCCCCTGACACCCAGTTGCAGCACCGCGTTCGCCCCCAGACCAGTGTGGTATACTGAAATAACAAACCAAACCAACACACGGAGTTGTCCATGAGCCAACTCGACCAACCAGTCTACCTTACGTTGTCCGAAGCGAGCCGCCTCCTCGGCGTTCATAACACCACCTTGCGTCGCTGGGCAGACAGCGGGCATATCACCGTCTACACCACCCCCGGCGGGCATCGTCGCTTCGCCCTGACCGACGTGGAAGCCTTGAGCAAGCGACGTACCATCAGCAGCACCACGCTGGCAGATACGTGGGCACAAAACGCCATGCATCAGGCACGCAACGAGATGCAGCACGACCGCGACTCGCCCAACTGGTTGCAAAACCTTGATGAGCAGGAGCGGGCAAGCTGGCGCACGGTGGGCATGCAACTGATGGGCGTGGTGCTGCGCTATGTGGGCACCAACGATCCGCGCGCCGAGGAAGGCTTACTCGAAGAGGCACGCAACATTGGCTACAGCTACGCGGCGCACGCCCTGAGCCACGGCGTACCGCTCACCACTGCGCTAGAAGTTGCCCTCTTCTTCCGCGACTCCATGGTGGACGCGGCGATCAACCTGCCCGCACAGGCACACCCCGACGGTGCCGCGAGTGCCCGCCTGATGCGGCGCATCAGCCGCGTGCTCAATGTCGTGAAACTTGCCGTGGTAGAGGGCTACGAAGCCCAACGCCGTAGCTACCCCGCTCACTAACTAGGCACGAGCTAGGCGACACGCCGTTGCCACAGCCGATAGAGCGGCGGGATAGACACCTGATCATAGGCGGGCAGGTAGCGCACCACCTGCCCCGCAAACCCCTTTTTGAACCGATACACCCCAATCAAGGGGTCAGCTTTCGCAGCCGCCTCTAATGCGGCGCGTGCCCCCTCGTCGCTGGTGCGGGCTGCCTGCCCCAATGCGTCGGGCACCCCCCAAAAATCGTAGCGCGTGCAGCCCAGATCGCGTGCCCACTGCAACGCATGCCACTGCAACAGGTGATTCGCGCCCGCCTTCAGCCCGGCGGCGGTGGCACCACTGTACAGGTAGTAGCCGCACCGTGCATCGGCAAACACCATGTGCCCTGCGACTGGCTCACCCGCGACGTATGCCAACAGCAGGCAACTACGCGGCGCGAACGCCTGCCACGCCCGCCGATAGTAGGTACGCTCGTGAATACCAAACGCGGCACGCTGCCCGGTCGCCGTCAGAATATCGTAGAATGCCTCCATCTCGGCGGCACCACCCACCCGTACTGCTACGCCCTGCCGTTCGGCACGGCGAATGTCAGCACGGTGCCCCTTGCTAAAGCTGGCAAACAACTTGTCGGGCGGCGGGGTCAGGTCAACGTGAACGCTGCTGTGCGGCTGGAGCGGCGCGGCAGGCTGAAAGCCATGCAGCAGGAGCCAGCTATGCAGGTGATCACTGCCGGGCGCATCCTCTAGCACGTTCGGTTCGAGACGGACGAACACTGCCCGCGCCCGCCGTGCCACCCGCTGGATAGCCGCCAGCAACAGGTCGTCAATCGCCGTATCGCCCGCCAGCAACGGACCGCGCGGCACATACACCACACTCAGCCCATAGCGACGACGCACGAGCAGTTGCGCCCCCGCCGCCAGCGTCTGGCTGTCGGGCAGGGCGGCAACGGGCGACAGTTCGGCGGGCGCAGCAACCGCGACGCGCTGCACATGCCAACCCGACCCCGCCTTGAGTGCGCCCCACGCCGGCAGTTGCAACAGGTGCCCTGCCGGGTGCGCGTCCACAAAGCGGTGCCACACAGCAACCCCCGGCTCAACAACCGCGAGCCGGGGGGAACGAGCAGCAGCAGTGCGGTAGACCTGCGACGGCTGCGGGCGGACGATCACGCCTTCATCACCTCACGGATGTGCTCGGCAATGTCGGTGGGCTGCATCGCCATCGTCGCCCCGACGGCACGCATTGCCGCAATCTTCTCTTGCGCGGTACCCTCGCCACCACTGATGATCGCCCCAGCGTGCCCCATCCGCTTGCCGGGAGGGGCGGTCTGTCCGGCGATAAAGCCCACCACAGGCTTGGTGACATACTCTTTGATGAAAGCGGCAGCATCTTGCTCGGCAGTGCCGCCAATCTCGCCAATCATCACAATTGCTTCTGTTTCGGGGTCATCTTGGAACATCCGCAGCACATCAATAAAATCCGTCCCGATAATCGGGTCGCCGCCAATCCCGACACAGGTCGTCTGCCCAATACCAATACGGGTCAGCGCGTCGAGCACCTCGTAGGTCAGCGTCCCACTCTTCGAGACCACGCCCACCGGACCCGGCGTGGCGATATTGCCCGGAATAATGCCAATCTTGCACTGACCGGGCGTGAGGAGACCGGGGCAGTTCGGACCGAGCAACCGCACGCCCTGCTCCTGCACATACTCAAAAGTCGAAACCATGTCATACGCGGGGATGCCCTCGGTAATACATACAACCAATGCGATCCCACTCGCCGCCGCTTCCCGGATCGCATCCGGCGCAAAGGTGGCTGGCACGTAGATTACCGACGCATTCGCGCCCGTTGCGTCCACGGCTTCACGCACCGTGTTAAAGACGGGCACCTGCCCATCAATTGCTTTCTGCCCCCCCCGTCCCGGTGTCACGCCGCCGACCACCTGTGTGCCATACGCGATCATCTGGCGCGTGTGGAACTCGCCCTCACGCCCGGTGATGCCCTGCACAATCAGCCGTGTGTTTTTGTCTGCAAGTATGCTCACCCTCTACTCCTTTGTACTTTTGTGTACTTTCGCACAACACTTGTTGTACCACTCTGTAACACACATTCTATCCGGTAGCTGTACCGCCATCGCTGACGAGTTGCACGCTAGCACTCGTCCCTAGTCGGTTCGCACCGGCTGCCAGCAGTGCGCGGGCAGCATCTGCCGTGCGTATCCCCCCCGATGCCTTCACGCCAATGGACGCACCAACCGTTGCACGGAGGAGCGTCACATCGGCAACCGCGGCACCGCCGCCCGCAAAGCCCGTGCTGGTCTTGACAAAATCGGCACCTGCCTGCTGCGCGAGCAAGCACGCGCCTACTTTTTGGGCATCGTCGAGCACGGCAGTCTCAATAATCACTTTGCAACGCGCATTAGCGGCGTGGCACGTTGCCACCACCGCCGCAACATCGCGGTAAACCGCTTCAAACTCGCCCGCTCGCAACCGCCCCAGCGGTAACACCATGTCCAACTCGCGGGCACCCTGCGCCAAGGCTTGCTCTGCCTCGTACACCTTCACAGCGGTTGTGTTCGCGCCCAATGGAAAGCCAATGACGGTACACACCAACACGGGACTGCCCATCAGCAAGACTGCCGCCTGCTGCACATAGTCTGGGTTCACACAGACACTCACGAAGCCGTAGTCGCGGGCTTCGGCACACAGTTGCTCAATCTGTTGGGGTGTCGCATCGGGTTTGAGCAGGGTGTGCTCAAGCGTAGACGCAAGCGTCGTGCCAGTAGTTGGCGCGGGCAACGGCGCAATTGCCGTGAGCCGTGCCCACAGTGGGGCAAGCCGCTCGCGCACACGGGTAATCAGGATCGTTTGGGCATCACTAGGCATATCACCTCCGATATGCTCGCGGGGCGCGGGTTGCGCTCCGTACTCGGCTTATTGTAGCACAACTCTGCCGCGCCCCGTTTGCCGTCAGCACTTGCCGGTCGCTACACCACGACGCTCAACGCCGCATCAATACCGGGTTGACTCTTGATCGCCGTCAGCACGTCCTCAGTGGCAGGCTCGTCAATCGTCAGCACCATCATGGCTTTTTCACGCGGTGCCAACCGCCCCACATACATACCCGAAATGTTCACATCGGCGGCACCAAGCAACGTACCCACACGCCCGATGATGCCGGGCTGGTCGCGGTGGTAGGTAATCACGAGCGGTCCCCCCGGCACAAACGACACCGGGTAGCCGTCGGTCTCGACAATGTAGGGCTGGTTGTGCAACACCGTGCCCGCAAACTGGCGCGTGCCGTCGGCGGTGTGGGCACGCACATACAGCAAGCCCGCGTAGCCATCCATCTCCGGCTCGGCGGTGTGCTTCTCGTCAAAGTTTAGCCCCCGGTCGCGGGCAATAAGCGGCGCATTGACTGGGGTCACGCGGCTGTCGGTGGTGCCCGCCAGCAAGCCCTGCATCACGGCGAGACGCACCGGCAGTGTGTCCACGTCGGTCAGTTCGCCGCAATACTCCAGCTCGTAGCTCCCAACGGGTTGCTGCAACACCTGACGGCACAGCATGCCCATCTGGGTGCCAAGCTGGATGTACGGCTCAAGGACGCGCCACTCTTCCGGCGCAATGAACGGCGCATTGACGGCGTAGCGCGGCGTGCCGCCTGCCAGTGCCGTAAGCACCCCCTCGGCAACATCTGCGCCCGTCGAGTCTTGGGCTTCTTGCGTCGAGGCACCAAGGTGCGGCGTGGTAATGATCTTCGGGTGCCCTACCAGTGGGTTGTCGTCCGGCGGCGGCTCCTTGCTGAATACGTCCGTAGCAGCACCCGCAAGGTGCCCACTGTCAATCGCGGCACGGAGTGCAGCTTCATCCACAATACCGCCCCGGCTCGCGTTGATGAGGTACGACCCCGGCTTCATCTTCGCAATCGTCGCCTCGTCAAACAGATTGCGCGTCTGGTCCGTCAGCGGGACGTGCATGGAAACAATGTCGCTCCGGCTCAGCAGTTCGTCCATCGTGACAACCTCTACGCCCAGTTGCGCCGCCCGGTCGAACGACACAAGCGGGTCGTAGGTCAGGATGTGCATGGCAAAGCCCCGCGCCCGCCGCGCGACCTCGGCACCAATGCGCCCCAGCCCCACCAGACCAAGCGTCTTCCCGCGCACTTCCCAGCCCATAAACGCGCTGCGTTCCCATTTGCCCGCCTGCACCGAACTGTACGCCTGCGGTATCTGGCGTGCCATCGCCAGCACCAACCCCAGCGTCAGCTCAGCAACAGCCACACTATTCGAGGCAGGGGCATTCACCACCGTAATGCCGTACTGTGTCGCCGCCTCCACGTCAATATTGTCTACGCCAGAGCCAGCCCGCCCCACCACACGCAGCCGACTCGCGGCGGCTGCTAGTACGTCGGCGGTCACTTTCGTGGCACTCCGCACAATCAGTGCGTCGTACTCAGCTACCACCTGCGGCAGGTCTGCCTTGTCCACGTCCAGCCGGACATCCACCTCTGCCTGCTGCCGCAGCACGTCCAACCCAGCGGCGGCGATCTTCTCAGTTACCAGAATGCGATCCATCGGTTAGCTACTCCTCGTGCAGTCACTCAGCCAACGACAGTCAGGCTGAGCCTCCCAGTGCATGTGTTGCCGTTGCGTCAAATGCGTCCAAACCAGCACGTACCATACTGGATTACGCCACGGCTGTCAATTAGCCACCGCCGCCCGCAACCCGGCGGCAAACAGCCGCGCCCCGCCCTGTGCCGGGTGCCGGATTTTCGTGTGCGGTAGCCCCAGTTCGCCCAGCGCGAAACTAGCCGTGTTGCCCATTGCCACCACTGGCACGCCCGCGAACAGGGCACAGAACGCGGCAAGGAACGGCACCCCCGCCCGCACTTCGGCGCGGCGTGGCGTGCGGTTGCTAGCGGGGTTATCGCCACGGTGCGGGTGAAACGGGTAGGCATTCCAGCCGACAATCACAACCCCCAGCGCGGCAACCGCACGCCACACCAGCGTTGCGGTCTGCTCGCGCGAGATGCGCCCGTCGTTGGTGGCACACCGAAAGCCGCGCTGTACCCCAAACAACCCCGGCGGCTCCACACCGTCCAGCATCAGCCGCTCACTGGTGAACGGTATACCCGTGCGCCGTGCGCCATTGTAGCCGGGGGCTTCGCCGATCAGGACGCACGCCGGTTGCCGGGTCATGCCCAGTTCAAGCGCACGTTGCACATTGGCACGGCGCACGGCGTTACCCGCGTCGCCATCGGCGGCATACTGGTTAGTCGCATCCGGTGCAACAGTGGTGTGTGCCAGCCCATGCACCAGCGCAACGATACGCTGCGCTGCGTCGGGCGGCGGCGATGGCACGGCATGCATGGCGGTCAGTCCTTCGCGGGTGTACTAGATGTACTATCAGGTGTACTCTACAGATGTACTATAATGCTTGTGGGGTGGTGTACGCCACTGCCCCCTAAACTAACGACATATAGTACCACAGCAACGACGCACCGACAAAAGACGCACCGACAAAA
>CAZNQP010000004.1:44215-90185 GCA_964575355.1 uncultured Chloroflexaceae bacterium
GACGCACCGACAAAAGACGCACCGACAAAAAAGGACAAACGCTATGCAACGGTTGAATGACCTGCTGCACCATCTCGAACATACTGTTCTGGCAGGCACCACGACCAACACCGTCAGCAGTATCGCCTATGACTCGCGGCAAGTCGCCCCCGGTGGCTTGTTCGTGGCAATCCGGGGCTATCACGTTGATGGGCACACCTTCATCCGCCAAGCTATTCAGCGCGGCGCAACCAGCATTATCGTAGACTACCGCTACTGGGATACCAGCGACAGCCCGACCCTCACGGGGAACATTGCCCTCGTCGCTGTCCCCGATAGCCGCCTCGCCCTTGCGCCCCTCGCTGCTGCCTTCTTTGGCTTCCCCGCCCACCAAATGACCATGCTGGGCGTGACGGGGACAAAGGGCAAAACGACCACCACCAGCCTCGCGGCGCACATCCTGACAACGTGCGGCTACACCACCGGGCTGATCAACAGCGTGGACTTTCAGGTGGGCAGCCGCCGCTGGGCAAACAAGACGCGCCAGAGCACGCCAGAAGCCCCCGACGTACAGGCATTGCTCCGCGACATGGTGGCTGCCAACTGCACCCACGCCATCGTCGAGGCAACCTCGCACGCCCTGTCCGCTGGGTGGCGACGCGTGGATGGCTGCGCCTTTGATGTCGCCGTCCTTACCAACCTGACCCACGAACACCTCGACTATCACGGCTCCTTTGAGCAGTACCGTGCCGACAAAGCCCGCCTGTTTGCGATGCTTGGCGAACGCCCAAGCCCCCCCCTCACGCCTGCCAAACAGAGCCAGTATGCTATCGTGAATGCCGACGACGCGCACCACGCCTACTTCCTCGCCGCCACGCCGCCGTCGGTGAGCCGCCTCACCTTTGCGCTGCACGACAAGCACGCCGACATACGTGCCACCAACGTGCAAGCCACCCCACAGGGCAGTCAGTTTACCATTGTCACGCCGTGGGGCGACCACCCCGTGCAGCTCGCCCTGCCCGGTACCTTCAACGTCTACAACGCCCTTGCCGCGATCAGCATGGCGGTCACGCAGGGCATCCCGTTGGAGCAGGCAGCCGTAGCCGCCGGCACGCTCAGCGGGGTACGCGGGCGCATGCAGCCGGTGCTGTGTGGGCAGCCCTTCACTGTCATCGTGGACTATGCCCACAACCCCGACTCGTTCGAGCAGGTACTCGGCATGGTGCGCCCGCTCGTCACCAACCGCCTGATTGTCCTGTTCGGCAGTGCCGGCGAACGTGACCGCGCGAAACGCCCGCAGCAGGGTGCCATTGCCGCCCGCTACGCCGACCTCGTCATCGTGACCGACGAAGACCCCCGCGCCGAAGACCGCCAGCAGATCATTGACGAGATCGCGGCGGGTGCCATCGCCGCAGGCAAGCGCACCGGGCACGACCTGCTGCTCGAAGCCGACCGTACCGCCGCTATCACGCTGGCACTGGCGCAGGCACAACCCGGCGACACCGTGCTGCTGCTCGGTAAGGGACACGAAAGCAGCATCGAATATGCCGACGGCAAGCGCCCGTGGGATGAAATGGCAACCGCCGTCGCAGCCCTCCGCGCCCTCGGTTATGACAACCCAGCGTGAGCCATAGCCGCAACCAACCGCAACCAACACGAACAGGAATACTGCTAAAATGAAAAACCAGACTGTGGCGTTGCCCTTCCCAGAGGGTGACGAGAACCTGCGTAAGCGGGTTTTTAGGCTTGCCATGCCCGCCGTAGGTGAGCAATTGCTCAACACGCTCGTCGGGCTAACCGATATTTTTCTTGTGGGCAACCTGAGTGCCACCGCAACGGCGGTGCTTGGCTACTCTGCCGTAGTCGCTGTTGCCGGGCTGGGGCTGGGCAACCAAGCATCGTGGCTGGTGCTGATGCTGTTTATGGCTGCCGGGGTCGGCAGCACTGCCCTGATAGCCCGCGCCGTCGGTGCCCGCAACATTGCCGACCAACAGCGGTTCTTGCAAAACGCCATGCTCGTGGCGGTTGTGCTCGGTGTGCTATCGGCGGCAGGCATGTTGCTCCTCGGCGACCTCTTCCTCTCCGTGATCGGTGCGCCCCCCGAAGTCCACCCCATTGCCCTGACCTACCTCTCCATCCTCGCCCTCGGCATGTTCCCCACTGCCATTCAGTTTGTTGGCATGGCGTGCCTCCGTGGGGCAGGCGACACGCGCACCCCGCTCTACATGATGCTCGGGGTCAACGTCGCCAACGTCGGCATGACGTGGCTACTGGTCAACGGTGAGTTCGGGCTACCCGTGCTCGGCGTTGCCGGGGCAGCCATCGCCACCACCATCGCCCGTTTTGGCGGCGGCATCGCCATGCTCGTGCTGCTGCTGCGCGGGCACTCTGGCTTACAGATGACCCTGAAGCTCAACCTAGACCTCGAAGTGGTCAAGCGACTGCTCCGCATTGCCGCCCCCACAGCAGGCGAGTTGCTCGTTTTCCAGAGTGCGCTCATCCTGTTTGTACGCTTCGTGACGGGGCTAGGCACCGTCGCCTACGCCGCCCACATCGCCACCATCAATATCAACTCAACATCGTTTCTGCCGGGCATGGGCTACGCTGCCGCTGTGGCGACGCTGGTGGGGCAGGGGCTAGGCGCACAACGCCCCGATGCGTCCGATGCTGCCGCCCGCGAGGGCTTGTTGCAGGGCTTGCTGCTGATGGTCAGCATCGGTGCCGTCATCTTCATCTTCCCCCACGTCTTCCTTGGGTTCTTCGTCAACGATGCCGCCGCCATCGCCGTCGGCACTACCCCGCTCCGCATCGCGAGTCTGCTCGAACCCGCGATTGCCGTCAGCTTCATCATGAACGGCGCACTCCGGGGCGCAGGCGATACGCGCTTCCCGCTCTTCTCGCGCATGTTCACCACGTGGGGGTTGCGCCTGCCGCTCACCGTCGTGTTCGTGACGTGGCTGGGGTGGGGGCTGATCGGCATCTGGTGCGCCATGGCAGTGGACTTTAGCACACAGGCGTTTCTCGCAACGGGTCGCTTCAAGTCCGGGGTGTGGCAAAAAGTCGAGGTGTGAAACCATCCCCCCGCCAGTTACGTAGTATCTTACAGGAAATAGCTATCGTGTAATGCTCATAGGAGGTACCCACCCATGCAACCGCCGCCGGAAAACCTGTTTCTGCTCGACCCACGGCACCAGCGCGTGTTAGAAAACCCCGGCACGTATTACGGCTTGCGCCAACACCTTGACATGCTGTTGGGCATCGGGCGTTTGCTGGTCTGGCTGACACTCTGGACAGTGGGCACGGGTTTGCTCCTCGCGCAAGTCAGCGACAAGATACAACTGGCGCGTAGCGGCGTTGACCACACTGCCACTGTGCAAGCGCGCGACCAGTTGTACAGCGATGGCGAAGACCGTTGCAGCGTAACCTATACCTTCAGCTACCGCCAACCCAACGGCGAGCCTGCCAGCCAGACGAATACCAGCGACCTGCCCTGCACGCGCTATGCCGACGTTGAGCCGGGGATAGAGCTACCCATCTGGTACGTACCCGCCAGCCCCACCACCAGCACCGTGACACCCCCCACCGTGCCGTGGCGCGAAATACTCGGTGCCCTCATGATCATCCTAGGCTGGTTCGTGGGGTTGGCAACCCTCGTGGGGGCAGCAACACAGTGGTACATTGGCGTGCGGCTGACACAGGACGGGAGCATCACCTACGGCATCACCGAGAAGGCGACAAGCTACAGCGACGACGACGGCGACTACCAGATGCAAGTCACCGCACGCTTCGTCAGCCCGCGCACGGGCGTACCCCTGACGATTACCAACAGCCGGGTGGAGCTACCCCGCGAACGCCGCCCGCCCCCGCCCCCCGGCACGCCGGTTGCCATCCTGTACCGCAACGACAATCACTATGCGCTTCTCTAGCAGCAGCACACCCGGCAGCGGCACATCCGTGTTAGGGCGCAGGTATCGGGCGCGGGGGCGCGGGCACGGCGGCGGGGTTCTCCACGGTATAGACGTAGTACAGTGGCTCGGCGGCATCCGCCATCGGGGCGGGCACCGTTTCGAGTTCGCCATCGGGGAAGGATGCCGCGACGTGCTGCAACTCACCATAGCGTTCGGGCAAGAAGATAAACGCGAGATGCTTGTCGTCTGGCAGCACATACTGCTCGGTGATCGGCGCAGACAGCGGGTCGAGAATGTCGGTACCCGGTACCTGCGGTGCAAGGTAGGGGATCGAGCCGAAGCCGAGATACAGGCGCGGCGGTCCAAACATGATCATGTGCCAGTCGCGCCCAAACTCGGCGCGGGCTTGCTTGCCGAGCGCGGTTGCCACTACGCCGTTATAGCTCCCATAGACATACATCGGGGTGTATTCGACAAAGTACCAGCGCAGGCTCGTAATGCCGAACGCGACCACCAGTACCCCTACCAGTATGCCACGCGGCAATAGCTGGCGCGGCACCGCGAACGCAGGCACCGCGAACGCAGGCACCGCGAACGCAGGCACCGCCGCCAGCAACACATCGAGCAGACGGTGAACCGCCAGTGCTACCAGAAACATCGCAGGCACCGCCATCGTGATCAGGCGTTGCGACGACGGCGGGCTTTCGGTCAGCACGCCGCCCAGCAGCATCGCACCGACCCACCACACCACCATCGGGAAGATACGGCGGTTGTACCAGTTGACCACCCCATAGCCCAGCCCTAGCAGCATGAGACCGCCCGATATGGGGTCAAGGAGCGGCTCCGGGGTGCCATACCACACAGTACGGTCTGGGTAAAGATTGAATGCCAATGCCGCCCGTTGGAACTGATCCCACAGGATGAGCGGCATAGATTGCCCGCGTACTACCATCTCGTGCTCTACCCAGCCACTCTGGAAGATGCCCACCATATTGACGCGGGCATTGTAGTCGTCGGGGAAGCGATAGGCATACTGAAGCATCGGCGCAGCCGCAACCAGTGTCGTCAACCCCAATGCCGTCAATTCGGCGATGCGCTCGCGCACGAAGCGTAGCCCGCCATCGCGCACGAAAAAATACGCTACCAGCACGATCACGATCACCGCCGTGAGCCGCGCCCCCGCATAGAAATATTGCGCCATGCCCACCACCGCGCCGCATAGTGCCCAGTCAAACGGCGAACGGCGGTCGTAGCCGCGATACAGCAACAGCAATGCCAGTGCCACAAACAGCGCATCGGCGATCTGGTTGGAACCGAGCCGCGAGAAGTGGATGTGATAGTGGTAGACCGACAGCAATGCCGCCGTGGTGAGTGCCATGCTCAGCCCCATCAGCCGCCACACCAGCAGAAACACCACCAGCACCGTTGCCGTGCCCACCAGTGCCCACGGCAGACGCAGTGCCCAAATGGTATTCCCCAGCGGCGCAATGGACAGCGTATTGAAGTAGAAGCTGAGTGTCGGGACACCGAGCCAGCCCGTACTGAACGGATTGCTGATTGCCCCTTCGAGCACGCGCAAGGCTTCCAGCCCCTGCGAGCCTTCGTCGCCACCGAGCGTAGACGGCACGCTACCGAGGCTCCACAGACGCACGCCCAATGCCACCAGCAGCACCCCCGCAACTGCCAGCCAGATCGTGCGGTGCGGCGGCATCTGCGCCTTCCGCAACCAGTCACGTGGGGGCAACACGGCAGGCGACCAGCAGATAGCGAGCATCAGCCCGATAGCGAATAGCCACACAAGCAAACCCCATGTGTAGCTCGCCATGGGCGGCGTGAGCTGCAAGACATACAACAAGCCCCCCGTTGCCGCCGCCGCAACCAGCAACGCGATGCCACGCCACGCCCGGTCTGCCGTCAGGTAGTACCACGCTTTCGCTAGCTCGCTCAGCACCCAGTGAACGGTTGCATCAACGGATGGAAACAACGCCTGCCAGCCTGCCGCCACCCCGAACAGCAGCATGCCCGCCACGAGCAATATGCCAGCTTCCCACGTCAGGCTATCGCTTGCACCGAGCAAAACCTGCCCATACGCCACCAGCAGCACCCCACCAAGGGTGAGCAGGGCGGGCACAAGCCGCGCCACTAGCCCCCGTGGAATGGCAACGGGGACGGTATCCGGTGTCACCACTGGTTGAGCAGCATCCGTGTCGGCTTGCTGGTGTCGCTGCGATGCCGGGAGATTCTGTTCCTGTCTCATATCAACGTTTCATGTTATGGGCTTCTGCAAGCAGTATACCCACGGTAACAGGGTGCGTCAATCGGACTAGCGTACCATTTCGGTGGCACACGCCCGCCAATAGGTACGTAGCCCTATCGTAGCGGGCGCATGCGTGGGTGCCCTCACCAGCCGCTATGGGTACGGGTACTGCGGTGGTGCTACCGGTGGTGCCGTTGGCTCCACGGGCGGGGGCGGGGGTGCGGTAGGCTCCGGCAGTGGTGGTGTCGTCGGTTGCACCGGTCGCTCGGTGGGCAACGGCAAGACCGTGGGGGGCGGGGGCGGTGCCGTCGGCTCTACCGGCGGTGCGGTTGGCTCTGCCGGGGCGACGGTTGGCTCAGCAGGCGGCTCTGGCGGTGCCGTCGGTGCGGCGGTCGCCAATGGTGTGCGCCCAGTCACGGGTGGCTCGGTTGGTGCAGGGGGTGCCGTCGGCTGTGGCGGGGCAGGTTGCGGCGGGGCTACTCCGGCGGTTGGGCTAGCACTCGGCGACGGCGTGACACTGGTGGTCGCTGTCACGCTGGTAGTGGGGGTTGGGCTAGACACCCCAACTGCCCCATCCGGGCGCGTCGTGGTAGTCCGGGTGGGGGTTGTAGTGGTCGTTGCCGTTCCGGTGGGTGATGCCTCGGCAGTTGTAGTCGCTTCCACCGTCGCCGTTGCTTCAGGCGTGGGGGTCGGGTTGGGTCCGAACATGCCGCACCCAGCAAGCCCCAGCACACCCAGCATCAACAGCAGGGTACGCCAGTACGCAGCACACAAGCATTTTAACATCATGGTATATTCCATCTTTCTTTCAACACCAGCCGCCAGTCGCCACCAGCCGCCAACACCAGCCAGCAGCAACCAAGCCCCACAGGGGTCATGGCGCGTGGCACAGGGGGTGCCCGTGCTACGACCCAGCTATTGTAGCAGGATTGTCAGCAGGCACAAGCCGCGCCCCAGCACCGGGGGCATTGCTCAACGTAAACTGCACTGCGGGTAGCTCGTTCAGCCGCATAACAACCATGTCGTGGTAGTCTGCCTCGCAGATCACATGCACGTTCGCGCCGGCATCCATTGTCACGTATGCCGGGATGCCCGCCGCCCGCCACGCCTGCACCGCATGCAGCACATCGAAGGTGCCGCCAGTCCAATAAAACGACGGCGGTTGCTGCGTCATACACACCACATGCATTGATATGGCATCGGCTTCGGTCACGGTGCCGAGCAACTCGATGTCGCGCTGTGCAATCGCCTGCCGTACCGCCGCCAGCCGTACCGCCACTTCTTCAAGCCGCACCTTAAAGTACGGACTAGTCGCGGCGAGGTGATGGTTTTCCGCACTGCCCGTCTTTTTCGGCATGGTATCCACCACCGCCACGATGTCTGCCAGTGCCCAGTGCGACGGCGGCGCGATGCTGTGCGCGACACTGGTGGACGTGTCGCCGTCCACCCACTCGACGAAGCCATCGGGGATCGAACGACACGCCGAGCCGCTCCCACTCAGGCGGGCAAGTTGCGACAGCTCCCCCGGCGTGACTGCCATATCAAGCGCGGCAACCGCCGCCAGCGTCAGCGCGGCAAAGCCAGCCGCCGACGATGCAATGCCCGCATCGGCAGGAAAGTTATTCTGCGACACCACCCGTGCGCGGGCATCCTCGCCCGCAAGGTGGCGCAATCGGTCGAGGTGTGCCACCACCCGCTCACGCGCCCGTCCCGTGGCGGGGCGCGGCTCGTCCGCGAAGAAGGTGAGTGTCACCTCGTCGTCGTTGAGGCGTGGGTCAAACTCGACTGTCGTCGTTGCGTAGCACCGATCCAAGTTCATCGAGATCGAGCCGTTGTAGGGCAGCGTCGCCTGTCGGTCACGCATCCCCCAATACTTGATGAAGGCAATGTTGGCAGGCGCAATCGCCGTTGCCATAACGTCTCCCATCTGTCTACCTATGGGCTATGGGCTAGTAGCCACGCTTATAGTTCGGGGCTTCGTTCGTGACATTGACATCGTGGGGGTGGCTCTCGATCAGACTCGCCCCCGTAATACGGGTGAAGCAGGCATCGCGACGCAGGCTCTCGATGTCACGCGCCCCAACATACCCCATGCCAGATCGCAACCCGCCCACCAATTGGAACATGGTATCGCTGAGCGGTCCCTTGAAGGGCACAATCCCCTCGATCCCCTCGGCAACCAACTTGCGGGCTTCAGTCCCCTTCTGGAAGTAACGATCCCCACTGCCCTGCTGCATCGCGCCGATGCTACCCATGCCGCGATAGCTCTTATACGAGCGTCCTTCATACAAGATCGTTTCGCCGGGGCTTTCTTCGGTGCCCGCAAACAACGAGCCAATCATCACGGTGTGTGCGCCCGCGGCAATCGCCTTGGTAATGTCGCCGCTGTACTTAATGCCACCATCGGCAATGATCGGGATGCCAAACTTTTCGACCGCCCGCGCGACGTTCGAGATTGCCGTAATCTGTGGCATACCCGCCCCGGTCACGACGCGGGTGGTACAGATCGAGCCGGGACCCTGCCCCACTTTGATCGCATCCACGCCGCGCTCTGCCAGCGCAACCGCAGCCGCCCCCGTCGAGACATTACCCACCACCAGTTGCACACGCGGGTGAGCATGACGCACGCGCTCGGCGGCATCCAGCACACCCTGCGCGTGTCCGTGCGCGGTATCAATCACCAGCACATCCACGCCCGCTTTCACCAACAAGACGGCACGCTCAGTATCGCGTTCACTGGGCCCAATCGCCGCCCCCACCAGCAACCGCCCCTGTCCATCGGTGGCGGCATCCGGGTAGGTTATGCGCTTCATAATATCCTTGACCGTAATCAGTCCGCTCAACTTCCCCGCATCATCCACCACCAGTACCTTCTCGATGCGGTGCTCGTGCAAGATAGCTTTCGCCTGTTCGAGCGTTGTGCCCTCTGGCACAGTCACAAGGTTTTTGCTCGTCATCAGGTCGGTGACAAGGCGGCTCCGGTCAGTCTCGAAGCGCAGGTCACGGTTGGTCAGAATGCCCAGCAGGTCACGCTCGGCAGTCGCAATCGGGATACCACTAATGCGGTATTCCGCCATCAAGTCGAGCGCGTCCCCCACCGTCTTGTCTGGTGCCAAGGTGATCGGGTCGGTAATCATGCCGCTCTCCGACCGCTTCACCCGGCGCACCATGTCAGCCTGCTGGTCGGCAGGCTGGTTCTTGTGAATAATGCCGATGCCCCCTGAGCGTGCTATCGCAATTGCAAGGCGCGTCTCGGTGACGGTATCCATCGCCGCACTGAGAATGGGCACGTTCAGGTGCAGCGAACGGGTGAGGCAGGTCTGGATATTCACCTCGGTAGGTATCACGTCCGTGTGAGCGGGCACCAGCAACACATCGTCAAACGTCAACCCTTCACGCCGATATTTATCATCCCAATCAATCTCGCCGGGCATGCAGAGACTCCTCTCCGGGTGTATATTCGTAAAAACCCCAACGCGCTTGCGTGGGGCTACGGCGCAGTCGTTGTGTAGTCTAGGGTAATGTAACCGACCGCTGGTGCAGCTACAGGCGGGTACCATCTTGCATTGACGTACCCCGAACTGCCAGTGTTCTACAGGTTCCCTACACTATACTGCTGTCTGTGCAGTGCGTCAACTCTTACACCGCAACAGACACGGGGCTTCCCAGCATCCCCGCCTCTGGGCTTCCCAGCATCGGTAGAGAGCGGAGTGGACGCGTTTAGTATGGTTTGACAGGCCAATTCTTGATGATGGCGGCGAGCATGCCGAGCAACCCGGCGATAATCAGGAATACCCAGTAGTTGTCGCCTGAGTCGAGGGCAAAGTAGCCCACGACAATGGCACCAATGACGCAGAGCGTGATACCAAGCGTTTTCTTCATGAAGGGCGGTCTCGTTGTGGTGGGGTGCAACGTGGTTGTGTCACGCCGCACCCCGGTTCTCTATCGCAGCAACGGCGGGCTAGGGTAGCGGCACCATGAAGGCATTGCGACCTGCGTACACTGCCGTGTCACCGAGCGATTCTTCGATGCGAAGCAACTGGTTGTACTTGGCAATGCGGTCGGTGCGGGCGGGTGCCCCGGTCTTGATCTGCCCCGCGTTCGTCGCCACCGCCAAGTCAGCAATCGTAGCATCTTCCGACTCACCGCTCCGGTGCGAGATAACCGTCGTCCAGCCCGCACGGTGTGCCATCTGGATCGCGCTCATCGTTTCGGTCAGGCTCCCAATCTGGTTGAGCTTCACCAGAATGCTGTTCGCGGCTCGCTCGTTGATGCCGCGCTGCAACCGCTCGACGTTCGTCACGAGCAGGTCATCGCCCACCAGTTGCACCTTATCGCCCAACTTTTCATACAGCAACGACCAGCCCTCCCAGTCGTCTTCAGCCAGTCCGTCTTCCAAGCTAATCAGCGGGTAGCGGCTGGCAATACCCACCCAGTACTCGACCATTTCGGCACTGCTCAGCACGCGGTTTTCGCGTTCGAGGTGGTACTTGCCATCCTGATAGATTTCGGTATTTGCCGGGTCCATCGCAAGGAAAATCTGCTCACCCGGCGTGTAGCCCGCCGCCGTGATCGCCTCCATAATGATTTCGAGCGCGGCTTCGTTCGTCGGCAGGCTCGGCGCATAGCCGCCCTCATCACCCACTGTGGTTGCCAGCCCCCGCTTGCCAATCACTTTCTTCAGCGTGTGATAGATTTCAGCCCCCCAGCGTAGCCCTTCGCGGAACGACGGTGCGCCCACGGGCATAATCATATATTCCTGAAAGTCGGTGCTGTTCTGCGCGTGCTTGCCCCCATTGAGAATGTTCATCATCGGGACGGGCAACACATGGGCATGCACCCCGCCAAGGTAGCGATATAGGGGCAACTCAAGCGAAACCGCAGCGGCTTTGGCACACGCCAGCGAAATGCCCAAAATGGCGTTTGCACCAAACTTGCTTTTGTTGGGGGTGCCGTCCAGTTTCAGCATCGCCTGATCCAGCGCGATCTGATCGGTGACATCCATGCCCTCCAGTGCCTCGGCTAGTGCCTCGTTTACATTATCAACTGCCTGCAACACCCCCTTGCCACCATAGCGGTTGGCAGCATCGGTGTCGCGCAATTCGAGTGCTTCGTAGGCACCCGTAGAGGCACCACTCGGTACAATCGCGGCAGCACTCGTCCCGTCTTCCAGATACACTTCAACCTCAACCGTCGGGTTCCCGCGCGAGTCGAGCACTTCACGCCCGACAATGGCTTCGATCAGTGTGGACATACCCTGTACCCTCCTGTGCTTTAGCTGTGCTCGTCTTTCCCGTGTGCAGTATAGCATACCGTGCCGCCTTGCCCTACGCTCCCACCCGCCACGCGGCAGCGGGTACCCACCACTGGGGGGCACGCCCACCGCACATCGTCCGGTTGCTCTCCGCAGCAGGTAAGCACAGAAGCACATATTGCTGTGTTATGCTAAAATGTCAAAAGACAATGTACACGCAATTATTCTTCTCTTTCCGTGGTGTGCGTACCACGCTTGGATGTAGCGTATAGAGGGTGTCTCTCATGCCAGAACACAGCAAGATTATTTCAGTTCACTCGTTTCGCGGCGGCACGGGCAAATCAAATACCACTGCAAACGTCACCGCCCTGCTTGCCGCACAGGGGCTACGGGTTGCTGTTGTTGATACCGACATTCAGTCGCCGGGCATCCACGTCCTGATGGGACTGGATGAAGACCACATGAAGTTCTCGCTCAATGACTATCTGTGGGGCAACTGTGAAATTGAAGATGCTGCCCACGATGTCACGGCTAACCTCGGCAATCTCAGTGGACAAGTCTTCCTCATACCCTCCAGCATCCGCGCTGGCGAGATCGCCCGTGTGCTGCGCGAAGGCTACGATGTCGGCTTGCTCAACGATGGCTTCCAGCGCGTGATTGAGGAACTGGAACTGGATGTGCTGATGATTGACACCCACCCCGGCTTGAACGAAGAAACACTCCTCTCGATTGCCATCTCCGACGCACTGATCATTATCTTGCGCCCTGACCAACAAGACTATCAGGGTACTGGCGTGACCGTAGACGTTGCTCGCAAGCTCGACGTGCAAGACCTGCTGCTGCTGGTCAACAAATGTCCCTCACGCTTCGATGAAAACGACGTTGCCGCCCGTGTCGCCAAACAGTATAACTGCGAGGTTGCCGCCGTGCTGCCACACTCCGATGAAATGATGGAGCTTGCCAGTGCGGGCGTGTTTGCCATACGCTACCCCGACCACCCAATGACGGATCGTCTCCGTCAAGTTGCCATGCGCCTGATGAACGGCTAGCCCCCGTATGCGGCACGAGCACGCCGCATACGGTCACATTCACGTTGACGCACACCCACCCAGCGTACTGCACGACAACCGAATACCCCCCCACAATCCAGTTTACCCCGCACGTTCAATCGGCTGATGTACGGTTCATGTGAATTGCAAAAGCAGAGAGGAACAGCAGATGAAGCGCAATAAAGTCATCTCGGCGGAAGAAGCTGTCGGCGTTATTCTCGACCACGATACAGTTGCTACAGGTGGGTTTGTAGGGACGGGCTTCCCCGAACTCCTCGCCGTTGCCCTCGAAGAACGCTTCCTGAAAACTGGCTCACCTCGCAACCTGAGCATTGTCTTTGCCGCCGGGCAAGGCGACGGGCGCGAGCGAGGACTGAACCACTTCGCCCACGAAGGGCTGGTCACCAAAGCCATCGGTGGACACTGGGGGTTGATCCCAGCACTGGGGAGGCTCGCGCTCGACGAAAAAATAGATGCCTACTGCCTCCCACAGGGGGTCATCTCGCACCTATACCGCAGCATCGCCGCCCACACCCCCGGCGTGATCACGCATGTTGGGCTGCATACCTTCATTGACCCGCGTGTCGAGGGCGGCAAAATGAACAAACGCACCACCACAGACTATGTGCAGGTCATTACGCTGAACAAGAAAGAGTATCTCTTCTATCCGGCGTTCCCCATCAGCGTTACGCTCCTCCGTGGCACCACCGCCGACGAAGAAGGCAACGTAACAATGGAGAAGGAAGCCCTCACGCTTGACAGCTTGGTCATGGCACAGGCAACCAAAAACTCCGGTGGCATCGTCCTTGTACAGGTCGAGCGGGTGACCACCGAACGCATCCTCAACCCGCGCGAGGTGCGTATCCCCGGTATTCTCGTGGACGCAGTGGTGGTCGCCCCGCCCCAATATCACATGCAGACCTACGGTGAGCAGTACAACCCAGCATACACGGGCGAAGTCAAAATCAGCACAAACACGATCAAGCACCTGCCGCTCAATATCCGCAAGGTCATCGCCCGCCGCGCCGCGATGTTCCTCAAGCTGAACGCCGTGGTCAACCTCGGCATCGGTATGCCAGAGGGGGTCGCATCGGTTGCCGCCGAAGAGGGTATCCTCAGCCTCTTCACCCTCACCGTCGAGCCGGGCGGCATCGGCGGCATTCCGTCATCTGGGCTCAGCTTCGGTGCTGCTGCCAATGCTGCGGCGATTATCAACCAAAATGAACAGTTCGACTTCTACGACGGCGGCGGGCTAGACCAAGCCTTCCTCGGCATGGCAGAAGCCGACGAAGAGGGCAATGTAGACGTGAGCCGCTTCGGCAACCGCTTCGCCGGGGCAGGCGGCTTCATTAACATTACCCAGAACGCCCACAACATCTTCTTCCTCGGCACCTTCACGTCGGGCGGCGAAACCATCGTCGCGGACGGCAAAATCCGGGTGGTGCAAGAAGGCAAATACCGCAAGTTCTGGAAAGAGGTGGAGCAGATCACGTTCAGCGGCAAGCTCGCCCGCCAGCAGCAACGCCCCGTCTACTACATCACCGAACGGGGCGTGTTCCAGTTGGTGCCCGAAGGTGTGAAACTGATCGAGATTGCCCCCGGCGTAGACTTGCAGCGCGACATCCTCGACCAGATGGACTTCACGCCGCTGATCGCTGACCCGCTCCCGGAAATGGACGCACGCATCTTCCGCGATGACCTGATGGGGCTAGAAGGACAGGCAAGTATTCCCCTCAGCGAACGCCTCAGCTACAACGAAGACGAAAACATCATGTACGTCAACTTCGAGGGGCTGTACCTCAACAACGCGGATGATGTTGCCCGCCTGCGCGACTTCCTCGACGAACAGTTCGGCAAGGTCGGCAAGAAGTTCAAACTGGTTGTCAACTACGACAACTTCGGGCTGAACCCCCGCGCCGAAAAAGCCTTCTTCGACATGATCCACCACAACACCGAAGCCTACTTCTTGTCGTCTACGCGCTACTCCACCAATGCGTTCTTCCGCCACCAGTTGCGCGAAGACTTCGAGCGTGCCAACCTCGACCAACGGTTCTACCGCGACCTGAACGAGGCTCGCGGCGGGCTGTAAGCCCCCACCTCATCCGCCCAATACGAAGCCCCCCACGCATGGTACGTGGGGGGCTGTGTGCGGCGGCGCGGTCTGTGCGCGATTGGGCGCGGCGGAGTGCAGTCTGTGCGCGGCTAGGCGGTGGGGTATTCGGGCATTCCCCCTCCAGTTACCCCTCCAACAGCATCGTTTCTGGGTCTTCGAGCAAGTCCTTGATCTTCACAAGGAAGCGGACCGCCTCGCTACCGTCTACAATGCGGTGATCATACGACAGCGCAAGGTACATCATCGGGCGGACCGCCACCTCACCATTGACCACCATCGGGCGTTCCTGTATCTTGTGCATACCAAGAATGCCCACCTGCGGCGCGTTGAGAATGGGGGTAGACATCAGCGACCCGTACACACCGCCGTTCGTAATGCTGAACGTACCGCCCTGCAACTCAGCAATCGTCAGTTGGTTGTCACGGGCACGCTTCGCCAGTTCGCCAATGCCGCGCTCGATCTCGGCAAAGTTCTTGCGGTCAGCATCGCGGAGCACAGGCACCACCAACCCCTGATCGGTGCCCACCGCAATACCAATGTCATAGTAGTGCTTCACCACAATTTCGTCGCCCTGTATCTCAGCATTGAGCAACGGGAAGGCTTTCAGTGCGCCCACCACAGCCCGCGTGAAGAACGACATGAAGCCGAGGCTTACCCCGTGCTGCTCCTTGAACTTCTCCTTGCGTGCCTTGCGAATTGCCATAACAGCCGTCAGGTCTACCTCGTTAAAGGTCGTCAGCATAGCAGCCGTCTGCTGTGCCTCGACCAACCGACGCGCAATCGTCTGGCGGCGGCGCGACATACGGCGGCGTTCCGCGCGGCGTGTGCCACTGGTGTCAGGCGCAGGCGCGGGTGCCGGGGTGAGCGCGGGTGCCGGGGTGGGTGCAGGAGCGGGTGCGGCAGGCGCGGGCGCAGCAGGCGCGGGCGCAGCAGGCGCGGGCGCAGCAGGCGCAGGCACGGCAGGTGCCGCCACAACAGAAGCGGGCGTGGCTGCCGGGGCAGTGGGGGCGGTGGGCTGCCGTCCGATATGGGCGAGCACATCCTCTTTGGTGATGCGCCCGCCCGGACCGCTACCCGTCACTTTGGCGAGATCAACCTCATTTTCGGCAGCCACGCGCACTGCCACCGGGGTAGCAAGTGCATCGCTGCTGGCGGTTGCTGGCTCTGGTGCGGGCGGCGCGGTGGGTGCGGCAGCCACGGGTGCCGGGGCAGGTGCGGGGGCGGCAGGTACCGGGTTAGACGCAACCGCGCCGTTTCCGTTGGGGGCGGCAGGCGCGGGCGGTGCCACTGCGTCGTTTCCGTTGGGGGCGGCAGGCGCGGGCGGTGCCACTGCGTCGGTACCCACCATTGCCAGCACATCACCAATCTGCACCGTGTCGCCCTCACCCTTCATAATGGACGTGAGCACACCGGCTTGGTCAGACGGCACCTCTAGGTTCACCTTGTCGGTTTCTAGCTCGACAATGGGATCGCCGACTGCGACTGCCTCACCCTCTTGCTTCAACCACTTGCTAATCACGGCTTCTACAACCGACTCGCCCAGTGTCGGGACACGTATTTCACTCATAATGTCTACTCTCCGTAGCTTCTGCCGCCCATCCTCCGAGCGACTGTGCCAGAACCAACTGCTTGCTTGTCCGGCGTACTACCTGCTCAAGCCGCTGCCACGCCACACGGGGTGGGCGCAACAGCGGCAACATCCTGCTTGGCGGTGCTGCCCCCCCTTGGCGGTGCTGCCCCCTTAAATGCGGGCGTGGTGCTGCTCGAAAACACCCTCTACCACGTTCCGCAGAATACGCGCCTGCTCCTCTTTGTGTTGCAGGTGCCCACCCTCGGCAGTGGTCGCCGACTCGCTGCGCCCAACATACCGGATGGGCACATCCTTCAGGTACGGCAGATGCATCTGACTGTCCAACAGTTCGCGCAACCGGGGGAACATATACGTCCACGCACCCATGTTGGCGGGTTCTTCTTGCAGCCAGACTACTTCTTCAAGGTTGCGGTACCAACCGACCAAGCCTTGCAACTCGTTTGTCGGGAAGGGGTACAGCTCCTCCACCCGTGCCACAACCGCCGACTCTGGCATGGTCAGTTCGCCTGCCTCAATCTTCATCATCAGGTCAACATAGACCTTCCCACTGCATAAAATAAGCCGCGTCACCGCGTCGGCAGTTTCGCGCCGCAATGCCGGGATCAATACGGGCAAGAAGCGACCGCTCGTGAAGTTCTCAACTGGCGAGGATGCCATCGGGTGACGTAAGAGGCTCTTGGGGGTCATCACCACCAACGGGCGCGGGTCTGCCTGAAGCAGCGTTGCCTGCCGCCGCAGCAGGTGGAAGTACTGGGCGGCTGTGGTGCAGTTGACCACACGGATGTTATTATCGGCGGCAAGTTGCAAAAACCGCTCTAGCCGCGCACTCGAATGCTCAGGACCCTGCCCCTCGTAGCCGTGCGGCAACAGCATGACGAGCGATGGTTGCTGCCCCCACTTGGCAAAGCCCGACACGAGGAACTGGTCAATGATGACCTGTCCGCCGTTCGAGAAGTCGCCGAACTGTGCTTCCCACAACACCAGTGTTTCGGGGGCGTGGATGCTGAAACCATACTCGAAGCCGAGTACCCCCGCTTCGGAGAGCGGACTATTGTACACGGCGAACGAAGCCTGTGCCTGTGGTAGTGCCTGCAACGGCGTGAAGCGTTCGCCCGTCTCGAAGTGGTGCAGCACAAGGTGTCGTTGGCTGAACGTCCCGCGCTCCGCATCCTGTCCCGTCATGCGGATCGGCGTACCTTCGCGCAGAATACTGCCGAAGGCAAGGGCTTCGGCGTGCGCCCAGTCTACCATATGCCCCGCCCCAAAGCCGTCACGTCGCTTTTGAATCCAACGCCCCAGTTTGGGGTGCAGCTTGAAGCCGTCAGGGAGCGTCGTCAACCCCTCGTTGATGTGCTTCAGTTGTTCCAACGACACTGGCTCCGGCTGACGCACTGGCGGGTTGAAGATTGCCGAAGCCGACATCGCAACGGTTGCCTCGACCCGCCCACGGTTTTCGACTTCGTGCAGCGCACGGCGCAATCGTTCTTCGACCAACTGCATCCGTGCCTGCACGTCGTTGTTCGTCACAATGCCTTCTTCGATCAGCCGGTTGGCAAACAGTTCACGCACGGTGGGGTGTTGCACCACCTGTTCATACATGCGCGGCTGTGTGTACGATGGCTCATCCCCTTCGTTGTGCCCCCAACGACGGTAGCCGATCAGGTCAATGATGATGTCTTTGCTGTAGCGTTCACGATATGCCCACGCGAGGCGTACCGCCGCAATACACGCCACCGGGTCATCGGCATTGACATGCATGACGGGCATCTCAAAGCCCTTTGCGAGGTCGCCCGCATACAGCGTCGAGCGCGAGTCGCCCGCCTCGGTGGTGAAACCAATCTGGTTATTGAGGATAATGTGAATGGTACCGCCAGTGTGGTAGCCTGCCAACCGCGACATATTCAACGTTTCGGCGACAATGCCCTGACCGGGGAACGAGGCATCCCCATGGATCAGGATCGGCAACGTAATACGCGGGTCGTGTCCGGGGCATCCCGGCTCAGCCCGCCCCTCTTGTGCGGCACGCGCCCGCCCCTGCACCACCGGGTTGACAAACTCAAGGTGGCTGGGGTTGGGCACCAGCGTCACAGGCATTTCATATTCGCCGCCCTCACGATAGGCTTTGCGTGCGCCAAGATGATACTTCACGTCCCCCTTCCAGCCGGCATAGGTGGCGCGGTTGTGAATATTGGCAGGTCCCTGAAACTCGGCGAGGATTGCACTGTAGGGCTTGCCCAAGGTGTGTGCCAGCACGTTCAGCCGTCCCCGGTGCGCCATCCCGATCACAATCTCGTGGGTACCCGCAACAGCGGCATCGTGGATGATCGAGTCCAGCATCGGGATGACCATATCGGTGCCTTCCACCGAAAAGCGTTTCTGCCCCACAAAGGTAGTGTGCAAGAACCGCTCGAACACCTCAACGTCAATCAGGCGTTCCAGCAACATCCGCTTGTAGTCATCGTCAATACCCGCAAAGAAGCGGCGGTCTTCGGCGGCTTGGCGCATCCATTGTCGTTCATTGTGCGTCTGCACCTGATCGTCGTCGTAGCCAATCGTACCAGAATAGACCTCACGCAACCGCTCGATGGCTTCGTAGGCATTCGCGCACCCCTCGGCAAGCGGACTCATCACGACACTGGGCGGCATGGCTTCGAGCAACTCGCGGGTCAAGCCCTGCGGAGTCAGTTCGAGAGCCGGGTCGCCGGGGGGAGGGTTCCCCAGTGGGTCAACTCGTGCCGCCAAGTGCCCAATTTCGCGGATGAAGCGCACCAACCGTGCCGCGTTCACTACGTCGGGAAAGTCAATCACCACCCCATTCGTAGCTTGAAGCGGAAAGGAGTCGGGTGCCCCGGTGCTTGCAGGGCGATAGCCCCCAATAAACGTTGTGCGCCCATTCGGTTCGCTCGCCGTCGCGGGGGCGTGGGTACCGTTGGGTGCCGTCGGGTGCGTTGCACCATTGCTCCCGCTCCCGTTGGTATCAGCGGGCGGCGCAGCTCGCGCAGCGGTTGACGCTGGGGCAGGGGGTGGGGTCGCTGCTGCAACATCATCGTCAGCAGTGACCGGGGCAGTATCTTCGGCTGCCAGCGCGGCTTCTTCAAGGGCATCGCTGCCGTAAGACGCAATGATGCGCTCGAAAAACGCCCGCGTGTCAGTATCAACGGCGGCGGGGTCGCTGCGAAAGCGTTCGTACATGTCAAGCAGATACCCGGCATTCGGACCGTGAAACTCTTGCAGGTCGTCCATTGTGTGCTCTTCTCCCGTTCACTCTGGGCACAATCGTCACTGATTGCCCGGTCAAGTCATGGTCTTGGTCTAGCGACTCACACTGTGAGTGACCCGCTGCACACGCAGAGGGTGTATACGCTATCAACTCGTAGTATACTCTGCTCCGGCAATATAATCAAAAAACCATGTCACCCAAAATACTGCTCACAGGAATAGTCGCTGAGGCGTGCGAGCGTCAGCCAATTTCGTCTAGTACGAAGGGCAACTCCACCTGCAACGCCACCCGCTGCGTCGGTGCATCGCTCAGCGGCTCCACCTGTAGTGTCACCTCGCCCGCGTGCCGTTGCACCACCTGATGCGCGATCACCATGGCGGGGGGGGTCGCCCGCGCGGCGTTGCGCCAATCCCCGAACCACGCCGTTAACTGTTCCAGCGACGCGCGGGGTGCCACGGTCCGGAACGTCACCCGACACGCATAGCTGAATGCCAACCAGCGCGTCGCTATCTCCAGCCGTTCACCCGCCGCCATACAGTCTGCAAGGCTGTGGGTAAACGTGGTGAATGCCGCCGCGAGCGCGTCGCTATCGAGCAGAAACGCCGGGAGGGCATCATCCAACGTGAGTATGATATGCCCGTCGCCCGCCGCAACGTGCGCGGTAGACCGTTCGACCGTCACCCGGAGCACCGCGTTGAGGTCAGCCGTGCGCCACTGCGCGATGGGTACCGTCAGCAAACGCTGCACCGCCGTCACGGTAGTTTCCAACTGCTGCAATTGTGCCAGCGTCGCCGCGAGTGCGGGCAGTGCCGCTTGGCGTGGCTGCCCCGCAGGCACCGCCGTCGCCAGCACGCGCCCCGCCTCGTGCAGCGTTTGCTGGAGGGCATCAGTCAGCACTACCGTCTGGTCGCTCCAGAGCAGCAGGCTCGGCAGGTCATCGCGGGCACTGACATTCTCCCAGCGTTCGACATAGCCGGTGACGGTCTGGTCATCATAGACTGCATGCCGTGTCACCAGATACCAACTTTGCTGGCTATGCCACAGCACCCGAAAGATCGCGCGGGTCACGTCGGCTACCCCGCCCACACCGTCGGCACTGGCATGCTGGCGTGTGGCATACGGGGGCGTGGCGGACAGCAACCGGTGGCGCGTCACGCGCAGGTCGGTCCGTACCATCTGCTTCCAGAGGTGGTCATATGCCAGACCGATCAATACCCGCGGATGCTGCCCCACAAACCAGTTACAAAACGTACTATTGCTCGCCGTGATCTGCTCGTTGTTATCGAGGAACAGAATACCACTTGGGTCGTTGTCAAAGACCGCCCGGAGCGTGTCGCGGCTATGGCGGAGTTGGCGAGTGCGCTCGCGCACCTCGGCTTCGAGAACATCGCGGCGGTACCGGAGCTGCTGCACCAGTTGCACGTTATAGCAGGTTGCCGCCAGAAAACTGGTAAACACCGTGAGCATAGACCACACCCGTGCAGCCAATACCAACGGACGGGCGGTACGGTAGACCAACACTAACGCCCCGATAGCCTGCCCGCTATGGGTGAGGGGCAGCCCAATGAACGCAAACGGCGCGGGTTGCTGTTCGTCGGTTTGCGGCACAACGGGCACGTTCCTGCGCCACGCAAGCAGGGCAATGTCGTGGGCGCGTGCCTGTACCTGCTGTGCGTCTTGCACCGACTGGCTCGCCGTGGGCAACGACGAGAGGGCACGCAGCGAGAGGGCACGCAAGGTCGCGGCATCATCGGCGAGGAAGAGCAAACCATAGTCTACACCAAACATCTGGGTACTGCGGGTCTGCACCATCTGCGCTAGTTCATCCAGCGAACGCTCGGCAGAGACATAGTTCGCTGTGCCCAGCAGTGCCAACAGATGGTCACGGCGCATGCGTTCGTCCATGCGCTGTTCAGCGGCGGCAAGTGCCACATTGATCAGAGCCGCGATCCCTTCGAGCCACAGCAGGTCAGCCCGTGCAAAGGCATTGGGCGCGGCGTGGTACATCACCAGCACCCCACGCACACTGCGCCCCTGCCGCAACGGGACGGCGCACGCACTGCCGGGTTGCCGAATCTGCCAGACTTCTTCCCAGTGTGGCTCGCGTGCCACATCGGGCACCACAATGCTCCGTTGGTATCGCCACACCCACCCCGACAAGCCCCGCCGCACCGCCAAGCTGATCACCTCCGGTTCGGGGGTATGGATCGGTTGGTCAGCAGTTATCAGGCGAGCGACCTCCAGCCGGTTATCTTTGTTCCACAAGAGCACCAGTGCCCGCCGCAAATCGAGCATAGCATAGACCGTTTCGAGTACCCGGTCAATGATTGTGGTTTCATCGGTGGGTTCGTTGAGGGCAACAGCGACGGCGGTCAAGAGCGTGAGCCGCCGCTGCAATTCATCCGCCGTCACGGTGCGTGGGGGCACCCCACCGAGGTCTTCGACACGCGGCTCGGTGCCATTGTCTTGTGCGGCACTGTCGCGTTGGAGTTGCAACACCAGATCAATTAATTGCTCGTGAGGAAGCCCCACCAGCTCAGAGCGCGACCATGCGCGTCTCACCATCACCTGTACCTCCCATATAATAGGGATGTGTGACCCTCTTCACGACGTGCCCACAATGAGGCATCGTTCTGGCTTATTGTACCATCTCGCCCCTCGCAAAAAGACACCCACACAGGAGAAAAACCACTACATTCTGTCGTTTTCCCACGACTTTCCAGTCACCCTGATGGTTTCGCATACATTCCGATGGGTTCCGAAACGTTCCAATGCGTTCCAACACGATAGAAGATCACAGATACGCGGAAACCTGCCTACGTCTACACGCCACCATCCCAGACACCACATCTGCGCTACCTGCCACAAAGTAGGGACTTTCTGACTAGGAATAGGTTACTAATCTGATGTCAAAATTGTTGCGAGCGCGTGTATAATATGTATAGGTGTGCGGTCAATGCTGACTGACAGAGTACAGCACGGCTCTTCTTCCAGTCGTCACCCGCTGATTTGCCAGTACGCAACCGCATAGGAGCCTGTGCGGTGCTACCCCGGCGAACCACCCGGTAGCCCCCCCAAGACCCCACAGGCAAAGCATGCATAGGCGCAGACAGCGCAGTAAGGAACCAGATAATGGCTTCTCGACAGGAACAGATCGCAGCAGTCCTCGAACGTTTTAGCAACAACGCAGGGAACGATGTAGGTGGTGTCGCAGCAGTCGGTATGGACGGGATTGTGCTCGTATCACGCATGTCAGCCGATGTCAACGCAGACCGCGTGGGTGCGGTTGCCGCCACAATGATGGGGGTGACACGGCGCGTATCGGGTGAGCTACGCATTGGTGCGCCGGAAGAGACAATTATCAAGGCAGGTAATGGGCTGTTCATGGTGTTGCCCGCCGGTGAACAAAGCCTACTGGCGGTCAACCTACGCGAAGGGGCAAACCTCGGTCTCGTCCGGATTGAGGCACGCGAAGCTGCCCGCGACATTGGGCATGTCGTCTAGGCATCTAGGCATCTAGACATCTAGGAGCAGGACACTACCGGAGCATACGGGCAGGACGGGCAGGACGAACACAACGAAATCCAAGCACGACAACCCAGACAATCTAGAGAGAGGAACAGCAATGGCACAGGAACGCGCAAGTTGGAAGATTAAGGATACAGCTGTACTTGATGAGCTAATCACACTCATGGACCTGAGCCAAGGCGAAGAGCAGACCCTTGCTGCTCTGGCAGACACTGCCCGTGCCACAGCCCCCGCGATGACAGCCGACTTTTACGATCGGTTGTTCAAGCACAGCAACACCGCCGAATACTTCGATGGGATCGGGATGGAACGGCTCCACGGTATGATCGGCGACTGGTTTATTGACATCTTCGCAGGACCACACGATGCCGCTTACGCCGAAGAACGGCTCAAGATCGGGAGAATCCACGTTGACATCGGGTTGCCGGTGCGCTACCCACTGGCAATGATGGACGTTGTGCTGAAACACGGCGAGACAATCGCCCAGACCAGCCCAACCCCCGACGAGGCAGTACGCGCCTTCCGCAAAGTCATGGCACTCGACATTGCCATCTTCAATCAGGCATACGAAGACACCCAACTGAAGCACCTCGCAGAACTGGTTGGCGGCGAGATGCTGGCGCGGCGGCTCCTTGTTGGTACGGGCTAAATCGTTATTGGTATGGGCTAAATCTGCTCAGCGTCTTTGGTGATAGTCCCAGACGGGCGAGGTACCATGTGCCTCGCCCACTGTCTAATAGCTAGACCAAGTGGAAATGAAGAAAGAACGCGCATGGCACTCGAAGGCACCCTGCATGACATGTCCCTAAGCGACCTATTTCAGGTGTTCCGGATGGGTCCCAAGTCGGGCATCCTAATTATAGACAACGCCGACGCACGAAGTGTGATCTACGTAGACCACGGGCGGCTGATTGATGCCTTCGTGGTGCGCGGCACCAACCGCCAAGTCGTTGCCACAGCGGACAAGGCGGTGTTGCATACCCTCGAATGGGAGGACGGTCAATTCGTTTTCCGTCACGACCTGTCGGTGGCGGGGCATGCCGTCACGATCAAACACGACGGCGAATGGCTCGTGCTCGAAAGCCTCCGCCGCCGCGCCAATCCGCTCACCTCACTGCCCTACCACCAGATCGATCTTGACACCTGCCTCCGCCTCTCGCCATTGCCAAGCAATGCCGAAAGTAGCGTCAGCCTCGATGTTGACCAGTGGCGCATCCTGAGCTACGCCGCCAACAGCCAAGACCTCCGCACCATTTGCACGGCAACCGGTATCGAGCCAGAGCGTGCGCTCCGGATCGTGGCAGAACTGCTGTCGCTGGGGCTAGTCGAGGTTGCCCCACGCCCGCACCCACCAGCACCCACGCGACCAGCTGAACCAACCCACGCACCCCACTCACACAATGGAAATGGTTTAGCTCCGGTACTGTCGCTTGCCAGTGACTCCTCACCGGTTTCAGTTGCCGGAAACGCCGAACCCACACCCACGCGCCGCGTCGGGCGGGGGTTACTCAACACCATCATCAAGCGTATCAACGAACTGTAGCCCGGAAAGTAGACTATTATGGCATCTGAGATGCTCAAGATTGTGATTACTGGCAGCTATGCCGCCGGGAAGACCCAGTTTATTCGTTCGATCAGCGACATCGAACCTGTCTCGACAGACTACGGCACCACCCTTGACGAGGAACGTGCCCTGAAGGACAGCACCACGGTCGCCCTCGATTTCGGCACCATTGCCATCACCGACCAACTCACGCTCTACCTTTTCGGCACCCCCGGTCAAGAACGCTTCGACTACATGTGGGAGCATCTCGCAACCGGTGCGCTCGGCTACGTGGTGCTGGTAGACAGTTGCCGCCCCGGTCACTTGGCAGAAACGCGCCGCCTCATGGATCGCTTCGCCGAGATTACGCCCGCACCCTACGTGGTGGCAGCCAACAAGCAGGATGACCCGGCTGCCCTGCCGCCGTTTTATGTGCGCCGCCGTCTCGGGGTACCCGACGAAGTGCCCGTGCTGCCCTGTATCGGTACCGACCGTGAGCGTGTCAAGCAGGTGCTGCTAGGGCTACTCAACCATATTGGGCGGACAATGACGGCGGAGGAAAACACCACGGCACACGACGAAGCACAACAGCTCGCCGAAACCCCAGCCGCCCCCATTCCCCGCTCTGACCTGCCGCTCTAGCGTGCCTGCCGCGTGTTTCACGGCGGGGTAATGGCTTAGCTGTGGTATGATCGCCGCATGCATCAGATTGTAACCCGCGTACCACGGAGCCTGCGCGTGCCGTGGCGGTTAGGTGCCGTGCTGCTCGTGCTATGGGTGGTGTGGGCGGCATGGTTCGGTCTGCGCCAGCCACCACCGCAGACAGTCGCCCCCGACGACGCACGCGCGACGACCCTGCTCAACTTTTACCCGCCCGAAACCAGCGGTGCTACCACGTTTCGCTGGAGCGGACCGGGGGCAGCCCTCACCCTGCCGACGTGGGCACGCGACGGTGCCCGCCTGTCCCTCCACCTGAATGGCGACTACCCAACCGCCACCGCCGCCCCGAACGCGCCCACACTGCTGCTCCAGACTGACCGCACGCCGCTTGCAGCAGTCACGCTGCAAGCGGGCTGGCGGCAGTATCACCTGTTGCTGCCCCCCACCGACGCACCCACACCACTCTACCTGACCACCACTGTGCAACGCCCCGCCCCCACCGATGACCGCTACCTAGGGTTTCCCCTTGCCGCCGCCACAGTTGCGCCCCACCCCCACGGTGCCCCCGGCGCAGCATTCGAAGCAACCGCACTGGTGTTTGCGCTGCTGTGTGTGGCGGCTGCGCTCGGCTGGTTGTGGCAACCACGCGCTGTGCTGGCAGGCGTTGCGCTCCTGACAGGCGGCACGCTGGCGTGGGCGTGGCTTGCCCCGGCACATGTGTACGCCGCCGTGCCGCACCTGCCCGCCGTGTTGCTGGTGCTTCTGCTTGCGGGGGGCGGTGCGCTGGCACTGGCACGCGGGCGGTGGCACCGTCTGCGCCTGCCGCGCCTACCGCTCGTGGGGGCAGGCACACTTGCGGCAGCACTGCTGCTCTTGCTGCCGTGGTTGCCCTACCCCGTGCGCGGCGTGGGGGCACTACTGCTCTTGCTGTTGCCGGGGGTACTGCTCACGCGCGTGCTGCTGCCACGTATTCACGAACCAGCCGCCCGCCTCACCATTGACCTGTGCGGCGGCTTCGCGCTGTGGGCATTGCTCCTGCTTGCCCTGCACGTCATACCGGGGGCATTCCCCACCACAACGTTGCTGCTGGCGTGCATTGGCAGCAGTGTCGCCGCGCTGATGGTGCTGGCACGCCGCCCGCCCAAGCCGCGCGGTACCCTGCTCAATGCCGACTGGACAACCGGGCTGTGGCTGGTGGTGCTGCTTGGGGGCGTGCTGCGCCTCTGGCAGCCCGGTCTTTCCGAGTTTCAGGGCGACGAAGCCCGCGCCATCATGATGGCAGGCGGCATGTACAACGGACAGGATGACATCCTGCTGCTCCGCCCCAAGGGTCCCGTCGAGGTGTTGTACCCGGCAGGGTTGCTGGCACTGACCGGCAGCATTGACGAGGGGCTAGCCCGCCTGCCGTTTATGCTCGCGGGCTGCGCGGTGCTGACGGGGGTCATCGCGGTGGCACGCTTGCTGGCAGTGCATCACAGCATGCCGCGCCTACCGGGGAGTGGGCTGGCGTGGGGCTTGCTGGCGGCGGCATTCGTCGCCCTCGATGGCTTTATGCTAGCGTTTGCGCGGCTGGTACAGTACCAAAGCATCATTCTGCTGCTGATGACCGGGGCAGTGTGGTGCCTGTGGCAGTGGTTCCGCGATGCCGCCACGAGTAGCCGTCTGCTGCTCGCCGCCGTCGTCCTGTCTGCCATAGCCATCCTTACCCACTACGACGGCATGGCGGTGCTGCCTGCCCTTGCCGCCCTCTTTGTGCTCGGCGGCGCAAAACGCTGGCGGCGCGACCCACGCCAGTGGCTACGCGGTGCCGCCGTGCCCGTGCTGCTGGGCGGCGGCTTGCTGGCAAGTTTCTATGTACCGTTTGTGCTGCACGAGCATTTTCGCACCGCCACCGCCGACTACCTCGCCTATCGCCTGAGTAGCGACCAACCCGACAGCCTGACCTACAACAACCTGCCTGCCTACTATCAGCTTGCCACGTTCTACAGTACCACCTACCAGATTAGCCTGCTGATGGTGGTGCTGACGGGCGGCGTGATCGGCAGCATGATCGGGCTGGCACGCGGCACGGTGCGCTACGCACTGGCAGCCCTGTGGCTGGTTGCGGTACTCCTCACCGTCGTTGCCCCGGCTACCTTTGTGCTGCCCGGCGGCTTCAACTGGGCGGTACTGGCGTTCGGGTTGCCGCTCGCTGGTCTTGTACTGCTGCCGGGGGTGCCCGTGCCTGTGCGCGTGCTCGTGCTCTGGTTTGCCACGCCGTTCATTGCTATGGCATTCCTCATTGCCGAACCGCGCACCCACTATTACCCGATGAACCCGCCTGCCGCACTCCTCGCCGCGCTCACGCTGCTGTATGCGGTGGCGTGGCTCCGCCCACGGCTACCGCTCGCACGCCCCATTATGGCAATGGGGGGTGTGGCACTGGCAGTGCTCGCTGTGCCATACCTGTACATTGCGTTCTTGCGCCCCCAGCCCGAATACCTGCGCGACTTCCCCGCCGCACGCCCCGACCTGTACCGCGCCGCCTATGGCGACACCCTGCCCACCGACGCGGGCTACTTTGCGTTTCCGCAGCGCGACGGCTGGGCAGTGGTGGGTAGCCTCTATCGCGCTGGGGCATTGCAGGGTAGCTACAGCAGCAACAAGAAACCCCTAATTACGACATGGTATATGCGTGGCATCTGGCGGTGCGATAGCCAGCCCGATACATTTCTGCTGGCACGCCGCGAGGCAGGCAACCCCCCCGCAGGCTACGGCTTGCAGGGCACCGTGCTGGTAGATGGACGCGCCATGCTCGATATATACACCGCCACTGCCGCCGCCAGCGTGCCGCGCCTCTACCACCTGCACGACTACCGCGCCCCCTTTGCCGCCGCCCCTGTGCCGCCCTTCCCGACCCAAGGCTTTCTCTTCGATGCCGTGCCACAGTACCGCACCCCCGCGACGTGGCAGAACGGTACCGCTCTGCTCGGCTATGACCTGTACGGGCAACCCACAGCAGACACTGCCCGCCCCGGCACGCTCGCGCTCTATTGGGATACGCCCGCCCCACCACCCGCTACGTCGGACGGAAGCACAGACGTGACCCCAGACGGAAGCACAGGCGTGACCCCAGACGTGACCCCAGACATGACCGTAGACGTAGCCGTGTACACGCCCGATGGCACGCGCCTAGGCACCGCCCGCCCCATCTGCCCCGGCGGCAACACCGCCCAAGTACAGGCACGTGCGCCATCTGCCTATGTGCTCCCTGCCGTGCTGCCCAACACCCCCATCGAGGTGCGCGTAACGCTGATGGATACAGCGGGCGATGGCTCCGCCCTCCGCCTCACCGACGGGCGCAGTACCGTGCGCCTGCGCCTGCCACCATCCGCAATTGACATGCCGCCACAGCGTGCTATACTGAACAATTAACAACAGCCGCGAACAATGCTGGTTGCCAACCAATCACGGGGAGCAACGACCCGCCCCCGCACACCGCAACGGCAGCACCAGCACACATCGCGCCCTATTGTTCCCTATCTATACCTCGCCGTTTGCATACGGCACCGTCACCTCTAGACGGAACGAAGTGTTGTCGAGGAGGACACGCAATGAAAGACTATCCTGCGGAGCGTATCCACAACATTGGTCTATTCGGACACATTGGTTGTGGCAAAACGACCCTCGCTGAAGCCCTGCTCTTCAAAGCTGGTGCTTTGCCCCGTGTGGGCAAAGTTGAAGACGGCACAACAACCAGCGACTATGACCCCGACGAACTGCGCCACCACATGTCAATGCACCTGAGTGTGCTACCACTCGAATGGCACGACCATAAGCTCAACCTTGTGGATACGCCCGGCTTCGCCGATTTCCTCGGTGATGTCACCGCCGCCCTGCACGCCGTTGATGGGGCGGTCATCGTCATTGATGCCACGGCAGGTATCGAGGTAGGCACCGAGCGCGTCTGGGAACAGGCTACCCGCGCGGGGCTACCCCGCATTCTCGTCATCAACAAGCTCGACCGCGACAATGCCAACTTCGAGCGGTGTATCGCGCAGGCACGCGAACTGTTTGGTGAGGCGGTGACCCCGATGCAGATACCGCTTGGCGTTGCCGCCGACTTTCGCGGCATCATCGGGCTACGCACCCAACAGGCTTGGCTCCACGATGGCACTGGTGGCTTCGAAACCACGACCGTGCCCGCCGCAGCCGATGCCGCCATGCATCGCTGGCGCACCGCCCTGATTGACCGCATCGCCGCCACCAACGACGACCTGATCGAGCACTACTTCACCGACGGCGAAGACGGACTCAGCCCAGCCGAGCTACGCCGGGGGTTGCACGATGGCATCGTGAGCGGCAGCATCATTCCGGTATTCTGTACCGCCGCCACCAGTATGGCAGGCATCCACCACTTGCTCAACGGCTTCATTGACAGTATCCCGCCTGCCGCCGAGCGAGCATTTGCAGCCACCGATGCGACCAGCGGGGAGAAGGTGATGCTGAAGACTGACGTTGCCGCGCCTGCGGTAGCCGTCATCTTCAAGACCCTCAGTGACTCGTATGGGCGCATGAGCTTCTTCCGTATGGTGCAAGGCACTGTCCGGACTGGCGACACCATCCACAACGCCAACGGGCATAAAGACGAACGCAACATCCACCTCGCCTTTGTGCGCGGCAAAGACCAGACCAGTACCAACTGCCTTGGTGCCGGTGACATCGGGGTGGCACTGAAACTGAACGAAGCCATGACGGGCGACACCCTCACGGCGGGCACCGCCATCCGCATCGCACCGATCCCGTTTCCTGCGCCCACCTTTACCGCCGTCGTCAAGCCACACGGGCGACACGACCTTGACAAGCTGGGGCTGGCACTGGGGCGCATGGCAGAAGAAGACCCCGTCTTGCAGATTGGGCGCGACAGCGTGACAGGCGACACACTCCTGTCGGGCTTGAGCGAAACACACATCGAGCTAGTTGCCGAGCGCATGGCACACAAATACGATGTCAATGTAGACGTGGCATTGCCCAGCGTGCCCTACCGCGAAACCATACGGCGCGTCGCCGAAGGGCACTACCGCCACAAGAAACAGACCGGGGGCGCAGGGCAATTCGCCGACGTAACCCTGCGCGTCGAGCCACTGCCGCCCGACCCCAACCGTACTGACCCGCTCGAGTTCGTCAGCGCGATCGTTGGTGGCGTTATCAGCCGGGGCTTCTGGTCTGCCATCGAAAAGGGCGTGCGCGAAGCCATGGCAGAAGGAATCATCGCCGGCAATGCCGTTCACGACGTGCGCGTCGTCATTTTCGATGGCAAAGAGCACCCCGTGGATAGCAAGGAAATTGCCTTCAAGACGGCAGGCAACCACGCCTTCAAGCTCGCCGCCGCCAACGCCGACCCGGTGCTCCTTGAACCCATCTACAACCTTGAGATCACCGTCCCTGAGCAGTTCTCTGGCGACATCATGAGCGACATTAGCACCCGGCGCGGGCGCGTGACCGGCATGCTGCCCGACCAGCAGGAGCGCACCGTCATCAGTGCCCAAGTGCCGCTTGCCGAATGCCAACGCTACAGCACCGAACTCCGCTCACTCACGCAGGCACGCGGGCAGTTCAGCATGCAGTTTGCCCACTACGAAGAGGTACCCGACTACCTCATCAAAAACCTGATCGCGCAGCGCAACAACGAACCCACGCCCAACCACGCCCACTAGCCCACAACACCCCCGCGACCGGTTGCCCCCTGTGCTTTCTATACACAGGGGGCACGTTGTTGGTAGCCCACATACGTATGGGAAACCGACCGCCCCCACATACGTCGGAAAAAGGTGCTATACTTGCTAGCGGCATGCAGCGGGTGCATGCAACACAAATACTACCCCAGCAACGGTGTGCGAGCGATGTCAGCCCGCAATCGTCGCGGCTTGAAACCGATGGAGAACAGCCCTGTGAAGGTAACAACCAAGCGCATCCTAACACTCGCCGTGGCGGGTGGGTTGGCAATCGGCATCCTCAGTGGCTGCGGCGGCGGTGATGCTGCCGACGCAACCCCGATCCCGACGGCGGTCGCCCCCCCACAACAACAGCAAACACAGATCACATCGGGGGGCTACCCGGCACCCGCGCCACTCACGCCCACCCCGTATCCGGGCGGGGAACCCACCCTAGTGCCGACGTTCGACCCGTACCCTGACAATTAGGTGCTGCCACTGCGCCGGGTGGCACGTTTGCCAAACACGGCACAGAATGCTATACTTCAAGTGGTGATTTAAAAGTCATCGTGCGGCAAATCTCGCCCACAAACTATTGTGTATCCAGACGCAACCGGTAGGGCACAGAGCCGCACACTGAGCAAGAACCTGACTGACCTAGTTTACTGACAAAGTGGGTTTCGCCCACTTTTCTTATTGTGCTAGTGTGTCGTGAGAAGACGAGGCAGGAATGAAGAGCGACTTTTATTCGGCTATCTCGCAAATTGCTGCGGAGCGTGGCATCCCACGCGACTCTATCGTTGATGTGATGGAGCGTGCCCTAGAGACTGCCTACAAGCGCACCCTAGGGCAGAACCCACCCCCGGTAGAGGTGCGGGTACGGCTCGACCCCCAAACGGGCGATGCACGGGTCTACACCGATAAAGAAGTGGTAGATGATGTCCTCGACGACCGCGCCGAGATTGACATCAACGAAGCCCAGCGCATCAAGCCTGACATCCGGCTCGGCGAAACCGTGACCGTCGAAACGACACCCAGCGACTTCGGGCGTATTGCCGCCCAGACTGCCAAGCAGGTCATCTTGCAGGGCATCAAAGAAGTCGAGCGCGAACACATCTACAGCGAGTTTGCCGACCGCGAGGGCGACCTTATGACTGCCACCGTGCAGCGCAACGCCCGTGGCAACGTCATCCTCGAAATTGGGCGCGCCGAAGCGGTGATGCCACCGAAAGAGCAGGTCAGTGCCGACCGCTACTATCCGGGGCAACGGGTCAAAGTCTACCTCAGCGAGATCAAGCGCGAAGAGCGTGGGACCCGCCTGCTCGTGTCGCGTGCCCACAAAAACCTGATCACGCGCCTGTTCGAGATGGAAGTGCCCGAAATCTACAATGGCATCGTCGAGATCAAGTCGGTGGCACGCGAACCGGGGCTACGCACCAAAGTGGCAGTCGTCGCCCTGCAAGAAGGCATAGACCCCGTTGGCTCGTGCGTTGGGATGCGGGGCATCCGCATCCAGAATATCGTCAACGAACTGAACGGCGAAAAGATTGATGTCGTGCAGTGGTCGCCCGATCCCAAAGAGTTTATTGCCCAATCGCTGTCACCCGCCCAAGTCGTCGAGGTACAACTCGATGAGGAAGAGCGTGTCGCGTTGGTCATTGTGCCCGACAAGCAACTCTCGCTTGCCATCGGGCGCGAAGGACAAAACGTGCGCCTCGCTGCCCGCCTGACCGGGTGGCGGATTGACATCAAGAGTGCCACGACACTGCTCGCAGAAGAACGCGAAGACTCGCAGGCACGCGAAGCCGCCGAAGCCGAGGCAATGGCAACCGAAGCCGCCCTCGCCGATGCACGCGTCGAGACGCGCAAAGTACGCGCTGATGGCACCGTCGTCTACCAAAACCAGCATTACGGTCCGCTCGGCGAAGACCTAAGCGGCGAAACCGTCCAACTCCGTGCCACCCCCACCAAGCTCTACATCTACTCGGAGCAGGAACGCCTCATTGCCTCGTACATGCTGGGCGACACCGTCGAGAATGATGGTGCCTCCACGCCGCTGGAAGCCCATGCAGGCGGGATCGAACAAACAGGCGCAGACGTAATGCCGGGCAGTGAACTCCCGAGCGATGAGCAGATTCGGCTTGCCCTACAAAACCTGCTCGCCGATAAGGACAAGCGCAGCAACGATGACGACCAAGCCACCAGCTAACCCCGCGCCACCATGCGCCCCACAAGCTCCATCTGAGAGCGTCTGGGGGCAGGAGCGGTGGTATGGGTATGGATATGTATAATAGAAGGTGATGAACAAGCAACGCGACCAGCAACACCAACGCCACACCCCCGTCCGGACGTGCATTGCCTGCCGCCAGAGTGGCGCAAAGCGACAACTCATTCGGCTGGTACGTACAAACGACGGGCGAGTCACCGTTGACCTGACAGGCAAACAACACGGACGGGGCGCATACCTCTGCCAGCACCCAGACTGCTGGCAGCGTGCCCTGCGCCAGCGTAGCCTACAACGCGCCCTGCGCCTCCCACACGATTTGCACCCTGATGACCGTATCGCTCTTGAGGCGTTTGGGCACCATCTGGTGGAGGCACCTATGAAGGACTAAGAACCGACACACGTACAAGCGATAGCCGATACCACGCCAGTCTATCGGTCGTCAAGGAAGGTAGCAGCAAATGGAAAAAAAACGGGCAACCCCCTCGGTGATCACCGATAAAATGCCAGAACGCGGGCGACGTACCAGCCGCGCCTCGCGCTCCGGCACACCTGAAACCACCCAAACGCCCCCGTCTCCGTCGGCGACACCAGCCCCCGCGAGCCGGAGCGGTGATACCACCACCACCCCACCCCGCCGCACCGAACGCAGCACCCGCGACAACGGCAACCGCGGCACCCCGCAAGGACAAGGGCAACCGCAACCACCCGGTAGTCGCAACAACAACCGCCGCAGTAGCCGGGGCAACCGCAACAGTCGCGGGGGCACCGCCACCGCCACCCGCAAAGATACCCCGGCACGCGCCCCAGTGCGCCCACGTGGACCAATCGAACTGAGTAGCTCGATGACCGTGCGCGAGTTTTCCGAGGCAACCGGCATCGGTGCCGCCGAAATCCTCAAGGTCATGATGCAAAACGGCGTGATCGCCAACATCAACCAGCAAATTGACTACGAGACGGCAGCCTTGATAGCAACCGATTTCGGACTGGAAACCCAAGAGAAAGTCCCTGAAAAGCTGGCTAATCTGGTCGAGGACGTGAGCGAAGTGCTCCGCGTACAGCCCGCCGACGCGATGATCATACGTCCGCCTGTCGTGACGATTATGGGGCACGTTGACCACGGCAAGACCAAACTGCTCGACGCGGTCCGCTCGGCAAAAGTAGCCGAAGGCGAGGCAGGCGGTATCACCCAGCACATCGGCGCATACCAGATCGAGGTGGAAGGGCGAAAGATTACCTTCCTCGATACCCCCGGACACGCCGCGTTTACCGCAATGCGTGCGCGTGGGGCACAGGTCACTGACATTGTGGTGCTCGTGGTTGCCGCCAACGACGGCGTGATGCCGCAAACAATCGAAGCGATTTCGCACGTCCGGGCATCGGGCAACCCGATGATCGTGGCAATCAACAAGATCGACCTCCCCGATGCCAACCCCGACCGCGTCAAGCAGCAACTCACCCAGCACGAGGTTGTCGTAGAGGACTATGGCGGCGATGTGCCTTCCGTCGAAGTGTCAGCACGCCAACACATCAACATTGACGGGTTGCTCGAAATGATCCTCCTTGTAGCCGACCTCGAAGACCTGAAAGCCAACCCGAAAGGCTTGACCATCGGTACCATCATCGAAGCCGAACTGGACAAGAGCCGTGGTCCGGTGGCAACCGTGCTTATCCAAAACGGCACGCTCCACCACGAAGACACGGTACTGGTTGGCAGCGTCGCAGGCAAAATCAAGTCCATGTACAACGACAGTGGCAAGCGTATCAAGAGTGCCGAGCCTGCCCTGCCGGTCGGTATTCTGGGGCTGGACGACGTGCCACAGGCGGGCGACATCTTGCAAGTCATGGACGACATCCAGACTGCCCGCGAAGTAGCCCTGCAACGCCAACGCCAGCAACGCACCGAAGCCCTCAACCTCAACCAAGGCATGAGCCTTGACGACCTGTTCAACCAGATACAAGCGGGGCAGGTCAAGGAACTCAACGTTATACTCAAGGCAGACGTGCAAGGTACCATTGGTGCCATCGAGCACCTCTTCAACCAGTTGAACAAAGACCAGACCGAAGTCCAACTGAAACTCGTCCACCGGGGCACCGGCACCATCACCGAGAGCGACGTAAACCTCGCCCTCGTCAGCAGTGCCATTATCGTTGGCTTCAATGCCCGCCCCGACCCCGGTGCCCGTCGCCTTGCCGAGCAACACGGCGTAGATATTCGCTTCTACAACATCATCTACCAGTTGCAAGACGACGTGAAGAAAGCCATGGCGGGTCTGCTCGACCCCGAATACCGCGAAGTGGTCGAAGGCTTCGCCGAAGTCCGCGACACCTTCCGCCTGCCCAGCCGTGACGTGGTTGCTGGGTTGTACATCACTGATGGCAAAGTGACGCGCAACCTGAGTGTGCGCGTGCTCCGGAACGGGGTGGTGCAGCACGACAGCACAATAGGTAGCCTGAAACGCTTCAAGGACGATGTGCGCGAAGTCACCGCAGGCTATGAGTGTGGGCTGACCGTTGATGGCTTTGCCGACATACAGGTGGGCGACACCATGGAGTTCTACCGCAAGGAAAAGGTAGAACCAGTCGTCTAGACCCACCGCACGCCAACGCGGGGTGCTGCCCAGTCGCTGCTGCCAGTGGCACCCCGCCCCCTCACGCATATCACCCGTGGATCGGATCACCCGTGGATCACCTACGGACGATGGAGACAACACCATGAGCCGTCGCATCGAACAGGTTGCCGAACAGATTCAGCATATTCTGAGCGCAGTTATCCAGCGCGAACTGAAAGACCCGCGCGTGGGCTTCGCCACCGTGACGGGCGTAGACGTAAGTGCCGACCTCAGCCACGCCCGCGTGCGGGTGTCGGTGCTGGGCGACGATGTCCAGAAGGACGAAACGCTGCAAGCCCTCAACCACGCCAAGGGCTACCTGCGCCGTCGGGTCGCCGATGAACTACGCCACATGCGAACCGTACCCGCCCTACGGCTGCAACTGGACGACTCGCTCGACTACACCATGCATATCGAAGACCTGCTCACCGACATTGAACACGAGCGGCGCGTGAACCCGCCGACCCTTCCCGATGACGAATGATACTACCCCAGATGTGTATTTCAAGAAGCGCATCCCCTACACATCACAGGGCGAAGCGTTCACCTTCGACGTGGGGCACACGCTTTTCTCGTCGTTCCAGATTGACGAAGGCACCGACCTGCTACTCCGGCTAATTGCCCCCGCTAACCCGCCGCAACGCATTCTTGACCTCGGCTGTGGCACCGGCGTGCTCGGCGTGGTACTGGCGCGTCGCTACCCCACCGCCCACGTCGTGATGGCAGACAAAGACCTGCTCGCCGTGCGCTATGCCCGCCACAACTGCCAACACAACACCACCACCAACACCGAAGTGATCGGCAGTGTAGGCACCGAACATGTGCCACCTGACCCCTTCGACCTGATTGTCTCGAATATTCCCGCAAAGATTGGCGATGCCGCCATTGAGCGCGAGTTTATTCTCGCGCCGCTTGCTCGCCTGCGTGCTGGTGGTAGCTACTGGTTTGTGGTCGTGAGCGGGTTAAATCGTTTGATACCGGCTATCGGGACACGCAACAACCTGCGGATGAAAGCCATCCGCAAGCGTGCCGGACATACGGTATACCGCATCACAACCGATGAAGCGTAGGGCGTAGCTCACCCCCCAACAGCACGCACACAGCCTACCCCCATGTGTAGCACATGCACCAGCAACCATGCTATAGTGACGGTGAACAAGAATGACAACAAGGAGAATCGGCAATGATCCATACTGACCCCGCCGCAGTAGCAACGGCAATGCAAGACGCAGTTGCCCGCGCCGAGCGTATCTTGATCCTGACGCACGAAAACCCGGACGGCGACGCGATTGGCTCGATGCTGGGGCTGTGGCACAGCCTGCACGCTGCGGGCAAAACGGCAATCCCACTGGCATCGTCGCCCTACCCGCCGTTCCTCACCATGCTACCCGGCATCGAGCATGTGCAGGTATATCAGCCGGGGATGCCCCTCCCCGAAGCCGACCTAACGTGGATGCTCGATACGGCTTCGCCCGCCCGTGTGGGCGCGGTGTACCACGACCACGCCGCCGCACTAGCCGCACGCCCGCTGATTATCGTAGACCACCACGTCACCAACGAGGGCGTGGGCATGCTCAACCTGATTGACACAGCCGCGGCTTCCGCCGCCGAACTGCTCACCCACCTCTTGCAAGCGATGAACATGCCAATCACCGCCGACGGCGCAACCTGCTTGCTCATGGGTGTCACCACCGATACCCAGAGCTTCCAGACCAGCAGCAGCAACAGCCGCTCGTTGCGCGTCGCCGCCGACCTGATTGACGCAGGAGCCGACCAACGCAGCGTGGTGCAGGCGATCTACTTTGCTACCCCCTATGCCACTGCCCACCTGATGGGGCTATCGCTAGCAGCGTTGCAGCGCGAGGACAGCCTCATCTGGACGTACATCTCGCAGGCGATGCTCCAGACAAGCGGAGCTGACGATGGTGCCTACGATGAAGTGGTCGGCGTGATGCAACGCATTGATGGTGTCGAGATTTCCGCCCTGTTCAAAGAGCTTGCCGACGGCAACGTCAAGATCAGCCTGCGTTCACGGCAAGGCATAGACGTATCGGCTGTGGCGCGTATCTGGGGCGGTGGCGGGCACAAACAGGCGGCTGGCGCAACCCTACACATGGACTTGTCTGCCGCCGTGCACGCCGTGCTGCCCGTCCTGCGCGAAACAATCGCGACAGCCGCACCACGACCCGCGCAACCCGCATGATCGGCTTCATCAACCTCGACAAGCCAGTCGGTCCGACCTCGCACACGATGGTCGCGCACATCCGGCGCATTGTCGGGCGCAAGGTGCGCGTGGGGCACGCCGGTACCCTCGACCCCGCTGCCAGTGGCGTGTTGCCGTTGGCGGTGGGGAGCGCGACACGGCTGATCAGCTACCTGACCGATGCCACCAAGGGCTACCGCGCCACCGTGCAACTGGGCAGCACCACCACCACCGACGATGCCGAGGGCGACGTACTGACCACACACCCGGTGCCCCCCCTCGACCGCCCCGCCCTCGCCGCCGCACTCGCGCCGTTCCGGGGCGACATCTGGCAAGTACCACCCATGTATGCCGCCCTTCACCACGAAGGCAAGCGGCTGTATGAACTGGCTCGTGCGGGGCAGACTGTCGAACGCCCGCCCCGCCCCGTAACGATTATCAGCCTTGCACTGGTCGTCACGCCTGATGCCCCCCTCACGGCACCGATCACGCGCTTCGTGCTCAACGTGCGCTGTAGCAAGGGCACCTACATCCGTGCCCTTGCCCGCGACATCGGTGCTGCACTCGGCTGTGGTGCCCACCTTGCCGCCTTGCAACGCACCGCCGTGGGCGACTTTGTGCTCGCCGCCGCCACACCGCCCACCGACCTGTACGACCACGCCAGCCTTGCCGCGCACCTGCTGCCGCCCGATATTGCCGTGCGCGACTGGGTAGCAGTCACCGTCAGTGATGCCGAAGCCCGCGCCCTGCAACACGGACAAGGCGTGCTGCTCGACCTTGACCCGGCAGCCGTTCGCGCCCGTGCCCACCTCCACGACGGGAAACTGCTCGCGCTCCTCGTCTACCGCGACGGCATCTGGCACCCCGACAAAGTGTTGCTCCCTGCCCCCTAACAGACCACAGTGCCACGCACAGCATGGCGGGTGCGGCAGTGCGGGCAAAACCACCACAGGCAAGCACGATAGACAGAGTACCAGCAGTGTGCTAGAATCGCCGCACAGAGACAAACAGCGGCACCGCTCGGTCGCCGCTCCGCACGCACCGTATTGTGAGCATAGAGGGTCGTGCAGTATCGCTACAGGGAGGTAGTACCATGCGTTTTGAGACCAACATCGGGATGGAGCTTGTTCGCGCCACCGAAGCCGCCGCCATGAACAGTGCGCGCTGGCTGGGGCGTGGCGACAAAAACAGTGCCGACCAATCAGCCGTAGATGCCATGCGCCGCGCCCTAAGTGTCGTGGGGATGCAGGGCACCGTCGTTATTGGCGAAGGCGAAAAAGACGAAGCCCCTATGCTCTACATTGACGAAGAAATTGGCGACGGCGAAGGTCCCGAACTAGACATTGCCGTAGACCCAGTCGAGGGCACCACGCTTCTTTCGGAAGGGATGCCGGGTGCCATTGCGGTGGTTGCCGCCGCCGAACGCCACACCATGTACCAGTGGCAGGGCATCGCATACATGGACAAGATCGTCGTGGGCGAACGTGCCAGCGGCGCAATTGACATTGATGCCCCGGTGTCGGTCAACGTCCGCAACGTTGCCCGTGCGCTCGGCAAGCGCGTCAGTGACGTAACCGTGATCGTGCTCGACCGCCCGCGCCACAAAGACCTGATCGCCCAAATACGCGCCACCGGTGCCCGCATCAAGCTCATTCTCCACGGCGACGTTGCAGCAGGCGTGATGACCTCGATTGAAAACCCGCCCGCCGATATTTTGATGGGCATCGGCGGTGCCCCCGAAGGCGTAATTACCGCGTGCGCCCTGAAGTGTACCGGGGGCGCGATGCAGGCGAAAATCTGGCCACGCAACGACGAAGAACGCACGCTCATCGCCGAGCAAGGACTCGACGAGCACAAAGTCTACCGCACACATGACCTCGTGCGGGGCGAAATGGTCTACTTCGCCGCGACGGGGATCACGGGCGGCGACTTCCTGCCCGCCGTCGAATATTTCACCAACGGTGCCCGCACGCACAGTGTCGTGATGCGTGCCAGTAGCGGCACTGTGCGCCACATCACGGCGACGCACCGCTGGGATAAACTGATGCGGATTTCTGACCTGCCCTATGATGCCGAACAGTTCCCGCTAGCCATGCGCTAGCACCTACGCACGAGTAGCTATCAGCGTGATCAAACCGCTATCGCCACGCGCCTTCGCGCCACAGAACCTGCGTCGCTTCATTGTATCGCCGCCTGTCGCTGCCCTGCTTGCAGTGGCGGGCGGTGCCCTGATCGGCGGGTTGGCGGCGTTCGGTCCGCTCTCGATCTTGGCGGGCTTGCTCGCAACCGGGGTGGGGCTAGCCCTGCTCAGTAGCACCCGCGCTGGTCTCACCGTCGTGATCGCCCTGCTGGCACTGCTGCCATTCGGCACGCTCCCCTTCAACATTGGTATCACCCCGTCACTCCTATCGCTGGCACTGACAGGCTTGATGGTCGTATGGGTACTGCGCCTGCTGGCACGCAGCGACCGCTACACCCTCCGCCTGTCGCCGCTGGGGTTGCCGCTCCTCGGCTTCCTCGGCTTCACAGCATTCTCGCTCATTCTGGGCGCACGCGGCTTACCCGACACCTTCACCCTGCACAACTATGCCAAGTTTGTGCTTGGCGTGCTCCTCTTTTTCTCGCTGGTCAACTGCATCACCACCATGCAGCACGCCCGCTTTGTGCTGCGCGTCCTGATGCTCGCAGGCAGCGCGGCGGGTGCGCTCGGTGTGCTGCTGGTCGCGCTCCCCGACACACTTGCCCTGCAATTACTAGTCGCGCTTGGGCGCATTGGCTACCCTACCAGCGGGCGCGTATTGCGGTATGTCGAAGACGACCCCGACGGACTGGAACGCGCCATTGCAACTTCAGTAGACCCGAATGCATTTGGTGGTATGCTCGCCCTCATCCTCGCCATCACCGCCGCCCAGTTGTTTGCCAACCGCCCCGTGCTGCCGCGCTGGTGGCTGGTCGGGCTAAGTGGTATGATGGGGGTAGCTATCCTGATCACCTTTTCGCGTGCCGCCCTGTTCGGGGTCATCTTCGCCGCCATCTATCTAGCAACGGTGCGCTATCGGCGGCTCTGGTGGGGCATGCTGGCGGCTGGCGCGGTTGCCCTGATCCTGATCGTCACGCTCGGCATTGGCGATGCCTTCGTGCAGCGCGTCACCGAAGGCATACAGTTTCAAGACCAAGCGCAACAGATGCGGCTGGCAGAATATCAGAATGCGATCAACATCATTGCCCGCTATCCAGTGTTTGGGATTGGCTTTGGGCAAGCCCCCGAAATTGACCTGACTGCCGGGGTCAGCAGCATCTACCTTGCTATTGGGCAACGCATGGGGCTGGTCGGGCTGGCGGCGTTCCTTGCACTCGTCGCGGCATGGTTCGCCATGACGTGGCACGCAGTGCCCCGCCTCGACGACGAGCGCGTCGCGTGGGTGCTGGGCATTCAGGCTGGCATTGTGGCGGCACTGGCAGTGGGGCTAGCCGACCACTACTTCTTCAACATTGAGTTTCCGCATATGGGTGCCCTCTTCTGGGGCAGCATCGGCTTAGGAATGGCAGTTATTGGCTTAGACGATGCCCCGACCACGCCGTCGGCGGCACACACAGGAGAAGCACGTTATGGCTAACCGGTCCTACCCCGCAGTTGTCGCCGCGTTGCTACTGGCGATCCTCGCACCGTTCACGTTCAGCGACACTGCCACGGCGCAGGCTCCGCTCCACGCGCCCTTTACGGCGGCATACGGCAACCACTACGGCGACATGACCATCGGACGGATGCACACGCCGCCGCTTGAGCAAAACGGTGTAACGGTGCAATACTTCAGCTACGCCCGCCTCGATGACCACCGCGCAGCACTCGGTGACATGCCACAGGCAGTGATGGTTGCGCCGCTCGTGCGCGAGCTGATCGCCATCGCACCCGACCTGCCCGTGGACAACCTACCCTTCACCTATGGCGACCTCGCCACCGTCTACAGTGGGCGCACACCACCGCCGCCAGGCTTCACGGGTGGTGTGATGCAGGTAGCAGAAGGCTTCTTCGTGCCCGCCGACCCCAACCTACAGGTCACTGCGGGGTATGTGGTGCCCTTCCAAATCTGGAACTATATCAACCGCCGCTACCTCTTCCCGCATGGGTGGGCACACCACTTCGGCTTGCCCATCACGCGCCCCTTCGACATCACCGTGAATGGCACCCCCCTGATCGTGCAGGCATTCGAGAAGGGCGTGCTTACGCTGGATACCGCGCTAGCCTACGAATGGTCAGTCAAGCAGGTGGGCGTAGGCACCGATGCCGTATGGGTGGCGGGCATGCAGCCCAGTAATACGCTACTCACCGTGCCCGCCGCCGCGACGGCTGGCGGTGCCAAGCGCATTGAGGTATCACGGGAACGGCAGTGGCTTGCCGCCTACGAGGGCGACCAGATGATCTTCGACATGCCCGTCTCGACGGGAAAAACCCGCTTCGACACACCGCCGGGCACCTTCAACGTGTACCTCAAGCGTAGCCTGCAAACGTTGCGCGGCAACGAAAACGGCGAAAGCTGGAACGTCCCTGATGTGCCCTACATTATGTACTACGACCGGGGCTTCGCCATCCACGGCGTATACTGGCACGACCGCTTCGGCACCGGTGAACGCCTCAGCCACGGCTGTGTTGGCGTTACCCCCTACGAAGCCAAACTACTGTTCGACTGGGCACCCGTTGGCACCCCCATCATTGTGCGCTGACCCACAGCCCACGCACACCACACCACACGCGGAGCCGCCGGGGTAGGGTTACGTCCCCCGGCGGCTGTCCTGTCTAGACAGACCCCAAGAGCAACTGACCCGTATGGTTCTCCCCGGCAGTTCCCCGGCAGTTCCCCGGTGATAGCGATAGATAGCGATAGACGGAAAAGATCATCTGGTATAATAGGGGCAGTTATCCCGGTTGTAGCGCACAACATGGACGTATCCTAGCCACGAGGAGCCTATGTCCGAGCAGTTGCTGGTTATTCTCGCAGGTATCGTCGTTCTAGGCGTAGGAGCACAGTGGCTCGCATGGCGGCTCGGTCTGCCGTCTATCATTCTGCTGCTAGCGGCGGGGTTCGTCGTCGGTCCCATCACCGGGGTAATAGACCCCGATGCCGCGCTCGGCGAACTGCTCTTCCCACTCGTTTCGATCTCGGTGGCAATCATCCTGTTCGAAGGTGGGCTGAGTCTGCGCCTCAACGAACTACGCGGTACCGGTAACACCGTCTGGGCACTCGTCTCTGTCGGTGCTCTCGTGACATGGGCAATCTGCTCGGTGGGGGCGATTGTGCTGCTGGGTTTCCCGCCCGCTCTCGCCGTACTGCTCGGTGCAATCCTCATCGTGACTGGTCCAACCGTCGTCGGACCGTTGCTGCGCGTCGTGCGTCCGTCGCCCGATATCAACGGCGTGCTCAAGTGGGAAGGCATCCTGATAGACCCGATTGGTGCCGCCCTTGCGGTCATCGTCTTCGAAGCAGTCATTGCTGGCGAAGCCCGTGAGGCAACGCTGGTCATCCTCCAAGCGGTCATCCTAACCATCTTCGCAGGGGTCGTCTTCGGGGCACTGGGGGCAGGCTTCCTTATTCTGGTCTTGCGCCGCTACTGGGTGCCCGACTACTTGCAGAATGCCGTCGCCCTGATGGCAGTCGTCGCCGTGTTCGCCATGGCGGACACGCTACAGGAAGACTCGGGCTTGCTCGCCGTCACCATTATGGGGGTGGTGCTCGGCAACCAGCGACGGGTCTCCATGAGCAAGATACTGGCATTCAAAGAAGACCTGCGGGTGCTGTTGATCGCCGCCCTCTTCATCATCCTGACGGCACGCCTCCAGATCGAGCAACTCGTAGACCTTGGCGTGAATGGTCTGCTCTACCTCGCCCTCGTGGTGGTGCTCTCGCGTCCGCTCGCGGTGCTGCTCGCAACGGTGCGCTCAAACCTCGACTGGAACGAAAAGGCGTTTCTGGCGTGGATGGCACCCCGCGGCATCGTGGCGGCATCCGTGTCGTCGGTGTTTGCGCTCCGCATGGAAGAAGCCGGCTTCCCCGATGCGGAGCGGCTGGTACCGGCTACATTTCTGGTGATTGTCGGCACGGTGCTGATCTACAGCCTGAGTGCCGTGCCCGTTGGCAAAGCCCTGCGTATTTCGCGCCCCGAACCACAGGGCGTGCTGATCGTCGGGGCGCACCTGCTCGCCCGCCAGATCGGGAGCGCGATCAAAGCGCAGGGCTTCGATGTGCTGCTCGTAGACACCAACCCCATCAACAGTGTACAGGCACGCACGGCGGGGTTGGCAGTCTACCAAGGCAACGTCCTCGATGAAGAACTCCGCAATGAAGTCAGCCTAACCAGCATTGGGCGAATCTTGGCACTCACCCCCAACGACGAAGTGAATACGCTTGCCGCCCTCGAATGGCTCGAAGCCTTCGGACGGTCGAGTGTGTATCAGCTTGTGCCGGGAACGCACGTAGACCAGCCCGAAGGCAGTAGCCAACCCCATGTGCGGGGGCGACCGCTGTTCAGCGATGGGATGAGCTACCACTACTTGATGGGACGGATTGGCACCGACGCACAGGTAACGACTCGTCCGTATCGTGACGGCATGCGCCCCAAAACATCGGCAGAGCGCAACGGGAGCAACAATGCAGACTTCATACCCATGTTTGTCGTAACCGCCGACAACGACTTGATCATCTTGACGGATGAGGTACCCCTGCCAATCCGCGATGCGCGGGTGGTGATTGGGTTGGCACCGATCTAGCTAAGCTACCGCAGATGCACCCAGCGTCCTCCCGTCTGAAGGCACGCTTCACACCCCTGCGTCTTGGCTGTCACCGCGGCAATGGTAGCGAGATGCGTCCATCCACCAGTCGTCATGCCTCACTGCCTTGCGTGCTACTCGTGCCTTGCGAGCTATGCGTACTGCTGCGTGCTGCAAACGCTTGCACACCAGTTATGTCACGCCCAACGATCAACGCCTGAATAGTGTCCGTCCCCTCATAGCTATAGAGAGCTTCAATATCGGCAAAATGGCGGGCAACGTGATATTCGAGCAAAATACCGTTGCCCCCCAGCATGTCACGCGCGGCGGCGGCGATCTGGCGGGCGCGGGCGGCGTTGTGCATCTTCGCCAGCGATGCCATCGCCGGCGTAAGTTGCGCCGCGGCGGTCAACTGGGCAAGGCGCAGACACAGCAACTGCATGCTGGTAATATCTGCCAGCATCTTCGCGAGCGTGACCTGAACGGTCTGGAAATGGGCAAGGCTTCGCCCAAACTGCTCGCGCTCCTGTACGTAGGCAAGGGCGGCTTCGTAGCACGCCAACGCATGACCCAACGACTCCCACGCAATGCCGGTGCGGGCTTTCGTCAGCACGCGGGCAGTATCCTTGAAGCTATTGGCACCCGCCAACCGCCGTTCGGCAGGGACGCGCACCCCCGCAAACACAATATCAGCCTGCGGCAACGCGCGCCCCGCGATCTTGCCCGTGATCGGGCGAATGTCTATGCCCGGTGTGGCGCGGTCTACCACGAAGCCCCCCACGTTGCCATCGTCATCGCGTGCCCACACAATCAGGATGTCCGCGAACGGTGCCGCGCCAATCCAGCGTTTGCGCCCATCCAGCACATAATGTGCCCCATCGCGGCAGGCGCGTGTTTCCAGCATCACCACATCCGAGCCATGGTCAGGTTCTGTCAGGGCAAACGCACCAATGCTCCGCAGGTGGGCGAGGTCGGGCAACCACGCGGCACGCTGGTCGGGCGAACCTAGCTCGTGGATCGTCTGCATGACCAGCCCCGTCTGGACGGCGTGCAGTGTGCTCAGGCTCCCATCGCCGCGGGCTAACTCAAGGCTGACCAACCCGGCGGCAACATGGCTGAGGGCGGGGCAGTCGTAGCCACAGAGCGTGCCGCCCGTTACGCCAAGGTCGGCGAACGGCGCGAGCAACTCGTGGGGGAAGACCGCGCGCTCCCAATAGTCGTTGATGACGGGCAACACATGGGCAGTACAAAATGCTTGCACCCGGTCGCGCACCGCACGCTCTTCATCGGTTAGCAGGGCATCAAGCTGGAAAAAGTCAGTCATCGTTGATCTCACTTTATGGTCAGTCAGGTTATGGACAGGTTATGGACAG
>CAZNQP010000004.1:90285-103306 GCA_964575355.1 uncultured Chloroflexaceae bacterium
CGTTGTCGAGCAGCACACAACGGGCACTAAAACAGGCACCGGCAGGGCTGCACGAGCACGGGATAAAGTATGGTATAAATAGCATGCACAGGTACAATCTAAGGCTGTGTGTCGCACAGCGGTGTGCATCTCGTCGGATGCGGGACAACCGTCGTTGCGTCTGAAACCGGCAAAGAGTATGCAGAGGAGAAACAACAATGGCAGGTACACTGACGGTCTTGAAGTTTCACACGCCGCAGGGTGCCCAGCAGGTGCTCGATGCACTGCTGAGCGCACAGAAGCAAAACCTGATTGATGTCTACGACGCAGCAGTCGTAGAGTGGGAAGAGGGCAAGAAGAAGCCGAAAACGAACCAGTTGAACAACATGGCAGGTGTCGGTGCGCTTGGTGGTGCCTTCTGGGGCATGCTGTTCGGGTTGCTGTTCTTCATCCCACTGCTGGGGCTGGCAGTTGGTGCAGGTATCGGTGCCCTGACCGGCATGTTTACCGATGTCGGCATTGACGACGACTTCATTAAACAAGTCCGTGAGAAGGTAACGCCGGGCAGTTCGGCACTGTTCCTGTTGTCGGGTAACGCGGTTCTCGACAAAATCCGTGAGCAGTTGCCGACGACAGACTTTGAAATCATTGCCACCAACCTGTCGGAAGAACAAGAAGGCAAGCTGCGCGAGTTCTTCGCCCAAGAAGACGAACCCGCCAGCGCGTAAGCCTGACGTATCCGCGTGGGGGCATCTGCACATGGGCAGGTGCCCTTTTTGTTCAGCTACACCATCTGAAGAAAGGGCACCGCATGAAATCGCTACGCACGCGGCATCGGGTTGCACACTGGCTGCGCCGCGCAGGTGCCGTCCTGTTCGCGTTGCTGCTCATCGGGCTAGTGCCGGGGCAGGTCTACGCCTTCGAGACACGCAACGAGGAAACCATCGTGATTGCCGCCGACGAGACTATCGAGAATGACCTGCTGATCCGGGCAAGCGACTTCACGCTCGACGGTACGGTCAATGGCAATCTGACGGTGTACGCCGACCGTATAACGTTCAACGGCGACGTGCTCGGTAATCTCGTGGTGGTGGGCGATACCCTGATCCTGAACGGCGACGTAACAGGGACACTGACAGTCGGCGGGCGCAATGTGACGATGAGCGGTCGTGCCCGCAGTGCGCGTGTGGCTGCCCAGTCTGTCACCCTAACCAGCGATGCCACCATCGAGCGGTCGCTGAATGTTGGTGCCGCCACCCTGACCCAGCAGGAAGGCAGCAGTATCGGCACCGATCTGGTGTTTGCGGGCATCTATGCGGCGGTGCTGGGCGAAGTCGGCAGTAACCGCGTGGCACCCGCCAACCCAACCAGCGACGACACAGACGAGAGCACAACCCCACCCGTCACGCCCGCACCCACCACGCCATCGGGCAACGATGCACCGAACGACGCACCGAACGACGCACCGGAAGGCACACCGGAAGGCACACGCCCCACCCCCGACAGCGACGAGGACGAGCGCAACGGCAACGCGGGTACCATCCAGTTGATCACCCTGATGCACGACCACACCCCCCCGGCAGCACCTGCTGCGCCCCTCGCGCAAGACACTGCAACCGGGGACAGTGTTGCCACAGCCAACAGTGATGTGCTCCTGACGTGGTTGGCGGAAACCGTGCGCCGCTTCGCCTCAGTCTCAGTCATCGGTCTCATTATGCTGTGGCTACTACCCACCATGGTACGCGGTGCCAGCGAGAAACTTGTGCAACGCCCGGTACTGGCAGTGGGCATGGGGGTAGTCGCCATACCGGGCTTGCTTCTTGCGCCGATCCTCTTAACGTTCGGGCTGGTGCTCGTGTTTATGCTGTTCAGCACCCTGACCCTCGAAGCACTGGTGAGCATGACGCTCGTTACGGGGGCAGTCTCGGTGATAGGGACGGTTGCCGCTGTCCTGATCATCATTGTCTATGTTGGGCATATCGTCACGGGCTACACCGTGGGCAAGCTCTACCTGCAACGGGTCAAGCCGACATGGGCAGACAACCGTTTCATCCCCATGCTGATCGGCGTGCTGCTGTTCAGTGTGCTGCGCGGCGTGCCCTTCATCGGCTTCGGCGTGGGCTTGCTCTCCACGCTGGGCGGGCTAGGCGCACTATGGCTCTACTGGGCACGCCGCCCCAGTGAACCAACCCCAGCCCTCGTCAGTGAAGTCGAGCCACGCGCTGGCTTACAGGTCGCCACCTCATAGCTAACGGTACCACGGTATCACCCCCCCCATAGTTGCCGCCGCCCACCCACCCATTCGATACTGCGGGGCGGCGGCACGCTTGCCGTGCCTGCCGTGCTTGCCGTGCCCGCCCGTGCCCGCCATACTTGACTGATAGCCATGAGTAATCAGTATCAGAACACACAGATAGTATTCTGCCTGCCAACACTTTGAGGAGCAAACACCTAGCTACGCGTGCAATGTGCTTACTTGCGATACTGTTGTACACGAAACGACGTTTGGCGGCTCTCACGCCTGACATGATAGCTTTTGACAGCAGGTTGCAACGTCTTGAAAGCGTGGCAGTGCTAGACTGTAAACGTGTTCACCTGTGCAATGAAGCAGGGCACGCCATGCTGAGACACACACGTATTCGCAACGAGTAGACAGGAACTAGGCAACAACCATGAGCGAGAAGAACTCACGCATAGCTGGCTTTTACCAACTCAGTCCCGCCGAGCGACTCGAACGGGTGCGCTCGTTTGACGGGCTGACCCCAACCGATATAGGTGCGCTGCACGGTGGCAGTGGGACGCTCACCATCGAACGCGCCAACAACATGATTGAAAACGTGGTGGGTACCTACAATCTGCCACTGGGTATCGCCACCAATTTCCGCATCAACGACAAAGACCGCCTGATCCCAATGGTCGTCGAAGAGCCATCCATTGTGGCAGGCGCGAGCTACGCCGCACGGCTCGCCCGCAGCACGGGTGGCTTCTACACCAGCAGCACCCCACCCATTATGATCGCGCAGGTGCAACTGGTACATATCGCCGACCCGCAGCACGCCCGCCACGTCATTCTGGCGGCACGCGAGCGTATCCTAACGCTCGCCAACGAACAGAGCCGCAGCATCGTGCGGCTGGGCGGTGGCGCACACGATATTGAGGTCAACCTGTTTGAGCACAGCCCGATGGGGGCAATGCTCGTGGTGCATCTGCTGGTAGACTGCCGCGACGCGATGGGTGCCAATGCGGTCAACGCAATGGCAGAAGCCGTTGCACCCCTCCTCGAAGAGCTAACCGGCGGGCGGGCATACCTGCGTATCCTCTCGAACCTGACTGACCGGCGGCTCGCCCGCGCTCGCGTGCGCGTCACGCCGCAAGCCCTCACCCGCGACGGATTGACCGGCGAAGAAGTTATCGAGGGCATTCTGTGGGCGTATGCCTTCGCGGTAGTAGACCCCTACCGCGCCACGACACACAACAAGGGCATCATGAATGGCATTGACCCCGTGCTCGTGGCAACGGGTAACGACTGGCGGGCAGTCGAAGCCGGCGCACACGCCTACGCCGCCCGCAACGGGCAATACACCTCACTCTCAACGTGGGAGCGCGACCGCGACGGCAACCTCGTTGGCACACTCGAACTGCCGCTCTCGGTGGGCATTGTCGGCGGTGCTACCCGCGTCCACCCGGCGGCACAGGCAGCCCTCAAGTTGCTCGACGTACAGAGTGCCAGCGAACTAGCAGAAATCTGTGCCTGCGCCGGGCTGGCAAGCAACCTTGCCGCGCTCCGTGCGCTGGCGTGCGAAGGCATTCAGCAGGGACACATGAGCCTGCATGCCCGCCAGATTGCCATGGCTGCCGGGGCGAAAGGTGCCGAAGTCGAGGCGATAGCCCACCATATGACCGCCGAACGTGCGATCAAGCCCGCCCGCGCCGCCGAACTGGTGGCAATGTTGCGTGCCGGAGTGTTAGAAGGAACAACCGTATGAGAGAACCAACCCGTGCCGTCGGGCTGGTAGGCTATGGGGTTTACGTGCCGCGCTATCGCATCGCGGCACGCGAGATCGCACGCCTCTGGACTGACGGCGAAAGCGGTGTCCCGGTCGAGGCAAAGAGCGTGCCCGGACCCGACGAAGACACCATCACCATGTCAATTGAAGCAGCCCGCAGTGCGCTTGCGCGGGCTGCCGTGCCCGCCAACCGCATCAGTGCGGTGTGGGTGGGCAGCGAAAGCCACCCCTACAGCGTCAAGCCGAGCGGCACGATTGTTGCCGAAGCCCTTGGCACCGGACCGTGGATTAGTGCCGCTGACTATCAGTTTGCGTGCAAGGCGGGCAGCGAAGCCCTCACCGCCAGTATCGCCATGGTCGGCAGCACCATGGCAGACTACGCGCTGGCGATTGGTGCCGACACCGCACAGGCACGCCCCGGCGACGCCCTCGAATATACCGCGTCGGCGGGGGCAGCGGCGTTGCTGGTCGGTCCCGCCGACGAGTCGCTCGCCCTGATCGAGCGCACCGTGAGCTACGTCAGCGACACGCCGGACTTCTTCCGCCGCGCCGACCGCCCCTACCCGGTACACGGGCACCGCTTCACGGGCGAGCCTGCCTACTTCCATCACATCCGTAGTGCGACGCAACGCCTGCTGGAAGAGACCGGGCGCACACCCGCCGACTTTCGCTACGCCATTTTCCACCAACCCAACGCCAAGTTCCCGCAGACGGTAGCAAAGCAGATGGGCTTCAGCACCGAGCAGATAGCCCCCGGCTTGCTCTCGCCGACGATTGGGAACACCTACTCCGCGATTGCGCTGGCAGGGCTATGTGCGACGCTCGACGTAGCGCAGCCGGGCGATACCATTCTCGTGACCACTTACGGTAGCGGCTCCGGTGCCGACGCATATGCACTGCGCGTCACCGATGCGCTACTGGAACGGCGCGAGCGGGCACCACTCACGACAGCATATCTCCAACGCCAAGAGTTCATAGACTATGCCGTGTATGTGAAGTGGCGCAACGAACTGGTGATGGATTGAGGATAAGATAAGATGATGAATACTGTCTATTTGATAGGCGCGGGGGCAACCCCCGTCGCCGAACATTATAGCCGTACCCTCTACGACCTCGCCGTTGCGGCAATGCGGGCAACGCTCGCCGATGCCAACGGTGGTATCGCCCCCGAACAGATCGAGGCACTCTATGTTGGTAACGCCTTCGGTGACAGCCTTGGCGGGCAGGGGCAGCTTGGTGCCGCGCTCGCCAACGCCGCCGGGCTGACTGGCTGCGAGGCGGTGCGCGTGGACGCGGCGGGAGCGAGTGGCGGTGCCGCGCTTCATCTGGCGGCGCAGGCAGTTGCTAGCGGGCAACGCGACGTGGTGGTGGTGCTTGGTGCCGAGAAAGTGACCGACCGCTTCGATACCCACCAAACAAGCAGTGCCGCACTCGCCCTCGATAGCGATTTCGAGCAGGAGCACGGCATCACCCTGACGGGTGCATGGGCAATGCTGATGCGCCGCTACATGCACGAATATGGCTATGCCGCCGATGCCTTCGCCCCCTTCCCGGTCAACGCCCACGCCAACGCGAAGCACAACCCGCACGCCCTCTACCGCTTTCCAATCAATGCCGACAAGTACAACCGCGCGGCACAAGTCGCGTCGCCGATCAATATGCTCGACTGCGCTTCCCTCGCAGACGGTGCGGCGGCGGTGGTGCTCGCGTCCGAACGCTTCGCGCAGGAGATGCGCGTGCCGCGTGTGCGACTGGCAGGCAGTGCGCTGGCAACCGACACGCTCCGCCTTGGTGAACGGCGCGACCCGCTGTGGCTTGCCGCCGCCGAACAGAGCACGGCACGCGCATTGCGGCAGGCGGGCATCGAGCGCGACGCAGTGCAGGTCTTCGAGTTGAGCGACCCGCACGGCATTGCCGCCGCACTTGCCCTCGAAGCAAGCGGTTTTGTCGAACGGGGCACCGCCCCGCGCCACGCCGCCGAGGGCGAGCTGGCACTGACGGGTGCAACCCCCCTTGCAACGGCAGGCGGCTACAAGGCACGCGGCGACGTGGGCGGTGCCAGTGGTGTGTATCAGGTGGTCGAGCTGGTGCGGCAGTTGCGCGGGCAGGCGGGCGACGTGCAGGTTGCCGATGCTCGCACGGCATTCGCGCAGACCGTGGGCGGGATCGGCAGTACGGTCGTGTCGCTGGTGTTGCAGCGCGACGACTAGGATCGCCTAGAAACGCCTAAAGACAAAAACGAGGAGCGAAAACAGCAATGGATTATGCAAAACGCTGGCGGCAGAAAAGTGCCTACTATCGTCTGCAAGGGCAACGCCACCGCACCACGGGCGAGGTGCGGTTTCCGCCGCGCCCCGCCACGCTGCACGAAGACCCCGACGCATGGGAGCCGTGCGACATGAGCGGACGCGGCACGCTGTACAGCTACAGTGGGGTGCGGCAGGTGCCCGAAGGCATGCAGCACTACAACGTCTACCCGGTGGCAATGGTACAGCTTGACGAAGGACCAATCATCGCCGCACAGTTGACCGACTGCGACGAGCAAGACCTTCACATTGGGCAACCGGTCGAAATGGTAACCCGCCGCCTACGCGAAACGGGCGCAGATGGCTTGCTGGTGTATGGCTACAAGTTTCGCCCGCGCCTCAGCGACAGCTAGCCCGCCCGCGCGACAGCCATCCCTCGCAGTATACGGCAAGCACCACAACCCACCCGGAGGTATGCCTATCGGGTAGGTTGTGGTTATTCGTTGGTCACGCTCGCAACGTGCCCATCGCAGCGGGCAGCACACTGTGGCTGGGGCACGCCACGCGGGTTGCCCTAGTTGGCGAGGGTGCGCAGCACGCTAATCACGCGCCCCTGCACCTCGACGTTGCTCGCCGCCACATAGATCGGTTGCATCGTGCTGTTGGCAGGTTGCAGGCGCACCTGATCACCCTCGTGGTAGAACTTCTTCAGTGTGACCGAGTTCTCGTCCACAATGCGTGCCGCCACCATGTCGCCGTTCTGGGCGGTGGGCTGGTAGCGCAGCAGCACAAGGTCGCCGTCATCAATCAGCGCATCAATCATTGACTGCCCGCGTACGCGCAACGCATACACATTGTCGAGCTTGCCCGACGGCACCACATCGGCGGGCACCGTGACCGTCTCGCTACTGCCTTCCTCTGGGTCAGGGAGCGGCGAACCGGCGGTAATCACGCCGAGGTACGGCACCTGCAAGCTGTCGCCACTCAGGGGCACAATGCTGCGGGTGTCGGCAATCGCGTTTTCATCCACGACCCGAATGCTGCGTGCCTTCTTCTTGTCGTACTCTATCTTGCCATCGTCGCGGAGTTTGTTCAGGTTGTACGAAACAACCGACGTAGACGAGATTTCGAGCGCATCCTGTATTTCACGGATCGTGGGTGCCATGCTGCGTGTCTTGATATGTTCGACAATATAGGTATAGATCGGTTCTTGCAGGTTACGCCGTTTGCCCGTAGCTACCATAGTTGCTGCCTTTCACTTCACTGCCGGTATCTGCTCGCAAAAGCTCATTCGCTAGAACTTTTGTCGCAACTCTGATTATAGCAGGCAAACACCTGTACGTCAAGGCAAATGTACGGAAAATGCGTTCACTCCCCAGCGGACGGTACGCTACGCTACACATCATCGGGGGCACCGGGGTCACCGGGGGCACCGGGGGCATCGGGGGCATCGGGGGCATCGGGGGCATCGCGCGTGTAGTAGCGGGTCAATTGCGCGTCCACCTGTGCCAGCACATCCAGCACGTCATAGTAGCGCAATGCCTGCCACAGCACAGGCGGGAACGCCACCACGCCCGTCGCTGGGTCATAGGTCAACAGCCGTTGCAGCACAAAGCGATCCAGTGGATACCTGACAATCAGCTTCACAATCTCGTCGGTTGCCACCTGCGCCACATCGCCCGCGAAGATACCGTCCGGCTCAGTCAACAAGCCCGCCTGCTGCCGCGCCAGATAGAACACGCGGAAACCATCGGCAAGCCGCCCTATCGCCACGCTCCCGCCACGGTCAACGGTGGCAAACAACACCTTGAGCAGCACCAGCTTGTAGGCGCGTGTGGTGCGCCCACTCCCCGCAAAGTCGAGCAACGCCTGCCGCAACTCATCGCCCGTCTGCGGCGTACTCGCCAGCCCGAACTGCTCGCGCAGGGCGGCGATGCGGTCGCGGCGAAAGAAGTAGCCACGCTGCTGCCCCACCACGACGTGCTGGTCGGGCACGAGTTTGCCGCTGTCAATCCAGTTCCGTAGCGTGGTGCTATCCACTTGCAGCGCATAGCTCAATGCCCGTAGCGAGATCAGGTCTGCCGCGGGCGGCACCGCCTCACCGGGCGCGTCATCGTCAGCGTAGGGCGGCGACGGCTCGGCAACCCGGCGGAGCATGGGCGGCGGGGCGGGCAGCCGCTCGGCTTGCACACGGGCTTCGTATGCAGCAAAAAAGGCAGCATCAATCAGCAGGCGGCGGTCATCGTGCGGGTCGGGACATAGCCCCAGATGATGCTGCTCCATCAAATCGAGGAGCGTCTCACCATTGATCGGGATGATGTGCGGGAACGAGTCGGTGAGCTTTTGTTGCGCCCCCAGCGAAAACTGGGCATTAGTGAGGAACAGCCCAGTAGCATAGCGCGGCAGCAACGCGCCCACAAAGCGGTCAATGGCGGGACGATCTACACGCTGTTGCTGGCGTTTCACCTGCACCGCCGCCGGGATACGCAACGTACCCGCCACCAGATACCCGCGCACATCAATGCCGCCATCGCCCTGATAGCGCGTCAGTTCGGCAACATCCATGCCAAGGTACACCAGCAGGTCGGTGGCGAGGTACTCGAAGGCACGCCCCGACAACCGCCCGACATGCTCGGCAAGCGCACGGCGCAGGGCGGGGTTGCGGGGCGGGGCAGTCGTCACGGCTTCCTCCCGTTGCAATGGGGCGTGCCAGCCGCGCCGGGTGCCCCGTGGGTCATGTGGTACATCGGTTTCGTGAGCACGGTACAGGAGTTTCTCAAACTGGTAGGCAAAGATGTGGAGCGGGCGACCGGATTCGAACCGGCGACAATCTGCTTGGAAGGCAGATGCTCTACCAACTGAGCTACACCCGCACCGCTGATTATAGTAGCACAGCTAGCCCTCCACCGCAACAAACACCACCGCACCACACGCGTGTCCACGCATGTATAATAGAGCCTGCGCCGCGGTGCCACCCGGCGCAGACCAATTGTGCAACCGCAAGCCAACGAAAGGATTACCCGATGCCCAACCCACCCCGACCGCCACCCGCTGGATCGCCGTCATCGTCACACTCGCCATCATCAGCCTTGCCATCCCCATGCTCCCCACCCACGCCGCCCCACCGACTACCACCCACCAGCAAAACCCCCCCATCCAAGAGCGCAACCCCGACGTACCGCTCCCCGGCTTCGCCACACCCGCATTGCTTGGCGTAGAATGGCAGTGGATAGCATTCGAAGACACCGCCCAACGCAACGACATCACCGTGCCCGACCCCGCCAACTACACGCTTCAGTTTCGCCCCGATGGTACATTCGTGATGCGTGTGGACTGCAACATTGGCTCTAGCACCTTCACCGGGAGCGGCAGTAGCCTGACTAGTACGCCCGGTCCCATCACGCTCGTGGCGTGCCCCGATGGTTCGCTCGATAGCACGTTCCTGCGTCTGCTGCCCGAAACCACCACCTTCGTCCTCCAAGAAGGTATCCTCTACCTAAACCTGCGTGTGGATAGCGGCACTATGCTCTTTCAACCTGCCCCCTAGCCCCAACCACCCCTGAGCACCCCAAGCCGCACCACCATATCACCCCACAAGAGTGACCACAGCATACGCCGTCACCTTGTGGGGGGGTCTTCATCACCCGGTTGACACATCCAACAAAAGGGCTATCATATGATACAGAGAGCAACAGGTACTGTGGTACTATTCTAGGGAGCATAACCACTGTGAGCTACGCGCGTGATCTCGACCCAGTACCCACCGCACTGGGTCGCCGCCCGTCCGAATACATCCAATTTGCCCTGAGCATGACGAGCGCCGAGTACACCATCCAGAACCTCGCCCCGATCCTTGAGCAACGCCACAATCGTTCGCCCGCGGTGCCGCGCGTCGTAGACCTGCGCCAACTCGTGCGCGAATTGCAGCAACTGCGCCTCGTCGAACTGCTGCCCAACGGCAACGTCCGCCGCTGGGGGTTTCTCGCCGACAGCGACGACAGTACCCTGACCCGCTATGTCGCGCTCACCATGCTGCTCGCCACCCCCGACGGCTGGGTGTTGCCCGCCCTGAGCCTGCCCGACCCTGCCCGTCCCTATCCGCTCAGTTCGTGGGTGGGCGGGTTGCCCTTGCTCCGCTACTATGCCGAAGCCGGACTCCTCACCGTCTACGCCGGCGACAAATACGAGCTACTGCCCGATGCCCTAGAGCCAGTCCCGAACACCGACGGCGCAAGCCAAGCCATCAACACCTTTCTCAGCCACCTGCACACCGTGCGGAGCTACCACAGCAACATGGCCATGCAGCTGCCCCACACTGACCTGCCACCACTCGCCCCCGCCATCCTCGACGAGCACATCGCCGAAATCCAGCAGCACATGCTCATTGATCGCCTGACCATCCTGCGTATCTATCGCGCCCTCGTCAGTGGGCAGCACGTCATCCTCACCGGTCCCCCCGGCACCGGCAAAACGCAACTTGCCCGCCTCGTGCCGAACATCCTGTGGCGCGGCAGTGCCAGCGTGACCCGCCTCAGTCTGCCCGCAGACCCCACCGTGCCGCCCACCGCCCCCCCCACCAGCACCGACCTCATGCTCGAAGGCTACAGCGTCACCGTGGCAACAGCCCACGAAGAGTGGAGCACCCGCGACCTGATTGGCGGCATCACACCCCAAATTGAGCACACCCCCGACGGGCGCAAGCTGATCTACAGCATCACCCACGGTGCCCTCGTGCAAGCCGCCCTCGCCAACTATGTCGGCTACAGCGAACACACCATGCCAAGCCACCCGCTCCGGCGCACCATGGTCACTGCCCAACCCGACGGCATCTACCATCGCGGACGCTGGCTCGTCATAGACGAGTTCAACCGCGCCCCCATTGATGCCGCGTTCGGCAGCCTGCTCACCACCCTGAGTGACAGTAGCCAGCCCGTACAAGTCCCCACCGACCGTGGCACTGTCCCGATCACCCTGCCCCTCGATTTCCGCATGATCGGCACGCTCAACAACTATGATCGGCACTTCCTCAACCAGATGAGCGAAGCCCTCAAACGTCGCTTTGTCTTCATTGATGTCGTGCCACCCGACCCGCGCTACGCCCCCGCCGAACAAGCCCTCAGCGTGTGGCGGACCCTCCAGTTTTTGCAGCCCACCCTACTCCCCACCATCGAGATTGACCCTCAGCACGGTACCTTGCACTGGCACGACATGCTGCATATCACACGGTGCCACAACCCCGAAGACCCCCAAGTCAGCGTCTATTACCAGATGCACATTGACGATGCCGCCCTGCGTACCACCCTGCAAGGCTGTTGGGCATTGTTCAGTGCCCTGCGTGTCTACCGTCAGTTTGGCACCGCCCAATTGACCAGCATCTACCATGCCCTGTTCAGTGGCTTCGCCGTTGGGCTACCATGGGCAGTCGCCCTCGACAGTGCCTTTGCCGATACCATCGCCGACCAACTGCAAATCTTGCAGCGCGACGAGATCGAAGTGTTACGCGCCTACCTGCGCCTCGCCGACCAGCCGACTGCCCTGCACACCGCCATCGAGCATATTTTGCAGCACCAGCCTACCCTGCGCGACCACGCCCACCGCGCCCTCTTGACCGGACAACAGGGCAACGACCTCACCCACCAATTCCTGACCGGCACCCCGCTCCCCCTGCCCGCCGACGGGCTGTTCGCGCGACGGCTCCAGACACTCGTGGACGAACGGGGGCTATGACCACAACGCACCACCCACCCGCACCCGCCGCCCCCCCCGACCAGATGCTGGCAACGCTCCAAGCCCGCCTGCTCGAACTGCTGCTGCACTTCGACATGCGCCCCGCCCTCGTCGAGACACACACCGCCAACCATACCCTCACCCCCTATCAGCAATTCGCCCGCCTGCTCCACCTCTGCCACGAGCTGTTCGATACGATCCTGCCGCGCATCATACGGCAGTTGAGCTTCAGCACACCGCAACAGAGCACCCGCCGCGACCCCCCCGTCCACGGACGCATTGACTGGCAACGGTCGCTCACCTGCCAGCACCAGCACGCTATCCCCGGCGAGCCACCGTTGCAGCTCTATGTACGGCAGACCCAGCGCGACTTCGCCACCCCGCCCAACCTGCTCACCGTGATCACCATCCTTGAAGTACAGCAAGCGGTTGCCCGCCTGCCCGCCTACCTGCCCCCCAGCATGCACCAACCCGCCCTGCTGCAACCACTCGCAGCCCTGCACATGCGCTGTCTGCGCGAACTCACCTTCCCCCAGTTTCGCCCCCTACAGGAACACGCCCACCGCCTCATTGCCAGTGGCAAGGTTGCCCAAGTCGAACAGCACACCACCGCATACCTGCCACGCGGTGGCAACAGTGCCTACCGCGACCTGCTGCTCTGGCGCACCCGCCGCGACCAACTCCCGCTGTGGCAGCCGCCACCCGCCCCGCGCCCACCTACGCCCATCCCGCAGCACGACGAGGTTTACCAACTGTGGCTATGCCTTGAGCTTGCCAACCTACTCCAACAGCAGCAACGCCTCGTGCGCCTTGCCATCACCGAGCACGGCATCACACTCCACCTGCACCTCGATGCCCCGCCTGCCCCCGCCACCTACAGTATCCGGAGCCTGCCGCCCAGTGAAAGTGACACGGCGTGCCTGTATATCGAGCGCACCGACCCACCCGCCGCGCAGGTCACGCACGCCGACAGCGTGATCTGGCACGAGCCGGGTATCCACTGGCAGACCCGGCTACACGCCCCGCCCACCCCCGCCAGTGTCACGCCCGCCCTCGCGCTAC
>CAZNQP010000005.1:0-21516 GCA_964575355.1 uncultured Chloroflexaceae bacterium
ATGCCGATGTCGGTGAGCCATGCATAGACGATAGCCACAAGGCTGATGCTGATGCCGGGGAGGACTGCGAGGCGGGGTAGGGGCGGCAGTTGCGTGATCGCCGGAAAGCGGGCGGTGAAGAGATAGGCGGGCGCGAACAGCAACGCCAACAGCACCACCACCATGCGCCCGGCAGGTCCGCTAAGGGCGGCGAGGGCAGCGCAGAGCAGACATACCAGCAGAGCTTTCCGTGCATTTGTCATCGCGTGCATTATAGCACTGTCGGCACGCTCTTTCAGGTGATATGCCCATGATGCAATCGGCGTGCCCCCGCACCACCAAAAGTACAGGTGGCTGCGTCAGGTGCTGCGTCAGGTGCTGCATCAGCGGAACGGAGGAATATGGTAAGAAACTGGCAAGCTATTCGCACGGTATCCCACAACAGGCGGTTCGTCCGAGCGTGGTACTATGGTAGTGACAAGGCTCTAGGGAGCGCAGGGTATTTCGGAGCAGTGCGGAAGCAACGCGGTAGCAAAAGGAGTTGCGGTTATGGCACACATACCGCCTTTCCCCCATTTGGTGGGGTACCAGTATATGAACCTGACGACGTTCCGCAAGAGCGGGGTTGCGGTGTCCACGCCGGTCTGGTTTGCCGAGCAGGATGGTAAGGTGTATGTGGTGACGCTGGGCACGTCGGGCAAGGCGAAACGTATTCGCAACAACGCGCAGGTGCTGGTGGCACCGAGCGACGCACGCGGCACGCCGCTGGGGGCGGAACAACCCGCACTGGCGCGTATCTTGCCTGAGGACGAACGCCCGCGCGGGCACTATGCCCTGATGCACAAGTACAAGACGGCGTATAGTCTCTTCAGTATCCTGTGGTATCTGCGGGGCACGATAAAAGATACGGTCTATCTAGAGTTAGCCGCGACAGATGCGGCATGAGCGACTGTCACGAGCGCGTCCGGTGACGACGACCAAGCACGCATTTCCCCATCTGGCGGGGCACCAGTATATGAACCTGACGACGTTCCGCAAGAGCGGGGTTGCGGTGTCTACGCCGGTCTGGTTTGTCGAAGCGCAGGGCAAGCTCCATCTCTCGACCTTGCGAACCTATGGCAAAGTCAAGCGTATACGCAATAACCCACGGGTACTGGTCGCGCCGTGCGACGTGCGTGGCACGCCGCTGGGGGCGGCACAGCCCGCTATTGCACGGGTGATGGGCGCAGATGAGCAGGCACGCGCCCACTACGCCCTGATGCACAAGTATAAAATGGCATATGCATTTTTCGTGCTTGTTTGGCATTACAGTGGCAAAATACACGATGTTGTTTACCTTGCGCTAGCACCGACTGACGACGAATGAGTAACGCTACCCACGCCCCCCCACGTACTATGGCGATCACGGTCATGCCCAACGCGCTCTTAGCGACAGTGGGGGGAGACATCACACTTGACGCGGTGAATGCGGCACTCGCTCCGCATAATCTCTGGCTCCCGCTGGTGCCGTGGGCACACGGGCTGACCATCGCCACCGCGTTGCAGCACAACAGCGGTGCCGCCCACCCGCAACGCTATGGGCGCATCGCTGCCTACGTGCGTGGGGCTACGGTGCAAACGAGCGACACCCCCCCACGGGTGCTATCGCTGGGCGGCGCGACACTGAAGCGGGCAACCGGCTATGGGCTGGCGCGGGCACTGGTCGGCAATGGGTGGCACTATCTGCCGGGCGTTGAGCGTCTACTTGACGTAACAGTACAGGTTGTGCCACGTCCGGCGGCGCGGCTGTGGCTGGTGGTGACATGCCCAGACGATACCGCCGTGACGCGACTGTACGCTCGGCTGGTGCAGCAGCCGTTGCACTATGCGGTGCTGCACGTCTTACACAATTCGCACTCCGCAACAGGGGTACCTGCGTCGGCTCAGTCATGCGATGCTGTAGCAGGGCTGGTGGTCGCGCTGGATGGCACGGTGCCTGTGCTCCAACGGCAAGCCGACCAACTCGCTGCCCTTGCTCGGCAGCATGCAGGGGTGGTGGTTTATCAGCAGATAACTGACCCTACCACTGCTGTTGCGCTGCCTGCTGCCATCATGTCCGTGCTGCAAGCGGCAAACCCCGCGCCACTCACCGCGCCAGTCGCACCCGTTGTGCCGCTCAGCCCTGCCCCAACAGGCGACGTACTAGCGACGCTCCACGCGACGCTCCCGGCTGATGCAGTCGTGACCGACCCGGCGGCGTTGCTGTGCTACCGCCGCGATGCTTCGATTGCCAGTAGCGCACGCTTGCCACGGGCGGTGGTGTTGCCCCATACCACCGATGAGGTGCAGGCGTGCGTGCGGGTGGCTGCCACGCACGGCGTGCCTATCGTGACGCGCGGGGCGGGGAGCGGGCTGGCGGGTGGCGTGGTGCCGTATGCCGACGAACTGGTGCTGTCACTGACGCGGCTGACTGCTGTGACGGTAGATGCACCGCAACGGCTGGCAACCGTCGGGGCGGGCGCAACTGTTGGGGCGGTACAGGCAGCCGCCGCAGCACACGAGCTGTTCTATGCCCCCGATCCATCCAGTTGGCGGGTTGCCACGGTAGGCGGTACCATAGCGTGCAATGCGGGCGGACCGCGCTGCCTGAAGTATGGCGTGACGGCGGCGGCAGTCGCGGCGGTCACGGCGGTGCGGGCTGATGGCACCGTGCTGCGCGTGGGGGATGGCATAGCGGGCTATCGCCACGACCCCGGCTTGCTGCACCTGCTGATCGGCTCGGAGGGTACGCTGGCGATTATCACCGGGGCGGTGCTGCGCCTGCTCCCGCAACCCGCAACGCAGCAGACTACACTGGTTGCCTTCGCCGATGTTGCCGCCGCTAGTGCAACGGTTGCGGCTATTATGGCGCGGGGTATCGTGCCTGCCAGCCTTGAATTGCTGGACAGCACCTCGTTGCAGGTGCTGCGGCTGGCAGGCATGGCAGGTGATACAATACCACCTGATGCTGGGGCAGTGCTGTTGTTGCTGGCAGACGGCGAGCCAGACGAGGTGTGCGATGCCAGCACTGCGCTGGTCGCCATTGCCCGCCAGCACGGTGCCAGCACGGTGCAAACTGCCACCACTGCTGCTGACGAGGCGCGGCTATGGCAGGCACGCCGGTCAGTTAGTCCGGCATTTGCACGGCTGAAACCGCACCGCTTGGGTGAAGATATCTGTGTCCCACTGCCCCAAATCGTGCCAGTGGTTGCCGCAATTGCCGCGATTGCCGAACGCTACGGGCTGACGATACCGGTATTTGGGCACGCAGGCGACGGCAACCTGCACCCCAACATTCTGTTCGACCAGCACGATCCCGACGAAGCGCGGCGGGCGTGGCAGGCTGCCGAAGCGATCTTCCGGGTAGCACTTGACGCGGGCGGTACCCTATCAGGGGAGCACGGCATCGGGACACTGAAACGCCCCTACTTGGCGGCAGCTCTGGGTGACGATGTACTGCGGCTGCACCGGGACATCAAACAGCAGTTTGACCCGCATGGGCTACTTAATCCGGGTAAGGTGGTTGTACTGGATACCGTGACACAAGGGTAAGTGACGCAGGGGTAACAGTAGTTGATCGAGCAACGGCTGGGCAGTGACCGGCAGCCGCAGGGTGCGGCACGATGGCAGGCGTGGCAGCAGGCGTGGGCTGGTCTGCTCTCGCTTGCCCGCGTGCCCCTGCTGGTGGTGCCCCTGCTGGTGGTAGCGGCGGGTGCGTTGTTGGCAGTGCATGCGCCGCTCGATTATCGCATTGACGTAGGGGTTGAGGAGGGCTACGGCGGCGACCTACCCCTGATCGCGGGCTTCAATACGGCTGAGCAGGACGACCACGGGAGCTACCGTTGGACGGCAGACCGTGCCCGCATTATGGTGCCGGGACTGGGGCACCGCGATGTTCTGTTGCGTCTGTCCTTCTTCCCGATTGGTCCGGAAGCTATGGAGCGCGGACCGCGGGAGATCAACCTGTGGCTGAATGACGAGCAACAGTTACTTGCGACGTTGCCCGTGCGCCGCGAGGGGGCGACCTATGAGGTACTGGTGCCTGCCGCATGGATGCCCGACGGCGGGCTTGACCTCCGCATACGGACACATACGTTTGTGCCGCTCAACCCGGACGATCCGCGCACGCTGGGCACCCCGATGGACGCAATCCAGATCACGGCATCGGGTGGGCTTGCGCCGGTCGCCCCCGATGGCGGTGCGCTTGGGCTATGGCTGGGCACGGTGTTGCTATGGTGGCTCCTTGTACGGGGGCTGTTGCATGCTTCTCCCCGTGCCGACTGGTGGGCAACGGGCTGGGCGACGGGCGGCGCGTTGCTGGTGGCATGTGCCGCCCTCCTCGATGCAGGACGCTGGGCACTGGGGGCACAGCCGGCTTTGCTCACGACGAGCTTTGCGGTGGTGCTGGCACTGGTGCTGCGCCCGATCTTTGTGTGGGGGGCGGCACGGTTGGGCATCGCGCTCACGCCGCGCACGCTGGGTTGGCTCCTATTGATTGTCGTGCTGGCGTTTGGGCTACGCTACGGTGGGCGGCTGTATCCACGCTCGATGTGGGGCGACATCGGGTTTCACACTAACCGCTTCAACGAAGTGACCGAGGGTCATATTTTCCTGCTGTCGCGCAACCGTGGCGTGGATTTTCCCTACCCGCCCGGTCCGTACCTGCTGGTTGCGCCCTTCACACTGGTGAACCCCGACCCACCGGCACTGCTGCAACTGGGGGCGGCAATAGTAGAGGGGCTGAGTGCGCCCCTGATGTACATGCTGCTGGTGCGTGCGCTGACACACAGCACGTTGCTGCATGGGCTACGTGGGCGGCGGGCACGCGAAGGTATCCCGTGGGCACAGCGTATGGGTTTGCTGGCAGCCAGCCTGTATGTCTTTACCGCAGCAGGCTTTATGACAACGTGGTGGTCGTTTGATACGCATATCTACACCCAGTTCTTCACGCTGCTACTCATCACGGTGGGGCACGAGATGGGGCTGCGGAGCCTAGACACGCGGGCAGGCTGGCGCGGCGTGGGGTGGCTGGCTGGGCTGGTTATGTTATGCAGCCTTGTGTTTCTTGGTCACTTTGGCTTCTTTATCAATACGGTGCTGTTGGGTGGTTGGCTTGTGCTACTGGCAGCCGTGTTTGCGTGGCGTGGGCAGGCGTGGGCACGGCGTGTGCGTGTGCCATTGCTGGCGGGGGGCGTAGTAGCGGGTGTGCTGGCGGCGGGGTTGTTCTACAGCTTCTTCGTCCCGCTCTTCGCGGCACAGGCAGCGGCAGTCTCCGACGGTGGCTTGACCGGGCTGGCGGAACGTGCGCCCGTTGACCGGGGCTATTTACTCTGGACGGTGTGGGACGCGGGGTTCGTCAGGCATTTTGGCTTCTTCCCGCTTGCCGTGCTGCTGCCGGGCGTGTGGCGGCTGTGGCAACAGGGCGGCGCAACGCGCGTGCTGTGGGTCTTCGTGGTGGGGAGCCTGCTTGTTAGCAGTGTGTTTGCCGTGTTGCCATTTATCACACTCTCGACGCAGAGCACCCGCTGGCTGATGTTTTCGGCGTGGGCAATTGCGATTGGGGCGGCACTGGGTACCGACTGGCTGTGGCGGCGCGGACAGGCGGGGCGTGTGGCGGTTGTGGTGATGGCAGGCTTTGTCCTGTGGAATACGGTGGTGCTGTGGGTCGGTCCGATGTTGTGGCGTATCCGTCCGCCAGAACCGTTTTAGCCACCGGAACACACCGGGACGTAACGGGTTGCCCGTTTTCGTGATAGCGTGTGATAGCAAGAGAGAGTTTTGCCACACGACAGGCGAGTCACTTGTACGGTACACTCGCATCAAGCATCCACTTCCACAGTGCCCACAACGCTTCAGCGTGCTATTGTTAGCAGACAAGCGTGGATGAATATGGTATGATACTCCCTGTGATACGCGTCACGGGTACAAAGACAGCGAAGGGAACACTATGCGAATTGTGCTAGATGCAAGCGGGGGCGATTTTGCACCACGGGAACCGGTGAAGGCAGCTGTACAAGCGGCACGGGCACTCGACTGTACCATTTTTCTGGTTGGGCCAGAGCAGCAGATCAATGCCGAACTTCAGCAGCACAACACGCACGGTCTAGACCTGCACGTGGTAGATGCACGCCAAGTCATTGGGATGGACGAGCACCCGGCACAGGCTATCCGGCGCAAGACCAACTCATCGCACATTGTGGGGCTGCGGATGGTGCGCGACGGCAAAGCCGATGCGTTCGTCTCGGCGGGGCACAGCGGGGCTTCGATGGCAGGGGCGTTGCTCATTCTTGGGCGGCTCCCCGGCATTGATCGCCCGGCACTGGGCGCATTGCTCCCGCAGGTCAGCGGTCCGCCGGTGCTGGTCGTGGATGCGGGCGCAAACACCGACTGCAAGCCCGAATATCTGTTGCAGTTTGCCGTGATGGGCAGCATTTATGCTGAGCACACCATGGGGCGGCACAACCCGCGTGTGGGCTTGCTGGCGAACGGCGAAGAGCAGACCAAGGGCGATAAGGTTGTCCAAGATGCCCACATTCTGCTGCTTGAAAGTAGCCTGCGGTTTGTGGGCAATGTCGAGCCGAAAGACGTGCTGACGCGCAATGCCTGTGACGTGGTGGTGAACGACGGCTTTGTGGGCAACCTCTTGATCAAGATGGGCGAGGCGACGGTATCGCTGGTGGCAAAGAAGACGAAGCGTGCCCTAAAACAGCGTATGGCGTGGCGCATCGCCGCCGGGCTGTTGCCGCTCGCCGCGCTGACCGCCCTGCCCGGTGCAGGACGCTGGCGCACGCTCGCGGGGGCGACCGTGGGCACGGCGGGTGTGCTTGGTGCCACGGTGCTGCCCCTGTTCGAGATGTACCGCCAAGTGGACTACCGCGCAATGGGCGGTGCGCCGTTGCTCGGTGTAAAGGGCGTAGTGGTGATTGCCCACGGCAAGTCGGATGCCTTTGCTATTCAGAATGCGATCCGGCGGGCACACGAGACGGTCTCTACCCGGACGATTGAACGGATGACCGAAGCTCTAGTTCACATGGCCGAGCGCATGCCAACGGTGATGCGTGTCCGGGCACGCTAGGGGCTAGTCGCATCGGCAGCTACAAATGATGGTATGTGCAGTAGTGCGTTGCCCTGACCATATGGTGGTGCGGTTTGGTAGCGCATACGCAGAGCTTGACACCGTGAAACAAACGTGCTACCATTAAGACACTTGGTGTACTTAGCGGTCTCAAGCTCATACGTAACACGGAGCATATAGACACAACAGGAGGGCTACGGTCATGTCACGCGGATTGAATAGGATACAGCTTATTGGGCGGTTGGGGCGCGACCCCGAAATGCGCTACACCAGTGCCGGTAAACCCGTTACCAACTTCTCGGTGGCGGTGGGTGGCAAGTGGACTGACCGCGATGGCAATGAACGCGACGACACCGAATGGTTTCGCGTTGAGGCGTGGGATCGGCTTGCGGAGATTGCGAGCGAGTATCTTGGCAAGGGGCGCGAAGTGTACGTTGAGGGTCGCATCAAGACACGCAAATATACTGACCGCGATGGGATTGAGCGCACGTCGGTGGACGTGGTTGCCAACAACCTGCTGCTACTCGGTGGGCGGAGCGACGCGAACGGCGGCGAGCGCGGCGGTGACAGCCGCTACGACGGCGGCGAAAGCCGGGGTGGCGGTGGAACACAGCGCAACCAAGCACAGCGTATCGAAGAAGACGATCCGATAAGCGATGAGGATATTCCCTTCTAGCCCTCGGTCTCCTACAACCGTGCAGGTTCGCACACACGCGCAGGCATAAGCGGATGACTCACGCAGTCGTCCGCTTGTTATTACCTAGCTATTACCCAGTCTCGCCAGCCAGTCGCGGTGCAGTGAGAGCGCATTAGTAGTGCACCGTCACGGGGGTGCCCACGTCTGCCCAGCCGTAAAGCCACGCGGCATCGCTGATACTGAGGTTGATGCAGCCGTGCGATGGGCGGTAGCCGGTGCCGAACGCATTGTGCCAGTAGGTGCCGTGCATTGCTACGCCGCCGTTGATGTACATCACCCACGGCACGTTGGGCACATTCCACGTTTCGTCACCCGCGCTTCCCGTCATGGTCTGTGATGACAGTTTCGTGTAAATGCTGAAGGTGCCGGGGGGCGTGTTGAAGCCGTCGCGCCCGGTTGCCACAGGCGCACTGTAGACGGCTTGCTCACCCGCATAGGCGGTGAGCCATTGCGTCGAGAGGTTGACCGCAACCCAGCGAACAGGTACCCAGTTGGCTGGCTCCCATGCTTCGGTACCTGCCAGTTGCGCGACTGGCGCGAGGTTCACGTCGTCGCGCTGGGCGATCTGCCGCCCAAGGTCGGTGACGCGGACGTGGTAGCGGGTGGGTAAGAGGTCACTTTTGTCTGCCCCGATGTACTCGAAGCGGACACGCTCGAAGTATTGCACAACCGTGCCGTCGGGGAGGGCAAACTCTTCAGTGATCGGCAGACCAAATACCTGCTCGTCGCCATTTTGCAGCCAGTGTGTCAGAAAAACCCCGTTGAGGGTGTGCCCTGTGTCTGGGAAGAAGCGCGCGCCGTTGCCGGGGTCTGTGGTGAAGGCGGGCAAGCGATAGCTGGCGTACTCCGGCGTGAGACGGTCAATCGCGGCGTGACCGAGTGATGCAGGCTGAATACGCCAGTTTGGATCGGTAATGGTAGGGTCATATTCAAGGCGCACCCGCTCGAAATATTGTATGATGCGCCCATCTACGGTTATTTCGTCCGTGAGGGGGTAGCCGAAGGTGTGCATCTGCCCGTTGGCGTTCCAGTAGTCGAGAAACCCGGTGCGGTTGCTCAGGTGGTGCCCTGTGGCGGGGAAGTAGACCGTCCGGACATCGGGGAGCAGGCTGTTATCGAACAACGGTGTGTGTTCAGGGGTGGTGTCCACTGAGGGTGCCGCCGCCGCTCCGGTGGACGTGTCACCGGAACCCTGCGCGTGGAGCAGGTGGGGGGAGGATAAACCGGCGGCGGCAAACAAGAATACGTAGCACAATCGTACAAACCAGCCAGCCATATATGATGTCCTCCCTGTAGTGCTTTGTCTCTTACATATGTATCATATCATATGCCACCAAATGGCGCGAGCATTGGAAGGCTTTCCAACCGGCATGATAAACAGCCCGGCATCATAAACAGACGAGCAGTTGCCCTGTGGTTATTTGCCCATCATTTGCCCATAGCTTGCAAATAGCTGTGCATAAGCGTAAGAGCCATGCTATAGTTTAAGCCATGAAGGCTTCAATCTTCGACCATGCAGTGTGTATCGTACAGCCCAACGGCACACACGTTTTCAGTCGGATGTATGATGATGTATACCTGATAGGAAAGGGATAACGAATGGATCAAACCTTTTCAATGGCACCGCACGATGACATCGTTGCTCTGTTGATACAGGTTGCCGTGTTGCTGTTTGTAGCGCGGGCACTGGGCGAGGTTGCCCGCCGCTTAAATCAACCCACCGTGCTGGGGGAAATCCTAGCAGGTGTAGTGCTCGGTCCATCACTCATTAGTGGTCTGTTCCCTGCCCTTGGGTTCTGGCTGGTCCCCAGCAATGAAGTGCAGGGCTATCTGCTCGAAACGATTGCGTTGCTTGGTGCGATCTTTATGCTGCTCCTCACTGGGTTGGAGATTGATGTTAACCTGATCCGACGGTATGGGGGTACTGCGCTCGGCACAGCGGCTGGGGCATTGGTCGTGCCCTTCACGCTCGCTTTCGCGTTGGCATTGTGGCTCCCCGATGCGGTGATGACGACCGCCAACCCTACCGATGACGAACGGCTTGTGTTTGCCCTGTTTTTTGCGGTTGCGCTGGCAGTGTCGGCTATCCCCGTGATTGCCAAACTCTTAATAGATATGAACATGCTCAGGCGTGACCTCGGACAGATTATGATGGCTGCCGCCATGGTAGACGATATTTCAGCTTGGACGGGGCTGTCTATTGTCGTGGGCATGGCATCAGGGGCGGCACTGTCGTTCGAGACCGTGGGCGGCACAATCCTTAAGGTCGTGTTGTTTATGTTGGTCAGCTTCACAGTGGGTCGCTGGCTGATGGGGAAAATCCTGTCGTTTGTCCAGAACAATGTGCGTATCCACGACGCAGTATTGACCACCGTGGTCGTACTGGCGTTTGCGTGGGGGGCAGTGTCGCACGCGCTCTACCTTGAAGCAGTGATCGGGGCGTTTGTGGTTGGCATCCTGTTCGGGCAAATACCGGGCATGCCCACCGACGTGCTGCACAAGCTCGAAAGTATCGCGCTCGGCATCTTCGCGCCTATCTTCTTTGCCGTCGCTGGTCTGAAGGTTAATATCTTCATTCTGGCACAGCCCGACATCTTGTTGTTCACCGGGATTGTATTTGCCATTGCCGTGATCGGCAAAGTTGCCGGGGCATATGTGGGGGCACGGTTCCTCGGCGGGCAGGGTCACTGGGAGTCGCTGAGTATGGGTGCCGCCCTCAATGCACGCGGGGCGGTGGGCATTATTGTTGCCAGCATTGGGCTGTCGGCAGGTATCCTCAGCCAGAGCATCTTCTCGATTATCGTGATTGTCTCTATCCTCACGTCGCTGATGGCACCCTTGATGCTCCGTTGGACACTGAACAACGTCCAAATCTCGCCCGACGAGCGGGCACGCATGAAGCGTGAAGCACTGGTGCGGTACAACCTGATTGCCAACGCAAACCGTGTGCTTGTGCCGGTGCGTTTGCCGCGTGAGGGCGACGAAAGTGTGCAGGTGGCGCGCACGGTCATCCGGACACTGCTTGACCGCATCGGCAAGACCCGCAAGCTGTCAATTACCCTGATGACGGTAGTTGAACCCGCCGACCGCGAACGAGCCAGCGCCTACCTCAGCCAACTGGTTGAGGGCAATACCATTCACGTCACGACGAAAAAAGTGGTGACGGATGGCACCGCTGACAAGGCAATCTTAGAAGAAGCCGCCAAGGGCTATGACCTGATGATGCTTGGTGCCCCCCAACAGGGCACTGGGACAGACGTACTGTTTACCCATATGGTAGACTACATCGTCCGCTTCGCCCCCTGCCCCACCATGATCGTCCATGGCAATGATCTGTTGGACGACTGGCAACCCAACCGCATCATGGTGCCCACCAACGGGTCGCGGGCAGCCCGGCGGGCGGCAGAGGTGGCGTTCTCGCTCAGTGCCGACAATGCCGGCGAAGTCCACATCTTGAAGGGCGTTGTCCAGCCCGATGCTGACCTTGTGAGCAACACCCGCAGCACACTGTTGGATCGGCAGATGGGCATTGGGCAGCAGATTGTAGACGAACTGCGCGTGATCGGCGACTCGATGCAGGTGCCGACAGTGGGCGAAGTACGGATAGGTGAGTCGCTGGGCGACCTGATTTTGGAGACCGCCCACAATGAGCGTATAGACCTGATCATTATGGGCATTGATGTCCGGACGGGGAGCCGCCTGTACCTCGGACCGCTCGTGGAATATGTGCTGTACCACGCGAAGTGCCCCGTGTTGATAGTCAACGGTGCCAGTGCCGCTGCAGAGCAACCCGCCGTAGCCGACGAGCAACAGCCCGCCAGTGGCGACGATGGCAACCTCCCGATGCCTGCGCCTTCCGCACCAACCACCCCAGCACAGTAGCGCAGTGGTATTGCTACGCCCCGTTGCAGCACGCGCCGCACGTAGCCAGCCACACGCAAACCCCCCCGGAATGACAGAATGACATCCGGGGGGGGTTGCGCGACGCGCAGGCGGGGTGGCGGGCTAGGCGGGCACTTCTGGCAATGTGAGCGGCGGCAGCACCCGCTCGATCTGGGCACGTTGCGCCTCGTACCACGGCGGCAGTTGCAGCGTTGTTCCGAGCGTTTCCAGCGGCTCGTCAATCGTGTAGCCCGGTGCGTCGGTGGCAATCTCGAACAGCACGCCCCCCGGCTCATAAAAGTAGATCGCGTTGAAGTACTGCCGGTCACGTACCGGTGTCACCGACGTACCTGCGGCGAGGAGCCGTTGCCGCCACGCCAACTGCTGGCGGTCGTCGGTGGCACGCCACGCGATATGGTGGATCGTGCCAGCCCCCATCTGCCCGTGTGACAATTCGGGGCGCACCAGCAGGTCAAGGATTGTGCCGGGTGCGCCGTCCGCACTCGTCAGGCGAATAGTGTGCCCGGCACGCGCCACCTCGCGGAAGCCGAGCACGCCGGTGAGGAAGCGTAAACTAGCATCGGGGTTGCCCACCTGTATTGCCGTGCCATAGAAACCACGAATGGTGTGGGCGGCGTGCATCGCACCGTTCTGCCAGCCTGCGCCTGCCTGCTCATCGGGCACGCCAACCAGTTCGAGCAGCATGCCGTCCGGGTCGTTGAAGCTGATCATCTCGTACCCAAAGCGTGGGACCGGGTCGCTGGCAACAATGCCGAAGTCACTCAGGCGTTGCTGCCAATAGCCGATTGCGCGTGCTGCGATGGTAAAGGCGATGCTGACAGCTTGCCCATTGCCACGCGTCCCATACCGGATGCCAGCAAACGGAAAGAAGGTCAGGGCGGTACCCGGCGACCCCTGATAGTCACCATAATACAGGTGATAGGTCTGTGGGTCATCGAAGTTGACCGTCTGCTTGATCATACGTAAGCCCAGCACTTTGGTGTAAAAATCAACATTGGTTTGTGCATTTTCTGTCATCGCCGTAATATGATGAAGCCCTGCAAATTGCATCGTTTCACTCCTTTATGTATGTTATGTATGTGCTTTTTTCGCCTGCTGTTCTCTCCCTGCTTCGTGTCTGCGGCGTGTTCTGGCTACTATCAGACAGCGAGAGGGTTGAACGATAGAGTTGATAGGGCTGATCGTGCGCCCTCGTTTCGTCCTGCCGTGAACGATTGCTCCGAACGGTTGCTCTAGGGCAATTCCGTTCACTGGCTATAGTTTATCACTAAACTATTTACTGTCAAGGGGTTGACGACTGGGGCTTGCCCCCACAGACAAGACGGTCATTCGGTGGTACAATCTAGCCGTATGATACGCCAAGCCCCACAACCCGGCATTGCACGCCGCTCAGGTCGCCCTCTGCGTGCGCTGCCGGTGGTGCTGTTGCTGCTGTTGCTCACGCCCCTGCTCGCTACCTGTGGCTACCCAGTTGGGGTCGCGCTGCGGAATGCGCTTGACTCCTCGCGGAGTGGCACCGCTACCGGACCCATCGAGGGGCTAGCCATACCAGACAGCGACCCAAATGCCAACACCGCCCCAGTGGGCGGCATCGGGCAACGTGTGGAGGCAAACGGAGTAGCCGTTACGATTGAAGCGGTGGATGTTCGCCGTGAGCTGAACGGCTTGCCCGCCCCGGCGGGGCAACAGTATGTCGTGATAGATGTGACCGTCGGGAATGTTGCCCCCGACCCGCTCACGATCAGTATGCTGTCGTTCGGGCTGGAGAATACCGCAGGGGCAGCCTACATCAATACGCCACTCAATGACCCGGAAGCCCTGTTACCGCGTAGCCTCGCCCCAAACGAACGTATGCGCGGGCTGATCGCCTTCGAGGGCGTGACGGGTGCCACCGACACGCTACTGCTTGTGTTCGAGCCAGTCGAGTTTATGGAGCGCGAACTTGCCCCGGTGCGGATCGCACTGGGCAGTGCGCCCGCCGACCCTGCCGCCCCCCCTGATCCCGCTGTGCCGGTGCCACCCGATGCGGCGGCAGCATTGCAGGGCACCATTGTCAGTCAGGGGAACCTCCGCAACGCCCCACAGGTAACACCCGCAACCGTGATCGGGCAGGTGTGCCCCGGCGACCAGATCACGATAGTGCAGGTGCAGGGGTCTTGGGTGCGTGCCCGCATCGAGCAGGTAACGGGGAGTTGCGCCCCTGACCGCGCGGGCGTGGGCGGGAGCGGCTGGCTGAGTAGCTCGTTATTTGCCACAGGCGACGCGGTGCCACCGGAAGCCGCCCCACCTGTCGCCGCAGGTGCCGACGATGGCACACCACTGGCGGTGGGGGCTACTGGTACGGTCACGCAGGTAAGCAACCTGCGGAGTGCCGCCGAGGTGGTGCCCGAAACCGTCCTTGGGCAGGTCTGCAATGGTGATCAGGTTGCCCTGCTCGATGAGACCAGACTAGGCACTGTTGTCTGGTATCGTGTACGGATCGAAGGCGTGCAGAACGACTGCACGCCCCAACGCTTACCGCTGGGGAGCGAAGGGTGGATCAACAGCACCCTGCTTGCCCCCTAATGCCTGCATACTCTACTTTCCCGCTTACCAACTACAATGCGCGGCTGCACCGCCGAGCGGTGGTGCGTGTCTGCACCACAAGGAGTAACTGAGACCTATGCCGTGGCTTTTGCTTGCCTTTGGTACCGCGTGCTTTGAAACCCTACGTGACGTTCAGATCAAGGGGCGGCTCCACCATCTGCCGGGACGGGTTGCGGCATGGGGGTGGATGACCTTCGGGTTGCCGTTCTGCCTGTTCGCACTGTGGCTCGATGGTATCCCGACGATCCAGCCGGCATTCTGGCTGGCGTTGCTCGGCAGTGGCGGCTTAAACATTTTTGCTATGTCGTTTTACACCATGGCGGTGCAGAAGGGCAACCTCTCGCAGACGATCCCGTTGCTTGCGTTTTCGCCCATGTTCCTCCTCATCACCGCCCCCGTCATCGCGGGTGAAACGCCGTCACTGGTTGGTATGGTGGGTGTGTTGCTCATCGTGGTTGGCTCGTACCTGCTCAACCTCAACCAGCGCAAGAATGGCTGGCTCGCCCCATTTCGGGCATTGCTGGTAGACCGCAGTGCCCAACTTATGCTGGCAGTCGCGTTTCTGTGGAGCATCGCCGCCGCCTTCGATAAGGTCGGGGTGGTCAACTCGTCGCCACTGATGTGGGCGGTGTCGGTGTTTGGTGTGGTATCGCTCGGTCTCACTATCCCCATGCTGCGTACCCCACACAGCCTTACGCTGGTGCGTACCAACTGGCTCCCGTTGCTGTGGTTGGGGCTGTTTGCCAGCCTCTCTGTGATCACACAAATGCTTGCGGTGGCACAGGCAAACGTCGCCTATGTGATTGCAATCAAGCGGCTGAGTATCTTGCTGGCGGTGGTCGTGGGCTACGTCATCTTCCACGAACACGGCATCCGGGATCGGCTGGTGGGTGCCAGCGTGATGCTGGCGGGCGTGCTGATTATCGGGTTGCTGTAGCGCGGGGCGGGGCTGTCGCGCTACCCACACAAGCCCGCCAGCACCGCATCGTAGCGCGGGGCGAGATGCTGCCAGTCATACGCCGCCGCCACTGCCCGCCAGTCGTAGGCTGCCAGCGTCGCCCGTTGTGCGATCACGGCGGCGAGCGTGGCGGCAAGGTGGCGGTCGTCGGCATACAGACAGGTGGCATGCATTGCTGGCGGCAGCAGGTCGGGGTAGGATAGGCGGTGCGGCAACACGGGGATGCACCCCGCCGCGAGTGCTTCGACCACGCTAATCCCGAAGAACTCTTGCATGGCAGTGCTCACGACAATATCGGCACGGCGCAAAAGCTGGAGGTACTGCTCGCGGTCGGGGGCATAGCCCCAGTGTAGGGTGTAGGCTTGCCAGCGTGTGCGAGCGGCAACGAAGGCTGCCGCGGCGGGGTCTATGTGTTCGCCCGCAACAATCAGGCGGAACGCGCTACCCTGCGCGGCTAGCTCTGCTAACGCTGCGAAAAACACGTCTGGTTGCTTGTCATACTCCCACCGGCTATTCCACAGGATGATCGGGCGGTTGTTGTCATCTGCATGCCCGTCTGCATCATCCGGGGGCGGTGGGGCTGGCTGCACAATCTCTGCCAGCGCAATGCCGGGTGGTAGCACCACCGACTTGGCGGCAATGGTAGCGATCACGGGCAACTCGTGATAGTCGTGCTGGCGGTGCAGCAGGTCGGGCAGGGCGGCAAGCAGGCTACGCTGGTGGAAGGCTGAATTGAACAGCACCGCATCGGCGGCAAGCGCACTGGTCAGGTTGAGCCACGCATAGCTCAGGTCGCGGCTGCGCCCAGCAGGGAGCGGGTACGTCAACTGGTTTTCGTGGAAGTAGACCGCCACGGGCACGGTGGGCGGCAGCACGTCGCGGGTCAGCGCACGAAAGGTCGCCACATCTAGCATGTCGGTGGTCACAATCACATCGGGCGGTGGGTGCTGCTCGCGCACCAGCCGTGCCATCGTCAGGGCGGCACCGCGCATGCGCCACCGCCAGCCGCCCGGTATCGGCATGGTCAGCAACGTGACGGTGTGCTGACTGTGCGCGGCATACCCCGTCGCAACCGCCGCGTGTGACCCACCGTGGTACGGGTCGAGCCAGAGGACATGCATCAGGTGGCGTGATGTACCACGCGCAACATCTGCGCGGGGTCGTCGTCAAGCGGGAGCGGCGTGTTGGCTTCAATGATACGATTGAGCCAACTGGCGGAAGATGCCCCCCGCTGGCACCCACTGATGATGAGGTAATCGCGGGCACGGGTGAGTGCCACGTACAAGAGCCGTTCACGTTCGGCTATGTCCATGCGCTGTTCCAGTGCGTGCGCCCGCTGGAAGTTGAACGGCGCGGTGTATTCCTGCTGGTCGTCACGGAGCTTGAGGGCGATACCGTAGTCGCGGCGGGCAAGCAGTACCTCACGGTTGGGCGGCGAGCGGCGGGCGGTGTCGGGCAGCACGACCACTGGGAACTCAAGCCCTTTGCTGCGGTGAACCGTCATGATCCGCACGCTCCCGTGGGCTTCGAGTGGGGCTTCGCCTTCGCGGACATCGTTGTTGAGCAGGTTGTCGAGGTAGGCACCGAACGCCCGCAGATCGCTACCCGCACTGCGGCGGGCGGCTTCGAGGAGTTTCTCGACATTGGCGCGGCGGCGGGCACCATCGCTCAGCGCGGTGATAGTGGCAAGGTAGCCCGTCCGTGCGAGCGCGACGCGCAGCAACTCGACCACCGTATGGTGCCCACGCACGGCATAGAGGTGGGCAAGCGTTGACCGTGCGAAAGCACACGCTGTCGCGTTCTCGTCATCAGGGGGCTGCACGATGGGCGGGTGGGCGTGCAATGCCTGCCACAGACTGTCTGGGTTGGCAAGGCGTAGCCGCAAAATCGTGTTATCGTCGAGCGCAAACAGGGGCGACCGCAAGACCCCCACCAGCGCGAGTTCGTCGGCGGGGTCGTTCAACACGCGCAGCAGGTGCAGCAAGTCTTGCACCTCTTTGCGCCCATAGTAGCCTTTGCCTGCCGTGGTCAGGTAGGGGATGCCCGCCGCCTTGAACGCCGCTTCAAAGGCAGCAAACGTGCTTGATGCTTGACATAAAATAGCAACATCCCCCCACTGCAAAGGGCGGTGTTGCCTGCGCTTGCCATCCCACACAACGGGTGGCGCGTCGGGTTGGGCTAGCTCCCACAGGCGTTGGGCAAGCCGGGCGGCTTCATCGGTGCGGGTATCGTCACTGGTTGCACCCTGTGGTAGCAGGTGTAGCTCGACGGCAGTGGCAACGGGCGTGGTGGCGGGGCGGTTGGCGTGCAGCGGCGTGAATGGCGTTTCGTAGGGGGCGAGGTCGCTGTCACGCGCAAAGACCCGTTCGCCCGTCGTGTTGATCCAGTTGAGCAACGCGGGGTGGGTGCGGAACGAGGTGTCGAGGTCTATCTGTTGCCCGCCACGCTGCACAATGTCGGCGGTGACGGACTGAAACACACTCACATCGGCACCCCGAAAGCGGTAGATAGACTGCTTGCTATCGCCTACCACAAACAGGTCGGGCAGGTCATCGCCCGCCGCGGGGGGCACGAAACCTGCGAGCGCATAGACAATCGCCCGTTGCACATCGTTGGTATCTTGAAACTCGTCCACAAGAATTGCGCGGAACTCTTGTTGCCAGCGATGACGCACCACCGCGTGCTGCTGCAACAGGTCACAGGCACACTGCTCAAGGTCATCGAAGTCAAGGCTGTTCTGCCTGCGCTTGTATTCAATGTAGTGTTGCTCGCACCAGCGATAGAGTTCTGACAGGGCAACCACGGCGGCAGCACTGCGTTGCTCGGTCGCATCGTCCCATGCTAGGTTGGCAAGGAGGCTATTACGGTAGCTGTCGCGCAGGTCGCGGAGCGCGTCACGGGCGGCAGTGAGTTCGTCGTCACCGCCCGCCCATTTGCTCTTGCTGCCACCGCGCAGCGCGATGCCGTCAATCATCGCCCAGTCGTCCGGCGGCGTGTCCGTGCTTTGGGCTGCCAGCCACGCCGCGACGGGTGGCACTTGCCGCCCGATCCCATCATTCGTCGGGGCAGTGGCTGCTGTGCGTGCAATGGTGGCGGCAGCCACGCACCACGCGGGGACAGCCTGTAGCTCTGCCCATGCGGTTGCCTGTGCGGTCGCATAGTGCGTCTGCCACACCTGCATCAGCGGCGCAGGGTCAGTCGGGACGGTAGCGACAGCTTCGCGCACGGTAGAGCCAGCCGCGAGCATCTGCGCCAGCGTTTGGCGCAACGCCCCCAGCCCAATGGCATCTTGCAGGGTGGCAACGGCAGCCGCAAGTACGGCAGGAGCGGTGCCATCGGCAATGGCACGCAGGGCGGCGGTCAGGGCTTCGCTTCGCAGCAACTGTTGCTCCACCTCGTCAAGGACGGTGAAGCGTGGGTCTAGCTCCGTTTCGGCGGGCTGGGCACGCAGCAACACCGTGCAGAAGGCATGGATCGTACCGATGGGGGCGGCATCTACGGCAGCACGATACTGTGACAGGCGGGCGTGTTCGTCATCGTTTGGTGCCGTAACCGTGGTTTCGGCTAGGGCACGCTGGATGCGCTCACGCATTTCGCGGGCGGCTTTCTCGGTGAAGGTGATAGCGAGGATGGTACGCCCGTCGCTCGTAGGGTCGTCGGGCGGTGGGGAGGTTTGGAGCAAACGGAGGAAGCGTTCTACCAGTACGCGCGTCTTGCCACTCCCTGCGCCTGCGGTCACGGCAATGGGACCGGGTGTCGTGATGGCGGCGTGCTGTGCTGGCGTGAAGCGCATAGGCTGTTTCGTCCCGGCTACTCGGCGTGGCGAATATAATCAAGGACACCGCGCTGTCCGAGCTTCTGCTCGAGGTTGAGGACATATTCAAGCGCAGGACGATACGGGTGGTTGCTGTTGAGCATACGCTCGGCGGCAAGCGTGCTCTGGATGTATTTCAGGTGGTGGTATGCGATCCACTCAGCGAAGCCCTCGCGCAACAGGGTATTGTCGAGCATGGGGCAGTGTTCAGCCTGCCACGCATGGGCGTGCTCGTGTGCCACCGTGGTACGGAACAAGAGCCGGGGCAAGCCGTGCAGCAGATAGATAGCACGTTGCCGCCCCTGCATCTGGTACAGCCCCAGTGTGCGCTTCTCGATGCGCGGGTTGTAGGCGGGGTCGCTCTGCCGGAGTTGCTGCATGGTGGGGCGATCAATCAACTGGAAATCCACGCCCACCCGTAGTTTCAGGTTGAACTGGGCAACCAGCTTACTCACCGTCTCGTTGTATAGGGCGTGTGCCTGCGCCGTGTCATAGACGGCGGTGCGGTGACAGGAGCCGCACTGCAAGCGTTTGTCGTGCAGTTGCCACGCATCATTGCCGAGCGGCACACCACAGTTATCGCAGCGCGGGCGCGTAGCGATACATTCGGGGCAGAAGCGTTCGCGCCGATCCAGTACCACATAGTAGCGGGTGCCCAGCGGTTGGTGGCACGAGCCACAATACTGTGGTTCTTCGTGCGTCGTGTGTGGGTTTTGCAGCCGTGATATTGCCATGGTCTCCTCAAAACGCCGTGACGTACTCGTGTCCATTCAGTATAATACGACTCTACGCAATGTGAAAGGGATAGACGTAGACAATTAAGCCGCACGCTGCTAAAACAAGCAGACAGCAGGAACAGGTTTCAGCGCAACCGGTGGGCAACCCTGTGGGCAGTCGCACCGAGCGGGAAGGAAAAACAGCCATGCTTGCAAGAGTATATACCAGTGCCATTGACGGTCTCGATGGGGTGCGCGTTCAAGTGGAAGTAGATATTGCAGCCGGGTTGCCCGCCTTCACGATGGTGGGGCTACCCGATGCCGCTGTGCAAGAGAGCCGCGAACGGGTGCGTTCTGCCATTCGTAACACCGGCTTCAGCTTCCCGACGCGCCGCATCACGGTCAACCTTGCCCCTGCCGACCTCCGCAAAGCCGGACCCGCCTATGACGTGCCGATTGCGGTGGGCTTGCTGCTTGCATCAGAGCAGGTGCCCGTCAACGTAGATCACGCGCTCTTTCTGGGTGAGCTATCACTCGATGGCACCTTACGGCATGTTGACGGTATCTTGCCCATGGTAGCGGTTGCCCGCGAGCACAATATTGACACAGTGTACGTGCCCTATGAGGATGCCCCAGAAGCCGCGCTGGTCAGTGAACTAACGATTTACCCGGTACGCACGCTGGGCGAACTGGCGGCGCACCTGTTGGGTGAATACCCACTGGCACCGTATGTGGTAGAGCACACGCGCACCGACGAGCCACCCGAATACACGGTAGACTTCGCCACCGTGCGTGGGCAAGAGCATGCCCGCCGTGCGCTTGAGGTAGCGGCGGCAGGTGGACATAATGTACTGATGACGGGTAGCCCCGGCTCTGGCAAGACGCTGATGGCACGCGCCCTGATTTCGGTGCTGCCCCCCATGACGCTTGATGAGGGGTTGGAGGTCACGCGCATCTACAGTGTGAGCGGGCAACTGCCCCGCGACACGCCCCTGATGCAGCAACGCCCCTTTTGTGCGCCCCACCATACCACATCCATTGCCGGGTTGGTCGGGGGCGGTGGGCGCGCCGTGCGCCCCGGCATGATCACGCTGGCGCACCGGGGGGTGCTCTTCCTCGACGAGTTGCCTGAGTTTGGCAGCAAGCTCGAAGTGCTACGCCAACCGCTCGAAGACCGCGTCGTGACCGTTAGCCGGGCGGTGGGGAGCGTTACCTTCCCGGCTGCGTTTATGCTGATCGCCGCCCAGAACCCCTGCCCGTGCGGGTTCTATGGCGACACCGAACGCGCGTGTACCTGCTCGCACGCGCTCATCAGCAAGTACCAAAAGCGCGTGAGTGGCCCGCTGATGGATCGCTTCGACATTCACGTTGATGTGCCACGGGTCAAGTACGAAAAGCTGACCGACACCCGCCCCGCCGAGTCATCGGCACAGATACGCGCACGGGTGCTTGCCGCCCGCACGGTGCAGCAGCGACGGTTTCAGGGTAGCCACGGGCGCATGCTGTGCAACGCCGACATGGGCGCGGCGGACATCAGTGCCTACTGCGCCCTCGATACGTCGGGGCAAAGCCTGATGAAAGCCGCCGTGCGCCAGTTGAACCTATCGGCGCGTGGCTACCACCGTGTCCTGAAACTTGCCCGCACTATCGCCGACCTCGCTGCCAGTGAAGCTATCGCCGCGCCGCATCTAGCCGAGGCAATCCAGTATCGGGCACGACGCGACGACATCTAGCCGTAGCGTCCAGCGTCGCCCAGCGTCGCCCAGCGTC
>CAZNQP010000005.1:21616-26214 GCA_964575355.1 uncultured Chloroflexaceae bacterium
TCAGTCGAGCCAGAGCGAACGGCGCACGCTCTGCATATCCATCTCGAACTCTAGCCCGACAATAGGCGGGCGCGAGTAGTACCAGTGGACACCGTGGATGCTGGCTGCCCCAGCCGATTCGAGTATCTGTGCCGCCAGAAATGGCTGAATACCATGCACCGTATACACCGAAAGGTTCACGCTGTCTGACCATGTGGTGTTGAGTTTTGCCAGCCGCCGTTCAAGGTTGCTTACCACCTGTTGCGCTTTTGCTGCCAGTGCATCGGGCGTGGTTTCGCCGTAGCGCACAACTGAAGTCGGCATCATAGACCGCTCTTTGAGTTCAGCCGTACCCGTCACAATGAAGGAGCGGTCGGGTTGTCCGTTGGTACCGCTGGGCACCGTATACGAAAACCCGTACACGAGCGTTTCGTTCGGTGGGTTGATACCGGGCGCAACATTGGTGCGTGCCATCGGGATGTGCCCGTCGGCATCAATGCCCAAGCGGCTTACAACCCGCCGATAGTTGTAGTTAAAGGTCACAAACTCCTCGAAGCTCACCGGCTGTGCGATCCGCAATTCAAGCGCACACAGCGCGGCGACGGGTCGCCCAAGCCCTTCAAGATAGGTCTGGATGCGCTCAAGCCCTGCCTGTTCGGGCACCGGGTTTTGCAGGCGTACCCGCACTATCTCGAAGCCGGGTAGGGCAACAACCCCGCGCGAAAATGGTTCAATGCTGGGGAGAAACTGATAGCCCCCCTGTGGGAATGGTGTCAGCACACATGTCCTCCTAACTAACCTAACGCTCCTAACGAACGCTGTGTTCTCTGCACCGCAAAGTTCATAGCCCAACCGCTGCCATAAAGGTAGCGAGCAACGTAGCATCGAGGCGCCCATCAACCCGCACCCCGCTACAAATATCTAGCCCGAATGGGCTGACACTGGCGTGTGCCTGCGCGACGTTGTGCGGACGTAGCCCGCCCGCCAACCAGACCGGCACCGCCACCGCATCCCGTATCTGGCGGCTGATCTGCCAATTGTGCGTGCGCCCGGTGCCGCCCAACTGTTTGACTTCCAGCCCCGGATTGCCCGAGTCGAGCAACAGGGCATGCACATAGGGTGCCACCGCCACCGCCTGCGCCAGCGCGTTAGCATCCACCACATGCACCACATGTACCAGCGCGATCCCCGGCAGTGCGTCGCGGATCGCTTGCAGGTCAGCGATGGATACGCTATCTACCAGTTGCACTGTGTTGCAGCCACACCGCCGCTGCTGCGCGATGATCGCGGCACTGTTGGTCAGGCTGGTGAGTAAGAAGGTAGCAACTCCCGGCGGGACGCGGGCGGCTATTGCCGCAATTGCCGCCTCGTCTATCACGCCCGGTCCGCTCGGCATCGCAGAGACTAACCCAACGGCACTTGCGCCCGCGCGTACTGCCAGTGCCGCTTCGGTGGTATTCTGGATACAACATATCTTGACCCGTGGTCGCTGGCGCATAGCGTGTTCTCCTTCGCACTTGGCGTACACATGGCGGGTTAGCACAGTGCGTGCTAGCAATTATACCGCAAGCGCGTCAACCGCAAGCGGGCAAGTTTATGCTACAATGGCAAGCGCAGACCCCTTGCACAACCACAGGAGGTTTAGGCAATGAACAAAAAGACGATCCGAGATATTGACTGGCAAGGCAAGCGTGCCCTCGTCCGGGTGGACTTCAACGTCCCCCTTGACGGTGCGGGACAGATCACCGATGACACCCGTATCCGGGCAGCCCTGCCCACCATTCGCTATCTCCTCGAACACGGCGCAAGTGTCATTTTGATGTCACACCTTGGTCGCCCGAAGGGTGTGGACGAAAAGGCGCGGCTCCGTCCGGCAGCCGAACGGCTGTTTGAGCTGCTGCCTGAAGCACAGGAAGTTCGGAAGACCGAAGCAGTATGCGGCGAACCTGCCGAAGCCGCCGCCGAGTCGTTGAAGCCGGGGCAGGTCTTGATGCTGGAAAACACCCGCTTCGACCCACGCGAAACGAAGAACGACCCGGCGATGGCAGCCGAACTTGCCCGCCTCGGTGATGTGTTTGTGAACGATGCCTTTGGCTCATCGCACCGCGCCCACGCCAGCACCGAAGGGGTGGCACGTATTCTGCCGGGGGTAGCGGGCTTTCTGCTCGAAGCAGAACTGAGTGCGCTGTACGGTGCGCTGGACAATCCTACTCGCCCCTTCGTGACCATCATTGGTGGGGCGAAGATCAGCGACAAGATTGGTGTGATCGAAAACCTGCTGCAACGTGCCGACGCGCTCCTGATTGGCGGCGGCATGGCAAACACCTTCCTTGCGGCGCAGGGCTACGCTATGGCAGACTCGCTGGTCGAGCAGGATAGTATCCCGCTTGCCAAAGACCTGATCGCACGCGCTACACAAGACGGCAAGCGGCTCGTGTTGCCAAGCGACGGCGTGATCGCGCAAACGATTGCCGCCGATGCTGAAGTGCGCGTCGTCCCCGTCAACGCTATTCCGGCGGGCTGGCGCATGCTTGACATTGGACCCGACGGCATCGCGGCATTCGGCACCGAAATTGCCGCCGCACAAACGATCATTTGGAACGGACCCATGGGCATGTTCGAGGTTGCGCCATTTGCCAAGGGCACACTCGGCATTGCACAGGCACTCGCCGATGCAACCGCCCGTGGTGCAACCACAGTCATCGGGGGGGGGGACTCGGTGGCGGCGGTGGAGCAAGCCGGACTCGCGGACAAGGTGAGCCACGTTAGCACGGGGGGCGGCGCGTCGCTCGAACTGCTGGAAGGACGCGACCTGCCCGGCGTGGTCATCCTGCAAGATAGCTAGGGTATAACTGGGGTATAGCCCGCTATAGCCCCATCACCGCCCGGTCAGTGCGAGGTCAGCCAGCACCGGGCGGTGATCCGACTGCCCATCCCACGGTCCTTGAACGGCACGCAGTGCCTGCCATTCATCCGAATAGAACACGTAATCAATCCGTACCAACCACCCCGGTACGGGTATGCCCAGCACCCGTGGGCGCGAACCACCGGGCGTGGACGCGCCGGGAAAGGTGTGCCCTGCCCCGTAGCCCGCGACGCGCCATGCGTCGTGTAGCTCGTCGCGCAGCATTTGGTAGGCATAGCTCAGTTCGGTCGTATTAAAGTCGCCCAGCACCACCACGGGCGTAGGTTGCTGCTTGACGGTTGCCAGCAGGGTACGGACTTGCTGTTCGCGGGCGCGTATTGACTGCTCGATCTGTTCGGGATTGAGCCGCACATTACCACCATAGCCGAGGCTGGTAGATGACAGATGCACGTTGAAGAGCGTAATCGGCGGCGCGTCCGGCGGCGTGACTCGCACGATCTGCGGCGGGCTGATCCAGCCTCCCGGCATATGGTCGTCGGTGGAACTGAGCGGGTAGCGGCTGAGAATACCCATGCCGGCGCGGTCAATGCCCGGCTCTAACAGTTGGTAGGGGTACTGGTCGTGCAGGTCACGCGCGATGGCACCGGCTACCGGCACGTTGAGTTCTTGGATAGCCACGACATCGGCATCACTGGCAGTGATAGCCGCTACCACTGCCGTGCCGTCTTCGTTGTGTCGCAGCATGTTATAGGTCATCACGCGCAGGGTGGGGCTAGTCGGGGCGGCATCTACGCGGGGGGGCGCAAAATAGAGACCCCCATACAGCACAACCCACAGTACCACCGCCAGCCCGAAGCCCGCCCACAACAGACTGCTGCGCGTTGCGTGAGCGACGACGGGCACCACCAGCAGGGGCAGAAAGAGGTAGAAGGCAAGCGAACAGAGCAAGAACATCCACCACCAGCGGTCGCCGACGAGGGCATACAAGACGACCCACAACAGCAAGCCACCGACATAGAGCTGGGTTGTGCTACCGAGCAAAGCGAGGAGTGTTCCGCGCACACTACACCCTTTCAGTCTGTTCGTTCATCCCGTTCATTCGCTCACAAACCAGACCGAATCATACCACACGGCAGTTACAGACAGTCTGATGAATGGGTGATGCAACTCTGCTGCCAGCGTTGTCGTCAGATGGACAAGGCAAGAGATGGTCAGGACAAGGGATGCTCAAGACAAGGCACCCACGCTGTGCTGATACATCCGATACATCTAAGAGCGCACGTTCGTATCCATGGTGCCTGTGTCAGGCGCAAGACGTAATGGAAGCGACAGAGAGGATAACAACCGATGAATGAAACCCGATTAGCTCGCAATGGCGATGACAAGCTCCTCGGTGGCGTATGTAGTGGGCTGGGGCAATATTTTGGCATAGACACGACACTGGTGCGGTTACTGTTTGTAGTACTGCTGTTCCTTGGTGTTGGCTCTATGCTGCCGATCTATTTGATCTTGTGGGTAGCCATGCCCCTGCGGCGCAGCACGCCACAGGCGGCACCCGCGGTAGCCAGCCCGCACACGCCACAGGCATCGCCCCCTGCGTTGCCGCATCCCGCACAAGACCCGACGGGCGAATGGAAGTTTGACCCCTATACTGGGCAACCGGTTGGGCGGCAGCACCCCGTCGAATAACGGCGGTGCGGTGTAACCTCCCCATTCACGTGCCCCCATGCTCACAGCAGACACGGGGGCTTTT
>CAZNQP010000005.1:26314-46801 GCA_964575355.1 uncultured Chloroflexaceae bacterium
TGCTCACAGCAGACACGGGGGCTTTTTAGGGGACGAGTAGGGTAAACATGTATGATCTGCCAGTTGACACGTGCAGGGTTGCCTGCTATTCTTAAACTGTACTCACAAATAAGCAGATTGCCCACTGTGACCCGGTTTGCACCTGTGCTGTTTGCATATTGCCTGTGGTGTCGAGCGAGCTAGAGGTACCCCCATGCACGATCCAGACGTGACCACGTTGCAGCAACAACTCGCTGCCCTACAGCAACGCTACGATCAACAGGCGGCAGAATTAGACCGTTACCGCACGCACGAGCAGATGCTCGATGCCCAGATAGCTAACCAGATCGTGGAGCTAGAAGAAGCCACGACTGAACTTGAACGCCGCGAACAGTTCCTGACTGCCATCTTCACCCACGCCCCCGGCATGATTTTCGTGCAGAACCCGGCGGGCGAGTTTACGATGGTGAACGATGCTATGCAGCAGTTCTTCGCCATTGTGGCGGGCGATCTGATCGGCAACAGGGGTGACGACGTACTCGCGCGTGAGGTGGTGCAGGCTCTCGCGGAAGACCGGGCTATCGCCTTGGCGCAGAGCGCAAGCGTTAACCATGAACTGAGCTTTGTGCGCCGCGACAACAGCCGAACCACACTGCTGATGTCGCTGGCATGTCTGCACAATCAGGCGCGGGTGCCGATTGCGTTTGTCGGCTTCCTCACCGACATCAGCGCACGCAAAGCATCCGAGGAACGTCTGCGGCTTTTCAAGGCATCGCTCGATGGTACGCCGACCCCAGTTACTATCACTCGTGTGACCGATGGTGGCTATGTCTATCAGAATGCGGCAAATGTTGCGTTAATCGGTTATGATCCCGCTGAAGCGGTTCACCAGCCAGTTGCAAACTATTTTGCCCACGATGCCGCTAAGACCCAGCGGGATATTTTGCAATGTATTGCAGAAGGGACGTGGAGCGGAGAAGTTGAGCTTCGGCACCGCGATGGTACGCTTATTCCGGTGGCACTGGTTGCCAGTACGATCTACGCCGATGATGGCACCCCACTCTACATCACCGGCTTTTCGCGCGATCTCCGCCCTGAGCGAGCGGCGGAAGCCGAACGCCAGCACCTGCACGAGAAGATTGTTGCTGCTCAGCAAGCCGTGCTGCGCGAAATCTCTACCCCGCTCATTCCGATCACGGACCGCGTTGTGATCCTTCCGCTCATTGGCACCGTGGACAGCCGACGTGCCACCCAGATGATGGATACGATCTTGCACGGTATCGGCGAGTACCACGCCGATACCGTAATTCTCGACATAACGGGTGTGCGCGTCGTGGATACACAGGTTGCCAACGCCTTCATTAGCACCGCGACCGCCGCCCGCCTCCTTGGTGCCCGTCTCATCTTAACGGGTATCCAGCCGCAGATTGCTGCCACACTGGTGGCACTCGGCATAGATTTAACCACCGTCACAACCTACAGGAGCTTGCAAGCCGCGATTGCTGCCACGTTGCGCCGCTAGGCGTGTGGGGGCATGTTCACCTCCGACACGGGTACGTATGTCCATTGGTGGCACCGAACTAAACCTGTTCTTGTGGTAAAATAATGCTGCGTTTAGGCTGATGGTTTGTGTGCTGGTCGCTATACACGCCCCGAACGTAGCAACCGTAATGCCACCGTCACCGCACGTACTGCATTCAAGATATGCCCGGACAGGAGGCTCCTGTGAACGACCCGAACCGTATACAATTGCTGCTCCGCTTCCCTAATGGTCAGGTACAGATGGTTCCGCTTAATCAGGGAGTCGTGACCATAGGGCGTGCCCCAGACAATACGATTACCCTGCCCATCACGATTGTGTCAGGGCACCACGCCCGCATCGAGCCACGCAGCAACGGCTGGTACTTTATTGACATTGGCAGTTCTAACGGCAGTTTCCTGAACGGGCAACGCTTGCCCCATCAACAGGTGGTTGCCCTGACCCCCGGCACGCAGATTGTACTGGGGCAGAACGACCAGCAGGGCGTGGTGCTACTCGCCGAGCAACTTGCACTGCAACCGCAGGCACCTGCCGCCTACGCCCCCCCCCCGCAAGGGTATGCCCAACCCCAGACTGCTATGCAGGAGGCACCCCCGCCCCAGACGATCATGCTGCAACGTGATAGTAGCCAGCAGCAACGCGAGCCAGTGATCACGATTGGGCGTAACCCGGCTTCGAGCATGGTGCTGTCGTCGCCATCTGTTTCGTGGAACCACGCCCGCATCGAACAGACTGCCAACGGTGAAGTCATCACCGACCTTGGTAGCTCGAACGGTACCTATGTGAATGGGCAACGCATCACCGCCCCCTACCGTTTGCAACCCAATGACCGCATACAGGTGGGTCCATTCCGAGTGCGCTACAACAAGGATGCCGTGACCCAGATGCCGCTGGGGCGCGGGGTGCGGCTCGATGGCATGCAGGTGACGAAACGGGTGAATAACGGCAAGAAGATCATCCTCAACAACATTGATATTTCGATTGCGCCGTGTGAGTTTGTCGCGCTGGTCGGACCGAGCGGCGCGGGGAAGTCTTCGTTGATGAAAGCCTTGAGTGGCTACGAACGCACCGAGGGCGTGATACTGGTGGACGGCGACAACCTGTACGAGCAATTCGAGCAGTACCGCGCTGAGATTGGCTACGTACCACAGGATGACATCATCCACCGCAACCTAACGGTACAGGGGGCACTCATGTATGCTGCCCGCCTGCGGCTCCCACCTGACACGCGCGACAGCGAACTCAAGGCAAACGTAGACCGCGCACTGCGCTACGTCGAGATGGAGGGGCACACCGACACGCCGATCAGCCGCTTGAGTGGGGGGCAACGCAAACGGGTCAGTATCGCCGTGGAGTTGCTGGCTGACCCCAAGCTGTTTTTCCTCGATGAACCCACGTCTGGGCTTGACCCCGGACTGGAAAAAGCATTGATGGAAAGCCTGAACAAGCTGGCGAAGAACGAAGGCAAGACGATTATTCTGGTGACGCACGCTACCGCCAGCATCAGCGAATGTGACCATGTGTGTTTCCTCGCGCAGGGGCGGTTAGTCTACTTCGGACCGCCGCGCGAAGCCCTTGAGTTTTTCGACTTGCCGACCGATGACCTTGGTGGCTTTGCCCAGATATACCGCAAGATTGACTCGTCTAACCGGGCTGAAGCGAACCGCCTTGCCGAAGAGTGGGAGCAACGCTACCGGCAGTCGCCGCAATACCGCCGCTACGTCCAAGACCGCAAGCAGCAGACGGGCGACATCCAGCGGCAGGCAGTGGGTCGCCCACAGCGTAGCCAGCCCAAGGTCAACTGGTGGCAGCAGTTTACGGTCCTGACCAGCCGCTACTTTGAGCTAGTGTTGCGCGACCGCGTATTGAGCCTGATCTTGCTTGCCGTCATGCCGTTTATCGGGCTGTGCCTCGTAGTCGTAGCTGAACCAGACTGGTTGGTGGGGCTGACCGCAACGGAAGTCGTGAGTGACCTCGAAGGTCAGATCGCTGATGGGGAGGCGTTTGGTACGTATGCTGCCGTGCCAAATGCACAACAACTCTTATTCATTATGGCTATTGCTATCGTGCTCCTAGGGGTGCTGGCATCCTCGTATGAGATAGCGAAGGAACACGCGATCTATCGTAACGAACGCATGGCGACGCTCCGAGTAGTGCCCTACCTTGCGTCAAAGCTCGTCGTGTTGGGTGCCTTTTCACTTGTGCAGGCGTTACTGTTCCTTGGGGTCGTGCGTCTGCGGGTGGATTTCCCCGACAGTGGCGTGGTGCTGCCCGCCTTTGCCGAGATGTACATAACGGTTGTCTTGGGGGCGGTGGCTGCGATCAGCATCGGCTTGTTTATTTCGGCACTGGTGCCCAATACCGAGGTGGTGCCATACGTCGTGCTCGTAGTAGTGTTCATCCAGTTTACGTTTGCGGGTATTCTGTTCGAGGTTGAGAAGCCCCTGTCCTACCCGATTGTCTCGCGCTGGTTGGCTGAGGGTCTGGGGGTATCCGCGAATATCCCACACCTCAATGACCGGGGGCAAATCCTCTTTGACCCCGACCCCGTGACCGAAACAGTCGAGATTGAGGTGGAACGCCCGCCCGACGACTGGGAACCCGTGACCGTCACGACCCAGCAGATACAGCCCGAAGTCTGCGTCGCACCGATTGAAGTACCTCTCGTGACGGAAAACGAACGTATTACGATTACCGAGGTTCTCTCGCGCACCGAAACGATAGACCCGGAACCTGTTCAGCGGAACTGGGAATGGGACATACCAGTACTAGAATACGAGTATACCTTCGCGTACCTCGCGCGTATCTGGGGCTTCTTGATCGCCTTTGCCGGACTATTTAGCGGGCTGACAACGTGGGCACTGTTCCGTAAGGATAAACAGGGCATCTAGCGGTGGTGGGCACCGATGGGCAAGCACCGCTCGCACGACCTGACCGCGACCCGCAGGGGCAACCGCCGGTGGTTGCCCCTGCCGCCGCGCCTGCTGTTCCTGCTGATGAAACACTCAGACCACCGCCCATCGCCGCCACCGCCAGCACGACCGCCGTAGACGCAGACGATATTGAAGACCTGTTCGCGCCACCGCACACCCAGCCACGCCGCTTTGCACTAGTCGCCGTGACACTTTCGATACTGACGTGGGACATTGCGTTCACGCTAGGCGCGTGGGGCACCGTCTTCTACCACAAGGTCTTCACCGTGTGGGCGGCATCATTGGCGTTGCTGCTGGTTGCCCTTTTTACACCCCGTGAAGAGCGCAGGTTTCACTGGTTCGACGTATTTGTGTTTGCGCTACCTACGGTCTGGATCGGTTTCTATGCGGCGATAGATGAGGAGTGGTTGACCACCACACCCGATACGCTTGCAGAGTTTGTGTTCGATGCACTCTTTCTCCTCTTCGGTATCAGTATCTTCGTGGTTGGTATTCCGTATTTACTCAAGACCCTGCTGGACATGCTCAACCCCGACGCAACCCAACTCACTGGGGATCAGCGACGTAAGGTCTTCGGGTTGCTGGTCATTGTCGCGGCGATTGCACTGTTCGTTGGCTTTCGCAATGACCTGTTTCTGACCTGTGATGCATTTGCAGTAGCGGGCGATAGCATGCCCCACAACTGCCGCTCCGATGGAGCACATCCCTTGCGTGACACGTTGCTCTACCTTATCGGGGTAGCATGACTGCGGGGGAGCGTAACTGTTCGCCCGCCCGGTCAACGTCCGGTCAACAAGTGTTACGGCACATTAGCGGTAATGCACATGCTCGCGCAGGAACGCCAGCACCGTGTTGTAGAAGCTCTCGATAGTTTCGGGCTTGCGCCAGCCGTGCCCCTCGCCCTCGTAGATGTGATACTCGTGTGGCGTACCAGAGCGGCGCAGGGCGGCGACGATAGCATCAGATTGCGACTGCGGCACAATGGTGTCGGCGGTGCCCTGAAACACCGCGAGGGCATCACGGATACGCTCGGCGTGGAACACGGGCGAACGCTCGCGGTAGACGGCCGTCGCTGCGGGTAGCTCGCCGACGAGTCCATCAAGGTAGCGTGCCTCAAACTTGTGCGTGTCCTCAACGAGCGTAAACAGGTTGGACACACCATAAAGACAGATACCAGCGCGGAACGTACCCGGTGATTGACATAATGCTTCGAGTACCGTATAGCCACCCGCACTGTTGCCCATCACCACCAGCCGTTCACCATCCGCAATGCGATTGTGGGCTAGGTAGCGGGCGGCAGACAGCGTGTCAGCTACATCTGCGATCCCCCACTGCCCCTGTAAATGGCGGGTGTATGCCCGTCCGTAGCCGGTACTGCCGCGATGGTTGACCAGCAACACAACATACCCACGGGTGGCGAAGAATTGTGCATCGGCTGCCCATGTCAGGGTTGCCTGCGTTGTCGGACCGCCATGGACACGCACGATTGCCGGGGGCAGGCTGTCGGTAGCCGCAAGTGATGCCCGCGTCACGCCGGGCGGCAGATACAGCACCCCGTACACAGTCCGTCCATCGTCCGTCTGCCACTGCACTGCATCGCCTGTCGCAAGGTCGTGCGGGGCAAGCAGTTCGCTGTCAGTGCGCTGCACAATGCGCGGGGCACTCGCGTCCGACGGCATAGGGTCATGGTCATTGATAGGCATCACCACTGCGCGGGGTGGGATGTGCGGTGCTGCCGCGATCAGCGCAAGGTGCCGCCCATCGGGGGCGAGCGTGGGCTGGCTCAGGTAGGTGTAGGCTTCCAGTCCAGTCACGGGGGTAGCATCGGCACCCTCGGCGAGCGGGACGGCATACAAGTGATGGACGGCAGCCGCGTTGCGGATAGCGTAGAGGGTGCGACTATCGTGGCTCCATGTGTAGGTACGCATACCCTGCACCCATGCAGGCGTGCTATATTCGGCGTGGTCGTAGGTCAGTTGGCGGTGGGAGCCACTGGCAAGGTGGTAGGCGTACAGGTGCGCCCAGCCGTCGGCATCGCTGACATACGCGAGCCATTCGCCATCCGGTGAGAACGCGGGCTGAAAGATAGCCGTGTCTTTGCCCCCAGCAATGATCTGGCGGTGGGTGCAAACTGGCGGTGCATCCGGGGCATACTGGCGCAACGTGGCAAGGTAGAGCAGGCTACTGTCCCACGGCATGGCGGGGTAGTTCCACGCGACATAAGCAACCCGGTACTCTTGGGACTCGGGGTTGGTGGTGGTGGGGTGCCAGCACGGCTGCATAAAGAAGTCGTGTCCCTGCGCCACCCAGAGCGGGGCGTGGTAGCCGTCGCTGTCCACCAACGCGATAACGTCTTGCTGCTGATAGGTCTGCACAAAGAGCAACCAGCGTCCATCGGGCGAGAGCGTCGGTGCTGCCACGCCCCCGTATGCCGGGGTCAGACGATGCGGTATGCCCACGCCCAACTGCTGGCGATAGATGCAACCGCTCTTTTCCGCAACATAGACCGCCCCACGCCCAACCGTGAAATCGCCACCGCCGTACCCCACACCGGCACGCACGGCAAGCGTGGGGCTGGCGGCAGCATAGGGGGCATCGGGGCTACGGGTATCGAGGGCGAGTAGTTCGCTCCCCGTGCCCTGATTAACGAGCCAAACCAGTGTGTGCCCGTCGCTGTCCCACTGCAAGTCGTACAGGCGGCTACTCCGTGCGAGGCTCCGGGCAGTCAACGGGCTGTGCCAGAGACCGTAGGCATTGTGGCTCATCGGGTGGCTTTCCTTTCTCTCTGCGCGCTCTTCTCTCTGCAACAGGGTCGCTCTGCAATTGTGCAATAGGGCTATTCAAGGCTGTTTCCTGACTAGTGCAGCGTTGACAGCCCCCATAAGCCAGTATACACTGACTGCATGTTGCTGCTGGCAAGCCTAGCAGCGCGACACCGACGACCGACGCACCACCCAAGGAGCTACCCGTGCGCCAGCCCGACCCTGTTGCTGTCACAACCACGCCATCAGCACCGCCAGTGCCGCCAGCACCGGGGCGGCTATCGTTGACGACGCGCCTTGCGTTTGGTGCGGGCGACTTCAGCCCCGGCACCGCCACGCTAATCATCTCTTTTTTCCAGCTCTTCTTCCTGACAACGGTTGCCGGGCTAGATGCGGGCGCAGCAGGCGCGATCCTGTTTGTCGCCCGCATCTGGGATGCCTTCACCGACCCGATCATGGGCTGGCTCACCGACCGCACCCGCTCGCCATACGGTCGCCGCCGCCCGTGGTTGCTATTCGGTGCGGTGCCGTTCGGGTTGGTTTTCTTTCTCCAGTGGGTGATCCCACCGGGCGGCGATGCCGTCTTGATCGCCTATTACACCGTTGCCGTCATCCTGATGAGCACGGCATTCACGGTGGTGAGCGTGCCCTACACTGCCCTTACACCTGAACTGACCGACGACTATAACGAGCGCACCACCCTCAACTCGTTTCGCTTTGCGTTCAGTATCGGCGGGAGCCTGCTGGGGCTGACGCTGCACCAGACGATTGTCGGGCTTTTCCCCAATGTTGCAACAGGGTATCTGGTGGCAGGTATTGTGCTCGGCGTACTCATGATTGCGCCGTTCCTGTGGTGTTTCTTCGGCGTGCGCGAACGCTTCACGCTGGCAGCCAGCGGCGAGTCGCTGTCGGTGTGGCAGCAGGTCACTACGGCGTTTCGCAACCGCCCGTACCTCTTTGTGATCGGTATCTACCTCTGCTCGTGGCTTGCCGTCCAGATTACCACCGCCGTGCTGCCGTTCTACATCACGTTCTGGCTACAACGCCCCGATCTGCAACTGCCTATGATCCTAACGGTCATGGGCAGCACGTTCGTGTTTCTGTTTGTGTGGGGGGCAGTCAGTGCGCGTACCGGCAAGCGCGTCGTGTACATCACTGGCGCAATCCTGTGGATCGGGGTACAGGGCTTCCTGTTTTTCCTCCAGCCGGGGCAAATCATACTGGCGTTTGTGCTGGCTGCGCTCGCCGGGGTGGGGGTGGCTACGGCATACCTTGTGCCGTGGAGCATGATGCCAGACGTAATAGACTATGACGAGTTAGCGAGTGGGCAACGCCGTGAGGGTATCTATTACGGCTTTATGGTGTTCGCGCAGAAAGCCGGACTGGGGATCGGGCTGTTCCTTGTGGGGGTTGCGCTGGCAAACCAAGGCTTTGTCGAGCAAGCTACCGCCCAGCCAGCCAGCGCACTGCTCGCCATTCGGCTGATGATCGGACCTGCGCCCACACTGCTGCTGCTTGCGGGGTTGGTGTTGGTATGGTTATATCCGCTCACGCGCACGCGCTACGATGCTATCCGGGCAGCACTGGACGAACGTCATGCGACACAAACCTGAGCCGCTCGCGTGGCGGCGTGGTAGCGTGATGGAGGCAGGGCACTTTTTCGCTATGTGCAACATAGCTTCCGATATGTTACGCATAGCCAATGGTCAGACAGGGTGGCAAGACTCGAACGGTGTGCCTCGGCGGAGGCAGCGGGACGGTGTTGTGGGCTTTCGTGTGCTCTGCCTGCCTGCTATGGTAATACGGCAATGCCGCACCGATGGGGGAAAACAACTGCGCCAATCGCGGGGAGTCCCGCACGGCGCACTTTTATTTATGTAAAGTATGGTATGGCACCCTATGCTATACTAGACGTAGGGATGCTATGCCGTCTTGTGTCATCTTTGTTTCCTCTTGGTGTGCAATCAGCTTAACCGTTATTCGGACAACATACCTCAGGAGTTCGACTATGCGCTACCTGTTGGACCAAGCCTCGTATGATGAGATGCGTTCTCATCGCCACCTGCCGACCGACTGCTATGTCCACGGCACCCTGTACCCGCACCACATTTACCGCGACGGTGTGAAGTACGTTATTGTACGTGCCCTTTACGATGCCATCAAGCAGGCACATGCCGCCGGTGACTCTGAGGCATTGCTCCACCTGCACTACCACAAAGAAGACTTTGAGCAGGTGCTGGCTAATGCCCAGCAACAAGGTCTTGACCCACGTACCGCAACCCAGATCGGTGAACCACCGCCGCCCGACGACATTGCCAACCCAAGCCTCAACAACTCGTTTGTCCCCGAACCAATCACGTCCATTGAGGAGACCGGCATCAACCGCACGTTCCTCTACGAGCTGTGCCTCCGCATCCTGTACAGCCGTGGGCGGGCTACGGGTGCCGAACTCGCCGATATTACCAAGCTCTATTACAACATCGTCGAGGTGCTTGTCCGCGAACTTCGCAACCAAGAAGTGATTGATATTGTGGGGCAGCGCGGCATCGGCGACATCAACTATGAGTATGCCCTGACCCCACAGGGCTATCAGGCTGCCCTCGACGCAACCAACAAGACCCAGTATATCGGACCGTGCCCGGTGCCGCTCAATGTCTGGATCGACTCGGTGAAGAAGCAGACGATCAAGAATGTGGTGGTGACACGCCGCAACATCCGCGAGGCATTCGCCGGGTTGGTGATTGACGAGTCGATCCTCAACTGGGTGGGTCCGGCGGTCAACTCTGGCGCGTCAGTTATGCTGTACGGCTACCCCGGCAACGGCAAGACCAGTATTGCCGAGCGTATCACCCACCTGATGGGCGATGCCATTTTCATCCCCTATACGATTGATGCCGACGGCGCGTTGATCAAGATGTACGACGCGATTGTCCACGAGCCACCCAAGCAACCCCTCCGCGACGACATAGAGTATGACCAGCGTTGGATACGCATTAACCGCCCCGTCGTGATGGTGGGGGGCGAGTTGACGCTGGATGGGCTGAACCTTGTCTACAACCAGACCTCCAAAATCTACGAGGCACCGTTCCAGATGAAAGCGAATGGGGGTATCTTCCTGATTGACGACTTTGGGCGACAACAGGTGCGGGTCTTCGACTTGCTCAACCGCTGGATTGTGCCCCTTGAAAAACGCTACGACTACGTGGCAACCGTCACGGGGCAGAAAATCCAGATACCATTCGACCAGTTGCTTATCTTCTCGACCAACCTGCACCCCTCTGACTTGGGCGACGATGCACTGCTCCGGCGCATCAAGTTCAAGTTTGAAATTATTGACCCCACCGAAGAGCAGTGGCGCGACATCTGGAAAATTATGTGCAAGGTGCGGAAAGTCCCCTATGATGACCGCGCCCTTGATTACCTTGTCAAACGCTGGTACGTGCCGGAGCAACGCCCCTTTCGCATGTGCCACCCGCGTGATATTATTGATCAATTGCTCTCGATTGCCCGCTACAACATGGAAGAACCCACCCTCAACCCTGACCTGCTCGATGCAGCCTGTGCCACCTACTTTACCAGCGGCAAGAAGGTGGACTTCGGTGCTAAGGTGCGCCTTGACCTATAACCGGGCGCACACCCCCACGGTGACAGCTATCGCCGGGGTACTTGTGGTACGGTATAATACCAATGAGAGAACGCCACAGACGGGAGCCTGCCACCGTGCCAGCAGATGCTGCTATCCGGACCGAGCAACTCACCCGCCGCTATGGAGAACGGGCGGTGGTAGATGCGCTTGACCTCGTAGTGCCGCGCGGGGATGTGTTTGGCTTGCTCGGTCCGAACGGCGCAGGCAAAACAACGACCCTCACGATGCTGCTAGGGTTAGTCAAGCCGACCAGCGGGCGGGCGTGGGTGCTGGGGCACGATATTACCACCGATCCTGTCAGCGCGTTGCAGCGCGTGGGTGCCACGATAGAAGCCCCCGCTTTCTATCCCTACCTCTCAGCCTATGACAACCTGCGCGTGCTCACAATGGTAGACAACCTGCCCACCAGTCGCATTGATGCAGTATTACGTCAAGTTGATCTGCACGAGCGTGCCCGCCAGCCCTTCCGCACTTTTTCACAAGGGATGAAGCAACGGCTTGCGATAGCGGCAGCCCTCCTTGCCACGCCAGACCTGATCATTCTGGATGAACCCACCAACGGTCTCGACCCGGCGGGCACGGCGGCGGTGCGCGACCTGATCCGTGAACTGGCGGCGGTGGGGCATACTATTATTCTCAGTAGCCATCTGTTGCACGAGGTACAGCAGGTTTGTCAGCACGTCGCCATCTTGCAGCACGGGCGGCTCGTCGCGCAGGGAGCCGTCGCGGATTTACTCCAAGAACGCCAGCAAGTCTTGATCGAGGTGGAGGGCGACGTGCAGGCGGCGGTGAATGCCCTGCAAGGCTACGCTGCCATCGAGAGCATCACGACCGATGGCAACCGCTTGCACATCAACGCACCACCGCAGCAAACCGCCGCGATCAATGCGTGGCTCGTACAGCATGGCATCCCCGTCGTCATGGTGAATGCGCGGACGGCTTCACTCGAAGACCTGTTCCTTGATGTCACACAGGAACGGTAATGCTTGGGTTACTGCGTGCCGAATGGTTTAAGCTGACCCGCCGCCCGCTCGTGTGGGTGCTGCTGGTCATCTTTGTGCTCACGTTTGTGCTCAATGTGCTGGGCTGGTTCCTCGTGGTTGCCGTAACAGATGGAACGTTCACTGGGGGGCAGACGCGGATTGCCATCCTGACCCCCGCAATGATTGACGAGTTCCGCCAGCGCGTCATGCTGCCGGGGGTGCTCGGTGCGGTGCTGGGGCACGCCAACGGTATCGGGGGGCTGTGTGGCATCGTGCTGGCGGCGATGGCGATGGGGAGCGAATATAACTGGGGCACGTTGCGGGTGCAACTCTCGCGTATGCCGCAACGCACGCGCTACCTGCTGGCAAAGGTCATCGTTGTTGTCGCCCTTGTGTTGATGGGTATCATCATCGTGGTACCGATTGCCCTGCTGCTGGCGTGGTCGCTCGGTAGTGTGCTGGGCGATGCGGGTAGCCTGAGCGTGCAGGATGTGCTGCTGTTCCCAGTCGGGTTGCTGCAATCGCTCGCAGTGATGCTGCCCTACCTGTTGGTTACGTTTGCACTGTCCATTGTGGGGCGTTCGGTCTTTCTCGGTGTCGCGGGGGGGTTGGTCTTCCTCGGCATTGATAGCAGCACCACGGCACTGAATGCGCTTGCAGGGCTGAATAACCCGCTCATCAGTTTTCTGCTCAACCTGCCGTTGCAACAGAACATCAATACGTTGCTGTTTGCGAATGGGGCACTGTATGGGCTGGACATGGCGGTGTTATTCGGACAAGACCCGGCACAACTCCCACCACTCTGGCAGGCGTGGGTGATGATCGGGCTGTACAGTGTGGTATTCTGGGTCTACAGTTACATCAGCCTGACCCGCCGCGACGTGGGCGGGGCAACATAGAGCAGCACCCCCAACGCAACGCGCAGCACAGAGCAGCACAGAGAGGAGCACACACATGAGCCAGCCACAAGCCGTACTAAGCACTGGGTTGCCCCCCGGTATGCTGGATGACCGTATCCAGCTACTGGTCGGGCTGTTGAAGCAGTACATGGAAACGACACCCGATGGCAACGCAACGCTTGCCCTCGTCGAGCAGGTGCTCAACACTGCCGCGACACTCCGCCGCGACCATACAACCGACGATGCCAGTGCCATGCACGAACTGTTGAGCAGGCTGAGTGTTGAAGAATGTACGGCACTCTTGCGGACATTCTCACTCTACTTTGCACTAGTCAACCTTGCCGAACGGATCGAGCGACTCCGCATCTTGCGCGAGCGTATCCACGACCCGCAAGCGGCAGCCCGCCTTGATACATTTGACAGTGCGCTGTCCCTCCTCCAAGCGCAGGGTGTGACGAGTGCTGACCTGCAACAGTGGCTTGACCACGCCCGGATCACGCCGGTCTTCACTGCCCACCCCACCGAACCGCGCCGCCACACCACCATATCGAAGATGCGCTCGATCAGTCAGCACCTCCTGAGCCTCGTATTCGATACCCTTGGCGGCATGCATACGCCGCTGTTGCCCGGCGACCGCGAAGACCTGATCGAGCGTATCCGTGCCGATATTGCAGCCCTCTATCAGACCGACGAGGTACGCCAGCAACGCCCCGGCGTACTCGATGAGGTGTCGCAGGGGTTGCACTATTTCGATGATGTATTGTTTGAGACCGTCCCCGAACTGTACCGCGACATCGAGCGTGCCCTCCGCCGCCACGACCCAGACTATGCGTGGCGGATGCAGCCATTTCTCCGCTTTGGCTTCTGGATGGGCGGCGACCGCGACGGGCACCCCTTTGTCACGCCCCACGTAACTATCGAAACGGTGCGCCGCCTGCGTGTCGCCAGTCTGGAGCACCTGATCGCCGCGACGCGCAGGCTCAACTACTATCTAAGTCAGTCATCGCAGATGGTCAGCGTGGATGCAGCGGTCTATCGGCAAATTGAGCGGGCGGCTCCACATTTCCCCGAACTTACCGAATGGCTTCGCACGCGCTTCTTACACGAACCCTACCGCCAGTTGAGCTACTACATTACGCACCGCCTGCGCCGCACGCTGGAATACATGCGGCACATGACACCAAAATGGGGACGCGAGGCAACGCCACCGCCCGCTTTGTCGTACTATGCCAGTAGCGACGAGTTGCTGTATGACCTACAGGTGATTGCCGACAGCCTGCACCGCGCCGGTCTAGGAGTGGTCGTCAATAGCGTGCTTAAGGATGTCATCCTGATGGCACAGGTCTTTCGCTTGCACACTGCCAAGCTCGATATCCGGCAGAGTAGCGAACGCCATACTGCTGCCCTGCACGAGATATTCGCGCAGGCTGGGATGTGCGACGATTACACCGCTCTGAGCCACGACGAGCGGGCACAGTTGCTCAGCGCGGAACTGCCTGTGCGTCGCCCGCTCATCGGGTTGAGCCTCACCAGCTACAGCCCCGAAACCGCCGAGATCATCGAGACGTTCCGCACGGTGGCGGCAATCCTTGAGCAGATGGACAGTCACGTTATCGAGACCTACATTATCAGCCACGCAAGGAGCGTCAGCGACGTGCTGGCGGTGTTGCTGCTTGCCCGCGAAGCCGGGCTGTATCGTCCGGGAGAGTTGAGCCGCCTGAATATCGTCCCGCTGTTTGAGACGGGACCCGACCTTGCCCGCGCGGGCGAAGTCCTGCACGCACTGCTCGTACAACCCGACTATCGCGCCCACCTGACCCTGCGCGACAACCTGCAAGAAGTGATGCTTGGGTACTCAGACAGTACGAAAGAAAGCGGGTTCCTTGCGGCGAACTGGAACCTGTATCGTGCCCAACTCGACTTGACCCGCATTGCCCGCGAAGCGCGTGTCACACTCCGGCTGTTCCACGGGCGCGGTGGCTCGATTGGGCGCGGTGGTGGTCCGGCGAATCGTGCGATCCTCGCGCAACCTGCCGGAACAGTCAACGGGCAGATCAAGATTACCGAGCAGGGCGAGGTCATCGCGGACCGCTACTTCGAGCCGGGCACCACCCGCCGCCACCTCGAACAGATCAGCAACGCCGTGTTGCGGGCGAGTTTCCCGACACACGACGGCGAGCCTGACCCAGCGTGGCAAGCCGCGATGTACGACATGTCAATGTACGCCCGCAACCACTACCGTAGCCTTGTGTACGAACACCCCGGCTTCCCGACCTATTTCCAACACGCCACCCCCATCGAGGAGATCGGGCGGCTCCGCATCGGGTCGCGCCCGTCGCGCCGCCGCGCCAGCATGCGTGTCGAAGACCTGCGGGCAATTCCGTGGGTGTTTAGCTGGACGCAGAGTCGTTGTAACCTCCCAAGCTGGTATGGGCTAGGCACCGGGCTAGAACGCTATATCGAGCATGACCCCGCCCAACGCGCGACCCGGCTCACGACGCTGCAAACCATGGCGACTGAGTGGTCATTCTTTCGTATCTTGCTCGACAATGTGCAGATGATGCTGGTCAAAGCCGACATGCGACTTGCCGAGGAGTACGCAACCCTTGTGCCCGACCGTGAGCTGGCAGCCGAGATTTACGGCATGCTTGCCGACGAGTACGAGCGCACATGCCGCATGGTGTGCCTCGTTGCCAACATTGACGAACTGTTGCAACACAGCCCAACCCTGAAGCAGTCTATCCGGCTCCGCAATGTCTACATTGACCCGCTCAACTACCTCCAGATCGAACTACTGCGCCGCTTCCGTTCGCTGTCGAGTAGCCCGACCCGCGACGCACTGGAGAGCGCGATCTTGTTGAGCATCAACGGCATCGCGGGTGGGCTGAAGAATACGGGCTAAGGTAGCTCAGGCGGTGGTTTCGGCAGCAATGATCTGGCGGGCAACGTCCTGCATATCACTGCCCACTACGTCCGGGCGTGGCACCAGCGGGTCAAGCACCATACCGGAACGCGCCACAAATGCCGCCGCCGCGCCTGCCCGCAATGCACCGGCGATGTCCCATGCGTGGCATGCCACCAGCCGGATTTGCCCGATGGACACACCGAGCCGTTCACTGGCATAGATGTATGGCTCGCGGGCGGGCTTCAGGCGTTGCACGCTATCGGCAGATAGCATCTGTTCGAGGTAAGGGGCAAGTCCGGCGTTGTTCAACTGGGCGTGTGCCACTGCTGCCGTCGAATTGGTGAGTGACGCGAGGCGCAGCCCGGCAGCTTGCAACTGCTCGAACGCCGGGATAACATCCGGGTGCGGCGGGAGTGTTTCCATCGCGCCGATGATAGTGTCGCGGTCATCGTCGCTGAGGGATACGCCGCGCTGTGCCGCCACCATTGCCAACGCAGCCGCACCCGTCGTCGCAAAGTCGCGGTAGGCATCCGTCACGGTTGCCACCAGTGCCGACTGGATAAAGCGGGCAAACCACAACCGTCGCACACTGGCATCGCCGAACACACGCTCAAAATGGTGGTCGAGTGCTGCCAGATCGAGCAGGGTTTCGTTCACGTCGAATACACACACACGTGCCATTGCACCTTCCCTTTCGTTCTGCACGGGGTACTTAACGCTACTATAGCATAGAAGCTGATACAGACCTTGATACGGACGTACAGCACAGAGGAGACCGCGCATGCCAACCTCCCCGTCTATCACGTTGTATACGGGTGCCGTTGCCAGTGGCAAGACTGCAACCTTACTCGCCGCCGCCACTGCCGCACGGCACGCCGTGGTGGTGCTGTTACCCGACCGCCCACAGGCAGCACAGGTGCGTGTCCGCACAGGGAATGCACGCCACGTCTTTCCCGCCCAGTTTGTAGGGCTGGCGCAGCGGGTTATCAAGCGGAGCGGTGTCACCGTGCCACTGCTCTGTACAGGCTACGCCCAAACGTTGTTGCTCCGTGCTGTCGTGCGCGACCTCCAGCAGCACGGGCAACTGCCCCAGTTTGCCCGCGTGTGCGACAAACCGGGCTGGCTGGCACAGGTCGCCGCGTTCATCGGCGAAGCCCGTAACGCACTGATAGCCCCCGCTGCACTCGCTACTGCTGGCATCACCCCCTACGATAGCGAACTCGGCGCACTGTATGCCGCCTATGAGCAAGCCCTCAGCCGACACGGCTTGACCGACCCACCGGGGCTATTGTGGGCAGCGCGGGCAGCCCTGCCCCAGCTACGCCGCCCACTGGTACGGTTCCTGCTCGTAGACGGCTTCGATCAGTTTACCCCACTCCAGCTTGCATTTCTGCGTGACCTTGCACCACACGTTGGGCGTATGGTGATCAGCCTGTCGCACGAAGATGGCACCCGCTCAGTCTATCACCGTTTCCGCCAGACCGCCGCCGCCCTACACGCGACGCTATCGCCGACGGTACAGCCCCACAATGCCAGCCCCAACACCACCCAGCACCCGTGGCTGCACTTCTGTGCCGCGCATATCTTTGCACCACCCGCTAACGTGGCTACGCCTGCCCCCCCGCCGGATGACACACTCCACATCATCCGCGCCGCCGACCGTGAGCGCGAGGTACGTGCTGTGCTGCGCCGCGTGCATCGGCTCCGTGCGGAGGACGGGGACGAGACAGCCCCGCAGGAGGTCGCAATCGTACTACGGAACCCAGCAGACTATACCCCCCTCTTGCACGAGATTGCCAGCGAGTATGCCCTCCCGCTTGCGTGGCACACCGCCCAACCGGTCAGCGATACGACCGTCGGCGTTGCCTATCTGCGGCTACTCGAATTGCTGCTGCACGACACGGCGTGGCTCCAGCTTGCCGAGACATGGCGGGCATTTGACGATGGACGCTTGACCCCACCGCACACCCTCGTGGCAGTGTGCAACGACCACGCCCTTACGTTCGGGCGAGCGGCAGCGGCGATCCATCGCCTGACACGTACCCTGCCACCTGCGTCGGGCAAGCGCAAGCTCCGTGCCCTGCTCGCCTATTACGCCGACCCGGATAATGCCACGACAGCGATGCTGTCCACCGCCGACGAGGATGCCGACGATGCCAGCGAAGCCCTGCTGACCGCAAACCTGTCACACCGCGAGGCGACGCGCGTGCTGGCTCTCTTCACGGCATTTGACGACTGGCTGAGCCTGCCCGACGTGGCACCACTTGATAGTTATGTCAACCGCATGCGGGACATGCTGTATGCCCTGCACCCGCCGCTCACGACACTTGCTGCTGCTGCCGATGCTGCCGCTCCCGCTCCCGATGCTCCCGCTCCCGATGCCCGCGTGGCGGCGATCCTGTCGGTAGTGAACAGCATGGGCGAAGCAGCCGACGCACTATATGGGAGCAACGTACCTACCGTACCCACCGTGTCACGGGCGGCGTTTGTCAGCGACCTGCTCGTGCTAGTGCAGCAGTGCCACTATCACCTGCCTGTGGTAGCAGACGCGGTGCATGTATTCGATGCCTTCGGCGCACGCGGTCAGCACTTCGATCATGTGCTGCTGCTGGGGTTGGGCGAAAACCAGTTTCCGCGCTTGCCCGCCGCTCCGCTCTTCCACACACGCCGCGAACGCCGCTTGTTTGGTGTGCAGGGGCTACCACTCCCCGTCGAAGACCCGCGCAACGAGTACGCCCTGTTTTTCGAGTTGATTGCAGGCACCCGTCAGAGTATCACCGTGAGCTACACCTACCTTGACGCGAACGGCAACACCGTCGAGCCATCACCGTTTGTGGTTGCGCTGGGGGCACTGGTGCGTGACCGGGAACGCCACACCATCAGATACCCGGCAGGCAGTAGCGTTGCAACCAGCGCGGCGGTCTCAACCAGTGAACAACTGATTGGGCTGTTACACGCGCAACCGCCCACCGCTAACACGCAACCGCCCCTGACACAGGTTGCGCCGTCGTTGCATCCCCTGCTCCACCACATCTGGCGGGCAACCAGCATAGAACAGTACCGCGAGGGCACCGCCGACCAACCCCACGGTAGCTATGAGGGTGTCATTACGGCGAGCGACCTGCACGCTGACCTTGCCGCACGCACTGACCTTGCTGGCGCACAACGCCGTTGGAGCTATACCAGCCTGAACGACTATGGCATCTGCCCATTCCGGTTTGCGGCGGCGCACCTGCTGCGGCTCCGTGCGCTGCCGGGCGCAAGCGACGAACTCGAAAGCGTGGGGCGCGGCATTCTGTTGCACGCCGTCATGGCACGTGCGGGCGAACGCTGGCGGGCGGCACAGCTCCGGCTCACGCCTGCCAACGAAGGTGCCGTGTTGACCGAACTGCACGCGGCTGCCGATGAAGCCTTCGCGCAGATTGCGACACACGCCGCGTTCACGGCGGGTAGCTTCTGGGAATGGGAGCAGCGCGATGTGCGGCTCCACCTCGAACGCAGTGTGCGCCGATTGCTCCATACCCTGCCCAGCCCAGAGCACTACCGGATTGCCGCTATCGAACGGTCATTCGGGAGTGCTACGGGGCACACCGCACCGTTACGGCTTACCACCAGTGCTGGTGAGGTGCTGGTGAGCGGGCGCATTGACCGTATAGACGAACACGATGATGGGTCATTGTTGGTGCTCGACTACAAAAGCAGCAGTACCCCCCGCTCCCTCAGCGAGACAGTAGCAGGCAATGACCTACAACTCGCGCTGTACATCCTCGCAGCGCAGCAGATTTTCACACAAACCGTCACAGGGGCTTTATTTGTCCATCTTGGCAGTGGCAAAACAGGTACGTTACTCGATGGGAGCGCATTGCACGACAGCGTGACAGCAGCCACCGCGCAGGTGGGGGTGGCAGTTGATCGTATCAGGAAGGGTGATCTGGCGGTACGCCCCCGTGACGAATGCCCGCGTGGGTGTCAGTTTGCCCCCATTTGTCGCCTTAACAAACAGAAACAGAACGTGGTATGATAGTAGTCAATCGGCAACGTCACAGGATGAAGGGGGGAAAATGACGGACAAACCGCACAGACTAGCATTGATTGGTGCGGGCATGATGGGTGGGGCAATCCTGAGTGGGTTGCTACGCCAACAAATACTTACCCCAGCGCAGATCACAGCCAGCGACCCCAGCGAGGATCGGCTCAGCGAACTGCGCCGCCAGTATCGTATCACTACCACCAGTGACAACCACGCCGCAGTTGCCACTGCCGATACCATCATTATCGCGGTCAAACCACAGGTACTTGGCAAAGTACTGGAACCGCTTGCCGGGGCGATCCCTCCCGATGCGTTGTGCATCTCGGTGGTTGCCGGTGCCACCTTGAGTACGCTCGTGTCGCTGCTGCATCACCCCTACATTGTGCGGACTATGCCCAACACGCCCGCGCAAGTCGGTGCGGGTATCACCGTGTGGACGGCAACGCATGCGGTGACTGCCGCACACCGCGCATGGGTCAGCGAGATGCTCGCAACCCTTGGTACCCATATCTATGCTGACCAAGAAAACGCGCTTGACATGGCAACTGCCATCAGTGGCAGTGGTCCGGCATATGTGTTCCTGATCCTCGAAGCTATCATTGATGCAGGTGTACGCATAGGGTTGCCGCGTGCTATGGTCACGGAATTGGCAACGCAAACCATGTATGGTGCCATTGTGTATGCCCGCGAGAGTGGTACCCACCCGGCGATCCTCCGTAATGCCGTGACATCGCCCGGTGGCACCACAGCAGAAGGGTTGTACGAGCTTGAGCGCGGCAACTTGCGCCACATCATCACCGATGCTATCAC
>CAZNQP010000005.1:46901-54872 GCA_964575355.1 uncultured Chloroflexaceae bacterium
CACCCGCCGCACCACCAGTCGCACCCCCAAAGGAGCCACCCGCGTGAGCCACAGTGTCCGCTATGCCCGCCCACGGTTGACCACCAGCGACGACCGCCACTACCGCGAGTATGTCGCGTACTACGTGGTGCAACGCAACAACACGAAGGCACGGCACGCGCCGTCGCAGCGGACGCTCTTTGGCTACGAAGCGGAAAACGTGCTGCGCGACTGGCTCAGGACGCGGCTACGCCTGAGTGACCAGCGTATCCTTGAATACGAAGAACAACGCGGGGGACGGCTGTACATCAAGTATCGCGAACTCGATGCACTGGTTGTCGAACGACACCACACAGCGTGGGTCTTCGAGATCAAAGCGAGCCGCCGCATGGCAAGCGTCAAGCGGGCGTGTCGCCAGTTGCGCGAAACCCGCGATATCTTGCACCTGCTGTTCCCGAAAGTCTATGCCACCATCTTACTGGTAGACACCGGGTTGCCCCGTAGCTTCGCGCAGCAGGTATTGCACCACACAGAACCAGAGCCTGCCCCACCCGCCGAAAACGAAGACACCTTGACCGGGATGCTCGATACACACCCCTACGTCCACCGTGTACCGTCATTAGAAGATTGTAACAGCGACCCCGAATTGATTGACCTATTGGTGTTTAGTTCTCAGCAGATTATCCGGCTGGCGGGAGACACAAACCTTTCACTCGACTGGGCAGCCGATGATTATGAAGAACCCCACACCGAGACGCTGAGCGAGCCGACCCTGTATTACTCGACGGAGCCGGGTAACCTGCCTAAAGGCAACGGCACTGCCCACGATGCGTCCCCTGCCACCACCGGCAACGGCGCACTGGCAGAAGCCATGCGGCGAGCGGGGTTGAGCTAGCCAATGACAGAACACCTATTGAAACCACCCAACGAATTAGCGCGGGTGTACTACCCGCCCCCACCGTGGCTTCAGATCGGTAGCGGGCTGTTTGCCTCGTTCAGTGTGGCTGCTGACGCAGTGCGGACATTGCTACCCGACAGCCTCAGCCTCTTCGGGCTACCGGGCAATCGTGCAATGGGGTTTGTACTGCTCACCCGCTATGTACGCGGCTCGACGATGCAGTACAGTGAACTCAACGGCGGCGTGCTGGTGCGCGACGGGCTGCGCCCCGTGCCGTGTGTGCTGGTGAGTGGCGCGAGTGAACTAGCGGCGTGTCGGGCAGGGACAGAGTACTGGCATCTCGCGCGGCAGCACTGGCAATTTGAGTGGACATTCGACCAGTTCGTGACGCTCGTGCAGGTCTGGGACGGCGCACGGTTGGTCTGCCGCCTGAGCGGTGTGCCACAAACAGCGCAGTTCTTCACGGTGCACCGCACCATGCACACGCTCTTGCCGCACGCTGACCAGCTACACGTCCTTGAAACGGATGTGAATGTTGGTGTGTCGCGGGTATCCTTTGGCGTGCAAATGGGACCGGATGGCGCACTGGCGGCGTGGCACCCGCTAGGGCAACTGCTGACATTCGCGCTGAAGGGTACCGTTGAGCTACGCCCCCCGCAGCCGAGCACATAGCGCAGCCTACGCCAGTGCAGTGGTGGTATACTACATGCGTGACGCATCCGTGGGAACACACACAAACAGATAGGGAAGCCAAGATGCGCCCAGACACCCTTCTCGCGCTTGGTGCTGGCAAACTCGCCAGTCAGGTGAGCCGCGTGCTGCACGTCGGTGGCGGCACCAACTTTCCCGGTGTGGTTGCCCGCCGTATCGCGCCCAATGTGCTACGCGACCTCGCCGCTACCCTGCCCGCTGGGGTGGTGCTCGTTTCTGGCACCAACGGCAAAACCACCACAACCCGCATGATCGCTGATGTGCTGGGTGCCAACCAGCAGCGGGTACTCCACAACCGGGCGGGTGCTAACCTCGTGACTGGTCTCACGGCGACGATGCTCACTGGGAACACCCTGCTGGGGCAGCAGAGCTATGACATCGGCTTGTTTGAAACCGACGAAGCCGCTTTTCCCGCCGCTCTGCGTGAAACGCAGCCCCGGCTTGTACTGATCCATAATTTGTTCCGCGACCAACTCGACCGCTACGGCGAATTAGATACTGTCGCGCAGGGGTGGCACCATGCCCTCACGTCGCTCCCCGCCACCAGTACTGTCCTCCTCAATGCCGACGACCCGGCGGTAGCGTATCTTGGACACGACCTCACCGCGCCGGTGTGCTACTACGGCTTGCAAGACCGGCAGCATGCCAGCGGCACGGCAGCCCACATCGCCGACTCGCAGTATTGCCCGCGCTGTGGAACACGGTTTGTCTATGCGGCGGCGTTCTATGCCCACATTGGGCACTACGCCTGCCCCGCCTGCCACTGGCAACGCCCGGAACCCACGGTGCAGTTGGCACGGCTCTTGCTGGGCGGGGAAGAGGGGAGCCGCCTGCTGATGACCTATCCGGGGGGTGCGCTTGATCTACACCTGCCCTTGCCGGGGCTGTACAACGCCCTGAATGCGTTGGCAGCGACGGCAGTCGCGTATGTACTGGGGATTGCGCCAGCCCAGACGCGCACCGCCCTTGAGCAGTTTAGCGCGGCGTTCGGGCGCATCGAGCGGGTGATGGCAGGCAGCAACGGTGCGATGATGTTGATCGCGCTGATCAAGAACCCAGTCGGCGCAAGCGAGACCGTCCGGATGGTCACCCAGACGGCAACCAGCGGCGACAAACCCCTCTACCCGTTCATCGTGATCAATGACCGCTATGCCGATGGTACCGATGTCTCGTGGTTGTGGGATGCAGACTTCGAGCCACTGGTGCCCCACATTGCGCGGGTCGTTACCAGTGGAACACGCGCCCACGACATGGCGGTACGCCTCAAGTATGCGGGCGTAGCTGCTGACCGCTTGCACACCGAGCCTGACCTCGCACGCGCCCTTGATACAGCCTTGCAGGGGCTACCAGCAGGTGCAGGACTCGCGGTGTTGCCTACCTATACCGCTATGCTGGAACTGCGCCGTGTCTTCGCACAACGCGGATGGGTGCGGCAGTTCTGGGAAGAATAGGCAGGTACGTCGTTCAAGTATGTGGTAAGATGAAATATATAACGATACGAAGGCTATGGGAGAGAACTATGATCCCTGACACATACAAGCAATTTCCGCTCGCTGAAGATTACCTTGCAACCCTTGCGCCCCAGCAACTGGTCAACTATCGCACGCTCCGTTACCGCGGCGAGGGCATGAGCCTCGCACTCAACGAGTTTGCAGACACCGACCGCGCGACACTGACCCGACTGTACGCACTCCTCACAAGTATCTATGACCTGCTGAAGGAGGACTGGCACGACCCGCAAAAGGTAGCCGCGCCGCTTCAGACCATTGTGCAGGAAGCCAACTGGACACGGTTCATTGGTGAACTGCAACACTTGGGGCGTGCCACACGCGAACAGCACAACAGCCCCACCCTCGCCCAGATTTTGCACGATATTCGCGGCGGTAGCTTCATGGCACTGTCGCTCTATCTGCAATTGCTTGAAATGAGTCTTGTCAGTGATGAGGACTTCGCACGGGTCTTTTTTCTCGCCCGCGACCATCTCAAGATTATGCGTAACGCTATCCGCGAGATTGACCCACCTCGCCAGACGGTAGACGCGACGCTCAATATGCATAGTGTGCGTCTCTTTCTGGAAAAATGGGATCGGGTCTTATATCGCTTGCCCGGCAACACCGCGCGAATCCACGTAGACTGTCATTTCAGTGGCAGTGTCTCGGAAAGTTGCTTAGAGTTTTCGGCACTCGACCGCGTGCTCTACAACCTGATCAATAATGCCGTGCGCTACACCAGTGGAGATGCAGTGTACGTTGCCATCTTGCCGGTGCCGAGCGAGGAAGCACATGACCTGCGCTTCATCGTGTACAATCCCATCTCCGACGCGCAGCAAGCCGCGCTGGCAAACAAGTTTGGCGATAGCTTGAGTGAACTATTCCGGGGTGGTTTTACGACGGACGGGCATGGGCTGGGCATGCGTATCTGCGCCGATTTCGTCATCAATGCCTATGGTCTCCGTGGCATAGATGCTGCTATTACGGAAGGGTATTTCGGTGCCACCATGCATGACGGTATGTTTATCAACTGGATACACTGGCCTTTGACCGACGAGTGACCCAACCGGCTCGACACGCAAAAGAAGAGTAACACGCTTTCATGCCAGAATACAAACCCTTCATTTTTGTTTGGACAAGTGAAGCCTTCCTTGACGAAGGACTATGCTTTGCGCTGGAACGGCTTGGCTACGAATCATGTGTCTATCACGAGGATACACTGCCCAAGCAGCTTGCAACGATCCAGCGAGATACGCCCCTCTTGTTCGTCATAGGACCGCATATGCCTATCGCCGAAGTGAAAGACGAAATCGAGGTGTTGCGCCAGCGTTTCAACGTCGAGGTGCTGTTCCTAGTACGCAATACGCCCGTTGACCCCACCACGCAAGCAAGCCTGTCGGGGCGTGAAAAGCTCCAGCATCAGCTACCGCTTGACCTCCACTCGCTGCAAGATACGATCCAAGACATCTTTCCGGCACAACAATCGTGACCTACCCACCAGCGACAACGCCCAATAGCCCCGCCACAGACCCACCCCACCCCACGCCAGACCTGTGGAATTGGAAGGCGGTTGGGTTCACGGTACTGCTCACCGCCGTGGTATCGTTTGTCGTGATTGTCGGGTTGCGTGTGGTGGGCATTCCGCCGAACAGTGGCATGGTTGCTCCTGCCGTCTATGTCGCCAGTGTAACGATCTACGGCAGCATGTTGTTGGGGGTCTACCTTTTTGCGGCGCGTCGCTATGGCTGGCAACGGCTCGGCTGGCTACCCCCCTCATGGCTTGCGCTTGCCGCCGTGCCCGTGCTACTGCTCGGTGGGCTAATCGGCATGGCAGTCATCAATTTGGGGATCGCCGCCGTGATCGGTGAGTTTGACAACCCACAACTGGATGGCTTGACGGGCGGGCAAGCCATCAGCCCGCCCGAAACAATTGCCCTGTTGCTGTTGGTCGCAGTACTTGTGCCGATTGTTGAAGAACTCTTCTTCCGGGGCATGATCTACCCGTTGCTGCGACGGCACGGTGCTGTCGTGGCAATCGTCGGGAGTGCCGCCCTGTTCTCTGTCGCGCACTTCATCCCGCTGGTGATGCCCGCGCTCTTCTTCATCGGTCTGATCTTGGGTGCGTTGCGTGAATGGAGCCGCTCCGTGATACCCGGCATCGTCTTTCATGCCTTCCAGAACGGACTGGTGATCCTCGCCGTCACCGCCGCGATGGGTCAGGGCTAGACCACGCGCGTTGCTTTGCCCGGCTAGTTAAGCATCGGGATTGCCTGCGGACCAAGCACGAACAGTGCGAACAGTGCCCCCCCCATCCCCAGCAATATCAGTGAGAGCACAACCACCAGCCAGATAAGGCATGGTGGCGTACCCGCCGCCGGGGTTTCACTTGCGGTCGTTAGCTCGTCGGTGGCTACCGCCGCTCCTGTTGGCGGGGCTACCGTCGTGGTGGGTTCGTCGGTGGGGGTGGCGGCGGGTGCCGCCCGTGGCGCGGCAGACGCGGCAGACGCGGCAGACGCGACCACTGGTGCCACCAGCAGGAGGGCAGCCGCCCGCAGGTGTGGCAGCAAAGCCGCAACGTCGGGGTAACGGTCAGGGGGTGCGGTAGCAAGGCAACGCTCAATCACCCGCGCGACTGCCGGACTCACCGCCGGGTTGAGGCGGTGCGGCGACTGGTAAGGCACGTCGTTCGCCTGCTGCTGGGCGGAGGCGGGGTAGTAGCCCGTTGTCCAGTGGTACGCCAGCACCCCTAGCGTGTACACGATGCTTGCCGGGGTAGGGGTGGCATCATCTGCGTGTAGCTCTGGAGCAGTGTAGGGCGTTGCTTCGCTGGCATAAGGGCGCAGTGCGGCGACGGGTGCCATCCGCACGGGTTGGGGCGCGTCATCTGCCACAAATATATCGGTGGGGTGCAGGGTAGGCAGCAACAGGGCAGGCGTGCTGTGCTGCACAATATTGATGGTCGTGCAGAGTGTGACGAGCCACCCAAGGGCGGTTGCCGGGTCGCTAGGGAGGGCGGCTTCGTTGGCAAGGCGTGCGGTGCTGTCTGGGGCGGTGCACACAAGGTAGTAGGCATCGCCGTGGGCAAAATGGTGGTGCAACGGCAAGAGGGCAGGATCGCCTACGGTAGCAATGATGGTTGCAAGGTGGGCAAAGTGTTGCCGCATCTGTGGTGTGGCGGCGGGCAGGGCGGCGAACAGCACCGCCTGTGTTTCGTCGTCTACGGGCGTAGCACGGTACAGCGTACATTCGGGGCGGGTATCGAGTGCATAGAGCACCCGATACCCCTCGACAGCGGTTTGTATGTCCAGCATCGTCACCTGTGGCTACATCGCAGCTAGTGCCAGCGTCTGCTGCTGCTGCACATAGCGGTCTACGCGCTCGACGCACCGTTTGCCGCTAATGACCGCGCCTTCGATTGAGGCGAGGAACTCTTGTTGTGTGTAGTCACCTGCGAGGAAGAAGTTGGGCACCGGGGTCGCCTGATCCGGGCGGTACTGGTCTACACCGGGCAACGCCTGATAGACCGAGTTGGGGATACGCACAATCGTATACTTGCGGAGTTGCGCTTCGGCAGCGACTGGATGCAGCCGCACAAACTCGCGCATCACAAGGTCAATCACCTCTTCGTCGCTCTTGTTCATCAGTTCGGCGGCAGGCGCAACCACAAACTGCACGATGCTCGGTCCACCCGTGCTGTAGTCCGGCGCGACATTCGCCATGTCGGCGTACACGCTGAGGTGGGTGTGGGCACTAAACAGCAGGTGATCCACGCCCGTGACCTGCCGGTCGAAGAACAGTTGCACGGTGATGACAGGGCGACCCTTCAGGTGCTTGAGATTGTCGAAGTAGGAATATTCGCGCAGGGCAGCAGGCAGCACCTTCCGCAGGCTGTGGACGGGCATTGCCGAGATGTACACATCGCCCGTCACCACGCTGCCGTCGTCGAGCACGAAGCCGCGCACGGTGTTTTCGAGCGGGTCATAGTCAATTGCCGTCACGCGGCGGTTCATCTCGACCGTGCTCCCGTCGCGGTGCAGGCTGGCGATCAGCGGCTCCCACAGCCGTTCGTGCGGCGAGCCTTTCACCAGTGCCATGCGCGAGGCGGGGGTTTCCTGCGCGAAGCGCATCATTGCCGTGAGCACCAGCTTGGCAGACACCTTGTCGGCAGTCTCGAAGTTGAGCGACAACGCCATAGTATCCATCACATTGCGGAGCGTGGCTTCGCCCATGCCGTGGCGCAGGTGCCACGCGGCGTAGCTTTCGCTGTCCACGGCATCAATGTATGCCTGATTGCCGAAGATAGGGCGGACTAGCCCCAGTGCCATCCGCAACTTCTGCGGCGTGGTCATCAGCTTGGTAACGGTCACCCCGGTGAGACCGTTGAGCGGGGCGGGCAGACCGGGGGTGAAGCGGATTGGCTCCAGCCCCAGTTCCGGCGACGCGAAGATCATTTCTGCCGAACGCCACGCAAAGGTATCATTCAGGTTGTTATCGGCGAGAAAATCGAGCAGGTTGTGGTATGCCCCGAAAAAGACGTGCAAGCCACTCTCGACCCAATCGCCATCGGCATCTTTCCATGCCGACACTTTGCCGCCGGGAACATGCCGCTTTTCCAGCACAACCACTTCGTGCCCACGGTCTGCCAGCATGCGTGCCGCTACCATCCCAGACGGACCAGCACCCGCAACAATCACTCGCATACGTTTCTTTACCTTTCTTGCCAAGTCATACGTTGATGAAACAGTTTGCTTTTTGCTCGGTGCGTCACAAACTCATTTCTGTTCATATAGGCGTTATAGCACGACCCGCCAACCAGCGCAAGGTAGCGCACCATTTGCCAGCCGAAAAGGGGCACAGCTCTATGCTGTCCCCCCGGCTAAAAAGGGGCACAGC
>CAZNQP010000005.1:54972-76158 GCA_964575355.1 uncultured Chloroflexaceae bacterium
AAAAGGGGCACAGCTCTATGCTGTCCCCCCGGCTAAAAAGGGGCACAGCACATCGTCGGCTGTGCCCCGCGTGTACTGCTCGCTACGTGCAAGCTATTCGGTAGCGTCGCGCCCCAGCAACTTCCATCCGCCGGGCAGCACGCCCACAGCAAGGGCAATCTTGATTGCATCACCAATCAGGAATGGGAGCATACCAGCAACCAGTGCCGCCGTGATGTCCATGCCGATACCAACAACCAACCAGCCGACCCCCAGCGCGTAGATGATGGCATTGCCAATGACCATTGCCGCCACCGTCGTCAGCACACGCCGATCCCAGCCGCGCTCTGCCAGCCAGCCGGTGAAGGCTGCGGCGATGGGGTATGCTACAAGGTAGCCGAGGGTAGCACCCTGCATATACTCTATGCCGCTACCACCGCCCGTAAAAACGGGTACGCCGATGGCACCCACCACGAGATAGACCAGCAGCGAAAGGGCACCGAGGCGGCTTCCTAGCAGGCTCCCTGTCAGCAGCACACCCAGTGTCTGCCCAGTGATTGGCACAGGCGAGAAGGGCAACGGAATACGAATCTGTGCCAGCAGTGCCATGAAGAACACGCTCGCAGCAATCAGCACGAAATCGAAGACCCAGCGGTTTGCCAGTGCGCCCGTCCGTGGCTGTACCCGGTAGGCAAGGGTCGCGGGTGCCGTGGCGAGTGGTGATGACATACTCATAGTTTCAACCTCCCTGTTGTTTCACAATCCTTTGTCGTATCACGCTTTATTGACAGCAACGGCATCAGCGCGGGGTGCGGTATGGTCCAAGATACCGCTGTACCATTGCGAGGTCAAACTCGTGTTGGAGCGTCGTGCGGGCACCCTCGGCAGTTGCCGCGAGTGCCTGCCGTAGTTGCCGACACACGGCATCGGCAAGGAATTGGGGTAGTGGTTCCTGCACACCATTCACACGCAGTGCGTTCCGAAACGTCGCAAGCACTGCGCCGAGTGGCTCACGCGCGATCAGTGCGGCGGGCAACTCGATGCGATAGGCTGGTCCTACCGCATCGGGACGATAATAGGTGACATACAGTTGCCCATAGGCATGCTCAATCGCCAGCTTCTTGCTCTGGAAGTCAGGTAGTGCGATGTTGCGGTAGCCCGTCAGCAGGTGCGGGCGGTCATTGCGGATCAGTGGCACAGGTAGCGTATATTCGCCCGCGTGCAGCACGCTCGTCCACAGCGAGCGGTCGGTGGTGGTGCCACTCAGGTGCGGCGCGTAGGTGGCGACATCGTCGGCAGCAGTCGCCAGTTTCGAGTGGGCAACCACCCGCCGCGACTGGAGCACAAGTAACCAGTCGTCGTTGGCAAAAAAGCTGTCTATCAAGGCGTGAAAGGGTTGCCACCATGCGGGTGTGGCGGGCTTGTTGTGGTCTTGCGTATAGCGCACCAGCAAGCGGTTGATCTCAAGCAACGTCGAGTAGAAAGAGCCATCGAGGACAAACAACCCGCTCCGCGTCGTGCGTACCCGCCGTGCTAACAGATGGACTTCGAGCATCGCCCGCAACCCACCAATAATCGCATCAAGCTCTTCGATGGGCGGCAGCAGTTGCACCACCACCTCTTGATCGGTGAGGGTATCTTCCTCTACGGCGGCGGCGGCGATTGCGGCAAAGGTCGCGCCTGCGGTGGGCACGGCGGCGTGGGCACCGTCCACCGCACACAGCGGGCGGATGGGACCGTCGGGGGCAGGGCGGATCATACGGTCGAGGCTGGCACGTAGGCGGTCGTGGTCACGGGAAAGAAGCTCTAGTGTCGAGCGGCATGCTTGCGTGCAGTCGTGCATAGCTGCCAGCACTGCCGCTGGTAACGCCGCCGTGCCCATGTTATAGAATGGCTTCTCCATGCAGAAGACGTGCCCCCTTGCGGCTAGACCCTGTGCGTAACTGCCGCCATTATACCATTGTTTAGCTCAGTGGCAAGCGATCTGGTATGTGCTAGACCTGATCAGGTGGTGGGTCGGTCGGTGGATCGGTGACGATACGTGCCTCGAAGGCGTGGAGTGCGATCAATAATTGCTCTTGCCGGAGCGCAGCCGTCACGTCGCCACGGGTGCGCTCTAGTACTGCGCGTAGGGCATCGGTGGTGCGGCGCAACCCGCCCGTGACGGCTTCGGGGTAGTCTACGCTGATCAGCAGGCTGTACACCTCGTCCATTGTGTTGAGCAACTGCTCGGCAGCCGCGGTGTTGCCACGTCGCAACTGGTCGAGGGCAGCTCGCCGTAGTTCACTGGCGGCTTCCGCCAGCCCATTGAGGGCGGCGGCGGGGTCTATCGTCAGGCTGTCGAGCGTGGGCAGGGCGCGCGGGTCACAGAGAAACGCATACACGAAGCACGCCTCGGCATATTCCTTGTAGGCATCTTGCGTATAGCCCGCCGCCTGCAACGATGCCTGACCGGCGACGCTCTGCTGGAGCGCACCCACCATCGCCCGCGCCTGCTGCAATAGGTCGGCGGCGACGGGTGCTTCGCCCCGGTGCGCCGCCCGGATGGTGTTGGCACATTGCCGGATCAGTGCCCGCGATGCGCTGAGTGCCTGCTCGCGGGCACGGTGGTTTTGATCGAGTTGGTCGCGGCATGCTGCCACAAATAATTCAAGCGTCATAGATTGTTTGCATTGCTTTCATTCTGGACACCTGCCCAGATTAGTAGTACACTACCAATTATGAATGATGAAGTACCTTCGCACAGTGAGACACACGCGCCACGCGCCGCCGACACCATTATACCGCAACGCATCTTGGTGGTTGGTGCCCACCCCGATGATATTGACTTTGGGGTGGCAGGGAGTGTTGCCCGTTGGGTGCAGCAGGGTTCGCAGGTGAGCTATTGTATTATTACTGATGGTTCGGCAGGGAGTAATGAGCCGGACATTGACCTGCATACGTTAATTGCTACCCGACAGGAAGAACAACGCGCCGCTGCCGCCGTCGTTGGGGTAACAGATGTACGCTTCCTCGGCTACCGCGATGGCACGCTTCAGCCGACCTTGGAACTCCGGCGCGACCTTACACGTCTCATTCGTGAATTACAGCCGGAGCGTGTGGTGTGCCAAGACCCGACCACGGTTCTTGTGGGCAACGGGTATATCAATCACCCTGACCACCGGGCAGCAGGCGAAGCGACCCTGTACGCCGTCTTTCCCAGTGCCGAAACACGTCCTGTCTTTCCGGAGTTGCTCGCCGAGGGGTACGAACCACACCACGTCAACGAGGTCTACCTCAACTTGACGATGCAAGCAGATACGTTTGTTGATATTAGTGCTGTGATAGACATCAAGATCGAAGCACTCTCATGCCACCGCTCGCAGGTAACGGAAGAGACCGCGCAGTGGCTCCGTGAACGGAATGCAGAGGCGGGTGCCGAAGTTGGCTATGCCTATGCTGAAGGCTTCCGTGTAATGCAGTTCTTTCGTGATTAGCACAGGAAATACCACATGATGCAGCCAGTACCAACCAACCCGATGCATCGTATCCTCATTATTGAGGACGAAGCAGAAATTGCCGGGTTTTTGCGGCGAGGGCTTGCCCTCGAAGGGTTCCAAGTTGAGATCGCGTCGGATGGACACATCGGGTTGAACGCCGTCCACGAAAACCCGCCCGACCTCGTGATTCTTGACCTTATGTTGCCGGGGATTGATGGCTTTGAAGTCGCGCGGCGTATCCGCGAGGACGACAACGACCTGCCGATTGTTATTCTGACCGCCCGCGATAAAGTCGAGGATCGCGTGGCGGGGCTTGAGCTTGCGGACGACTACCTCGTGAAACCGTTCGCGCTCGAAGAATTGCTCGCCCGTGTCAAGGTGCAACTGCGGCGGCGCATGAGTTCGCAGCAACCCCCAGTGCTTCGTTACAGTAGCCTGACAATTGACACCGCCTCGCGGGAAGTACACATTGGTGATCGGCGGCTCGAACTCACGACCCGTGAGTACGAGTTGCTCGAACTGTTTGCCCGCCACCCACAACAAGTGCTGACCCGCGAAGTGATTTTTGACCGGGTGTGGGGCTATGATTTTGGCGGCGAAAGTAACATCATCGAAGTGTATGTGCGCTATCTACGCCAGAAGATGGAAGCCGAGGGTGAAGGGCGACTCATACAGACGATTCGTGGGGTGGGCTATATCCTGCGGGAAGATGCCTAACTATAGCATTATGTCAATGTATCCTTGCTTTTTGCTACGCCGAAGCGTATAATACAGTAGCAGCGTAGTTTGAACCAATCCCGCATCGCATGTTCCCAAGAGTTGTAAGGATATTTGATGGACAACCAAACCAATCTAGTTGAAGACATTCAAGACATGGCTGCTCCGTCGGCTGCCCCGGACCGCCAGCCGAATGGTACGCACCACCCCCAGTCATATGAAGATGACGAGTTGCTGCGTATCGAAGAGTTGCTGAACGATCCGGCACACGCCTATCCTGACTTCCAGTATGGCGACACGATTGACGGTCTCATCATGCAGATTGACAAAGAGGGCATTACCGTTGACATTGGTGCCAAGTCAGAAGGGGTTGTGCCCCCGCGCGAAATGCAGTCGCTGACAAACGACGATAAAGCAGGGCTGCACGTCGGCGACCAGTTGCTCGTGTTCGTCGTCCAACCTGAACACCGCGACGGCTACACTGTGCTGTCAGTGGACAAGGCGCGGCAGGCTCGTAGCTGGCGACGCTTGGAGCAAGCCCACGAGAACAGCGAAGTCATTGAAGCACGCGTCGTGAATTACAACAAGGGTGGCGTGCTTGTCAGCCTCGATGGGGTGCGCGGGTTCGTCCCGTCATCGCAGGTAGACGGCATCAGCCGTGGCAATGACACCCAGAAGCAATCGGATATGGCACGGCTGGTCGGGCGTGACCTCCAGCTCAAGGTCATCGAGATCAACCGTGACCGTAACCGCTTGATCCTGTCTGAGCGGCAAGCCCTGCAAGAAGTGCGCGAGAGCCGTAAGGACGAACTGCTTGCCACGCTGCAAGAAGGGGAAACCTACCCCGGTAAGGTCAGCTCAGTGTGCGATTTCGGTGCCTTCGTTGACATTGGGGGCACCGATGGTCTGATCCACTTGTCAGAACTGTCGTGGGGGCGGGTCAAACACCCCTCCGAAGTCCTTTCGGTGGGTCAGGATATTCAGGTCTATCTCCTCAATATTGACCACGAACGCAAGCGTATTGCCCTATCTTACAAGCGCACTCAACCCGAACCATGGGAGACGGTCGGTGAACGCTATCAGTTGGGGCAGTTGGTCAGTGGGATTGTGACACAACTTGCACCGTTTGGGGCGTTTGCTCGCATTGAGGATGGAATAGAAGGCTTGATCCACATCTCGGAAATGGGCGATGGACATATTCAGCACCCGCGAGATGTGGTGAAAGAGGGCGAGGAAGTCCAGGTGCGAATCATTCGGATTGACCCGACGCGCAAGCGCATGGGGTTGAGCCTGCGTACTCAATCGTCTGATGAACCGTCTGCCGAACAGCCCGACAGCAACGACGCTGCTCCGGCTGAGGGGGCAGTGGAAGCCGCAGCAACAGCCGATAACACCGGAGCCGAACCAACTGACGGCTAGCGGCGGCGGACACGGAACCGCACGGGCAACAGGCTAGAAGGCTCACACCTGCGCGACAGTCGCAACGAAGCGATGCATGGTCGCATAAGCCCCACGCTGTTGACCCCTAGCATGCATGTTGTACCCTGCTGGAACACACACGCCCACGACAGCAGTACGCACGATGCCTGAAGGACACTTGCCGTGCCCTTCATTGCATACACGGCATCCACGCCATCTGGCAACGGTACAGGAGCATACCGGATTAGGGTTTAGAAACAACGGAGACTAGGTATGGCTGACAGACTCTACGATAAGTTCACGAAACGTGCCAAACAGGTGTTGCAACTTGCCACCGAAGAAGCACGCAGTTTTAACCACCCCTACGTGGGTACCGAGCACATTCTTCTCGGCTTGATCCGTGAGAACGAAGGGATTGCTGCCCGCGTTCTTGACGACCTTGGGGTCAAACTTGCTCAGGCTCGCAGTGCCGTCGAGTTTATTGTCGGCGTTGGGGAAGTTGCATATACTCACGATCAGGAGTTGACGGCGCGGGCGAAGAAAGTCATCGAATATGCGATTGAAGAAGCCAAGCGTCTCAACCACCACTATATCGGCACCGAGCACCTGCTGCTGGGGCTGGTGCGGAATGGCGAAGGCGTAGCAACGGGCGTGCTCGACATTATGGGCGTGTCGCTCGAACAAGTTCGCAACCAAGTGATGCGTGTGCTGCGGCACGGCACCACCCCTGCCGTCGAGCGCAGTAGCTCAAGTTCGTCGCAGCAACGCCAGAGCAAGACCCCCTACCTTGATGCGCTTGGCACCGACCTGACAGAGATGGCAGAAGCAGGGCGGCTTGACCCGGTTGTGGGGCGGCAGCAAGAGATCGAACGGGTGATCCAGATTCTTTCGCGCCGCACCAAGAACAACCCCGCACTGATCGGTGAGCCGGGGGTTGGGAAGACGGCTATTGTTGAGGGGCTGGCGCAACGCATCATCCAGAACGAAGTACCCGATAGCATCAAGGGCAAGCGGGTAGTTGCCCTCGACATGGGCGCACTGGTCGCGGGTACCAAATATCGCGGACAGTTCGAGGAACGGCTGAAGCGCGTGGTGGATGAGATCAAGGAAACGCGCTGCATCCTATTCATTGACGAGTTCCACACCATCATCGGCGCAGGCGGTGCCGAGGGCACACTCGATGCAGCCAACATCCTCAAGCCCGCCCTCAGCCGTGGCGAACTGCAAACGATTGGCGCAACCACCCTCGATGAATACCGCAAGTATATTGAGCGGGATGCCGCCCTCGAACGGCGCTTCCAACCGGTCAATGTGGATGAGCCGTCTATCGAAGACTCGATCAGCATTCTGCGCGGCATCAAGAGCCGCTACGAAGACTTCCACCAGTTGCAGATCAGCGATGAAGCCGTCCGCGCGTCTGCCATGCTGTCAGCACGCTACGTCCCAGACCGCTTCTTGCCCGACAAAGCCATTGACCTGATTGACGAAGCCGCTAGCCGCGTGCGGATGTACCGTGCCGCCACGCCGCCGCGTCTGCGCGATGCCCTGCGCGGGCTAGAAGCCCTGCGGAAGGAACGCGAAGCCGCCCTGAGCGACGAGCAGTTCTCGCTTGCCGAAGACCTCGAAGAGCGCGAAAAGCGCATGCTCGAACGTATCAGTACCATTGAGCAGGAGCTAGGCGCAAGTGCCGACGAAGCATCTATTGAACGTCCCTACGTGACCGAAGAAGACATTGCCGAAGTGGTCGGCATGTGGACGGGTATCCCAGTCACGCGCCTGCGCGGTGACGAAAGCCAGCGGCTCCTCCAGATGGAAACCTCGCTGCATGCCCGTGTGGTGGGGCAAGAAGAAGCTATCGTGACCATCTCGAAGGCGGTACGCCGCGCCCGCGCTGGTCTGAAAGACCCCAAACGCCCGATTGGGAGTTTTATCTTCCTCGGTCCGACGGGGGTCGGGAAGACCGAACTGGCAAAGGCGGTTGCCGAGTTTATGTTTGGCTCCGAAGACACGCTGATCAAGATTGACATGTCGGAGTTCCAAGAACGCCACACCACCAGCCGCCTTGTCGGGTCGCCCCCCGGCTACGTTGGCTATGGCGAAGGTGGGCAACTGACCGACTCGGTACGGCGCAAGCCGTACAGTGTCGTGCTGTTCGACGAGATCGAGAAGGCGCACCCCGAAGCCTTCAACCTGCTGCTGCAAGTGCTCGAAGATGGGCACCTGACGGACGGCAAGGGGCGGCGCGTAGACTTCCGTAACACGATCATCATTATGACTAGCAACGTCGGCACCGAACACATTCGCCGCGCTAGTCGTATTGGCTTCGGGAGCGATGCCAGCCGCATTGATGAAGATGACACACGCCGCAAGGTCGAGGACTCGCTCAAGCAACTGTTCCGCCCTGAGTTCCTCAACCGTATTGATGCAACCATCATCTTCCACCCGCTCACGAATGAGGAAATCCGCCAGATTGCCAACATCATGATCAAGCGGGTGCAGTTCCAACTCGACGAGCACGCCATCACGCTGCAAGTGAAGGACGAAGCCATGGACTTGCTGGCACGGCGTGGCTACGACCCCGCATTCGGGGCACGTCCTCTGCGCCGCATCATCACCAACCTGATCGAAGACCCGCTCGCCGAGGGCTTCCTCGACGGACGCTTCAAGAAGGGCGATACGGTCGTTGTGGATACGCACGAAGACCTGCTGCGCCTGCGCTCACAACAACAGATCGAGCAGGAAGAACCCGAAGAACAAAGTACCGCGCTTGTGTAAGCAAGCGGGTTAGCCCTTTCGTAGCTCCCCGGTACTCATACGAGTGCCGGGGTTTTTTGTACGCCCCGGTTGTTGCATTCCATGCTCTTCGCGGCTGTAGCACCGGATACAAGGCTTGCAGAAGCCCATGCAGTGCGCTATACTAGGAATATAAGTGAACAGATGCTTTATGAGAACACACTTGCTAAACTATGCGTGCAGTTGTCTTTGAGCAACAACTACAGTTTGTAACAGACTACCCGGAGCCGTCGCTACGCCCCGGTGAAGCCCTGATCCGCCCCAACCTTGTTGGCATTTGTAATACCGACCTTGAGTTGACCCGTGGCTATATGGGCTTTCACGGGGTGCTCGGTCACGAGTTTGTCGGCACGGTCGTCGCTGCCAGCACCCGCGCATGGGTGGGTCAGCGTGTTGTCGGTGAAATCAATGCCGCCTGTCGCCAGTGTGCGACGTGTCGGCGCGGCGATGACCCACACTGCCCCAACCGCACCACGCTTGGGATAGACCGCCGCGATGGGGTGATGGCTGACCTGTTTTGCTTGCCCGAAGCCTGTCTCTTGCCTGTGCCGCCTACCCTCCCCGACGAAGCCGCGGTATTCGCTGAGCCACTCGCCGCCGCACTCGAAATCCTTCAGCAAACCCACGTACAGCCCACTGCCACGGTTGCCGTAGTGGGCGATGGCAAACTTGGCGCGATGATTGTGCAGGCACTGCGCCTACCGGGGTGTGCCGTGAGCCTCATCGGGCGACACCCCGAACGCTGGGCACTGTTTGAACAGCAGGGTACCCGTTGTTACCACAGCGATGACCCGCCACAGCACCAGTTTGATGTCGTAGTGGACTGTACCGGCAACCCGTCCGGTCTCGCAACGGCACGCCGCTTGGTGCGCTCGCGCGGGCGGTTGGTACTGAAAAGTACGTTTCATGGCGAGGTTGCCCTCGACCTCAGCATGTTTGTGGTAGATGAAATCCAAGTGGTCAGTTCGCGCTGCGGACCGTTCGCGCCTGCCCTGCGGCTACTTGAGCAGGGATTGATCGAAACCGCGCCGCTGGTGAGCGCGAGCTACGCGCTGGATGATGCACTTGCAGCCTTTGCAGCCACCCCCGGTGCGCTCAAAGTATTGCTGCGGGTTGGTGCCTGATATGCTGACGACTGTTCTTATCCTCCTCGTATTGGCAATTTTCATCCTCGCGCTCGTCCCGGTACTGCTGTTTGCCGTGCTCAACAACGAGCAACGCGCCGGACTGTCCAACTGGTGGCACAACCTGCGCCTGCCGTGGCAGCAACCTGCCGATGCACCAGACGACGGCGTGATTGATATGGAAGTGGAACAGCAACCCGACGGTGCGCTCGTGGCGGTGAGCCGACACGAAACACCGGCAACGCAAGCCCCACCCGAACGGTCGCGGTGGGAAAGGCTGACCGCGCCGATTATGGCGATCCCGCTTGCGCTCGGCGCAATGTGGAGCAACCACCCGTGGAAAGTGGTCGCCGCCATCGTGCTGATCCCGTTGCTGCTGTTTGGCATGGTCTACGGCTACAGTACCATGTTTGATCGCTCTGGGACGTTCATTGTTGCCATCGCCCCCTTCGACGATGGCGGCGATGGTAGTACCGGGCTTTCGGTTGCCAATGCGCTTGGCACCGCCATCCGGGAAGATGCCACCGTGCGCTTCGAGGTGGTGGTGCTGCCCGCCGACAGTCGCCCGGATGACCCCACGGCTGCCCGCCGCATGGCTGAGCAACACCACGCCGATGTGCTCATCTGGGGGAGTGTAGAACGGGGTGGCATGCCAAATGATACCACCCTGCGCCCACGCATTACCTACAACCCGAATGGTGCCTATGCTCCCAATACGTGGGAGGGCTATGCTGGGCGGTTTGATATGGTCGGCACCTACAGCCTGAGCAACCAGTCAATTAACGGGCAGGCGGTGCTGCCGCCGCTCGTGAGCCTGCTTGCCGCCTACAGCAACGGACAGAGCGAAGCGGCGGTTGCCGCCTTCGCCGCACTGCAAGCTGACTACGACCTCAACAGCCCGCTCTTCGATGCGCTGCGCGGCAATGTGGCATGGGCAACCGGTGACTACACCACGGCAAACGAAGCCTACCGCCGTGCGCTGGAGAACGCGCAAATCCCGGCGGTTGCGCTGACCAACAATCTGCTCGCTATCTTGATAGATGCCGACAGCCCCGACACGCGCAACGTGCTGTTGTCGGCAACCGGGCTACCGGGGTCAAGCCAATCGTCTGCGCTTCAATACAATCAGGGCTTACTAGAACTCCGTGAAGGGGCAACCCCCACCGCGATTGACAGCCTGAGTCAGGCGTTGGAGCTTGCCAACGATGACGCGCTGACTGTTCCCTTGTTGCTTGACCTAGGGGAGGCATACTACAACGCCAACGATCTCACGAACGCCCGCGACACCCTGCTCACGGCGAGCCAAGTCATAACTGCCGCGCTCGGTACGGTGCCGAGTGACCAGCGCACATTGCTGCGGGCATTGCTAGAAAGCCAACTCAACGAACAACGCGCGATTGTTGACCTAGGGCGACTGTACGGCACGCGCCGCCCCCTGATGTGGCAGATAGAGGCGACCGAGCCGCAGGCAGAGCGTGACATTATCCCCATTGCCGAGCGGATGCAGAACGCCGCCCTGTCGAGCGAAACACGCGCCAGCCAATGGACAAGCCGTGCTGCAACCCAGTCGGCGGATGTCGCGCTGAACACCGGCGTGCCGCGCCCCGAAATTGGCGCACTGGCAGAGGTACAGGTGCAACGCGCCCTAAACGATGCCGAACGCCAGCAATACTATTATGCCCTGCTACTCACCGAACAGACCCGCTCGCCCGAAATGCAGAGCCGGGGGTGGTTTCAGCACCTCATGAGCAACCTGCCGTGGATCAGCAACCCCCCGTCTGTTGCATATCGTATGTTCGACCGCATGCTGTCGCGCAACCCCGACGACGTGAACGCCCTGCTGGGGCGGGCACGCACGCGCCTGATGTGGGCGGGTACCTACCCGTCGCGCTCGTCGGCGGAGCAACTGATCAGTGCGGCTGATGACGACTATAACCGTGTGCGCGAACTGGAGCCGGAGAACCCCCCGGCGGCGTATGGCAAGGCGATGATCGCGCTGTGGAACACGGACGGTGTGGGGGCACGCGACTTTCTGCTGCAAGCTACGAGCCTCGACCGACGGTACTTCCCGGCACGGAGCAAACTTGCCCAACTGTCGGAGCAGGATGGCGACTGGCAGACAGCCATTGCACAGCGCAGCATCATTGCCGAACAGTATAACGACAGCCGTTCGCGCCTCGAACTGGCGACAACGCTCCGACGTTCGGGGCAAGCCGATACGCAAGCTGCCAGCATCCTCAACGAGATTGCGTCCAGCGAACCCGCCGAGATTGACGACGAGACACGGGCACGCGCCCACCTTGAATTAGGGGCGGTCTATCTGGCAAACGGCGCGTATGACGACGCACTCGCCGCACTCGATGCTGCCGACGAGATTGGGCTACCGGGCGGTGAGGTTGCCCTGCTGCGCGGTCAGGTCTACGAGGCACAGGGAGACATTGCCCAAGCCCAGCAGAGCTACGCGCGGTCGGCACGGCGGGCGGGCAACACCACGCAGGTGGGGGCGAATGCCCACCTCCTGAATGGCAACCTCTATGCGAGTAAGGTGCCCGCCGACCGTCAGGCGGCGATCAGCGAATATGATGCCGCCCTGCAACACAACCAACTCCGCGGCTTTGATGCATTACTGGGTATGAGCAGCACCTTGCTGCGCTATGGGCGCAACGACTTGGCACTTGGCGCATGTACACAGGCAGCCGCCCTGCCGCCCGTCCGCGACAGTAGCTTGGCAGAAGCAAACCTCTGCCTTGCCCACACTTACCTTGCCGGACAGAATATGGCACAGACTAGCGACTATGCCAACAGCGTGCTAGACCTGACGAGCGACCCGGCACTACGCTCCGCAGCACTGGTGATACTGGGGGATGTGCAACGCCTCGTCGGGAACCTTGCCAACGCCGCCAACCTGTATGACGAAGCCCTCGCCGTCAACCCCCAGAATGTAGATGCCTCGCTGGGGCTAGGGCTGGTGCAGGTGTCGCAAGACAACTGGACAGTTGCACAGACGAGCTTTCAGCAGGCAACCGTGCAGCGGAGCGGTCAGAATGACCCACTTGCCTACTTCTGGTACGGCGAGTCGCTTTTGCGGCAGGGCGACTTGACCGGGGCGATTGCGAACTATGAACAGGCACTTGCCCTGCAACCCGATTTTCCCGAAGCTCTGCTCGGCAAAGCACAGGCACTGGCGCAGCAGGGCAACACCGAAGAAGCCCTAACTGTCGTGAATGAAGCCCTCAGCCTCAACAGACGCTATGCCGAGGCACTGCTCTTCAGAGGGCGGCTTCTGCTCAACAAAGGCGACCGGAATAGCGCGTTCGTGGCATTCGATGCCGCGATTAGTGCCGACAATACGCTACCAGAACCGTACTTTCAGCGCGGCATGCTGCGAATGAGCGAGGGCAGCCACCGCACCGCCGCCAGTGACCTGCGCCGTGCAACCATCCTTAACCCGCAATATGCCGAAGCCCACTACTGGTTGGGACAAGCCGAACTGGCACGCGGCAACCTTGATGCTGCCGCCCAGTCACTTGAAACGATGCTCACGCTCCCCAATGTGAACCCGCAACTGGTGATGCAAGCCGAGAGCGAACTCAATCGGCTTCGAAGCGTTATGACAACCCCAGCACAATAAGATGCACCTGTCTGACCTGTTGCCCGTTTTTTGTCGTATCCCGGCGGTGCCCTTCCTGATGGGCACCCCGGTTGCCGATCTCAGCGACCTTGCGCGGGCTTACGGCGGCACCCGCGAAAGCTACCGCGAAGAGTCGCCCCAGTTCACGGTGACGTTGCCCGCGTATGCCATCGCCCAGACCCCAGTCACGAACGCGGTGTATGCCGCCTATGTCGCCGCCAGCGATGCCGCCCCACCCACGTTTTGGCGCGGCGCAGAACCACCGCAGAGCCTCGCCCAGCACCCCGTCGTAGATATTACGTGGCACGATGCGGTCGCGTGTGCGGCGTGGCTCACGGCACAGGCACCCACTGTTAACGTGCAGGGCAACGTGCAGGGCACCCCCGACGCAACGCCCCACCGGGTTACGGCACCGCACCTACGCCTGCCCACCGAAGCCGAATGGGAGCACGCCGCCCGTGGCACCGACGGGCGCACCTTTCCGTGGGGCAACACATTTGACGTGGCGCACGCCAACACGCGCGAGGCAGCCCACAACAGCACCACCGCCGCCGGGAGCTTTGTAACGGGTGCTAGCCCCTACGGGTTGCTGGATATGGCGGGCAATGTGTGGGAGCTGACCAGTACACTTGATGCACTGTATCCGTATGATGCCCGCGATGGACGTGAAGACCCGCACACTGATGGGCGACGCATTGCACGGGGGGGCTGCTTTGCCAACCCCCACGGCTATGCGCGGTGCGCCTGTCGCTTCCGCTTCGCCCCAACCATGCGTAACCCGTTTCTGGGCTTCCGCCTCGTGTGCGACCTCGCTAGCCCGGAATAAACTCGTCTTCTGTTTGCACGGTAGGCACAAACGCCGTGATCAGGCGTATGATGTGTGCGACATCCGCCATGGCTACCATCTCGTTCGGCGAATGCAAGTAGCGGCAGGGCACACTGAGCACAGCCGTTGCTACCCCCCGCCGTGCCCGCACAATTTCATCGGCATCACTACTGGTGAAGCGGGGGAACGCTTGCATAGTGTAGGGTATCTGCTGCTCCTCAGCAATCTGCACCAGTCGTTCTAGCACAAGCGGGCTGTTGGCTGAGCCGGGCGACAGCACTACCCCGCTCCCCAGCGACACATCGCCAAAGCGCGCACGGCTACTCTGGGGTGTGTCGGTGGTAAATGTTACGTCAACCACCAGCGCGACCGCAGGCTTCAGGCGATAGGCTGCCGTGAGTGCGCCCGTGCCGCCGATCTCCTCCTGTGCGGCAGCAACGGCAGTTACGCCGATGGGTGGGCGGTCAGCAGCAAGCAGGCGCAGTGCCTCAAGCACGATGAACGAACCAATCCGGTTGTCGAGCGAGCGACTTACGAAGCGGTCGTTGGGTAGCTCGTAAACCGGGGCATCAATGACCCCTACTGTGCCAACCCGCACCAATTCGCGGGCACTGGCGGCATCGCGGACACCAATATCTATCCAGAGTTGGTGGATTTTGGGGGCTTTCTCGCGTTCGTCACTCTCGAGCGTATGGATGGGCGGTCGCCCGATCACGCCGATCACCTCGCCCTGCCGCCCCTGAAGGCGCACCCGTTGCCCCACCAATACCTGCACGTCCCAGCCGCCGATGGCATCGAAGGAGAGAAACCCCTGCTCGTCAATGTACGTTACCATGATGCCAATTTCGTCAATGTGTCCTGCCAGCATCACGCGCGGTTTTTCGCCGAGCAACACCGCATAGCTGGTGCCATGGACATCGGCATACACCTCGTCGGCAAACTCGCGGGCGGCTTCGCGCCACATACGGGCAGCGGGAGCTTCGGCACTTGACGGGGCAGGGGTTTGGAGCAAACGGTGCAGCATAGCGCGGTCCATAGGGTTTTCCTCTCTCTTTCGCAAATGATAGGCGATGGGTCGTAGCGGTCGTCTGTCGCAGACGTTCGACGCGCGTTCTTACCTGTGGTATGCTACAGCAGGAACGGATGAAACGCAAATAGCCGAGGAGCCATGCAGCATATTGGCGTTCTCTACAACCCCCTGTCGGATCGGTCGCGGCGGCTCGCGCAAGAGATCAGCCAGTGGCTCGACAATCAGGGTATACAGGTGTGGCACGGCACCTCGGAAGAAGGGCGCGAACAGCCCGCCGTGTTCAGTACGCTTGACCTGCTGATTACCCTAGGCGGCGATGGCACGGTGCTGCGTGGTGCCCATCTAGCGATCCCCTACCGTATCCCTTTGCTGACGGTTGCGCTCGGACGGCTCAATTTTATGGCTGAACTCAGCCCAAACGAATTGCCGGGTGCCATACACACGCTGTTGCAGGGTAGCGGCTGGTTCGAGCAACGTACCCTGATAGATGCGTCGCTCCACCGCAGCGGTCGCCAGATCGGGAGCTATACCGCTCTCAATGAGATCGTCTTGTCGCGCGGCGACATCGGGCGCGTGCTGACCGTCGAAGTCGAGATTGACGACATCCCACTGACAACCTACCACGCCGATGGTGTGCTGGTTGCAACCGCGACCGGCTCAACCGCCTATGCCCTATCCGCTGGGGGACCCATTGTAGACCCGCGCTCCCATTCGCTGGTGCTTGTGCCCATCGCGGCGCACCTGACGGCTATTCCCGCGATGGTACTGCACGAGGACACCACGGTACGCCTGTACAACTCGCAGTCATACCATGCAGCACTATCGGTAGACGGGCGCGAGAACATCCCCATGGAAGAATATGATATGATTCAAGTGGTACGCAGCAAGCAAGTCTGTATTTTCGCTCGTGTGCAGCCCCCCCGCGAGTTGTACGGGAGCTTTGTACAACGCTTGCGCCGCCAATAGAAGACACCGGGGCACCGCCCACGGGGGCGGGCAAGAAAGCCCGCGAGCCGACGTAGTGCCAAGCCGACGTAGTGCCAAGCCGACCAGTTAGTGCCAAACAGAAAGGAAGCGAAACCGTGTTTCAGTATATGGGTGCAACCGTACGCGGCATTATTGCCGCCCCGCCCGCCGACATCTGGGCAATCATCAGCGACCCGACGCGCCACCCGGAGATTGCGGGTAGTGGGCAGGTTGTCGAAATTGAGGTACTTACGCCGCCCCCGATGGGGCTTGGATCGCAGTTTCAGGCAAAGCAGAACATGCAGGGGGTTCGCTACCAGACGGTATCGTATGTGGTAGCCTTCGAGGAAGAACGCCGCTTTACGTGGCGTATCGGGCTACCCGGCACCGGTCCTGTCGCCCAAGTATGGGAGTTCACCCTGACCCCACACGACGACGGTACACTGGTAGCCCACAGCGTTGCGCTCCCCTATGCGATCCCACAGATACCGCCCTTCAGCCTTGCTAGTGCAGCAACCGCCAACTGGGAAATCGGTACTATGGAACCAACGCTCAGTAACATTGCACAGGCGGTGGGGGCGCCAGCACCTGCCAACGTCGAACGGATACCCACGCCCGCACCCACCGTGCTAGAGGTTCTGCCGTCGCCGTTGATCCAAGGCGGTATCTGGATGGCTGCCGGGGCAGCCCTCGTGGGGGCATTACTCGTTCGTCGCCCGCAGGGGTCAACGACGAGCAACGCCGGGTAGGATTGTCCCGCCGCCTGCGCCCGTCCCAGCAAGGGGAAACACGGAGCGTTCGGCGACGATGGGTTGGACTGACCGCAGGCTCATACTGACGGCGGCTTCACCCGGTGCCACATCGTGGATCGCAAGCGTTGCCCGCGAACTAGCGGGCATCACGAGCGTGGTGCTGGTGGTGGAGCCGTCTGTGAGTACAAGATCAACGGTTACGCGTGTCTGGAAGCGACCGGGGTTGCCCACCAACAAAAACTGGTTTGCCTCGATGGTGGGCGCAGGCGGGAACTGCCACTCAAAGGCAGTGTCGTCTATGCCGGGGGTGATGATCGAGATGCGCTCTGGTGGCTCGTTGCCCTCTAGCACGACCGACGGGGGGAACGACAGCACCCGCTCCACCGCAATCGGGCGGTCAGCATCCACGACCGAAGCCACCGAGAGGTCGGGCACAAACTCGTTCACCCCCACCAGCAGGCGCGTACTCGCAGGCAGGGCATAGCGGCGCGTTGCGGCGGTGCCATCCGGGGTTAGGTAGGTTACAGTTGCCACTGCCGACTGCTGGTTGGGGTTGAGCAATGCGAGTGCCATTTCGTATGGTTCTTGCGTCGAGCCGTCAGCAAAGTACCACGTCTGCGAAAGCTGTGTCATGCCGGGCGAATTGTGTACACCGCCTGCATTGCTGCCCGTGCGGGTGGTGCGCTCGGCTAGCACGGGCTGTGTTGCTGCCAGCGCAATACCTGCCCCCTGATTGGGGATAATGTCGCCTGTATCGAGCGTGACGCGCTGACGGGCGGGCACCGTGAGTTGCTGGGTGCTGAGCCGTCCGTTCTCGCGCATGTAGGTGATCACAACGTCGGTGGTGGTGTCTTGCGGGTTGAAGAGCACTAGCACCGTATTGGTGGTCGCGTTGTTCGCCACTTCCGCAAAGTACCACGTCCGTGACAGTTCTGCCACCCCGTTCGTTATGCTAATGTCTGTTGGCAATGCAAGTGTCTTGTCCACAACCAACTCGCGGTTTGCCTCGATGATCGCCGCGAGGTTGACCGTTTCGGGCACCGCATCGTCAGCAATAAACGTGCTGTTGCTGTTGGCAGGTACCGTCAGGACTGCACTGGGGGGATCGTCGCTCCCATCGAAAAAGCGCAACGTCACCGTCGCGTCCTCATCCCGCAGGTTGCGGAAGGCGAACTGCTGGGTATAGGTGTTGGTGTCCACATCGCCGAAGAACCACTGCGAACGGACGAACGACTGGTCGGCTTGCAAACGCACGGCGGGGATCGCATCGAGCACTGGCTGTGACGGGTCAGGGGCTACCGGCACGACCTCGCTATGTGCGGCAATGTTGGGGCGTTCGCTGACCGTGCCGCTCACTCCCCCCCCAACTGCAAGCTCGTGTGTGCCCTGTGGATCGAACCCGTAGGCATCGGCGAGCCACGCAAGCAACGCAACGAGTGTGGCAGTTGCGGCATCACTGGGGGCTTCCTCTGCTGGTGCGATCAGGGCAACATGCACCACCGTGTCACCACCTGCGAGGCGTGGCACCACCGCCGCCGGACCGCCGAGCCGCCCCTGATAGAGCGTCCCCTGCTGGTCAATGAGGTAGTGGTAGCTGAGGTCATCCCACTGCAACGAGTCGCGCTGATACTGGAGCAATGCCCGCAACAGTGGCAGGGTATCAGTGAAATCGGCACTGGTGGCTATCTGGTGCAGAATAACGCCGTTGGGTGGGGCAAATAGCACACTGGCGCGCTCGTCGAATGCTGTCCACGTTGCGCGGCGTACCATCTGGGGGGCAGAAGTTGTGGTGCTGGGCGCACTGTCGGCGGCAACCGCGGGTAGCCCCGGCGAGGTAGGCGGACCCTGCGTGGTGTTGAGGTAGACAAGCGTAATATCTTCGAGCACCGCCGAGGCATTCAGGAGCACGCTATCGAAGGTTGCCCGCAACTGGAGGGTTGTCGTGTCAGGGGCGAAGTCGAGCACATCGGGGGTGGCAGGGCGACCGGGGATGGTCGCCGTGGTTGCATCACCCGCTTCGAGTGTGCGCCATTCGCTCCACCCATCATCCGAGCCGCCGCCATCGGGCGGGAAGCCTGCCCGCCCACGGACTTCGAGCGTAAGTTGGGTACTCTCTGGGATTTCTGCCCGCCAAATTGCCCCCACCGCATTGAAGGGGAACTGAGCCGCGAACGGCTCGGAAACAAACACCCCCGCCGCCTGTTCAGCATCAAGGCGCAACTCGCCACCGTCGTTGTTCGTAATGAGCAACCCCTCGATAAAGCCCTGACTCCAGTTCTCAACCGTATCGAGTTGCCATTCACCAAAGTCGCCCTGCGGACGGGCGGGTTCTTCTTCTTGGGCGAGCGGTGCCGCCCACGACGTGCCGCCAAGCCACCGTGCGCCCCCTGCGACGGTTGCGATCAAGACCACGGGGACGAGCCAGTAATAGAGGCGGGTCGGTGCGTGACGAGCTATGTGGCGGCTCTGCATGGGTGCTCCGTTCTGCCTCCGTGCCTATTCACTGGCGAGCGGGGCGGTATCCTCCGGCGGTGCCGGGTCAATTGCTTCGATGGTATAGCGGTTATCGGGGTCCCAGAGTGCCCAACCACTTGCCCACGGTGAGTCTTCAGCAGCATCAATCTGGGCGCGTACCTCTTCCTCGCCGTAGGTCACACGTAGTTCGGCGGGCACCCATATCAATGTGAAGTCTTGCAACCACGGGCGCATCTGGGCACGCTGGTTCCCGATCAAGGTATACCCACGGTTCAGGCTGTGCTCAATGATTTCGTATGGGTGCTCGGCAACATTGTCATAGCCGAGTTCGTTGGGGGCGAAGTGCGACGGGTAAATCATCGGGTAGATATAGTCAGCGTGTTCTGCCATCAATTCAGCATTCTGCCCGATCTGGGCGACCGGCGCGTAGATCGCGTAGCCAAAAATGTCCACTGAGAAGAATGCACCCGCCGCGTTGATGCGCCCATGTGCCTGCCGCATAAACTCGGCGATGTTTTCGTACATCGGTTGGGGGTCGCTCTGCCAGTCAATTGGTTTGGATAGCTCCATGTACTCATAGTCGGCAGCATCGTTCGGGAAGCGAATGTAGTCGAACTGGACTTCATCGAACCCAAGCTGGGCGGCTTCTTCGGCAAGCTGGATGTTATATTCCCACACGTTGCGGTTCCACGGGTCGAGCCACGCGATGTCCCAGTCGGCGTAGAATACGTCGCCGTTGCACTTGCGCGTTTCGTTCGGCTCGCAGCCGCGTGCATTCTGCGCCGCCCATTCGGGGCGCGTCTCGGCAAGCAGGTTGTCGTGTGAAAACACGTGGACACGCGCAATGGTATAGATGTCGCGGGCTTTTGCCTCCGCCAAGATCGCCTCAATGTCCATCAAGTCTGCCGACGTACCAAGCTCCGCGACGAGCGGTGCCTCAGAGTCGTAATAGATCAAGCCAAGGTCTACGAGGTTGTCAGACTTCAGGTCAATCACCAGAGCATTGATCTCGGTCTCATCCACAAAATCAAACCAGCGTTCCATCAATTCTTCGTCCGCGGCTACTTGGGTCTTGAAGTACAGCGCACGCGCATAGAACGGCTCAAGTTCGATCTCCGCGGGGGCAAGCCCATCTTCCAGCGGCACCGTGACAGCCCGATAGCCGGGGGCGAGCACACGCAGGTAGCCATCGGTGGGTACGCCATCGAGTTCGATTACGCCATCGTCGCTACCATCAATACGCGCCGACGTAAGCGCAACGCCGTCCTCTTCTGCTAGTGCAGACAGCGTGGCAAAGCCCACTGGGTCGCCTGTGGTAGCGTTGAGCAGTGTGGTACGCACACGGTCGGGGCGTAGCGCAACATCCACGGCGGTCGTTTGTTCACGGGCAACCGTGCGTTCGGCGTGGTCATCGCTCGTGAAGCTGAGTTCTTCAACGTCGGCGGGCACGTCGGTCAGTTCATACACACCATCGTCGTTGGTCGTCGCGGTCACGTCGCCCGCTGCAACAGTCACATCTGCGATAGGGTCGCCGGTCTGCTCATCCGTCACGACACCCCCAATCGTTGCGGGCACAAGCGTGACATCCAGCAGCGCAGTACGCGCGACTGTCTCAGTAACTGAGGCATAGTCTGGGGCAGTTACCGTGACGGTAAACGCTTCGCCCACACCGGCAATCTGGTAGCTCCCGTCGCTGTCGGTGGTGGCATTCAGTCCTTCGTCGCTACCCGCCTGCTGCACCGTGACGGTTGCCCCTGCGATAGCCTCGTCGGTGTAGCTATCAAGCACCACGCCGGACACCGTTGCCGGGCGCAGCGTGATGTCAATCTTCAGGGGGAGTTCACCATCTTCGGTGGCGACCTGTTCGGCATACTCGGCAAGCGGGAGGCTTGCCGTGTCGTAGCCGTCCGCGCTGACTTCGAGCGTTTGCTCACCGCTCCAGTTATCGAGGGTGAACGTGCCATCCTCGTTTACGTCTACCGCTTGGGTATTGTC
>CAZNQP010000005.1:76258-99090 GCA_964575355.1 uncultured Chloroflexaceae bacterium
GCGATGTGCTGTAGTCATCGGTAATGGTGCCACTCAAGGCTGGCGCACCACTGCATGCAGCCAACCACAGTCCCTCGACCAGCAGCATCAGCAGGGTTGTGAAACCGCGTCCGGCTTTCGCCGTGTTGCCTTCTGTCGTGCCCATCAATCGCATGTGCTCTCTACCTCTTCCCGCTCCCTGTGCAATATGGTCTGATGCTTTTCTCGTTGATAGTGAGAATGCCGCTATAATAAGGGCTATCAACTGAGGTTGTCAAGCCGTTGCAGCGTGGCAGTCCCATAATCAATGCAGAGTTTTGTGCTGCTACCAGTATACCGGGTTTTTGTGGAAAGAGTACTTTAGTTATGCGTATTATCTACTTCGGTAGCCCCGAAATTGCGGTGCCGCCACTCGAAGCACTCGTTGCTGCCGGGTTGCCGCCCGTTGCCGTCATCACGCGCCCCGACCGCCCAGCAGGACGGCGGCAGCACCTCACCGCGCCCCCCGTCAAGGTGGCGGCAGCGCGACTCGGCTTGCCTGTGCTGCAACCACGCTCGCTACGCCACACCGAGGTACTCGCAGACCTGACCGCATTGCAGCCCGATGTGGGTGTTGTTGTGGCATACGGGGCAATCTTGAAGCCGGCGGTATTGACGATGCCGCGCTACGGTATCCTGAACATCCACCCGTCGCTTCTGCCGCTCCATCGCGGTCCCGCCCCAGTGACCGGGGCAATCCTTGCGGGCGACACAACGACTGGTGTCAGCATTATGCAGCTCGACGAAGGCATGGACAGCGGACCGATCTTAGCGCAGGCAACCGTGCCACTTGCGCTGACAGCACGGGCGGGGGCACTGACCGACGAACTGATGCGCGTGGGGGCAAACCTGCTGCTCGAAGTCCTGCCGCGCTACGTCGCGGGGGCGGTGGTGCCACAGCCGCAGGAGCACAGCCTTGCCACCTACACCCGTATCCTTCACAAGCAAGACGGCGCAATTGACTGGAACCTCCCCGCGCTTGTCATCGAGCGCATGGTGCGTGCCTACGACCCATGGCCGACCGCGTTTACGGCGTGGCAGGGGCAGCCGCTCAAGATCATTGCGGCGGCGGTGCTACCTGACTGGACGGACAGTGCCCCCCCCGGCACGGTGCGCCAGCACGACGGCAATGTGCTCGTCGTGACGGGCAGTGGTGCGCTACGCCTCGACATGGTGCAGCCCGCCAGCAAACGCGCTATGCCTGCTCGTGACTGGCTGCGCGGGCAACCCAGCGTGATCGGGGCGGAACTCGGGCGTGACCCAGCCTAACCGTGCTACAATACACATGCATATAAAAGGGTGCAGCAATGTAAAGAACGGTACTATGCCCACCAGTAATGAAATGTACAATATGGGGGTTCAGGATGCCGAACAAGACACCCTCAACCCGTTCTACTACCAACACTATTATCACTATCGTAAGGGATACGACAGCACACGCCGCACCCTGAACGTGCCGGGTGTCCCCGTCGCAGGTGGCGTGCCGTGGCGCAACGTGCTCATGATCGTCGGTGTGGTTGCCGCGCTGGTCGTGGCGTTTATCGGTTGGCAGAGTTTCACCGCCGACACAGACAACACGGCAGACGTACCACCCGCCCCCACAGCGGTGCCGCTACCCACACCAACCCCGCAACCTGTGCTGACCCCCACGCCGACTCCCCTACCCGATGACGTGCTGTTTGTGGGGGGCACCGCGACGGTGAGCAACGTAGATGAAGCAGGACTGGTTGCGCGGCAGGCACCCGGCGCAGAGAACCCGATCCAAGGCACACTGGCGGAGGGCACGGTGGTTGAAGTACTCGATGGTCCGCTTCTTGCAGATAGCTTCGAATGGTGGCTTATTCAGGATAGTGAGGGCAACGGCGGGTGGTCGGCGAGTGGCAGCCCCGATGGTGTGCCGTGGCTACTGCCGCCCGGACTGGTCGAGGATGACCCGCCGCCCGCAGAGGGCGTGACGGGCGATGACCCGCCGCCCGCAGAGGGCGCACCCTAGCCGCCGTACAATGCCCTGATGATCAGGGGCGTGACAAAGCCCTCTACCAGTGCCGCTATGATGACCAGTGGGGCGATGACCAGTAGCCAACTCTTGGCGAGGTTCGCCGCCGCCCACAGCACGTTGTCGCCCACGCTGAAGCCCGCAGGCGGCGACATCACTGCTGCACCCAGCCGCAAGCCCAGCGCAGCACTCAGTATAAACGTCGGTAGCTCAATGATGCCGTGCGGCAGCACATACGCCAGCAGAAACTGGCTCTGGCTCGTCGCGCCGAGCGTAGCCCATGTACCCCCAACCTGCGTCAGCAACCCCGGCACATACCCTATCTGGAGAAACGCGAACAGGGGCACCGACAGGGCAAATGTACCAAACGAGATGGGAGCCAACAGATTGGATAGCACCGACACCCGCAGGTTGTTGAGCATGATTGCGAGAGCCACCTGCAAGCCGGGGTCGGGCACATCCCCCAGCCGCTCAAGCAACGTGGTGTCGGGCAACCGGTTAAACCCCGCCCCCGCCAGCCAGTAGCCAAACCCAACCGCTACTAGCGACCCACCTACCACGATCAGGAGTGGCACCCGCAACTCGCGCAGCAAGGCAGGCAACTCGTGCCGATAGAAGCGGAGCGGTGCAAACGGCAAGCCCCGGTAGGCATCTGGGCGTACACCGGCGGGGTGATACTCGTTGAAGAAGCACACGAAGACCTCTTTGATGCGGCGCAGGTTGAACTGGTCGTTCTCACGCGAGAGGATTTCCTCGCGGTTGAAAATCTGGATACCCGTCCGCAGCAAGCCCAATGCCACCACTATCAGCGCGACAACTACCCATGGCATGACATCCCACGAACGGGTGCCGAGGAAGAACGGGAAGAGCACGGCGTTCAACGATGTGATCGGCACAAGCACAAAACTTGCCAGCAGGTTTGCCGCCCGCATACTGCTTGTGTGGGTCGAGATAATACCCGCCGCCGCAACCATCGCTACCGCCTCGACTGCCAGAATGCCCGCCAGCAACGCGAAGCGGGGGGTCGTCATCCGCACTACGTACATATCGGGGTAGAGCAGCACAAAGCCCAGTGCTAACACAACCATGGCAAGCAGGCTGGTGCCAATCGGCAGGAAGAGCGCGGACAGCAACTTGCCGAGGTACAGGTTGCGGTCCGTAATTGGCATGGCAAGCAACGACTCTAGTGTGTTGCGTTCACGTTCGCCGACGAAGGCTTCGAGGGCGGTGATCAGCGAAAAGCTCGCCGGAATAAAACCCGTTACGAGGAGGGCGAAGGGGATCAGTTGCGCGGCGGTATTGCGGTCACCGATGAACGCAATGGTAAAATCAACGCTCGCTAACACAAGCAACGGGATGCCGAGCGTGAGCACGACAAGCGGCAGCAGCACCCGCCAATCGGACAAGGTTTCGCCGATTTCACGCCGGATGATCGAGCGCACCGCCACCCGCGCCCCCGGCGACGCATGCATCACGACAGCATGGGCATGCGCGGCAACAGGAGCTGGTGCGGTGGGAAGAGCAGACGCGGCGGGCGCGGTAGGTTGCCAACGAGCACGCAACGTGTGCAGCAGCGACGGGCGTTGCTCCCGCGAGAGTATCATCTCGCGGTTGAACGTCTTCAACCCAACGCGCAGCAGCAGCAAACATAGCGCAGCGAAGATCATGATCAGCAACCACAGTTGCCCCCACGCATCGTCAAGGATGTAGAGTGTGACCGCCTGCACCAGTGCCGCCGCTGGGAGCAACACAAAACTCGACATGAGGTTCGCTGCACGGATCGTGCTGACGTGGCTCGAAATGACGACTGCCCCCGCTACCATGCTGCCCGCCAGCAACCCGATAGCGGCAAACAACAGCAGGAAGCGGTCAGGCGAAAATGCGCTGAAAAACAGCGCCGAACGGGCTACCAGCAACAGCAGGCAACAAATGATCATCGCCGTGTAGCTTGCCACCAATGGGACGAGCAACGCCGCGGCAAACTTGCTGATGTAGAGCGTGCGGTCGGAGACGGGCATCGCAAGGAGCGATTCGAGGGTGTTACGTTCGCGCTCACCGACGAATGACTCAAGTGCCGTTACTATCGAGAAACTCGCTGGGATAAACCCGACCAGTAAAATGATCGTGGGCAGCAACCGGCGGGCGAACTCCGGGTCATCGAGGAAATCAACGACATAGAGCGTACCCGCCGCCATAATCATGGGGAGCAAGAGGCTCAAGACGAGCATCGGGAATACGATGCGCCAGTCGGCAAGCGTTTCGCGCACTTCGCGCCGTGTCACCAAGCGGACGGCACTTCGTCCGTTTATCATGGCAGAACCTCGTTCGGGCTAGCGGCGGCGGTGTTGCCCGTGTGGGCTACCGTTGCGGTGTGGTCGGTGGTACGTGTATCGGGTGAGGGCACAGGGTCGGTCGGTGCATCCCGGCTCACAATCTGGAGGTAGACATCTTCGAGGCTACGCGAGACTTCGGTCACGGCGATAGGGGATAGCCCTAGCTCTTGCAAGCGGGTGATGATGCACGGGTTGACGGCGTAGGGGGCTACCGTGCGGTAGCGCACCTTGGTGCCCGTGACATCCTCCACGTCAATCAAGTCGGCGAGCAATGCGCGAATATACGCCGACGGCACAAGCACAGGCAACTCAATTTGCCACAGTGGGGTACCAAGTAACCGCGTCATCAGTTCGCGCTTGGTGCCCCGCTCAATGATCTGCCCACTACGGATGATAGCAATACGGTCGGCTAATAGCTCAGCTTCGGTCAGGTTGTGCGTCGTCAGCAGGATCGAGCGATCCGCCGCCCGCAGGTCGCCGATAGCATCGCGGACTGTCCGTGCGCTCTGCGGGTCCATGGCGGTGGTTGGCTCGTCGAGGAACAGGACGGGCGGGCTGTGGATGAGCGCACGCACCAGTGCAAGTTTCTGGCGCATGCCCTTCGAATAGCTTTCGAGCCGCTTGTCGCGGGCTTCCCACAAACCAAACTGCTGCAACAGCGACCGGGCACGCTGGGTGCGCTCGTTATGGTCAAGCCCCAGCAGGCTACCGAAAAAATCGAGGTATTCGATGGCACGCATCCGCCCGTACAACCCCGGATATTCTGTCAGCAGACCAACCCGCGCCCGTACCTCTTGTGCGTGTTCGACTACATCTAGTCCGGCAATGCGGGCAGAGCCGCTGGTGGGTTGCAGGATCGCCGCGAGCATACGCACCGTCGTCGTCTTCCCTGCGCCGTTCGGACCGAGCAGTGCCAGCACTTCGCCCGGCTGTACCGTCATGGTGATGCCGCGTACTGCCGTGAAGGTACCGAACTGCTTCATTAATTGATATGCTTCGATCACGCTATGCCTCCGAATTGCTGTGTACTGTATCGTTTGCAGTATAGCAAGGTTCAGGGCACTATGTGGTTGGGGACAAGTTGATAAGTGGTGAGATTGGTGTTAGAATCGCGCGTAATGAACAACAAACGAAGCTCTGTCGTATGGCTGGCAGGCGTTGCTACCCTGCTCGTGATCGGCACCGTGGGGCTGTCACTGCTTGTGCAACAGCGCGTTGCCGCCTGTGCGAACGTGCCGCTGCTGGCACCCAACCTGCTGCCCAACGCCGACTTGCGTACCCAGACGGCGGATGCCGCGTTGCCCACCGGCTGGCAGGCAGCCGCCCCCGGTGTCGCGTTGGGTGCGTTTGCCGTGGACGGCGACGGGCGTTCGCTGCAACTGCTCGGCATTGCCAACCGCATCACCACGCCCCCCGTCCCAGTACAGCCGGGACAGAGCTATTGCTTCACGGCGCGTACCCTGAGCGACGACCATGCCGGGGTTGCCCCGCGTGTGCGCCCCACTTTCGCGTGGTACGACAGCAACGCGAACCTGCTGCGCCGCGATGCCACCACTTGGCAACCCGTCGTGTTGTGGTTCGCCGATGCGCCACCGAGCGAGTGGGGCGACTTGCGGGCGGCGTTTGTCGCGCCAAGTGGTGCGGCAACGCTACGCGTCGAACTGCAACCGTCGGCAGATGACCGTATCTACCTCGATTACTTCGCGGTGCGACAGGGTGGCACCCCCACCCCCCAGACCAATGCCCCCGCCGGTGCCCCCCCCGTGACGGTGCTGCCCTACCCGGATGGTAAACCCGCCGCCGTGTCGTTCTCGTTCGACTGGGAGACTGCCATGGGGGGGCTGGTGCATTCCCGTTCGGTGGGCGACCCCTACGCCGACGAAGACCCGATAGCACGCGGGCTACGCATGCGCGAAGGCATTACCACAACGTTGCGGCTGTTCGCGCCGTATGGTGTGCGGGCTACGTACTATGCCACTGGCTATAACTTCCTCGACGGCAACACTGAGCGCGAACAGTTTATGGGCAACCCCACCTACGACTGGGCTTCGCCCGCTAACCGCTGGGTATCGGCAGGCTGGCAGACCACACCGTGGTTTGCGCCTGACCCCTATGGCACCAGCGAGAGCGACCCAGCGTGGTACTTTGGCGACCTTGTAGCACCGTTGCAGGCAGCCGGGCACGATATACAGAGCCACACCTTCAGCCACTTCTACGGTGGCTTGGTTGCCCCGGACGACTGGCAAAGCGATACCCTGACGTGGAACGAGATCGCCGCCCGCAAAGATGTAGCCCCCATGCAGTCGCTGGCGTTCCCGTGGAGTAGTAGCGCGGGCATGCACGAAGGCAACTGGCGCGTGCTGGCGGCACTCGGTGTGACCTCACTCACGCGCCTGAGCGATCAGGCACAGTACGACCTGTTCAAGACCACCGCCGACGGGCTGATCGCCGACCCACACTGCCGCCCGTTGCCCGCCCACAGCCAACTGATGGCGTGCCCTGACATGTATCTCACCCCCGCCAGCGAAGCAACCGTCATCGCGCAACTCGACGCGATCCGTGCCGAGGGCGGCATGGTTGACCTGTGGGCACACACCGAGGAGGTGGTGACTGCTGAGCAACAGCAGACATGGCAACGTGTGGTAGAATATGCAGCAACGCAGCCAGATTTCTGGATTGCCCCGTTGCGTGAAATAACGGATCGCCTCCACGCGCTCCGTGCTCTGGAGATAACAGCGTTGCCTACGAGCGACTCGAACGCCCTGCGCTTGCGTATCAGCAACCCGACGACACAGCCGCTGGGTGCCCTGACTGTGCAAGCCCCCTTTACGATAGAGCGCGTCACTAGTTCTGCTCCCATCCCGTATGACCTGCGTGGCGAGTACATCATATTCGACCTGCAACCCGACCAGACGATTGAGGTGGAGCTATGGCGCGTAAGCTAGAACAAGCGACCCCGCCCGCTATCAGCCGCCCACCGTTCGGTTGGTTGCAGCACGAGTATGCCCGCCTGCGCCTGTATCAGTGGCTCTGGATACTGTTTTGTGTGCTGGCAGCCGTCGCAGTCGTGGCACCACGGATACTGTCGCGCCCGGTGGTCTACACAGCGACCGCCCCCGTCACGTTCGATACGACGCGCTACCACGGCTTGTACGATGCTGAGGGCGCACCCGCCTATGACCTCCAGATCATTCTGAAGGATGCCCAGAATGCCCTGCAACAGCAGGCAAACGCCAACCGCCAACTCCGGTATGGTGCCCCAGACTATCGCAGCGAATACCAACTGGTTGCCCCCGGCACGATCAACGTACAAGCGTGGGGCGCAACCGCCAGCGAAGCCCGCCGCCTCGCCGATGCGGCATCAGCAGAACTGATCCGCCAACTCCGGGCAACGGGGGGGCGTGAGGTACTGCGAAACCTGCTGGGCTGGCAACTGGTGGCGGCACTGAACGGCGAACCGACTGAGGAACGCTTCGAGCAACTGCTCCGCGACATTATCGAACGTAGCGCGTTTCCCCTCAGCCGCCCCATCGAGCCGGTGTCTGCGCCTATCCGGGTGGCAGAGCTACCCCCCCCAGAACAGAACGACCTGACCCGCGCCCTCGAAGCCCGCTACGACCTCTGGACATTCGAGATCAACACGCGCAACGCCACGCTTGATAGCTGGTGCGGCACGGCTGAACTGTCGAAGCAGGGAGCCACCGCCGCCCGTGAGGATGCCTTGCAACTGTGTGCCGCCGCCCACAACGCGATGGGCGACATCAAGGTCGGCAACGAAATTGGCTTCCGCGATCAGGCAATCGCGCAACGCGCCACGATTGAGGCTGCCCTACGCTACATGCTCGATACCCACGGCACCACCTTCGACCCTGACGCAGCAGGCGGCGTGACCCGTACCGCTCCGGCATTGCCCGCCGAGCCAGCACCGAACAACACGCTCCTCTACCTCTCGCTGGTGGTGCTGGCGGGCGTGGCGTTCGGTGGGCTGACCGTCGCCCTTGACCGTTCGGTGCGTGTGGTGCCGCGCGTGCAAGAACTGTGGCTCTACCGCGAACTGATCGGCAATATCGTCTTGCGCGATCTCCGCACGCGCTACAAGAGCAGTGCGCTCGGCTACGTCTGGACGCAACTTGCCCCCCTGCTGTTGATGTTGATCTTCCTGATTGTCTTCACCGTCCTGATCCCTAGCAATATCGCACAGTTCCCGGTCTTTCTCATTGTGGCGTTGCTCCCTTGGAACTATACCGCCGAAGCGGTGAGCGGCGGCTCACGCAGCATTATAGACAACGCGCACCTCATCAAAAAAGTGTTTTTTCCGCGTGAGGTACTGCCACTGGCAAGCGTCTTTTCGGCACTGGTCAACTTTGTCCTATCGCTCCCCATGATGCTAGTCGTGATGGCAATCACGCAACTGCTCGCCACGGGCACGATCAACTTCTCGCTCACGTTCCTGTATATGCCGATCATTGTGGTTATCCAGACGATCTTCCTGATGGGACTGGTCATGTTCCTCAGCACGCTGGCAGTCTTTTGGCGCGACACCACCCACCTGATCGGTATTCTGCTGCAATTCTGGTTTTTCCTCACGCCTATCTTTTACTCGCTCGACACGCTTGGCGGCGAGGATGTCGCCCGTGTGGTGCGCTGGCTCAACCCGATGGCAAGCATCGTAGACTTCTACCGCGATATTCTGTATGGCAATACGGTCTATGGTACGATGATCCCCACGCCGGGCTTGCCAGCTACCGATAGCGTGCTGCGGGTGCTGGTCACGTCGCTACTGACGCTGGCTATCGGCTACTGGTTCTTCCAGCGCAACAGCGGTCAGTTTGGAGAACAGCTATGAGTGTGATTGAGTTTACCAACGTCAGCAAACGGTTCATACTCAACAGCGAACGACGCAACTCGATGCAAGAATGGTTTGCCAGCATTGGCAAGCCGCGTCCCCCCGGTGACGAGTTCTGGGCACTGCGCGATGTCAGCTTCGAGGTGGAAAAGGGTAAGAGCATCGGGTTGGTGGGGCACAACGGTGCCGGCAAAAGCACCGCCCTGAAGTTGATGACCCGTATTCTTGAGCCAACCACGGGGAGCGTGCGCCTTGAGGGGCGGGTGGCGGCACTGCTTGAACTAGGGAGCGGCTTTCACCCTGACCTGAGTGGGCGGGATAATGTCTTCCTCTATGGCTCGTTGATGGGCTTGAGCCGCAAAGACATGGCGCGTCGCCTCGACTCAATTGTTGACTTCGCCGAGATCGGGCGGTTCTTCGACATGGAAGTGAAGCACTACTCGTCGGGGATGTACACCCGCCTTGCCTTCGCGGTGGCAACCGAAGTAGACCCCGACGTATTGATCACCGATGAAGTACTGGCAGTCGGCGACGAAGCCTTTCAACGGCGGTGTATGGAGCGCATCTACCGCTTCCGGCGGCGCGGCAAAACGATTGTGTTTGTCTCGCACGCGCTCGATGTGGTGCGGACGTTGTGCGACACGGCGGTATGGCTCGACCGGGGCGAGATGCGAGCCTACGCCAACGCCAACGACGTGGTGGATGCCTACCTCGACGAAGTCAACCGCCGCGAGAGTGACCGCATTGCCGCCCTGCGCCGCGTGACCGAACAGACCGACACGCCAGAGGAAAACGACATCGAATTGGGCAACGGGTTGGTACGCCGCCGCTACGGCTCGCGCGAGGTGGAAATCACCCGTGTGACCTTCGTGGATGTGCAGGGCAGACCGCACGAAGTCTTTCGTACCAACGAACCGCTTGTCGTGCGTATCCACTACCACGCCCATCAGCCCGTGAACTACCCCCTATTCGGCATCGGGTTTCACCACGGCAACGGGCTGTGGCTGACCGGACCAAACACGAGCTTCGACGGGGTAGATATTCCACACATTGACGGCGAAGGCTATGTTGATTATGTTGTGCCGTCGTTGCCATTGCTGACGGGTACCTACACCGTGACGGTGGCGGTCTTCGACGAGTCGCACCTGCACCCCTTCGATGTCCACGACCACAGCTACGAACTAGTCGTCCATACGGGGAGCCTGCGCGAACGCTATGGCACCATGACGTTTGGCGGGCACTGGCTGCACAGTGCCGATGTACCCCAACCAGCCATAGAAACGACGGTATGAATACCACCACACTACCCGATCCGGTTGGTCTCCCCTTCGACCAGTACGGTCGCTACCGCATGATCCGCGAAATCGTGGATGCGTTGCGCCCGACGCTCGGCGAACGGCTACGCATCCTCGATGTTGGTGGCTACTTTCGCAGCGCACGCGGCGACGATGTGCTGCCGGCCACGCTCTTCCTGCCCGATGACCACGTACTTGTGCTCGATACGGTTGCCTGTGAGCACCCCGCCTACACGCGCGGCGATGGGCGGAGCCTGCACTTTATGGCGGATACGTTCGATGTGGTTATCTCGTGCGACACGCTGGAGCACGTCCCCGCGGCTGACCGCCCAGCATTCTGGGATGAGCTACTCCGGGTAGCGCGGCACGCGGTCATTTTGGCTGCCCCCTTCGCCAGCCCTGAGGTTGTGGCGGCTGAAAAGCTCGTTGCCGATTTCATCACTGCCGAGCTGCACGTTACGCAACCGCAACTTGCCGAGCACGTCACCTACGGTCTGCCCGACGGTGCGAGCACCGCCGCATTGCTCGGTGAGCGTGGACTGGCGTACCGCCGCTATCCCACTGGGTACGTCCATGCATGGCTGACGATGATGCTGTTTAAGCACTATGTTGCCGGACGCACCGCCGATGTCGCGGTACACGAACAGATTGACACCTACTACACGCGCTTCTTCGCAGACCACGAACGGCGCGAGCCAGCTTATCGGCAGGTGTGGGTGGTTGCCGCTAGCGGCACGGGCGCATGGTTGCCCACTATAGATGCCACTATTACGCCGACGATCCAGTCCCCTACAGCACCGCTTCCCGCAGAATGGGCGGCTATCGAACGCTGGCTACGGTCGCTGGTGCCGTTTCACGCCGCGACGCAGCAACGGCACGCCGCCGCGCCTGCCGCGCCTGCCGCGCCTGCGTTGGTGGCACCCGCGTGTGTCGCCCCACCCGCCGCAACACCCACCACAGGGCGGCGCGTGCTGTTTGTCTGCACCGACGTAGTGGCAACCAACATGGCCGGACCGGGTATCCGGGCGTGGGAACTGGCACACGTCCTAGCCGAACAGCACCGCGTGACACTCGCACTGCCCAACCCGCCCGAACGCCCGTCGGATCGTATGGCGCAGGTCTGTTACCACGAGGTCATGATGGCTACGCTCCTCGCCGATGCGGATGTCGTGATCGGGCAGGGCTTTGTCTTCGCGCACTACCCAGAACTGCTGACCCACGATCTGCCGCTTGCCATTGACTTGTACGATCCGCTCATCCTCGAAAGCCTCGACCTGTATAGCCAGCACGACCTCGCCGCCGCCACTGACCGCCACCGCCACTATCAGCACCTCACCGACGCGCAGTTGCAGCGTGGCGACTTCTTCTTCTGCGCCACCGAACGGCAACGGGACTACTGGCTGGGCGCGTTGACCGCCGCCGGACGGGTGAACCCCGCCGTAGTGCGCCAGCACGACCGCGACCTAACGCGCCTGATAGACCTTGTGCCCTCTGGCGTGGCGGCACCACCCACCCCAGCAGCAACGCCAGTGCTGCGCGGTGTGCATCCGGCGATCCCAACCGATGCGCTACTGGCGGTTTGGGCGGGCGGGCTGTGGGACTGGTTCGACCCGTTTGTCGTGCTTGAGGCTGTGGCGAAACTGCGCGATGAGTGCCCGCGCCTGCGCGTCTGCTTTTTTGCTGGGGCACGCCCCAACCCCGACGGCGACCCGGTTGCTATGCCCCTCGCGGCGGCAGTACGTGAGCGAGCGGCGCAGTTGGGTCTATTGCTAGGGCTATCGGATGACCGTGTGATCGTGCTGGATGAGTGGATCGCGTACAACGAGCGCGGCGCGTACCTGCGCGAGGCAGACATCGGTATTTCGGCGCACCAACCGGGCGTAGAGACCCGCATGGCGTTCCGCACGCGCCTGCTCGACTATCTGTGGGCAGAACTCCCGATGATCTGCTCGACGGGCGACAGCCTGAGCGCACAAGTGGTACACGCCGGGGCGGGCATTGGGGTTGCCCCCGGCGACACAGCAGGCTGGATCACCGCGCTACGTACCATGTATAGCGACACCGCGCAACGCCAACGCCACCAGCACGCTGCTGCCGCACTTGCCACGACGCTACGCTGGCAGCAGGTCGCACAGCCGCTCGTGGCGTTCTGTGCGCTCCCCCAGCGGGCTGCCGACACCCCCGTGAAATCTGGTATAGTAGCAGCGCAGCAAGAGGGGGAACTGCCAACAATGAGTGAGCCAACCACAACTACAGGTACCGCCGATACAGCCACCACAGTGCCACAGCAACCACCACGGGTGCTGATCATTAGCCACGACCGCATCGGGAGCCGCATGGCAGGTCCCGGCATTCGCTACTGGGAGCTTGCCCACACGCTGGCGGCACAACAACCCGTCACCCTGATTGCACCGGCACCGTGCGACCTACCCGCTACCAGTGTGGCACTCGGTCGCTACGAATGGGGGAATGCTGCCAGCCTCGCCGACTGGCTTAGTGCTGCCGACGTGATCGTTGCGAACGGGCATGTGTTGCAGGCACACCCTGACATAGCGACCAGCGTGCCGCCACTAGTGGTGGATATGTACGACCCCACCCTGCTCGAAAATCTCGAACTGTACCGCGCCGCCCCTGCCACCGAACGCCAGCAGCACCTCGCCGCCGACCGCGCATTGCTCAACCAGCAACTTACGGCGGGCGATTTCTTTGTGTGCGCCACCGAGCGACAGCGCGACATGTATATCGGTGGTCTGTTGGCAGCAGGGCGCATCGTCCCCGCCACGAGTGACGACGACCCCGACCTGCGCCGTTTGATAGATGTGGTGTCGTCGGGCTTGCCTGCCACACCACCCACCGCGACCCCACTGCTGCGGGCGGCGTTCGCCGCGATCCACGCGGATGACCCGCTCATCTTGTGGGGCGGCGGGCTGTGGGACTGGATGGACCCGCTCACCCTCATTGATGCAATGCCCGCGATTGTCGCCCAACACCCGACGGCGCGGCTAGTTTTTCTGGCGGGGGTACATCCGTCGCACAATGCCCCAACCGCAATGAACAACCGCGCCCGTGAGCGGGCAACGGCAAGCGGGCTACGGGATACCCATATTTTCTTCTACGACGAGTGGGTGCCCTACGACGACCGTGGTGGCGTATTGCTTGAAGCAACGTTGGCAGTGTCGTTGCACCGCGACAACCTTGAGACGCGCTATGCTGCCATCCGTTCGCGCATGCTCGACCACCTGTGGGCGGGTCTACCTGCGGTCATTAGTAGCGGCGACCCGGCTGCCGCGCTGTTCGCGCCCGCTGGAGCAGCCGTTGTGGTGCCTATCGGTGACGCAAAAGCAGTTGCCATTGCCGTCAACCGGCTGCTGCACGATGACACCGCCCGCGCAACCATGGCGCAGCATGCCCGCGCACTGGCGAGCCGCTACACATGGGAGCGTGTCGCGCAGCCCTTGCTCGCCTACTGTGCCGCACCGTACCAGACGCGCCCGCGCAACGCACCCCCAGCTGTAACGCACCCCGACCGCCAACCAGACGCGGCGCAGGCAGAACCCGTGCGTGATGCCTATGCCACGTTAGAGGCAACCCGCAACGCTGCCGTGGCAGTGCAAGAACAGACGTGGCAAATCCACGCGCCGGATGGCGTAGCGGGACGGCTGGCGCAGGCACGCCGCCCCCTGATCGAGCAGGTGGTGCGCCCCTACGTCGAGCCACTGCGCGAGCAGCAGCAACGCTACAATGCCGCGCTCCTGCGCTCGGTGTATGCGATCAACCAAGTTGCCGACCACCAGCGGAACGAAATCCTCAGCTTTAACCACGCCGCACACGTCGCGGTACAGCACGCGCATCGGCGCATTGACGACGAAACACAGCGCATTGATACGCGCATTGACGACGAAACACAGCGCATTGATATACGTACATCGGACATTGAGCAACGCCTCGATGCGCTAGAGCACGAAAACCGCGTGCTGCACGGCTATCTTGAACAGGTAACGGCACGGCTCGTCGCGCTAGAACAACGGGCTGATAGCGTGGAGCGCAACGAGCGGCTGGTACATTACAGCCTGAGCGAAATAGTAGCCCAACTGGCAGGGCTAGAAGAAGCCGATACGCAACTAGTGCTTGCGCTACGGCGCACCCTAGCCGACCGTGCTGCCACCCCGGACAATGCTTATGGGCACGCCCACAACGGCGGCGGGTTGCCTACGAACGAACAGCAGACCACCCTATGAAGACCGCAGTCCTGATCTTGACGTGGAACGGCAACGATACCGCGCCCGCTTGCGTGCGAGCAGTTGCCGCGCAGCACCCTCCCCCCGATGTGTTGCTGGTTGTAGACAATGCCTCGACCGATGGCACGGTAGCTACCCTCCGGGATGCGTACCCTGACCTGATGCCGCCCGACCTGATGCTAATCGAGAACGAACGCAACCTTGGCTTTAGCCAAGGCATGAACGTCGGGTTGCTCGCCTTGCAACAGATGGAAGAGCCGCCCGATGTGGTGGTGCTGCTCAACCAAGACACAGTGCCCGACCCGACGTGGCTGGCGGCAAGTGTGGCACCCCTACAGGCTGACCCCCAAATTGCCGCCGTGGGCTGCAAAATCCGCTACCCCGACGGGCTGTTGCAACACGCTGGAGTGACGCTGGAGTATCCGCGTGCCGTGGCACACCACATTGGGAGTGGGCAGGCAGATAACGGGCAGTATGACGAGGCAACCACCTACCCTGCCGTGACCGGGGCAGCCCTTGCCCTGCGAATGAGCGCGTTGCAGGCAGTCGGCTTATTCGATGTGGGCTATACCCCCGCTTACTACGAAGATGCCGACCTGTGCTGGCGGCTACGGCACGCCGGGTATACCGTGCTGTACCAACCGACAGCAACCCTTGTGCATCACGAGTCACTGTCAATTCGGCAGCCGGTGCTCCGGAGCCAGTATTACAACCGGGGGCGGCTACGCTATGTCCTCAAGACTTTGCCTGTTGCCGAGATTATCGGTGCCTTTGCTGCCGCCGAGCACGAGTTCATTATGCAGCACCTGCACCCGCAAGAAGCCCGTGCATTGCGCTGGGCATACATCGAGACCCTGCTCAACCTTGACCGTATTCTGCGGATACGCACAACGCTCCACGCGCCGGTGTCGCCCACCGAGGCAGCCGCGATTGAGGCGATGCTGCTGGCGTGCAAGCAGACCCTCACCCAACGGATGCAGCAGCGCGTCGCGGCGGCTCTCGATGAAATGCACACGGCTATGACCGTGCTCCCCACACAGGGAGATGGGAGCTTGTGACGGTGCCCACTGCCCTGTATCACGCGACCTACGCCTTTGCTGAAGAGCCACCTACCCGCCTCTGGGTAGGTGAGCAGTGTATTCTCCGCCTACGAATGACCAATACCGGGCGCGTGCCGTGGCTGCATGTCGGCGTGATGCAGGTCACGGTTGGGCACCGCTGGTACACCGCTCGCGGTATCTCCGTTGGCGGCGAGGGCACCCGCGCCCGCCTGCCCCACCCGGTGCCCCCCGGCAGTAGCGTCATCGTGGAGGTACGCGCCGACCCGCCGCCGGGGGCGGGCGACTATATCCTAGAACTCAGCTTGATCGAAGAGCAGATCACATGGTTTCACCACGCCGGGGTCAACCCGGTGCGCGTGCCTATCACCTTTGCGCCGCCGGACGTGCCACGGGTCTGCGTCCTGAATGGCAACTGTGTGCTGAACGATGCCGTTGGCAACCATGTGATGGCACAGCTACGCACGTTGCGGGCAGCGGGCTACTACGCGCTTCTGCTCACCGAACACGTAGACCAACGCCTGCCCGCCGATGCCCGCCGCGCGATGATCCAACTCCAACTGGACGACCTAGCGCGTGGGCATAGCGACGACCCGCACATCGCCCCCGGCATCACCCATTTCTACCACGCTGACGTACTCATTCTGAACTACTCGACCTACTATGCACTCGCACACGCAGTCAAGTTGCCCCACGGGGCAACCGTGATTTTCGATTATCACGGCGTAACACCCACACACCTGTGGGACAAGGATGCCCCCGGCTATGACAACCTCGTGCGCGGGCACCGGGATATGACGCTTGTGCAGTATGCCGACTATGCCTACGGGCATAGCCAGTACACTGCCGATGAAGTGCTCGCCACTGGCTCGATACCGACCCAGCGTGTGGGGGTCATGCCCTATGCGGTTGTGGCAGATGTCGGGTATGGTGCACCGCCCGCTCCTGCCCTCGTTGAGCAGTATCACCTGTGGGGCAAGCATGTGCTCCTGTATGTTGGGCGCATGGCACGCAACAAACACATTCACGACCTTGTGGCAGCTATGCCCGCCATCCTCGCGCAGCACCCCGACACGGTGCTCTTGCTTGTCGGCGATAACACGTCAGCCCCGTATCAGACCTACCTTGCCGAGATTGCCCAGCAGACCGCTGACCTCGGCTGTACCACGCAGGTCATCTTTACTGGGCAGGTGCCCGACGTGCAACTGTTCTACGATCTGTGTCACGTTTTCGTGACCGCCAGCGTCCACGAGGGCTTCGGCATGCCGGCGGTCGAGGCGATGGCACGCGGTAAGCCCGTGGTGGCAGCCCGCGCAACGGGGACACCGTATGTTGTCGGCGATGCTGGACTGTATTTTGCGCCAGAGGACAGCCAACAACTTGCTAATTATGTCAATCAGCTTCTCGCGGATGTCGCCCCGCACCCACCTGCTCCCCCCAACGAGCACCTGCACACACCATGGCAACCACTGGCACAAGCGGCGATGCACCCGGCAATACCTGCCCGGCAGGCTGCTGAGCCAGCGCAACACCCGAAGATCGCGTTTATCACGCCCCGCTATGGGCGCGAAATCCTTGGTGGTGCTGAGCGACTCATCCGGGGTTATGCTGAAGAACTCACCCGGCGGGGGCACGCGGTCGAGGTATTGACCACCTGCACACTGGATATGGGGGCATGGGTCAACCATTTTCAGCCCGGCGAGGAGACCATCAACGGGGTGCTGGTGCGCCGCTTTGCGACGAGCGCGGTAGATGTTGGTATGTTCCATAGCGTGCTGACACAGGCGAATAGCGGGGCAGTGGTGCGCTATGCGGACGAAGAAGCCTTCGCGGAAAACAACCTTCGTAGCCACGATATGGTGCGGTATATCGAGCAGCACCGCGCCGACTATCGCTGCCTGATCTTTGCCCCCTACCTGTTTGGCACCACATACTGGGGCGTGCGGGCATTCCCAGAGCACGCCCTGCTGTTGCCCTGCTTGCACGACGAACCGTCGGCGCGACTGTTGATATTCCGCGAAATGCTGGAAGCGGCTGCGGGGCTACTCTTCAACACTGATGCCGAAATGGATGTGGCAACCGATGTCCTTGGGGTGGCAAACCCGTTTCGTGTGACAGTGGGCTATGGCTTCGATCTGCCTGCCCCGCCGGGCGATGGGGCGGCGTTTCGTGCTCGGCACGGCTTACCCGATACGATCCTGCTGTATAGTGGGCGGCTCGAAGTAGGTAAGAATGTGCCACTATTGCTAGACTATTTTACGCGCTACAAAGACGAACACCCCGGTGATCTGACCCTTGTGCTGACCGGGCGGGGCGATATTGCACTCCCCCCGCGCGATGACATTGTGGCAGTCGGGATGCTGCCAGAGCACGAACTGCCGGATGCCTTTGCCGCCGCCGTTGCGCTCTGCCAGCCGTCGCGCAACGAAAGTTTTTCGATTGTCATTATGGAAGCGTGGCTACAGGGTCGCCCGGTGCTGGTGCATAGCGATTGTGCCGTGACCCGGCAGCACGCCGAGCGCAGTGGTGGCGGGCTACATTTTGCGAGCTATGCCGAGTTTGCCGCCGCGCTGCACCACCTGCTACACACCCCTACACAGGCAACCGTGATGGGGCAACGCGGTTATGACTATGTGGTGGCTGAATATAACTGGGATGCCGTCTGTGACCGCTTGCTCACGGCTATCGAACGATTTGCGCCGCCCCGCAGCGAATACACCCGCCGCGCACAGCGTGGGGTGCGGCAGGCACTTCAGTTTACACACCGCCGCTTTGCCGAAGAGACGGTGCGCGTTGTGGATCGGGCGCAGCAAGAACAGCTTCCCCCCGCGATGCGCCAGTGGTACCAACGTCTCGTTGCCGCAGAGCGCGTGCCCGACAGCCCAACGCCACCCACACCTGCCGCGCCGCCTTCGTTGGTAGACCGCGTGCGCAATGCGTGGGGTGCGCTGCGCGGCAAGCCGCCGCCGCCGCCCAGCCCTGCCAATGGTGTCCCCCCCTCTGACCCACTGCTGCACGAAGCGATTGTGCCTCTGTTGCGTCAGGGTCTCGCCGAACAGCGACGGCTGCAACGGCGGGTAGACGTGCTAGCGGCAGAGCGGCACGCTGGCGACCAGCCGGAAGAGGGGAACGGGAGCTGACATGCAGCCACGGAAGTCCCCCACGAAAGCCCGCGCCTGTTTGTGGCAGCAACGTCTCACAGTTTCGCCAACTGATATGTGCTCATATCTGCTCGATAGATGACCATATAGGCGAGTCGTGCTTGACTTGTTTCGCGGTCATGTGCCGTGAAATCCATACCCCCTTTAACCTAACCTTTACGCTCTGTGGTATTTTTGGTGCTATACTGAGGCTAGAAGTGGTGTGCTACCTCTCATAGCAGCACGCTCAACAGCATACCATTCGTGTAGTCGCTTTATTTCAAGGAGAACGACATGGGTTCACGTTCGTACTACCGTCGCCCCCTCATTTGCCTCAGCGGATTACTCCTCATCGCACTGCTTCTCCCACTTACGGTCGGGGCAAACTATGCAGACCAGCCTGATCCCATACCGGGCTGGACGCACGACCCACGGCTCCCCGACGACACGCCCCAGCAACACGGCATTTTCCTAGCAGGCAATCAGGTCACACGCAGTTCGCCCAAAATTGCTGAGGTGGATGGCAACGCCGACAATGGGCAGGAAGTTGCGGTTGCCAGCAATGATGGCACATTGTATGTGTATGGCAGTGGTGGCTCCCTGCTGTGGTCAGCCAATGTTTTGCCATCTGCTTGTGGTGCCGCGCTTGGCAACACCGCCAAGATCAATAGTGCGGTCACGGTTGCTCGCATCTTTGGCAACAGCCAGCCAGCACACGTCATTGTGCCGTATGGCTTACCGACTGGTCCAGACGACTGTGACGGCGGGATAGCCGTGTACAACGGGACAAACGGGCAACTTGTGTGGCGGTTCAGCACGCGCCGGTATCTCAACTCGATTGGGATCAGTGAAAACCTGTATGGTGTCACGACGACTCCTGCTGCTGCCGACACGGATGGTGATGGCACCATGGAGATTGCCTTCGGCAGTCTTGATCGCCATATCTATTTGCTCAACGCCGATGGCACGGTACGGTGGGTCTACCACACGGCGGACACTGCGCAGTCGTCGCCGGTCTTCTACAATGTCAACGACACGCCGGCACTCGAACTGATTGCTGCGTCAGACATATCGCGCAACGATGAACTGCAAACTCCCGATGGTGGTTTCCTCTACGCATTCAATACGGCTACGCTGGGTGGTCGTTACGTAGACTTCGACTCGCCGAAGTTTGGCATTGCCAACGATAGCCCTGTCATCTGGCGACACACCTTCACAGATCAGGCGATCTTTTCGTCACCCGCAGTTGGCAACGTCCTACCGAGCAACCCCGGTCCCGAAATCGTGATTGGGTCTGGTTGTTTTTTCCCCGAAGGCTCATCGGACAAACTTGGTAAGTGGGTCAAGATATTTGATCGAGCGGGGAATGAGCTTCAGACCCTGAATGCTGACGATTGTACCCAATCATCGCCTGCGCTCGGCGATCTTGATGATGACGGTGTGCTCGAAGTCGTGATCGTGACACGCGGCGACCCACCCGATACGGGCAACGATTTTAGCCGGGTGCAGGCGTGGAATGCCGAAGACCCCACGCCGATCTGGACGACCACCCCAACCGACCCCAACAGTGGCAACAACGACCCCTCCGGGGGAGACCGCCAGTCGCCGGTCATTGCCGATGTAGACGGCAACGGGTCACTTGAAGTATTGGTCTCAAACTTCTGGAGTGTGCATGTGCTGCAAGGCAACAACGGAACACCACTGACCTGTCAGAACCCGCAGTGTGGCAACCAACCGTCGCTGTTTGCGTGGGGCACGCTGAAGTCAACCCCGGCTGTGGGGGATGTAAACAACGATGGGGTACTGGATGTTGTGATTGGGGGCGAGAATGCACCGTACCTGCCGGGGCGTGGTGTGCTGTATGGCTGGACAAACCTTGCTGCCGTCATAAACAGCCCGCGAGGAAACCAGCCTGCCTACAGTGTCCCGTGGGGGCAGTTTCGCCGCGATGGGAGTAGCAATGCGGTCATTGATGTGATACGTGCCGTCCCTGCGCGTATAAACTCGTTGGTTGCCCTAGAAGGGTTTCAGACAAGACAGCAACTGCGTATCCAGTTATCAGCCGACTGGACAGTCGTCAGTGCAGACAACCCGCAGGACTTGATCACGATTGACCGTGAGAGCGGTACCGCTGCTCAGCCGCTCACGCTCACCGTGGAAACCTTTGGCGGTATCTATGGCGGCATCGTCCCCGGCACATACACTGCAACGATTGTCGTGGGGAGTGCCAGCAACCCTGACGATACCGACTCGCAGGTGACGATCTCGCTCACCATCACAGTCGTTGAAGCAGTACAGCCCGTCTTCTTGCCTGCTGTGCTGCGGTAGGCACGCGATAGGCACGGTCACACTGTGTTTGCTGGTGCAGCCCACCGCCCACCGCGCTAATGGTGCGGTGGGCAAGTTCGTGGTGTACTTGCACCACCGCACCACCTCGGGCATAATGGCGCAAGCAAAAAGGAAGACCCACATAGCACAACCCTGTTGTTGTACCCCAAGGAGCACCTATGACGGCAACCACCGAAGCCACCCCGATCACGGGCTTGAGCAGTGCCGAAGTGCAAGAGCGCATTGCACGCGGCGAAATTAACAGAACCCCCGACTTTGCCACCCGCTCGTATGGGCAGATCATCCGCGAGAACGTCTTCACCTTCATCAACAACGCGCTGTTTGGGCTGGGCATTGCCTTGCTGTTGCTGGGGCGACCGCTAGACGCGCTGTTATCGGGCGGCATTGTGCTCATCAATGCAATTGCCAGTAGCGCACAAGAGTTGCAAGCCAAGCGCAAGCTGGACGAGATCGCGTTGCTCAACCGTCCGCAAGCGGTGGTCATTCGTGATGGGGCAGAGCAGACTATCCCCCCCGACCAGATTGTGCTGGGCGACGTAGTGAAGGCGGGCGCAGGCGACCAGTTGCTCGTAGATGGCGCGATGGTGGGTGCGGGGCGCATGGATGTAGACGAGTCGCAACTGACTGGCGAGTCCGACCTGATTGCCAAACAAGCAGGTGACCCAGTCTACTCTGGGAGCTACTGTGTGTCGGGCGGGGGCTACTACGTCGCGGAGCAAGTTGGCACCTCCAGCCTGATCAACAAAATCACGGCGGGGGCGCGTGCCTACAAGCGCGTGCTGACCCCACTGCAAGAAGACATCAATTTGCTGGTGCGGGTCTTTCTGCTCATTGCGATCTTCCTCGAAATGTTGCTGGTGCTCAACCAGTTTCTATGGTCACGCGACCTGACCGAAAGCGTGCAGAATATCACCGTGGTGGCGGGGCTGATCCCGAACGGGTTGTTCCTGACCATCTCGGTGGCGTATGCCATCAGCGCGGTACGCATTCTGCGCTTCGGCGTGCTCGTGCAACAGTCGAATGCTATCGAGTCATTGAGCAACGTGGACACGCTGTGCGTGGACAAGACCGGCACGCTGACCGCTAACCGCCTGCTGATGCACGATGTAATGCCACTTGATATGACGAAAGAGGCATTCAAGCAGACACTGGGCGCGATGGTGAGCAGTGCCCGTACCAGCAACAAAACTAGCGAAGCCATTGCCGCCGCCTATCCGCAACCGCCACAGACGTTGCTAGCAGAGGTGCCGTTTTCGTCGGCACGCAAATGGAGTGCCGTTGCCTTCGACGACGCGACGCGGCGTGGCATCTACGCGCTCGGCGCACCCGAAATGCTGCGCCCGTACCTCGACGACAGCCTTGCCCCCAATACCTCCGATGGGCAGGCAATTGCCGCGCAGAGCGCAGCGTGGGCAGACGAAGGGCTACGGGTGCTGCTGGTGGCATACCACCCTGACCCCACGCTCCTGCACGATGAGGGCGACAGCTCGACGTTGCCCACCAGCATGCAGCCGCTTGGTATCATCAGCCTGAGCGACGAACTGCGCCCAGAAGCCCGC